>JBILCU010000009.1:0-147274 GCA_044352985.1 Bacteroidia bacterium
TTGATTTCAGGTTCCACTTTTTTTCGCTTCGCGTAGATTTTTGTGCAGCGAAGCCTTGCAAAAATCAGTGAACGAAAAAAATAGTGGAAGGAATCAGCAATGCAGCCGGGAGTTTTTTTGTTTCTTTTTTTGACGGCCAAAAAAAGAAAAAACAAATTTAATAATGCATAGTTTTTTAAAGGTTTACTGTAGATAACTTGCATTTGTTTTTAAGAATTTAACTTTAATATTAATGTGTAAAAAAATTATTATTTCTGAGTTAACCCGATTTAATTTTTATAGCTTAACCATTTACCTAACTCTTTCCAGGTAATTTTTTTGCCATACATTAAAATGCCCGTTCTATAAATTCTACCGGCTAACCAGGTTGTAAAAATAAAACCCATAATTAATAATGAAACCGAAAGCCAAATTTGCCATGCAGGAACTCCAAACGGAAGACGAACCATCATTACAATAGGTGATGTAAACGGTATGATGCTGCCCCAAAATGCTACAGATGTTTCCGGATCTTGTGCAATACCAATGGCCATCATATACCCCGACATCAATGGTAACATTACTGGCAACATAAATTGTTGGGTGTCAGCTTCTGCGTCAACTGCAGAACCAATGGCCGCAAACAAAGCGCTATACAATAAGTAACCACCCAAGAAGTAAATAAAAAAACAAACAATGATTTCAGTAACATTTAATGAAAAGAAATCTTTTACAACCGAAATGGCTTCTAGTTTATTTTGTGGATTTTTAATTTCCTCAAAATTAGCGTTACTGCCTTGCTTGTATACAATTTCATTTTGCTCTTGCATCATATTAACGTCTTTTACAACACCTGATAATACTATGCCTGATGCAACTGTTGTTAAAGTAGATGATAGCACCACCCAAATTAAAAACTGAGTAATGCCAACCATGGCTACGCCAATGATTTTACCCAACATCAATTCAAAAGGTTTAACCGAAGACACAATAACTTCTATAATACGATTTGTTTTTTCCTCCATCACACTGCGCATCACTTGCATACCATACATCATCACAAAAAAGAAAATCATTAACCCACAAGCAAAACCAAAAATGGCAGCATTCTCATTTCGGGTTTCAATTTCTTTTCCCTTTTCATCTAACTTGGTTGCAATTAAATCCACTTTTTTTCGCGCACTTTTTAAAATTTGCGGATTGATATTATTGGCAGAGAGATTCCATTCAAAAAACTTTTTTTCGAGTTGTGTTTTGATGTAATTTTCGGTAGAAAAACTTGGTGTTTTTTTGCAATATAAAATGGGATGAATATCCTTTTCTAAATCTCTTGAAATGTAAAGTATTGCAGTATAATCTGTTTTATGAAACAATGCTTTTGCCTCATCCAGCGGTATTCCCGGATAGGAGAATTTTACTAATTCATTATCGAGAAGTTTACTGATGTTGATGGCTTGCGACTCATCAATAATCATGATTTTTTGTTCTGTTTTATCCGAGTTAGGTAACCAAACCATCAGCACAATAAATGCAGTAACCAATAGTGGTCCAAGAATCGACATGATGATGAATGTTTTGTTTCTTACCCTGGTAATGTATTCGCGCCAGATAATGATTTTTATTTTATTCATTGAAATGCTCCTTTGTATTGGTTAAAAAAATTATTCAGTAAACATGCTTTGTGTGCCAATTATACTTGGGTTCTCAGATTGTACTGACTGAATGAATATATCATTCATAGAAGGGATGATTTCATTAAATGAAAAAACCTCTGCCACCGGCATTACCGCACTTAACAAATTATTTGCTTTGTTATTGTTCAGTAATTTTACTTTTGCAATATGCGTGTTGTTGTCTTCACTTTTGTGGTCAAGTAATTCAGCACCTGTCCATAAGGCATTTGTAAACGCTAACATGTTACCGTGAAATCCTATAGTAAAAATATTTGTTTTAAATTGTTTGCGAATTTCTTTTACTGAACCATCAAGTATTTTTTTCGATTTATTAATTAGCGCAATGTTGTCACACAACTCTTCTACCGAGCCCATGTTATGGGTAGAAAAAATAATTGTTGCACCTTTGTTTTTTAAATCAAGAATTTCGTTTTTAATTTGATTCGCATTTATAGGATCAAAGCCACTGAATGGTTCATCTAAAATAAGTAGTTGAGGTTCGTGTAAAACAGTAACAATAAACTGTACTTTTTGCTGCATGCCTTTACTCAATTCTTCCACTTTTTTATTCCACCACGATTTCATTTCAAATTTTTCAAACCAGTAATTTAGTTTTGAAACAGCATCTTTTTTAGAAATACCTTTTAAACGAGCCAGATAAATGCATTGTTCGCCTACCTTCATTTTACGGTACAAACCTCTTTCTTCAGGTAAGTAGCCAATAAATTCTGTGTGTTGAGGTTTTAATCTCTCACCTTTTAAATAAACGTTTCCGCTATCAGGAGCTGTGATTTGATTAATAATTCGGATGAGCGATGTTTTACCTGCACCATTTGGGCCAAGTAAACCAAATACCGATCCTTCGGGTATTTCTAGTGACACCTCCGAAAGTGCGACATGCCCCGAATAATTTTTTGAAACCTGTTCAATTGATAAAATACTTTTCATAAAAATAGGTGTTACGAATTTATATAAAAATTACGAGTCAAATTGGTTTACAAAAGCTAAAATCATTTAGATCCATTCATTTTTTCATTTTTTAAACTTGAAATTATGTGTTGTTTAGTTGAGCACATTTTAAATGTAATAAGTGAAACCTTTAAACGACGAGGAAGTTGCATCGCGAAGACTTCAACATGGATTTAATGAATTAAGTGAAAAAGAAAAAAACAAAATAGTACTCTTTTTCTCTGAGATCATCGGTGAGCCCATGTTTATACTACTTATTTCCTGTGCCAGTATTTATTTACTGATTGGCGATAAGTTGGAAGGATCAGTATTATTGTTTTCCGTGAGTATCATCATTTTTATTACATTTTATCAGCGCCAAAAAACTGAAAAAGCATTAAGTGAATTAAAAAAGTTAAATGCTCCATTTGCAACCGTTCAGAGGGCAAATGGAATAATAAAAATAAAGTCAAGAGAAATTGTAACAGACGATATTTTAATTTTAGAAGAAGGTGATTTAGTTTCTGCAGATGCCAGTTTAATTGAATCAACTAATTTGTTGATTAACGAATCGCACTTAAGTGGCGAATCTTTTCCTGTAACTAAAAGTAATACGTTATTTAATGATAATAATAAGTTATATGCAGGAACTTTTATAATTCAAGGTCACGCAAAGGCATTAGTAACTGAAATTGGAAACGAAACACAATTAGGTAAAATAGGTAAGAGTTTACTTGAAATTCCTTCTAACGAAACACGTTTGCAAAAAGAAATGAATGTGTTGGTAAGAAAATTATTTTTAACCGGCGTTTTAATTTGTATAGCTGTAATTTTTTTATTTTATTTTTTAAGAGGAAATTTTATACAATCCTTACTTATTGGATTATCCTCTGCCATGGCTATTTTGCCAGAAGAGTTTCCGGTGGTGCTAACTGTTTTCTTAACATTAGGTTCATGGAAATTAGCAAAAAACAATGTGCTCACACGTTATCCTGCAGCAATTGAAAATTTAGGTTCAACGAGTTTTTTATGCACCGACAAAACAGGCACCATTACAGAAAATAAAATGGAGTTGACGTATACGTATAATGGCATAACAATTTTTTCAAATCCTGATTTTTTACCTAAACAACTTGAATTAACCGACTTAATTGCTATTGCTTATTTTGCTTGCCCTGAATTTTCAAGTGATCCAATGGAGATTGCAATTCGAAAATTAGCATCTTCTATTTTAAATCAGACTTTAAAACATACAATTATAAAAGAATTTTCTTTTAATAAAGATGTGATGTCGGTTACACGTGTTATAAAAACAGATCATTTTTTTGCAGCAGTTAAAGGAGCTCCAGAAGAAATTTTAAACAGATGTAATTTAACTCCCGAAGAGAAAACAAAACACATCAAAGTATTAAATGATTTTACGAAAAAAGGCTTACGCGTTTTAGGAGTAGGAAAACAAGAGTTTGTAACTGAAAATTATCCGATTAAACAAGAAGACTTTAAGTTGTTGTTTATGGGATGGATAGCTTTTGAAGATCCATTAAGAGTTGGAGTAAAAGAAGCTGTTAGATTATGTAAAGGAGCTGGAATAAAATTACAATTAATTACAGGCGACTACCGAGAAACAGCAGTAGAAATTGCTAAACAGGCTGAAATTTATACAGACGGAATGATTGTTTCAGGAGATGAATTAGAAGAAATGAACGATGAAAAATTATCAGAACACATTAAAAAAATACAATTATTTTATCGTGTAAAACCTTTACAAAAATTACGAATTGTTAATGCTTTAAAAAACAACAACGAAGTAGTAAGTATGACAGGTGATGGGATAAATGACGCACCTGCATTAAAAGCAGCTGATGTTGGAATAGCTATGGGCAAAAGGGGAACAGCTGTTGCAAAAGATGCCGCTGCAATTATTTTAATGGACGACAATTTTAATTCAATTGTTACAGGTATACAATTAGGAAGAAGAACATACGATAATTTACAAAAAGCTTTTTCGTATATAATTTCAATACACATACCCATAATAGGATTAACACTCCTTCCTGCGTTTATTACTGATTTTCCGATTTTATTAATGCCAATACATATTGTGTTGTTAGAGTTAATGATTGATCCAATTAGCTCGATTACATTTGAACAAATTAAAGAAGAAAAAAACACGATGCTTATTCCACCTAGAGGTGCTTTTGTAAAGTTTTTTAATCAACATGAATGGAAAAAAAGCATCATAGAAGGGTTGATGTTATTTGGCACCACCTTGCTTGTGTTTTTTATCAGCAAATTCAATCATCAGAATGAACTGCAAATTCGAGCAAATGTTTTTATTGCCTTTGTTTCAGGAAATTTATTATTAGTCATCAATCAGCTTTCAAGAAAAGAAAGCATGATAAAAAGTTTATACCAAATAAGTAAACCAATTATAATTACGAATTTAATAATAGTTACTATTCTTTTACTACTGATAATTGTCCCTTACTTTAGATCACTTTTTAAATTTGGCTTACCCGATTTTCAGGATTTGGGCACTATACTAATTGCTTTAATTTTTTTAGCACTGATGTTGTCTATATTGAAACGCAGGAAAAGAGTCTTCTAATAAAAATATTTTATTTAATTTTAATTAGGGTCTGCTCAGACCTTATAAATGTTTATAAATAAAGAGTTTTGGAGCGTTTTTCAAAAAATAAATGCAAGGTATTTATAGTAAAACAATAAAAACCCTTGCATTAATAAGTTATGATGTTCTTTTTTTAACCGTCAAAAAAAGAACCAAAAAAACTCTCGACTGCTGACCTCATTCCCTCCATTCTCCAAGGGAGAAAGGCGATAAATTTTGGTCGCAAAATTTATTTTGTTACTAAGATATTAATCGTCCCTCTCCCTTGGAGAGGGATGAGAGGGAGAGGTCAATCAGCAATGCTAGGTCGAATTTTTATTTTTAACAGTGCGTAAGCCATGAACAAACGCGGTGCCGATTCGGGTGAATGCTTTATTTAGGGCAGCCAGGTGGAATGGCTGACCGTTAAGAAAAAAGCAGAGAGCAAGCGCAATCGTTTGTTCTTGATTTTTCTTTGTTACTTTCTTTAGATCAAGCTAAAGAAAGTAAGCATTAAAAATAGAAAGGAGTGTTTTTGAGCTAACCCTAATTAGGGTCTACTTAATATTCATTTTATAAATTATTTTTTATGTTTACTTTCTTTTACTTGATTAGAGCAAATGTGCAGTGCACATTTGAGGAAGGCTAAGCGAAGGAAAAATGAAAAAGAAATCAAGACGCAGCAATACCTAAGCTCCTCGCACAATTTTTAAGCTTGCACCACCCACAACCCTGCTCAATTATCCACCGGATAATTGCCGTACCTCGTGCTACACTAAAATTGACTCACCGCTTCTCTTCATTACGCAGCGTCATGCCTTACCCGCTGTTAAAAATGAAATTATCTTGGCAATTTCTATACTTTTTGCACATATGCTAACACAAAAACCGGCTCAAACTTGCGCAGCATGTTTGCCCTTGGCAATTAAAAAAGTGTGAAGAATTTAAAAATTTACTTTTTGAGGCTCGATTTAGTAGTCAACTTTTTCAGGACTAGACATACGGATATTATGGAAAATTTATTCCTAAACAAAATGTGTTACATAATTATTTTGGTTGAAGCGAACTAAATGTATATTGTAAGTTGAATGGTGTTGCAAATACAGCTGAAACACTTCTGTGATAACTATTTAAATCTGTTTCAGGTCTGAACACAAAAAAACGGACATTATAAAACTTTGATACATTTTTAACTTCACTATTATTTTGTCCTGATTTATTGATAAAATTAGTTGCTATTCCTACTTCAAAAATTAATTTTTCATTACCCACTTTTATATTCTCCGAAGTGTAATAGCTTAATGGTATAAAAGCAAAATTTTCATTTATTAATGCGCCATGATACTTCAATTTATTTAGCTTATTTGTAGAACAAAATGATTTATTCATATTATTCTTAATTTCATCTAGAATATCTGTATCTTCCTTTGTAATAATCAGAAAAGCAAAATCTATTTTTCGGTCAAAAGGTGTTGGATTTACAAGAGTTGTTCTGATTTTTTTGTAACATGAGTATTCTAAAATTTCAAGATCTTGAATTAAATAATCAGCAGCATGATCTCTATTCTTTTTTAAGAATAGAGCAGTTGCCGTAATGGATACAATAATTGATAATATAAGTTGATAGAGCTCAACAATTTTGTTTTCTTTTATTTCACAATAGAGCAATTGTTTTATTAATGGATAAAATAATAAGCATAGAATGCTGATTAAAAACAAAATGCATAAACATATTAAAGAAATTTTTAATAAACTTTTAAAGAATATTTTAAATGAAAATGGGTTCTTCACCTTTAAATTTTATAATTGACTATTAGCTTTATTTAGTTCACTTGCAATAAAACTCAATTTTTTTTAATCTTTTATGCAACGTACCGATAAGCCGTCCGCTCTGTTGCTATTAATCATATAGCCATAATTACTACCGAAGTCGAGGTAGCGTGAAAGGGTAGCGCTAATCGTCCTGCTCCAATAGTTTCCATATATGCCTACATTGTTGAGCGTGCCATTACTGCTGCCGCGGTATCCTGCCAAAGGTAATTTAAGTGGGGAGGCAAAAGCGCCGACAGAAGTATTTGTACTATTTATTGGAGCCTGCACCCAACTTAAACGTTCGTTATTTAATTCTGTATCAGTAGGAATGCGGTAACCATTTGGGCATGGGTTGTTTACGCCGTTAACTCCCTGCCATAAATTAGTGTTTTGTGGGCTGCGCCAGTCGTAAGGCGTATTAGGTGCCAAAATAAAATTAGCATTTCCAGCTTGGTCAGTGATGCTCAATATATCTGTGGTGGTAGAGTTTCTGCATTGATGGCCATCATTTCCTCTTCCCCATTGGTATAAATCACCATAAGCTAATGAATCCGTGCTACTGGTAGCAGCTCTACTAGCGCCTAAATTCCTATCCATCCAGGTTTTACCCGTTGTAGGGTTGGTAACATCAACAACCATTGTAACCCCTGCACAAAACACTTGGCCTGCGCCTACACTCAGCGTAAGGTTACAACTCTGCCCTCCTAAGTTAACAGCAAACGTAGCTGTACCAGCTACCGAAGGTGTACCCGAAATGTTAAAGCTCACAGAGCCAGAACCATTGGCAAAGTAACCAGCACTCAAATTAGCCGTTAAGCCTGCAACACCTGTTGAGTTTATACTTTGCGCAGCATAAGGCCCACCATTACCACCTGTATAAGGTATGCTTGCGCTTACGCCACTCGCTATAGTATTTTGATACAAATTGCCAATAATGTTAGCGCTTCCACAATTTAATGCGCTTATTGTGCCCGGGCAAATTCCACCTGTTGTCCAAGTAAGCGCTCCATTGCAAATTGTTAAACTTTGACCGTTAAAGCCAGGGTTTAAGGTTACCCAAGCGCTGCCATTCCAGTAATTAATCTGATTAGTTGCAGTTCCATTTTGGTAACCATTACCTACGGGACCTTGCGTACCATTACAAACATATTTGGTTAAAGCCACATTTACCTCAGCTGCATCCAATGTTCCGTTATTATTGGCATCTAACCCGGCTTCTATTTTTGTTCCACCTGTTGCGCAATTTACTCCGGCAGCTTCAGTGGTTGTTTTAATCAAAGTGTTTTTTCCATCTAAACCATTTGTTCCGTTTGAGCCATTATTACCCGAAGGTCCTTGTAATCCCTGAGGACCTTGTGGCCCCTGAGGTCCAGCGATGCCACTGGCAGGGACAGCCTCCCATTTTCCGTTGCTGCTATTATAACTTATTACATCTCCTGAACTAGCTCCTGTTAAATCAAAATTGGTTACCCGTTCTGCCGAGCCGGCTGCAAATGCATAAAACGAACTGGCTAATTCCAATTGCCCTAAACTAATAAATGGTGAACCGGGTATAGTTTGGTATTCTACTTCCATCCAATAGGAACCATTTTGCCAAGGAATATTTTCAAATGCGGTGCTTGGAGCTCCATTACAACCTGTGCCCAATACATTTCGGTTTAATTGTATGCTCATAAATCCATTTTGATTAGTGGTATTTTGATGCAATGCGCAATACACACTTGTGCCATTTTGCCCACCTTCTTTAAACGTTAAGCGAATACTGATAGGCGTATTGACTAAAGGCTGATTATTTGCATCACGGACTACAGCGCTAAAGCTTACCAATTGCGGGATACTGGTTTGTCCAAAAAACTGATACGCGACAAGAATGCTTAATAAAGCTAGTTTTACTTTTTTCATTTTGGATTTATTTTAATTGAATTATTGTTTAACGATGCGGTAACTTTGAACTAAGCCATTAGGTTGATTTAGTTGTAAGAGATAAACACCAGTAGCATATTTACTGAAATCAATGCTTTCTGTTTTTAACAGCGCTTTTTGATTATGAATTAATTTGCCTTGTAAATCAGTTATGCAAATGGTAATATTTTGTTCTTGTAACTGACTCAAATCAACAATTAATTTATCTTGAGTTGGATTGGGGTAAACTTTTATGCTGCTTTGCTGAATCGTTACTGATTTATCTACATTAACCGAAAAAAAATTATTTTCACCATATTCAGCGCTTACCTCCAGATTCCCTGTTCCGGTGTTTATAGCAGCTCCATAAGGCGCGCCAACAATCGGCTGAAAATTATCATTTGCTGAAGCTGCTGAACTAAATAATACGCGCTCTATAGATTGAGCATGAATCCCGTTAAAGCTCAAAAGAAACAACATAATTAACGAATAGAAGTTTATATGATTTAAATTCATATGTATGTTTTTATTGTTTTTAATTGCCATATGTTATATTCCATGTATCTTCATTCATGTTTGTTTGAGTTGACTCATGGCTATTTCATAAATGATTTTTTAAATTCACAACAATGATATTTGCAATAAAATAATCTTACAATGAGTGTATAGCATAGTTTATGTGATTAGAGAATATTACTTATATTTGAATAAAAAGGTTGACATGAAACTCCACGAAAAAGTAAAATATTTTAGAGAAGTAAAAAAAATCTCACAGGATAGTATTGCTCATGAATTAGGTTTAAATCAATCTCAATATTCAAGACGAGAAAATGGATCAATTAAATTTAACAGTGAAGAGATTGCATCATTGAGTAAAATTCTTGATGTAAATCCTGCTGAACTTTTTGGAGATCAATCCATCATTTTTAACAACAAAGATCAAAGTGGTGGTAATTTTGCACAATATATTAATCTGCCTGAAGAATTGATTAATCAGTACGAGCTAAGACTAAAAGAAAAAGATGAAATTATTCAATTACTAAAAGATAAAATCAATTTATTGGAAAGTAAAAGTTAAAGTATTACACCCTTTTTTAAAACGGCACAAAAGTAACGCCAATCATAGCATTAAATCGTTGTGTTGGATAACGATCCCATCGATAGTAACGAACATTTGCTATATTATTAAAGTTTACAAAGAAGGATAAGAATTTACTATACCTGTACTCTGCGCCTAAGTTAACATCTGCAAAACCTTTTAATTGTATTGCTTTCTCTGTGCTTTTCCCATCTTTCCATTCTTTTTGTAAAGCCCATTGTTTGCCAATGTAAAAGAAATCTGCTTTTACAATGATTTTGTTTTTTAAATTGTATGAACCAGATAGATTGATATCAAAATCCGGACGATGCCATGCTTTTGCACTGCTATCTAATTGATAACCGTAGTAATTTCCTCTGGCTATTACATTTATTTTTTCTTTTAACTGATACTTTAATTCTCCGGTAACTTGTAATAGTGCCGCATCATTATATACTACTTTAAATTTATTATTAAAGTAATCATCATAATTAATTAAGAAGAAGTGCATGTTTTTATAAGTTCCATAACTCACTTTTGCATCATACGATGTTTTGGCACTCAAAACACCTCTAATACCGGCATACGCGGTAATTAAATTAAAAGTATTTAAATAGTTTTGACTAGAATAAATAAATGGATTGGCGCTTACAAAACTCCTAAATGAATTTTTTATTAAGCCACCGCTTAATCCTGCATAAGGAATTATGAAATTATTATAGATGTCGTAATGTATGTTTAATTTAGGTGAGAAATAAAATTTCGTTGTTGTGTCTGCGAATTTATCAGCAGCTAAATTAATACCTACATCAACTTTCCATTTTTTGCCACCAGCTTCAAAGTATGGATTTAAACGAACGATTAAGTTATTGGTGGTATCTCTTGCAGATTTTGTATTGTAATAATCAACGGAAACAAATGTGTTTAATTTTTCTTTATTCACGAAAAAGTTGAGTAAGCCTTCCGCGTTTATATTATTTTCAGCTGTTTCAAAATTATCAGTAATGTTATAGAAATTCAGTTTTATATCATGATTAATTTTGTTGGAATCGGTATAATAGCTTTTTAAATTTAATTTCCCTTCAATTGTATTAATAAGTTGTTTTCTGAAGGCTAATGTTTCATCAAATTTTTTTGTTAACGAATCAGCGTAGCCATAAAATTGATTTACATTTCTATTATAATTTAAATCGGCACTCAAGCAATGTTTTTTGTAGTACTTCTTTACATAGGTTTTTAATTCATTGTCGCTAAATGCTGCTAAACCTAAACCTTCTGGGGTATAGCGAGCAGAAAAATGCCTGTAATAAGCGCCGTATTGATAATCTTTTGAGCGCATATTGTTGATGTAAAATTCAGCCAGTGGGCTGTTATAATTGCCTGCGGCCATTTTTAAATAGGAGTAATACAATTTTGATAATGGCTCGTTTACCATTTTTGCAGCTACTATCGGTTGTGCGGTATAGCTGGTATGAATAATTTTAGGAGAGATACCAAGCTCTTTATTTTTTAATTTTTTTACGGTATCTAAAATAACCGGCAAATCGCTTTGTTTTACAGCATCTTTAATTTTAGCTTCAAAGCCACTTTGCACAACTACATTAATTTCTTCTACACCAGTTTGTGAAAACAGATTTGTGGAAATTAATATAAATAAAAACAGATGGATATATAATTTCATTATTCAGATTTTTGAGGTTGAAGTTGGATATTAGTACTGTCAATTACAGGAGCAATGCTGTCGTATAAAATGATATCAGTGCTGTTGTTTTTAAATTCAACTTGCATGTTACTTTCTGCTGGCGGCATTACACGTAGTTGCTGTTTTTCTTTGAGCTTTTTTAATTTTTCTTCTGCAACTTTTGTGAATTCAATATGTTCAGCATTATCTACGATGGTTTGCAAAACAGCTTCAGCATTTTGTTCTTCATTTTTTTCTAAATATACATCGGCCATAATTAGCATGGCTTTTGTACTCCAAAAAGTGGTAGTGAAAGAATAGTTGAAGAGGCTATTCACTGTTTTTTCAACTTCATTAAAATCTTTGTTTGAATAATAATATTCTGCTAATAGATAATAAGCTTCTGCACCACTTTCGTTTTTAGCGTTTTTAGTTAAATATTTTAAATCAGAAATAGATTCCTCTTTACGATTTGTTAAGTAAAGTGATTTGCCTCTGATTGTTCGTGCCTCAGTAATTTGTTGCGCACTTACTTTTTCATCATCCAATACTTTTGTTGCTTGTTCAACAGCGGTATCGTATTTTTTAGAATAGTATGCAGAACGCATCGCTCCAAGCTTTCCGGCTAATTTGTTTTGAGCTGTTTCAGCTAAATCCTGCAGTTGCATGTAAATAGGTAAACTCTTTTCGTAGTTTTTTTCCTTGTAGTTGATGTAGGCTGATTTTTGTAAGGCTATTTCAGAAAACAAACTTCGTGGTTTAGCAACTACAAACTCGTATCCTTTTAAGGCATCAGTATAGTTTTCTTTACTGTATGCGCATTCAGCCATACAGAAGTTAGCTTCTAAACTAAATTTACCTGAAGGAAATTTTGTAATGTATTTTTGTAATTCAGGAAAAGCCTGTTCGCAATTTTTATCATCGTAATATAATTTTCGTGCTTTCTCAAAATATTGTGCGTCTAATTCGCTAGAATTTACTGAACTACCAATTGATGTAAAATAATTCTCGAGTGCCTCAGGATCATTTTTAGTTTTAAAAATTTCTTTGATTAATGGTAAAACACTTTGTGCGGCATCTGATTGTGGATTTTGTTTTACTATACGATCAAAATACTCAAATGCTTTATCGTCTTCTTTTCGGTTATAGTAGATTAATCCGATTGATGTAACACAATCATTAGCAACACTAGAGTTAGGATATTTTTCCAATGTTTTTTTATAATAAGTAATAGCATTTTCATCATCCTTCATGGCCTTGTAAGCTTCTGCAATTTCAAAAGAAACAGAAGAAATGTAAGGAGATGAACTGTAATCACTTTCGAGTAATTTTAATCCATTAATCTTATCCTGATAGTTTTTTAGAAGTCCATCACAAATCGCTTTTTGATAGATGGCATAATCTACATCAATTTTTTTAAGTTGTATTGCGGCTTCGTAATTACTACGTGCACTTTCATACACTTTACTTAAGAAGTAACAATCGCCTGTTCTAACATATGCATCTGCTTTTTTAATTTCATTGCCACTTACATTAGAACTTAAAAATTTTCTAAATGCAATTCCTGCATTTTCAAAATCTTGCTTGCCTTTAAGTTGAAAATAACAATAACCAATATTGTAATTTGAAAGTTCGTATTCTTTTAAACTATATGCACCCTGAAACAATTGAAAGCTTTTGTAGGCTTCAATAGCTTTATTGTATTCTCTGTTTTGATAATAAATTTCCGCATTCCAATATGCTGCTTGTGCAGTGATAACAGGATCTAAATTCATTGATATTGTAGCAACAAAATAATGCCTAGCTGAATCGAGTTGTGCATTATTATAGAATTCAACACCTTTAAAATAAATCATTTTTTGATGAATCTGAGTAAGTACAAGATCAGGCGAATTTATTTTTTCAAGGACAGAAATGGCTTGAGTGTAATTTTTTGTGAGGTAAAAACAATTAACCAGATAGGTGTATGACTCGTCTTTTCTGCTTGAATTAGGATAGTTGATTAAATAATTTTTAAAGGCGTGTATGGATTCATTGAAAGGATTAAAATCTTGCTCGTAAGAAAGTACGGCAAAATTAAACATGGATTGTTCTTTAATTAATGAATCAAATTCTAATTTTTGAGCATTGAAGAAACAACTTCTTGCTTTTGTTTTTTGATTTAACTTTAAGTAACAACCTGCTAAATGATAAAATGCGCTTTGTGCTATAGAGTCTTCATTTGCAGTAGCATTTTCAAAAAAAGGAATTGCTGCGTTACAGTTTTCAGTTTGGTAATAGGCAAACCCCAGCTGATAGTTTTCGTGTGCTGTTGAAGCCCCATGTTTTGAAAGAAAGGATAATGAATTTTTATAATCTTTTAATTTAAAATAAGATTCACCTATTATCTGATTTATTTCATCTTTTTTCTGTACAAAGTTCGAATCATTTAATAATGGAGGTGCAACTCGAATTACATCTTCGTATTTTCCTTGCAGAAAATAAATTTGCGCAATGTAATATGGCACAACTGAACCAAAGGTTTCGTTGTTCCTTAATCGTAAAAAACCTTCAACTGCTGTTTCGTAATTTTTTTCAGCATATGCAATGTGAGAATAATAGTAATTAGCAGGATGAGTATATTTATTATCTACATCTTTAATCTCAAAAAAATCAAGCTTTGCTTTATCTAATTTTCCGGTTTCCAGATTACTGTAACCTTTTTTAAAATATAATTCGGCCAACTCATCCTTTTCCAATTCATAAATATCAACTTGTTCTAAAAACTGAATGGTTTCTTCGTATTTTTTCTTTCTGAAATTGGATTTTCCTAAATAGAAATGGGCTTGTTTTATCTTAATACTCTCAGGATGTTTTTTAATGAATTCTTTCATTCGCCATTCACCATCTTTATGAAACAATTCTATTGCACATACAGCCGCATAAAATTCAGCATCAATGCCAACTAAAGTTTGATCAACTTTTTTTACGTAAGTATCAAAGGCATTTAAAGCCGCATTAAATTGCTTTTTTTCAAACAAGTTAATGGCTGTTTTATATTCTTTATCTTGTTCAATGTAGATAGTAGTTCTTTGTGCGTATGTAATTCCTACAAATACAAATAACAAAACAATGAGGAGTTTTGCCTTATTCATTATCGTGATTTTAGTGTAGTAAAAATAGTTTTGAAAAGTCAGGGCTTATTTAAGGTATGGTTTAAGTTATTAACGTGGTTGTGTTTAAATAATTACAATTGCTTAAAAATTAAAGCTATCGCTTCTTTTATTTTTACATACAGATACAAAGTATGAACACAACACCTATCATTCAATTAAACCATATTACAATTTTTCAGGATATCAATCCTGTTGTTACCGATTTATCGTTAATGATTAATAGGGGTGAATTCGTCTATTTAATTGGTAAAACAGGTAGTGGAAAGAGTAGTTTGCTTAAAACATTGTATGGTGAATTGACTTTAAAAAAAGGTGAAGGTAAAATTGCCGGCTTTGATTTGGTAAAACTGAAAAAGAAAGAGATTCCATTTTTAAGAAGAAAAATTGGTATTGTTTTTCAAGATTTTCAGTTGTTAAACGATCGTTCTGTTTATGAAAATCTTCGATTTGTGATGAAGGCAACAGGCTGGAAAAATGAAGATGATATCAGAAAACAAATTACAGATGTATTAAACAGAGTAATGCTTGCCGGTAAAGGAGAAAAAATGCCTTATGAGTTATCGGGCGGTGAACAACAACGAGTTTGTGTTGCACGCGCTTTGATTAATAAGCCTGAAATAATTTTGGCAGATGAGCCAACAGGTAATTTAGATGCGGAAACATCAGTAGAAATTATGCAATTGTTTTTGGAAATTAGTAAATCAGGAACAGCTATTATATTTGCTACTCATGATATTGCCTTGTATAATAAATTTCCTGCACGAACATTAAAGTTTGAAAACGGGAAAGTACTACAATTACAAGAGAATCTAAACTAAAAACTGTAATAAATTATCATTCTTGTTAAGGTACTCGTATTGAAAGCCTAGCGCTTTTAATCGAGCTTTCAACTCTTGTAAATGCTCAGGTTTTTTAATTTCTATTCCGATGAGTGCAGGACCGTTTTCACGGTTGTTCTTTTTCATGTATTCAAAATGAACGATGTCATCATCAGGACTGAGTACATTGCTAACAAACTCTTTCAACGCACCTGAACGTTGCGGAAATCGGATGACAAAAAAATGTTTTAACCCTTCAAATAATAACGAACGCTCACGAATTTCCTCAGTTCGCATGATGTCATTGTTGCTTCCGCTAACAACACACACCACTTTTTTTCCTTTTAATTTATCTTTTAAATAATTGAGTGCAGCAATGGTTAAAGCGCCTGCAGGTTCAACAACAATAGCTTGTTGATTGTAAAGGTTTAAAATGGTAGTGCAAATTCTTCCTTCTGGAACCAGAACAATTTCATCTAATTTGTCTTTACAAATTCCTAAAGTTTTATCCCCCACTTTTTTAACTGCTGCACCATCCACAAATTTATCAATCTCTGCAAGCTCTGTATTAACTCCATTTTCAATGGATGTTTTCATGGAAGGAGCACCTTCGGGTTCAACTCCAATAACTTTAATGGTTGGATTGGTTTGTGAAAAATAACTGATGCAACCTGCCGCTAAACCACCACCACCAATAGGTACAAGAACATAATCTATTTGAACATCAGCATCTTCTAAAATTTCTTTTGCAACTGTTCCTTGCCCTTCAATTACTTTTTCATCATCAAACGGATGAACAAAAACAGCTTTGTTTGCTTCGCAAAAAATAACCGATGCTTTGTAGGCATCATCAAAGGTGTCGCCGGTTAATACAACTTCAATCCATTCTTTTCCAAACAGTTTTACCTGGCTGATTTTTTGAGCCGGTGTTGTTGCAGGCATAAAAATGGTTCCTTTTATGTTTAGTTTTCTGCACGAGAAAGCAACGCCTTGAGCGTGGTTACCTGCGCTTGCGCACACTACACCGTTTTTCTTTTCTTCAGCTTTAAGTGAAGAGATTTTATTGTAGGCACCTCTTATTTTGTAAGAACGAACAACTTGTAAGTCTTCTCGCTTCAGATAAATCTGACAATCGAAATCATCGCTCAGTTGAACGTTGAATTGCAAAGGCGTGTGCGTTGCCACGCCTTTCAGCAATTCGGATGCTTTATTTATATTTTCTAATGAAACCATTTATGGTCTTAATTTTCTTACTGCTGATCCTGCCTGCCACAATTCAGATTCACGGATTGTTTTTAGTTCTTGTTCTAATTTTTCTCTGTAGTCAGCTTTGCTTCCTTCAGAAATTACACGTGCAGCTTCTTTTCCGCTTGCCACACTTTCGTATAATTCTTTAAATACAGGCGCTGCAGCATCTCTAAATTTACCTTTCCAGTCTAATGCTCCTCGTTGTGCAGTTACGGAGGTGTTTGCAAACATCCAGTCCATTCCGTTTTCTGCAACCAATGGCATTAAGCTTTGCGTTAATTCTTCTACTGTTTCATTAAACGCCTCAGAAGGCGAATGTCCTTTTTCACGCAATACATTGTATTGTGCTTCAAACAAACCTGCCAAAGCACCCATTAAAATTCCACGTTCACCTGTTAAATCAGAATATACTTCTTTTTTGAAATCTGTTTCAAATAAGTATCCTGAACCAACTCCAATGCCAAGTGATAATACTCTTTCTTTTGCTTTACCAGTTGCATCCTGAAAAATTGCATAGCTAGAGTTTAATCCTTTTCCTTCTAAAAATAATCTTCTTAAAGAAGTTCCTGAACCTTTTGGTGCAACTAAAATTACATCTACATCAGCAGGAGGAATAATTCCTGTTTGTTCGTGGAAGGTAATACCAAAACCATGTGAAAAATACAATGCTTTTCCTTTTGTTAAGTAAGGCTTGATAATAGGCCACGATGCGATTTGTCCGGCATCAGAAAGTAAATATTGAATAATGGTTGCTCTCTTGCAAGCTTCTTCAATATCAAATAAATTCACGCCTTCTACCCAACCATCATTGATAGCTTTATCCCAGCTTTTACCTCCTTTACGCTGACCAATAATCACATTCATGCCATTGTCTTTTAAGTTAAGTGATTGGCCTGGTCCTTGAACACCATAACCAATAATTGCTATGGTTTCGTTTTTTAATACTTCACGTGCTTTTTCTAAAGTAAATTCTTGTCGTGTTACTACGTTTTCTACAACGCCTCCAAAATTGATTTGTGCCATGTTTATTTAGTTATTAAAATGTTTAATGATGGTGTTATTGTTATTTTCTAATTCTTTTAAATATGATGTTAAGGTACGCATTGGTTTGGTAACTGCAACCATGCCGCTCCTTACAAATTCAAGCATACCGAAACGTTCCAACTCCTGAAAGAGTTGCTGAATTTCTTTTTCATTTCCTGTTTTTTCAACCACTACAAATTCAGGCGACATACTTAAAATTTTTGCGTGTTGTTCGTTGATGATTTTCATAAACAATTCGTTTTCCTTAAATGCATCTGCTGATAATTTATACAACGCAATTTCACGGCTGATGATTTCAGGAATGACATGATAAAATGCTTTTAACACTTCAACTTGTTTTTCAATTTGTTTAACGAGTTTCTGAACTTGATCTAATGTAACAGTTACCACAATGGTGTAACGATAAATTCCTTTTATTTCAATTTCACTTGCTGTAATACTTTCAATGTTAATGTGTCTGCGGGTGAAGATGATGGTTATACGATTCAATAAACCGATTTGATCTTCTGTAAAAATACTTATGGTATATGTTGTTTTCATTATTAAATTTTATTCCAATATTACTTCTGAAACACTCGCCCCGGTTGCTACCATTGGGAAAACATTCTCTTCATTTTCTACAACTACTTCCAACAAATAAGATTCTTCCGAAGCAAGCATTTCATGAATGGCTTCATTAAGATCTTTACGTTCAGTAATTTTTTTCCCTTTAATTCCGTAGCCTTCTGCAATTTTTATGAAGTCAGGATTTTTCATTTCAGTAAAAGAGTAACGACGATCAAAAAACAATTGCTGCCACTGACGAACCATTCCTAAAAAGTTATTATTCAATACTAAAATTTTTACACCAATATTACTTTGCATGATGGTTCCCAATTCCTGAATGGTCATTTGAAAACCACCATCACCAAGAATAGCAACAACTTGTTCTTTTGGTTTTGCCACTTTCGCTCCTATGGCTGCAGGCAATCCAAAGCCCATTGTGCCCAGGCCACCTGATGTTACATTGTGATTAGGAATGTTGAATTTATAATAACGAGAAGTAATCATTTGATGCTGGCCCACATCTGTTGCAACAATAGCATTTCCGTTACTTAACACGTGAAATTTATGAACAACTTCAGACATTCTCAGTTTATCAGAATTCGGTTCAATAGCATGCTGAATAACTTTTTCGTGCTCGATTTTATTACAATCTTCAAAACGTTTCAGCCATTCCTTATGTGAATTGCTGTTTACTTTTGGAATAAGTAACTCTAATGCTTCTTTAGCATCACCTAACACAGCAACATCTGCAGGAATAATTTTGTTGATTTCAGCAGGGTCAATTTCGATGTGGATTACTTTCGCTTGTTTGGCATACTTACTTACATTACCGGTAACACGATCATCGAAACGCATACCTACCGCAATTAACAAGTCGCACTCATTAGTTAATAAATTTGGGCCATAATTCCCATGCATGCCCAGATAACCTACATACAATGGATGTTGTGGTGGGAAAGCAGATAATCCAAGTAAGGTAGAAGCAACCGGAATTCCTGTTTTTTCAACTAATTGCATTAATTGATTTTCAGCTCCTGATAATAAAATTCCGTGCCCACAAAGTAAGTAAGGCTTTTTGGATTTATTGATTAGCTCTGCCGCTTTAATGATACTATCTTCATTTACTTTTGGATGAGGGAAGTAACTTCTTACTCCTTCACACTTTTTGTATTCGTAAGTAGTTTTACCGAACTGCGCATCTTTTGTAATATCAACCAACACCGGTCCTGGACGGCCTGATGTAGCAATGTAAAAAGCTTTTGCAATGGCAGGAGCAATTTCTTCAGGTTTAGTTACCTGAACATTCCATTTGGTAACTGGCATGGAAATGCCCACTACATCTGTTTCCTGAAAGGCATCCGTTCCTAATAAATGCGAATGCACCTGTCCTGTAATGCATACCAATGGTGTAGAATCAATTTGCGCATCAGCAATCCCTGTAATTAGGTTGGTTGCTCCCGGACCAGATGTTGCTAAAGCAACACCGGGTTTGCCTGATACGCGTGCATAACCTTGTGCAGCGTGTGTTGCGCCTTGTTCGTGACGAACCAAATAATGCGTTATTTGATCGCTGTAATCATATAGCGCATCATATACAGGCATGATGGCTCCGCCAGGATATCCGAAAATATCTTTTACCCCTTCATCCAGTAAGGCAAGAATAACGGCTTCTGCGCCTGTAACTTCTTTAAAATACTTATCGTGTTTTTTCATTTTAAAAATTTATTTAAACAAATTTGTCAGTTCGAGCGAAGTCGAGAACTCTTTTGTGTTCACATTTCGACTTCGCTCAATGTGACAATATTTTTGTCAGTTCGAGCGTAGTCGAGAACTATTTTTTATTTCATCTTTTCCTTGTCTACATTTCGACTTCGCTCAATGTGACAATATTTTTGTCAGTTCGAGCGTAGTCGAGAACTATTTTTTATTTCATCTTTTCCTTGTCTAAATTTCGACTTCGCTCAATGAGCCAAGCTTTTTGTCAGTTCGAGCGTAGTCGAGAACTATTTTTTATTTCATCTTTTCCTTGTCTACATTTCGACTTCGCTCAATGAGCCAAGCTTTTTGTCAGTTCGAGCGTAGTCGAGAACTATTTTTTATTTCATCTTTTCCTTGTCTAAATTTCGACTTCGCTCAATGAGCCAAGCTTTTTGTCAGTTCGAGCGATGTCGAGAACTATTTTTTATTTCATCTTTTCCTTGTCTACATTTCGACTTCGCTCAATGAGCCAAGCTTTTTGTCAGTTCGAGCGTAGTCGAGAACTAAATACGTTTA
This sequence comes from Bacteroidia bacterium, assembly GCA_044352985.1. Taxonomy (GTDB): domain Bacteria; phylum Bacteroidota; class Bacteroidia; order B-17B0; family Aurantibacillaceae; genus JADJDM01. The sequence goes on from JBILCU010000009.1 coordinate 20,767, forward strand.
TAGTTTATTACTTTCCTTTTTTAATATCACTTCTCGACTTCGCTCGAAGTGACAATTACTTTTAATGAATTCATAACTACATATCCGTAATACATCCCTTACTTGCTGAACTAACTTGTTTAGCGTATTTATAAAGAATTCCTTTTTTAATTTTAAGTTCCGGTTGTTTCCAATTCTTTTTACGGTTCTGCAACTCATCTTCTGAAACTTCAATGTTAATCGTATTTTTCACCGCATCAATGGTAATAATATCATTATTTTTTACCAATGCAATTGGTCCGCCATCAAAAGCTTCCGGACAAACATGTCCAACTACAAATCCGTGTGTGCCACCGGAGAAACGACCATCAGTAATTAAAGCTACACTGCTTCCTAAACCCGCACCAATTAATGCAGAAGTTGGCTTCAACATTTCTGGCATACCCGGCCCGCCTTTTGGGCCTTCATTTCTGATAACTACCACTTGTCCGGGTTTTACTTCACCTTCACGGATTCCTCTGATGCAATCAAACTCATTTTCAAACACAACTGCAGGTCCTGAAAATAGTTCACCTTCTTTTCCGGTAATCTTTGCAACAGAACCTTCAGGAGCAAGATTTCCATATAATACTCTTAAGTGGCCTGAACTCTTTAATGGCTTTTCTACTGGATAAATAATGTCTTGTTCTGCAGGTAAATCGTTTACAGCTTCTAAATTTTCTCTTAATGTTTTTCCGGTAACCGTTAAGCAATCGCCATGCAGCAATCCTTTTGATAACAAATACTTCATTATTGCAGGAACTCCGCCAATGGCGAAAACATCTTCCATTAAATATTTACCGCTTGGCTTTAAATCAGCAATCAAAGGAGTTTCTTCATTCATGCGAGCCACATCGTCTAATATGAAATCTATATTGGCAGTTTTTGCCATAGCGATTAAATGAAGTACGGCATTGGTTGAACCACCTAACACAACTACTACTCTGAATGCATTTTCAAATGCTTTTTTTGAAAGGATGTCGGATGGCTTGATGTCTTTTTCTAAAAGTAATTTGAGGTATTTACCTGCCTCTACACATTCCTCTCTTTTTTCTTTACTCATGGCAGGGTTGGAAGAACTGTATGGCAAACTTAACCCCAATGCTTCAATAGCAGAAGACAAGGTGTTTGCCGTGTACATCCCGCCGCATGCGCCTGCGCCTGGACAAGAATTTTTAATGATTCCTTTGTAATCTTCCTCGCTTATTTTGCCTGCATATTTTTCACCCAATGCTTCAAAAGCAGAAACGATATTTAATTTTTTTCCTTTGTAATTTCCAGAAGCAATAGTGCCTCCGTAAACCATTAACGATGGACGATTCAAACGAATCATGGCCATTGTCATTCCCGGCATATTTTTATCACAACCGGCAATAGTAACTAATCCATCGTAATAATGTGCAGCAGTAACCGCCTCAACTGAATCTGCAATTACTTCACGTGAAACAAGCGAGTAACGCATGCCTTCGGTTCCGTTGGTAATCCCATCGCTTATACCAATGGTATTGAATTGAAGTCCAACCAAACCATTTGCATTAACGCCGTCCTTTACAAATTTGGAAAGTCCGTTAAGGTGCATGTTACACGTGTTTCCTTCGTACCAGGTAGAAGCAATACCAACCAACGGTTTTTTCATGTCCTCTTCTGTTAAGCCAATGCCGTAAAGCATTGCCTGTGATGCAGGTTGAGATTCATCCTGTGTAACAGTTTTGCTGTATTTGTTTAGTTCCATAGATTAATTATCTATTTATATTTTTTTAAAATTTTTATTTATGCTCTCGACTTTGCTTGAACTTGCTATTTAAATTAAAATTGTTTAAATAATATTTGCTTTTATCCTTAATACTTTCTTTTACTTGATTAAAAGAAAGTATCAAAGAAAAATCAAGTAATTGCCAAGGCAATCGCAATAAATTGCGACCGTCAAACAAAAGCTAAAATGTTTCCAAGGCTTCAACATTTCTTAACGCTTTTGTTTGCCTTTGCTTCGCCAATTTCATCATTTCAAAATAACTATATTTCTTTAATATACAATGAAAATCAATTTTATTATGTTTTTTAATATACTAAACCAATGAAAAATTTCCATATTCATTAAAAGCTACTCTTCTGATGTATTTTGCTTGTAGCACATAACCAAGTGTATCTTCCCATTTCAATTTAAAAGGTACACGATCAAGCGATGAAATACCTGCTACTTCAGCAGCAGTACCTGTAAAGAATGCACCATCAGCTCCTTTTACTTCATCTGGAGTAAAATGCTTTTCAACTAATTTAAATCCTAATTCCTGACACAACTCAATAATGGTTGCGCGGGTAATTCCGGATAAGATATTTCCAAGAGGTGGCGTATAAAGTACTTCATCTTTTTCATAAAAGAAATTAGCTCCCGGACCTTCAGCAACATTCCCGTTTGCATCTAACAATAATGCTTCATCAAAACCTTTGTTTTTAGCTTCAGTAGTAGCTAGAATAGAATTCACGTAATGTCCTGTTACTTTTGCTTCCACATGACAAGATTTTGGATTTGGACGTTGATAGGAAGAAACCATTACATCTAATGATTTATTTCCTAAATACTTTCCCCATTCCCAAGCACAAAGGAAAAAATGTACTTCACCAGTTGGAGTTAATGACATATTTTGACCTGCATACACTAAAGGACGAATGTATGCATTGCTTAAATTGTTTTTTTCCAGTAATTCATAAGTTATTTGAGTAAGTTGCTCAGGCGTATAATCAAACTTTAAATGCATTTTTTCTGCAGAATAAAGCAGACGTTTATAGTGTTCCTCCGACTTAAAAACACGTGGGCCATCTGGAGTTGCATAAGAGCGAATTCCTTCAAAAACTCCGCTTCCATAATGCATAACCTGAACGTATGGACTAACCATAACGTCTTTTGCTTTTAACCATTCTCCGTTAAAGTAGACAATTGTTTCGTTGTTGTAGTACATTTTATTAAATATTAGTTTGTTTTACATTTTTAAATAAATCACAATCAAAAAAAAAGCCTTTCACAATGGAAAGGCTTGTTAATATAGTACAAAAAAACCCTTTCCTACGGAAGGATCTTAATAATGACGATGTTTGATTGTTGATTCATTTTAATTTTCAGCATCAAAAGTAAACATTTTTGTATAAAAACAATACATTTTTACGAATGTTCTGTTAAAATTTAATGATAATGATTAAAAATTTCCCAGCTTTTTTCCATGGAAGTAAACAAGGCATCTTTGTTTAAATTTAAATCAATGGTTTTTGATTCAAAGTAGCTTAATACATCTTGAGTAGCAATATTGCCTGTTAAATCATCTTTTGCCATTGGGCAACCACCAAAACCATGAATGGCCGAATCAAAACGTTTACAGCCACTTTCAAAAGCAGCATTTATTTTTTCGCTGCTATTTTCTTTACGCGAATGCAAATGCGCAATGAATTCCACATCTTTAAATTCCGGGATTAAACGATTAAATAAATAGTGTATGTTTTCTTTGTCGGATACGCCAGTTGTATCGGCTAATGCTATTTCTCTGATTCCTAATTGATGCAATTGATTTACCCATTTTATAACAATCTCACTGCTCCATTCATCGTTGTATGGATTACCAAAAGCCATGGAAAGATAAACGAGTAAGGTTTTATTTTTCTTAGAACATAACGTTTGAATTTCTTCCACTCGTGTTAGCGATTCGGAAATGCTAGAATTGGTATTACGTTGCTGAAAGGTTTCTGAAATTGAAAATGGAAAACCAAGGTAATGAATTTCATCATGCTGAACTGCATCTTCTGCACCGCGAGTATTAGCAATAATTGCAAGTAACTTTGATTTTGTTGAAGATAAATCTAATTGTTTTAAAACCTCGGGAGTATCCTGCATTTGTGGTATTGCTTTTGGCGAAACAAAACTTCCAAAGTCAATGGTATCAAACCCTACTTTAAGCAAAGAATTGATGTAGTCTGCTTTTAGTTCAGTAGGAATAAAATCCTTAATGCCTTGCATGGCATCTCTTGGGCATTCAGTAAGTTTTATCATGAGGTTCTTTGCATTAATTTATTATTGATTTTTTTTACTAATGACGGTCCTTCATAGATGAAACCGGTATACAACTGAATTAAATTTGCTCCCGCATCTAATTTCTCAAGGGCATCTTCTGCTGAATGAATACCACCTACACCAATAATTGGGAATGCTCCTTTTGATTGTTGGTGTAAATAACGGATTACTTCTGTACTTCTTTTAGTTAAAGGCTTACCGCTTAATCCTCCTGCGCCAATTTCTTGTATTCTGTCTTTTGAAACTGTTAAAGCTTCGCGTGCAATGGTGGTGTTGGTTGCAATTACACCTGCAATTTTAGTATCACGAACAATTGCAATGATATCATCCAATTGTTCATTTGTTAAATCGGGGGCAATTTTTAAAAAAACAGGTTTTGGATTTTGTTTGGCATTATTTAAATTCATTACTTTATTTAGCAATGCAGTCAAAGGTGCTTTGTCTTGTAATTCCCTTAAATTAGGTGTGTTGGGAGAGCTTACATTTACTACAAAATAATCCACTACATCAAACAACACATTAAAACAATATTCGTAATCTTTTTCTGCTTCTTCGTTTGGTGTGATTTTATTTTTGCCTATGTTACCTCCAATGATGGTGTTTTTATTTTTTCGGTTTTTTAAACGTTCAACAGCATTATCAGCACCTTTGTTATTAAAGCCCATGCGGTTAATCACTGCCTCATCTTGAGGAATACGAAACAAACGTGGTTTGTCGTTACCGGGTTGCGCTTTTGGAGTTAGTGTACCGATTTCAATGAAGCCAAAACCAAAGTTTGCCAATTCATCTACTAAAACAGCATCTTTATCGAAACCAGCAGCTAAACCAACTGGATTAGGAAATGTAATGCCTGCAATAGTTCGTTCCAATTTTTTATTTTTTACCGTAAAAGAAGCATTTAATATACTTCCTATAAATGGTATTTTATTAATAAAACGAATGCTGCTGAAACTAAAGTAATGAACCTTTTCAGGATCAAAACAAAATAAAACGGGTTTAATGAAGAATTTATAAAACATAAGCAAAGATAAATTTATTTAAACTATGTTGAGTATAATTATAGATTGAATTTTAGACTAAATTATTTAGGATATTAAAGATGCATCTACTCTTTTTTGCGCTTCAAATTAACCCCGAATTGACATAATAATAATTTGTTTTTTGTAGTAGATGTAAACTTTTATATAGAGCGAATTAGAAATAGATAGTTTTTCGACGTCGCTTGAACATGCGTAACAACATTTTATACTAAAATTGAATAGATACCAATTTTCTATTTCCTATTTTCTATTTTTAGTGGTACATTAGCGTTATATTTTATAGCAATGAATAGAATCGCTTTTAATTTAAAAGAACTGAGAACAATTAAAAATTTATCTCAAGAAGCTTTATCCAAAAAATTAGGAATTACCCGTTCACGTTTAGGGGCGTATGAAGAGGGTAGAAATGAGCCTCCAATTGAATTATTAATACAACTTTCTAATTTTTTTCACATACCAGTTGATGCCTTAATTCGGGCAGACTTATCACGGACAAGTCCGGATAGTTTAATGAAAATTGGCAAAAACAGATTATTGCTTCCCATTATGGTTGATAAGGAGAATAATGATGCTATTGAAGTAGTAACGGTAAAAGCTTCTGCAGGTTATCTAAATGGCTTCTCTGATCCGGAGTATATAGAAAAATTACCTTTAATGAATTTGCCATTTCGGGTAACCGGTAAACACAGAACCTTTCCTATTCAAGGAGACTCAATGCCTCCATTAAAAACGGGTTCGTTCGTTGTGGGTAAATACATGGAAAGTTTGGATGAGATTAAAAACGGGAATACTTACATTTTAATAACTAAAGACGAAGGGATTGTTTATAAGCGTGTTTACAGAGGGAATAATTTAAGTGTCCTAGAATTGCATTCCGATAATAAAGCATATAGTCCATATAAAGTAAAGGCAAAAGACATTCTTGAGATTTGGAGTTTTGTGTGTTGCTTACATACTTCGGATAAAAAGAATGATGAAATAAGTATGGAAAATGTCATGCATCTTTTAAAAAGCATGAAAGTTGAAATAGAAAGTATAAATAAAAAATAATAGTATTTCTGGATTAACTTTTTCGAGTTGAAATAAGAGATGACATACAGTGTTTTGTTTATTTAGTACTTGTTCATACTTATTTGATTTATATAAAATGTTAAGCTTAAATTCTTAAAAATACATTCAAGATGTTTTATGTAAAACACATATAACATTTTTATTATTAGGTATATTTTTCTTTTTTTGGCCCCTTAGACGTTACTCAGGTTAAACTCAAAAAGAAACAAAAAAACTCCCGACTGCAGACTTCACCCCAGCCCTCTCTAAAGTAGAGGGAGAAGAGATAGATTTTTTATTCACTGATTTTTTTCTTTTGCTCATGTTCAACCTATCTCAAATGTGTACAGTGCATTTTAATAAATTAAGAAAAAAAGTAGATGCTATTTAATTTATATTTTTTTAGGTTAAACCTGTTTAAGTTCAAATTAGAGAATTCTTGAAGAGTTTTTATTAAAAAAATCTTAGAGCCTGTTTAAAATTCATCTAATCTCTTTGTTATGCTTTTTTTGGTTGCGAATTCGTTGGATTTTTTCGTCAGAACTATTCCATTATGACTGCATAATCAGCCTTTTCTCACTCAAAAAAAAACTATAACAAATTCATTTTATAAAATTTAAACAAGCTTTTAGCTTGTAAAAATGAAATTAAAATTACAATACATTATTGGTTTGTTCTTTAATTTTTTCCAACTCATCTTTCATTTCAACAACCAATCGTTGAATTCGCGCATCATTGGCTTTTGATCCAATAGTGTTAATTTCCCTGCCAATTTCCTGAGCTATAAAATTTAATTTTCTGCCACATGCAGGTTCATTCATGGTAGATAAAAAATAATTGCAGTGAGTTGCCAATCTAACTTTTTCTTCGTTGATGTCTATTTTTTCGATATAATAAATTAACTCTTGTTCAAATCGATTTTCATCAAAAGCGTTTTTTGAAACTACATCCAGCATGTTATTTTTTATCCGATTTTTAATTCCTTCAATACGTTCAGTATCGTGTAATTTTACCTCATCTAATTTTTTTGAGATTGAATTAATTTGAGAATTAAAATCTTTTCCAATAGATTTTCCTTCGTCTTTTCGGAATTGTTGCATAGATTGAATGGCCTCAAAAATGGTTTCTTTTACAAGTTTCCAGTCCTCTTCATTTAATTCTTTTTTATCTGTTTTAATAACATCAGGCATCTTTAATACTTCTGCAAATAAATTTACTTGCTGCTCTTTTAGTTCAGATGACAATACTTGTAGCTGTTGATGATATTCTTTTGCTAATTCAGTGTTGATTTTAATGCCGGATTGATTTTGTTTATATTCCGTTGTTACGTAGAGCTCAACTTTTCCTCTTTCCAAAGTTTTCTGTAATTCATTTCTTAATTCCATTTCCTTTTCTTTGAAAAAAAATGGAAGACGAATAGATAAATCAAACCCTTTGCTATTCAATGATTTTACTTCTACTGTAATGGTTAATTTTTCGTTTTCGCGATTTGCTTTACCAAATCCGGTCATTGATTGAAGATTCATGTTTTAATTTTTTTGTTTACGATATATACTCCAGAAATAATAAATAAGGCTGAAATAATTTTAATTGGAGTTAATACATCTTTACCCATCATAATGGCAAATAAAGTTGCCAAAAAAGGTTGAAAGTAAATGTACATACTTACAACCGATGGGCTCAATTCTTTTAATCCATATGTATTTAGTAAGTATGCAAAAAATGTTGTTCCGATCACAACAAAGGAAATAGCTCCCCAAATACCACTTGTGAAACTAAACCAATTTGTTGTTAAAACATCGGGTAAAGCAATTGGAGTAACAATAATAAATCCAAACAGAAAAATCCATTTCATTACTGTTATTGTTTGGTATTTCTTCATGTAAGGTTTAACCATTACAATAAATACTGCCCAAGATACCGAGTTGATTAATGTGTATAAATCACCAAGTAATGTATCGCTTCCTAAAACAAAATTACCTTTAAATAAAAGTAAGGTAAGCGCACCTATTACACCTAATAATAAGCCCGTAAATTTGTAAATGGTAAATCGTTCTTTCCAAACAATTAATGTAAATGCAATAACCACAATTGGGTTTGAAATCATTATTATTGCAGAATTAATAGGATAGGTAATGCTTAAACCGTAAATGAAAAATAATTGATTTAACACCACGCCAAAGCAAGCCAATACAATCATTTTTTTTAAGTCGGGTTTTTCAATTCTTTCAGACGGAGTAAAAAAGCTGAGTATCCAAAATAAAAAGCATGCCCCTGTAACTCTTAAAAACACTAATACATCAGGCTTTAAATAATTGGGCATTAAATCTTTTGCGATAGAATAATTTAGTGCGTAGATAACCTGTGCTGTAAATAATGCCAAGTGAGCTTTGCTTTCTTTATTCATAAGCTGCAAAGATGCAATTTTTTACTAAACAATTTAGAAGTATTATCGAGGGTACTCAATACGCACATGATAAATATTCATGAGTCGTTTTTTGAATATTTTTTTAATGTTATTGATATCTCTAAATGTAATATCTGAATTATTGAACTGCTGCTCTTCTATCTGACTATTAATAATTCGTTCTACTAATTCATCAATATTTACAGCATCGTAAGTTTTTAAACTTCGCGAAGAAGCTTCAATACTGTCTGCCATCATTAATACTGCAGTTTCTTTGCTAAAAGGTATTGGACCCGGATAACGAAACTTGCTTTTATCAGTTTGATCACCCATTTCAAGTAATGATTTTTTGTAAAAATAACGTGTTAGAGTTGTGCCGTGATGTGTTCGAATAAAATCAATGATTTGCTCGGGTAAATTATTTTTTCTGGCTAATTCAATACCTTGTATTACGTGTGAAATAATGATTTTTGCGCTTTCCTCATGCGTTAGTTCATCGTGTGGATTTACACCACCTACTTGATTTTCGGTAAAAAATCGTGGATTTTCCATTTTGCCTATATCATGATACATGGCACCGGTTCTTATCAGTAATGGATTTCCACCTACTTTTTGAATAGCTTCTTCGGCCAAATTAGCAACCTGTAAGGTATGCTGGAAAGTTCCAGGAGCTTTACTTGCCAATTCACGCAGTAAAGGTGAGTTGGAGTCAGATAATTCCAATAAGGTAAAATCAGATACAAAACCAAAAGCTTTTTCAAATATAAAAATCATCGGGTAAGTAATGAGAATCATTAATGAAGAAGCTGCATAAGCATAATAATTATTCATCGAGAAAGCATATAGATTTGTTTCTAGAATCAACTTTAATGAGGTAAATGCAAATACATACACTAAAAAAACAATTACTGCAGTGAAGATTAATTGCGACCTCCTAACCATATTGGCAATACTAAAAATTGCTGCAATTCCGGCCAAAGTTTGAATAAAGAAAAATTCAAACTTATCATTTGCAAAAAATGAAGTAAGTAATACAATATTTAAATAGGTAAATAAAGCGGTTCGTGTATCAAAAAATGCACGAATAATAATTGGACCAATTGCAAATGGAATTAAAAATAATTCTATGCTTTCGCTTACAAAAACCCGATTAGAAATGAAAACAAAAAGTAATGTAATAAGTACAATAAATGAAACGTGAGCATTTTGAGCAAAAATATTTTTCCTGAAAAAAGCCAGAAATAAAAATATCATACTCATACATAAAAATGCTGCTAAAAATTGTCCGAGTACAAGTAAAAAATCATCGGTTTTACTGGTGTTTGAGTTAATTAATTCTTTTTTGAAAGAAGATAAAATTTCGGATTTTTCGGTGGTTACAATTTCACCTCTGTTAATAATTGTTTGTCCTTTTACAATTTTATTTTTTGTGGGTAAAACATTTGCAAGTTCCTGGTTTAAGTTCTTTTTTGTTGTTTGTTCATCGTAAAAAACAGTTACCGATAAACAATTCAATAATTGATTCATAAACTCTTTTTTGTTACCGATAGCTGAGTTATTAACCTGTTCGGTAATAAATGCATCTGTTTTTTTTAACGTAAAAAAGTAATCTAAGGGAAGCTCTTCTGCAAAGTCATTTTTTACTGCATAAATGGTGTAATCTTTACCTTTACCAGCTACTAAATCATTACTTTCGAGAATGCCCTTTTCGGCGATTTTAGTAAGTATATCAATTCCAATTCGCTTTTCACTTTCAGTTAGTGAAGATGATTTTTCAAACTCTGAAATTTTATGTTTTAATGCCGATTCATCGCTTATGAAAAATAATTTAGATTCTTTACGTACAGTGTTTTGTTCATTTAGGAATTCGCTATCGTTTTTATAAATAGGAAAATCAAAAGGAGCAATTAAGTTTTCAAAATTCCAGGGGGTGCCAATTTCCTGGTTAAGTTCGTATTTAAAATGATTTTCACGCGGTAATAAAAAGGTGATGATAAAAATGGAGAAAAAAAATAGAAAGCCTTTATACCATAAAGCGTGCTTATCTCTTAAAAAACGAATAATATTCAATTTGCTTATTTTTAAGCAAATTTAATTGTATATGGCTTTTGTTTTAAATACCTACGTTAATAATATTAAATATTTTTCAAGGAAGGATTTTTAATAAAGGTTCGCTTTATGCTCATTAGTGAGGATTTTTGATAAGTAAATCCTTTCAAATATCAGTGAATTTAGTCAGTTCGAGCGAAGTTGAGAACTGACATCGTGCTATTTTACAATAAAATTTAAATAGGTTTCAAATTAAAAGCACTATTTATGTATAATCTACTTTTTTTGCTTGATCAAAAAAAGTAGCCAAAAAAATCAAGAACAAACGATTGCTTTCCCTCTCTGCTTTTTTCTTTACGGTCAGCCATTCCACCTGGCTGCCCTAAAAAAAGCATTCACCCTAATCGGCACCGCGTTTGTTCATTGCCAACGCTCAGGTAATATCTAAAATCCGGCCTAATGTTTTTTATTTTAGGTTCGCTTTATGCTCATTAGTGAGGATTTTTGATAAGTAAATCCTTTCAAATATCAGTGAATATAGTCAGTTCGAGCGAAGTCGAGAACTGACATCGTGCTATTTTACAATAAGATTTAAATAGGTCTAAATTTAAGTTTTTAAAAACTATTTGTTTTCTTCATCTTGATTTTTAGTTAACTCATCAAATTTTGCTTTCATGGTTGGATTGCCGTGAGTAAGTTTTTTGATGGTTAAATCTTCTGTTTTTTCATTTGCAAGTCTTAGGTTATTTTCGGAAGATAATAATGCGTCTTTTGTTTTTTGCAATTCTTTAATTGTTTTATCAATTCCATCAATGGCATCTTTAAATTTTCTACTTGACAATTCGTAATTTCTTGCAAATCCTTCTTTAAATTTATTCATTTTATCTTCAAAATTCGTAATATCTATGTTTTGACTTTTAACCAAAGCCAGTTCAGCTTTATAGTGTATCGAATTCATGGCTGCATTACGAAGTAACGTAATGATGGGGATAAAAAATTGAGGACGCACAACATACATTTTTTCGAATTTATGAGAAACATCTACAATGCCAGTATTGTAAAGTTCGTTTTCTGTTTCAAGCAAAGAAACTAATACTGCATATTCGCATTTTTTTTCATTGCGGTCTTTATCAAGTTCTTTTAAAAAATCTTCGTTTCTTTTTTTAGTTGCTGTTTGATCAGATTCATTTTTCATTTCAAACATGATGGAAATGATTTCATTTCCTGCGCCATCATTTTCTCTATAAATAAAATCTCCTTTGCTGCCTGAGCTAGAGTCGTTATCTTTTTCAAAAAAGGCGTTTTGAAAGGCAGTAGCGCGTAGTTTGTTAAATTCAATTTCACAATGTTGCTCTAGTGTTTCGCCTAGCATTTTGGTAGATAACTTTACCTTCATGTCTTTTCTCAAGGTAATTTCTTCGTCTTTGTGTTTTATAATAGCATCTTTTTCTTTTAAGTCGGCTAAATGTTTTTCATTTAATGATTTTTCGAGCAGCTGTTTTTCAGCATCTTTCATTTTTAATTCGTTTGATAAATCATCGCGTTGTTTTTCAATATTTTTTGTGGCTTCATTAACTGCTAATTGTTTTTCTAATTCCGAACTTTGAATTTTTGCCTTGAGCTGAATTAATTCATTATTCTTTTCTGCTAATTTTTGAGATAATTCAACTTCTTTTTGCGCTTTAAGTTCAGCTAATTCCTTTTCCTTTTTTGCCAATAGCTCTTGCAGGGTATTTTTTATAGTTGCTTCTGCTAGCTTCACGGCGCTTTCTTTTTCTTTTTCCGCTAAGGCTAATCTATTCAGGATTTCTTCTTCAAACTGGTGATCGCGCACTTGTTTTAATATGTTTGCAAAACCTGCTTCATCCACTTTAAAAGCTTTATTGCAATTTGGGCATATAATTTCGTTCATATTCATTGCGTTTTAATTTTGTTATTGAATATTGGTTATGGTATTAAATTAAGTTTAATAAATTATTTTTTAAAAATAGAATTAAACAGTAATCTTTTTAATTGAAGGATATTATGTTATTAAAAACCTCACTAATTTGCTGGTTTACTGTTTTTATAGTTTTAAACATTATTTTTTTTAGAAGATAATGTTCAATTTTCAGTTAGCGGTTTTATACTCTTTTACATGTAGTTATTAATTTGCTACCAATTTAATCTTACTAAAGCCTATTTATAATTCGCTCAAATTAAAATAATAATTTTCACAATAATGATCTTACCTCTTTTTACATGGTGGCTTCGAGAGCCTCAGCCACCGGATTTCCTGTACCCTGAGGTTCTCGAAGGGTATGGATGGAAGTGTAATTTTAATTTTCATGTAATGGTGGCTTCGAGAGCCTCAGCCACCGACAAATTCGTACCCTGAGGTTCTCGAAGGGTATGGTTGGAAGTGTAATTTTCATGTAATGGTGGCTTCGAGAGCCTCAGCCACCGAATACTGATCAGCCACCGACAAATTCGTACCCTGAGGTTCTCGAAGGGTATAGTTGGAAGTGTAATTTTAATTTCGTGTAATGGTGGCTTCGAGAGCCTCAGCCACCGAATACCGATCAGCCACCGACAAATTCGTACCCTGAGGTTCTCGAAGGGTATGGATGGAAGTGTAATTTTAATTTCGTGTAATGGTGGCTTCGAGAGCCTCAGCCACCGGATTTCCTGTACCCTGAGGTTCTCGAAGGGTATAGTTGGAAGTAATTTTATATTTTTACTTGGTAAATTATAACCAAATGAAAGGCTGGATGTATATTTTAGAATGTTCTGATAGTACTTATTACACTGGAAGCACAAATAATATTGATTTAAGATTAAAACAACATACGGTGGGTGAAGGGGCAAATTATACTAAAAAAAGGTTACCTGTTAAATTAGTTTATGTTGAGGAATTTCAACGTATTGATGATGCTTTTTATAGAGAAAAACAAGTACAGGGCTGGAGTAGAAAAAAGAAAGAGGCATTGATAAATGGATTGAATGATGAATTAAATGATCTCTCTAAGGCATATCGTGATTTAAAATAATTTTTATTAACGTTGGCTTCGAGAGCCTCAGCCATCGGATTTCCTGTACCCTGAGGTTCTCGAAGGGTATAGTTGGAAGTAATTTTAATTTTCATGTAATGGTGGCTTCGAGAGCCTCAGCCACCGAATACCGATCAGCCACCGACAAATTCGTACCCTGAGGTTCTCGAAGGGTGCTTTCTAACAGTGGCTTCGAGAGCCTCAGCCACCAAATACCGATCAGCTAACGCATTTTCAGTCACCAAAATAAATTCAGGTGAAAGTTGAGTGAAGTTCTATTTCACTTAGTTAATACCTAGGATTTTTGAAATATATAAAAGAAAACAACAAAATCATTTTATGACTAATAAATTTTATTTTTTTCAATAATTTTTTTAGTTTCGTTATAGTCTTTAACACTCTAATTATTAAAGTGTATGAAAAAAATTTATTCTTTATTTTTTATTTTAGTTTTAAGTAATGTACTGCATGCCAACAACATTGTTGTGCAAAATGTAACTACTACCGGCAACAATGCCACCAACAAAACCATACAGGTGCAGTTTGACCTCAGTTGGGACAACTCCTGGCGAGATGCCATTAACTGGGATGCTGCCTGGATTTTTATGAAGTTTAAAGATGCCAACGGTCTTTGGCAGCATGTGCAGCTAAATACAACAGGCTTTGCTAATGGCACGGGCACAGCCAACACCGTGCAGGTTACCGCCGATAAAATTGGCGCTTGGGTACAGCGCAGCGCTGCAGGTAGCGGTACTTTTAACTGCACGGCCATGCAGCTGCAATGGAACTATGGCCTAAACGGCTTAACATCTGTTACGGGTATAGAAGTTCGCGTATATGCTATTGAAATGGTGTACATACCCGAGGGAGAGTTTAATGTGGCTAAAGCATTTAATAATTCAACAACAGCAATAAGGTCTGGGTTGGTTTATCGTAATTTTAACGCGCCCGGTAATAACCATCCGTTTATCAATACCCGATTAAGCCCCACTTTAAGTTATAACGACGGCACCAATACCGCTACTATTCGCATCAAAGGCGATGCGGGTATTGACACCGACAACAACGGAAGTATTGATAATACCACTTACCCAATTGGTTACCGAGCTTTTTATTGCTACAAATACGAATTAAGCGAACAACAATATGCCGATTTTTTAAACACCTTAACTTCTACACAAATTACAACTTTGGGAGTAGCAGGTACAAGTATAACTTTAAGTAATGGGCAGTATTTTTCTTCAACGCCCAACAAGGCATGCGGTAATTCCACTGACATTCGTTTATTAGCTTATGCCGATTGGTCAGGTGTACGGCCTATGACTTTATTGGAGTTTAATAAAGCTAGTTATGGACCTTTGCAGCCAATATTATATCAATCTAGTGGTAGTTGCGGCGGCAGCGATTATATTATAAATGGTTATCCTGCCTGGGGTTCGGCAACAGCAGGAGGTTGTAACTATGCAAGTAACGGCAGCCCCTTGGCAAATGTAGGCAGCTTTGCTACCAGCACAACTACACGGGTGCAAGCAGGCGCTTCGTATTATGGGGTGTTGGATTTAACGGGTAATGCACACGAACCGGTGGTGAAAATGAATTATTTTAGTTTTCAAAGCGCCAATGGTAACGGCAACTTATCAATAGCTGGAAATGCCAATGTGGCCAATTGGAATTCAACCAATATGATAACTTTCATTGATATGATTTGTACTGGTTTTAATAGTTTTATGTATCCAAGCTGTTATCAAGTTTTTATGGCTAATAAATATGGCTTCCGTTACGTGCGTTCGGCAGAGTAATACTTAATAAGATTTAAATTGAGGCGTTTTATAACATATTGTTATGTATTGTTGCTAATTTTAGTTGGCTACCTTGCTAATGCCCAAACTCTGCAATTGAGCTCACCTAACGGAGGCGAAACCTGGTTGGGAGGATCTGTACAAACTATTACTTGGACTTATAGCAATGTTGATAATATTAAAATTGAGTATTCGTTAAACAATGGGCTAAATTGGATTGTCATTTCTGCAAGTACCCCGGCTTCTGCATTAAGTTATGCCTGGACTGTGCCTAGTATTGGTTCAAGCCAAGTTAAAGTCCGTATTACAAATACCCTTCAATTTACGCAAGACGAAAGCAATACCGTGTTTACTATACCTGAACCAACGGTAGATGTGGTTTATCCTAACGGTGGCGAGAGTTTTGGAGCAGGTACCGGGCAATACATTGAGTGGCTTACCACAGGTGTATCTACCCTAAAAGTGCAATACACGACCAATAACGGCAGTAGCTGGACTGATGTTGGTAGTTTTAATGCATTAGATGGTTATTGCAATTGGTCGATGCCAACAACAATTACAAGCCAAGCACGTATTCGTGCGTTCAATATTGAAAATTCAGTAAACCGTGATTCTTCATTGGCTAATTTTAGCATTGTTTCTACATCAAGCTTAACAACTGATAAATATAAAGGCGGGAATTACGATGGTTATAGCATGGTGTCATCGTTGTCAGATACAATTAAAGTAGCTACTCCTAACGGAGGAGAATCGTTGTATCCGGCAAACACAACTACTATTTCGTGGACTTACCGAAATGTAGATCAGGTAAAACTAGAATACAGTACAGATAATGGTAGTACTTGGAATTTAATTGTAAGTAATATTCCGGCAAGTCAACTTACCTATACTTGGGCAGTTCCTAATACACCCTCAACACAGTGTCTGGTAAAAGTGAGTTCATTAAATAATGCGGCGTTGTATGACTTAAGCAATGCTGTTTTTACAATTAATAATTCCTATGTTTCATTGATTTATCCTAATGGAGGCGAAAGTTTTGGAACTGGCACTGGCCAATATATTGAGTGGGATTTTAACGCGGTTACAACAGTAAAATTAGAATATAGCGACAATAATGGAAGCACCTGGACGACAATTGGCACTGCACCGGCTGCAGATAAATACGCTAACTGGCTTTTGCCCTCAACAAGTGGAACACAGTATCTTGTTCGGGTTTCAGATAATTCGGTATCTACAGTTAGTGATAATTCGGATATGGTATTTAATTTATTCACATCAGTTTCAGCTGATGCAAATAAATTTAAAGGCGGAAACAATGATGGTTATAGTTTAAATTCTACTTTTTTGGATAGTGTAAAAGTTGTAAGTCCAAATGGTGGAGAAAACTGGGCTGCGGGTTCAATCAAAAACATAACCTGGACATATAACGATGTGGATAATGTTTCTATTGAATTTTCATTAGATGATGGACAAACCTGGACAACACTTGCAGCTAGTGTGCCTGCCAGTCAGCTCAGTTACAGTTGGACTGTTCCAACTACACCATCCTACACTTGTCGTATCCGAATTAAAGATATATCCCGAAACATATCTGATCAAAACGATGCAGTATTTGTGATTCCTAATTCTTCCATACAGTTATTATATCCTAATGGTGGAGAAAATTTTGCAACAGGTTCTGGGCAATACATAGAATGGACATACACAGATTTAACAACTGTTAAACTGGAATACAGCACAAATAATGGAAGCAGTTGGACAACAATTGGTACAGCGCCTGCTGCGGATAAGTATGCCAACTGGGATGTTCCTGCAACTGCATCATCACAATTGTTAATTCGTGTAAGCGATAATAATAATGCAAGTTTTATAGATCAAAGTAATGCAACATTTAGTAGTTACAATAGTCCAACATTAAATCAAAACAAATACATAGGAGGTTTAGAAGATGGTTATGCCATGTATGCAATGCGTGAAGTAGCTTTAAAAGTTTTGTCGCCAAATGGTGGAGAAATATGGGGTAATGCAACAACAGAGCAAATCAAATGGACTGTTTTAAACACAACAGATGATTTAAAACTAGAATACAGTATTGATAACGAAACAACATGGATTTTAATTGCTGATAGTATTCCTTTCACGCAAACCAACTATAATTGGTATATTTCATCACCAACATCATCAATTTGCAAAGTACGAATATCAACCATGTCTGGTTTATATTTTGATAAAAGCGATAATTTTTTTACCATAGCCAACACAACGGGTATAGTTACGAATTCATTAAATACCAATTCGTTTTGTTCCGGTTCATCCATTACAGTTAATTTTACAATTAGTACATCATTTATTTCAGGAAATAGGTTTATTGCACAGTTATCCGATTCTATAGGAAATTTTAGTGGTCCTGTAAGAAATATTGGAGAGATTACTTCTACAATACCACAAACAATTAATGTTACTATTCCTTCAATTTATTATTCCTCCTCACTTTATAGAATTAGAGTTATTGGAACAAACCCGCCAACAATAGGTACAAATAATGGAACTAATATTACTATTTCACCTTTACCTAATATCCGTTTAGGAAACGATACTTTAATTTGCCAGGGCACTTCTTTAACTTTAAATGCAGGAAATTCAGCAAGCAGTTATTTATGGAATACAACTGCAACAACCTCAAGTATTAGTGTTAATCAAGCAGGCACATATCACGTTGGAGCTACAAATGCATGCGGTATTACAAGAGACACCATAATTGTACAGCTAAAATTATTGCCAAATGTGAATTTAGGTAATGATACACTTATTTGTGCCAATACAAGTTTAACATTAGATGCTGGAAATACAGCCACCACTTACTTATGGAATAATAGTTTAACAACACGTACGATAAATGTTGTTACACCAGGAACCTATTCGGTAAGTGCTTCAAATAGCTGCGGTTCAAGTAGTGATCAAGTGGTTGTTGGTAATATTACACCAATAAATTTAGAGCTTGGTAATGATAAAGGAATATGCACTGGCCAAACAATAACATTAGATGCAGGTAATTCCGGCTCAATATTTCAATGGTCTACAGGTAGCACGTCACAAAGCATCATTATTAATAATGCGGGTACTTATACTGTAAATGTAAATAATGGCTGTGGAAACGTATCGGATCAGATTGTTATTTACGATGGTTCTTTTAGTGTTAATGCAGGAACAGATCAAACTATTTGCACAGGAAATTCTGCAATTTTAAATGCAACTGGAGCTAATAATTACACTTGGAGTACCGGAGCTACAAGTAATTCTATAACAGTTTCACCGGTTAATACTACTACATATACAGTAACAGCAACTAATATTTATAATTGTACAGCAAGCGATCAGGTTGTTGTAAGCTTAACAACAACAAGCACCATTGGCGCTGCTAGCTCAAGTCCAACTATATGTATTAATAATGCCTTAACGAATATCACTCATGCTATAATAGCAGCATCAGGCATAAGCAATCCTAATGTTAGTGGGGCAAATGGGTTGCCATATGGTGTAAGTGCATCATGGTATGGTAACACAATTACCATAAGCGGAACACCTACTGAATCTGGCACATTTAATTATACCATACCTTTAATAGGCAGTTGTGTCAATTTAAATGCAACAGGTACTATTATTGTTAAACCAACACCTTTAATTGCAAACAAAACATACACTATTTGTACGGGAACAGCATTTACTTATACACCGGAAGTTAGTGATGCAGTTCCAAGTGGAACTACTTATTCGTGGTCTGCGCCAACATTAACTCCTAGTACTTCCATTGGCGGTTCATCTGCAAGTACGGCAAGTGTAGTAACCTTATCTTCAACTGGTAGTGGAAACTGGACAGTTCCATTAGGTGTTGGGTCTGTAACTGTAGAATGCTGGGGTGGTGGAGGCGGAGGCGGAAGCAGTAATAATGGAACTGCTTCAGGAGGATCGGGCGGTGGTGGAGGTGCATACAGTAAAAGTTCATTTGCTGTAAACGAAGGTGAAATTTATTACTATTCTGTAGGCTCAGGTGGAGTTGGTTCGCCCGCTGGATCTTCTGCCATTGGCGCAAACGGTGGCGATACATGGTTTAATGCAAGTACTACATATCCATTTTCATCCGTAAATTCAGCACCAGCAAGTAATTCCACTGGCGTTCTTGCAAAAGGAGGATTAGGCGGCTCAGGAAATGGTGGCGCTGCGGGGGTAGGCGGATCTACAACAAGTGGCTTTGGAGACATAAAGTACAGTGGAGGTAATGGAGGTATTGGTTCCACAAACGGTGGCGCTGGTGGTGGTTCATCAGCAGGCATTGCAAACAATGGTGTTGCCGGAACAAATGGTAGTGGTACAGCAGGAGCTATAGCGCCAACAGGTGGCGGTAATGGTGGTGCAGGTTCTTCAACCACTAATGGTGTTTCAGGAAGTATACCAGGTGGTGGTGGTGGTGGAAGTGATGACCTTTCAACAGCTTCAGGAGGTAATGGAGCAAGAGGAGGGATAAAAATTTCATACAATCCAACAGGCGTTTCTCAAACATTAACCAATTCAACAAGTTCAATTGCAACTGCTACATATACTGTAGCTGCAAACGGTTGCTCAATAACTAATAATTTTACACTTACAGTAAGCGTTACACCAACACCATCTGCAACAATTAGCGGTAGCACAACGGTTTGTTTAAATGCGGCTTCACCTGACATCACATTTACTAATCCAATGCCCTTACCGGTTACAGTATCTTACAATATTAATGGTGGAGTAAATCAAACGATAAATATTTCTGCAAATTCAACAAATACAGTTTCTGTCCCAACATCTTCAGCCGCTACTTATATTTACAATTTAATAAGCGTAGCTTATGAGTCTATGCCTACTTGCGCTACAACTTTAAGCGGCGCTGCTACAGTAACTATTAATTCGAATAACATAGCAAGTGCAGCAAGTATAAGCCCAACCTTATGTATCAATACACCATTAACAAACATCACACATGCTATAACGGGTGCAACCGGAATTGGTTCATCAATAGGTTTACCATCTGGTGTTATAGCAGCATGGTCAAATGATACACTAACTATAAGCGGAACACCAACAACTAGTGGTGTCTTTAATTATAACATACCATTAACTGGTGGCTGTGGTAATGCAAGTGCAACAGGAACTATAATCGTTAAACCTACAAACACAATTAGTGCAGCAAGTATAAGCCCAACCTTATGTGTCAATACACCATTAACAAACATCACACATGCTACAACGGGCGCAACTGGTATTGGTTCATCAATAGGTTTACCATCTGGTGTTATAGCAGCATGGTCAAATGATACACTAACTATAAGCGGAACACCAACAACTAGTGGTATATTTAATTATAACATACCTTTAACTGGTGGCTGTGGTAATGCAAGTGCAACAGGAACTATAATCGTTAAACCTACAAACACAATTAGTGCAGCAAGTATAAACCCAACCTTGTGTATCAATACACCAATAACAAACATCACACATGCTACAGCAGGCGCAACTGGTATTGGTTTATCAACTGGCTTGCCATCAGGTGTAATGGCAGCATGGTCAAATGATACACTAACTATAAGCGGAACGCCAACAACTAGTGGTGTCTTTAATTATAACATACCATTAACTGGTGGTTGTGGGAATTTAAGTGCAACAGGATTTATAATTATAAATCAAACGACAATTTCAACAAGTAATCAAGTAGTGTGTTCATCTTACTCATGGAATGGAAATGTTTATACTGCTTCGGGAACATACACTTACACCACAACGAATGCTAATGGTTGTGACAGTACGGTAGTATTAAATTTAACGATAAACCAACCTTCATTTTCCACCACAACACAAACAGCTTGCTCAAGTTACAACTGGAATGGAAATGTATATACTACTTCGGGAACTTATACTTACACTACAACGAATGTCAATGGATGTGATAGTACTGTAGTATTAAATTTAACGATAAACCAACCTTCATTTTCCACCACAACACAAACAGCTTGCTCAAGTTACAACTGGAATGGAAATGTTTATACTACTTCGGGAACATACACTTACACTACAACGAATACTAATGGTTGTGATAGTTCGGCAATATTAAATTTAACGATAAATCAACCTTCATTTTCCGCCACAACACAAACAGCTTGCTCAAGTTACAACTGGAATGGAAATAATTACACCACTTCCGGAACTTATACTTATACCACAACGAATGCTAATGGTTGTGATAGTACGGTAGTATTAAATTTAACGATAAACCAACCTTCATTTTCCGCTACAACACAAACAGCTTGTTCAAGTTACAACTGGAATGGAAATGTATATACTACTTCAGGAACTTATACTTACACTACAACGAATGTCAATGGATGTGATAGTACGGTCATATTAAATTTAACGATAAACCAACCTTCATTTTCCGCCACAACACAAACAACTTGCTCAAGTTACAACTGGAATGGAAATGTATATACTACTTCAGGAACTTATACTTACACTACAACGAATGTCAATGGATGTGATAGTACGGTAGTATTAAATTTAACGATAAACCAACCTTCATTTTCCGCCACAACACAAACAGCTTGCTCTAGTTATAACTGGAATGGAAATAATTACACCACTTCCGGAACATACACTTACACCACAACGAATGCCAATGGATGTGATAGTACGGTAGTATTAAATTTAACGATAAACCAACCTTCATTTTCCGCCACAACACAAACAGCTTGCTCAAGTTACAACTGGAATGGAAATAATTACACCACTTCCGGAACTTATACTTATACCACAACAAATTCTAATGGATGTGACAGTACGGTAGTATTAAATTTAACGATAAACCAACCTTCATTTTCTGCCACAACACAAACAGCTTGCTCTAGTTATAGCTGGAATGGAAATGTTTATACTACTTCCGGAACATACACTTACACTACAACAACTGCCAATGGATGTGACAGTACGGTAATATTAAATTTAACGATAAACCAGCCTACATCATACACCACATCACAAACAGCTTGTTCAAGTTATAACTGGAATGGAAATAATTACACCACTTCAGGTACTTATACTTATACCACAACGAATGCTAATGGTTGTGATAGTACGGTAGTATTAAATTTAACGATAAACCAACCTTCATTTTCCGCCACAACACAAACAGCTTGCTCTAGTTATAGCTGGAATGGAAATAATTACACCACTTCCGGAACTTATACTTACACCACAACGAATACTAATGGTTGTGATAGTACGGTAGTATTAAATTTAACGATAAACCAACCTTCAGTTAATTCATTAAACTTATCCTCTTGCGATAGTATAATTGTAAATGGCCAACTATATTATAGCAGCGGAAATTATATACAAACTCTTGTAAATTACGTAGGATGTGATTCTGTTTTAACATTGAACATTACTATTTATACATCGCCTCAACCAGTTATTTTAGCAAGTGGACCAATTTCATTTTGCATCGGAGACTCAGTAGTATTATCATTAAGTAATCCAACTCAATATCAACAAATCAGTTGGAATAATGGCTTTAATACATCGCAAATTACCGTTGATACCAATGGTGTTTATGCAGTAAATGTTATGGATATTAATTCATGTACTGCAAGTACATCAATTACGATAAGCGTAATTCCTTGTTCTTTTAGTTTTAATTCTGAAACGTTTTACTTAACTTCTAATAGTAGTTTACAGTCAAATGTTTTATTAAATGAAGCCTCCTCAAGTGGAATTACGATTGATACTATTCCTTTGTTATCGCCATTAAGAGGAGCTGTTAGGATTTCTTCAAATGGTGAAATTATTTATTCTCCAATAAATAATTTCAGTGGATACGATAAGTTTGTATTAAGAGGTTGTAATATATTGCAGAATTGTGCGAATGATACTATTTACATAATTATTCGTCCATTAGCTCAAAATGATTATTTCTCAACAAATTCAAACATCAATACTTTAGCTATAAACGGAAATGTATTGTTAAATGATGCCGGAAGTTCAATTCAATCATCATTTAATTTAATTAGTAATGTTAATAATGGCAATTTACAAGTTGATGCAAATGGTAATTTTCAATACAAACCCACAATAAATTATTGCGGATTAGATTCGTTTCGATATCAAATTTGTGACACAAATAATTTGTGTTCTATTGCAACTTGTATTTTCGATGTTACTTGTAAAGAAATCATTATAAATACTGGTTTTAGTCCTAATGGAGATGGTTTAAATGATGTATGGGTAATTTCTAATATAGAAGGTACAACTAATGTTGTTAGTGTTTTTGATAGATGGGGCACTATGGTAAGGACTTATAATAATTATGATAATGTTTCTAATGTGTGGAATGGTTCTAACAAATCTGGCGCTGAATTACCTTCCGGTACATATTTTTACTCTATAGATATAGAGAATAAGTCTAGTTTAAAAGGTTGGGTTGAAATCACTCGGTAATTAATTATAAAGTTTTCCGTTACAATTTTGTTTTGAATTCGTTCAATAATTATTCATAATTAGTGATTTGATTTAACTAAATAATTAAGTGTATAAGTTTACATTTGTAGAATGGATTTTTCTTCAAAATACATAGAACGTGCAGTAAATGAGTTCTCTCAATTGCCGGGTGTTGGAAAAAAAACTGCTCTCCGTTTTGTATTACACTTGTTAAAAAAGGAAACTCACGAGGTTAATCAATTTGCCGAATCGCTGCAATTGTTAAAATCAGAGATAAAATATTGTTCAAACTGTTATAATATTTCTGATAAAGAAATTTGTGATATCTGCAGTAACCCGAGTAGAGATGAAAAATTAATTTGTGTTGTTCAGGATATACGAGATGTAATGGCGATTGAAAATACGAGTTTGTATCGTGGGCAGTACCATGTACTTGGTGGTATTATTTCGCCAATGGATGGTGTCAGTCCCTCTCAATTAACCATAGAGCCATTAGTTACTAAAATTTCTGAAAAGCAAGTTCAGGAAATTATAATGGCACTTCCTGCTACAATGGAAGGCGAAACAACTAATTTTTATATCTACAAAAAAATTGCACAGTTTCAGCTAAAGGTATCAACCATAGCAAGAGGAATTGCGGTTGGCGATGAATTGGAATATGCTGATGAGGTTACACTTGGTAGATCAATACAATTTAGAGTGCCATATACCAATCATTTGGTGAAATAATACTTTTAGTTATTTATTACCGAAAGTTTAGGGTAAATTGATGGTAATTGAAAAATTACCAATACTTATTGTGGCTACCTGGTCACAAGCTCCCGAGCCATAATCAATTCTTCTAGTTAATTTCCCCTGAGGAGTAAATTCTAAAATGCCTTGAATAAAAGGATGTCTGTGAATATGCGCAGAGTTAGGAGAACAAGTAAAATCTCTAACTAATTGTGAAGCAATTACTGCTGTGTAACTATTGCCTTGTGCTGTTACACCACTTGAGCTACCGGTAATGCCAATTCGGGCTGAGGACCATATAATAGGTTTGTTATTGCCTTTGTATACAGTTGTATCTGAAGTATTAAGTAACGTTTTATTACGTGTACAAACCCATGATAAAACCGAGCCATCGGTTTTAGTAATGGAGATATTGGAATTAATTGCCCAGGTTAAATTTGTGGTTTGAGGATTAAAATTTGTTGCGGTAGTATTTTGTATGGTTTTGCTATTAATAGTAATTAAATTGCCATCTACTTTATAATTACTTGAAGTTACAGTGCATTTAAAGCCAGGCATTCTGTATTTAGTGGCTCCGTTTAATGATTGAGAATAATCATACATCAATGTTCCGCTTCTTACTCTGCCATCAGCACAAACGGTGTTGTTAAAAGTTACAGTTACTTTTTTAGTTGTTGTATCTACCACAACTGAAGATGCACAAGTATTTACAAAAAATTCGTTTGAATTGTTTATGCCCAGCTTATAGGTTGATAAGGCATTGTTTAGATTATCAACTGCTTGATTTCCTATTATGGTAATATCATTGGCAATGTTTTCTGCGTAAGAATTATCAGAAATTGAATTTACTTCTGTATCTTCTTCTTCTTTATTTTTTTTACACGATATTGTGCTTACTGAAAGTGTAACTACTAATAACAATAAGCTAAAAACTAATTTGTTCATGATTTGTTTTATTTAGATTAAAATTAAACTAACTCTTCTTTTTTATCGTAATACTTGTAACCGGTTTGCATCCAGTTTGATAAAGATAAATAATAATATGGTAAAACTCCACAATGAAGAACCTCCATAACTAAAAAAAGGCAGAGGTATACCAATTACAGGAGCAAGCCCTATGGTCATGCCAACATTTACCGAAAGATGGAAAAACAATACTGCTGCTACTCCATATCCGTAAATTCTACTAAAAGGCGAACGCTGTCGTTCTGCCATAAAAATAATTCTTAACATTAAAGAAACAAGAATGATAATTACAAAGGATGAGCCAATAAATCCCCATTCTTCTCCTACTGTACAAAAAATAAAATCAGTGTCCTGCTCTGGAACAAAATCATATTTTGTTTGTGTACCTTTTAAATAGCCTTTTCCGAAAAAACCACCTGAGCCAATTGCAATTTTTGACTGATTAACATTAAAATCAACTCCTTTTAAGTCGGCTTTTCCTCTACCTAAAAATGAATCAATCCTTATTTTTTGATGAGGTTCCATTTTATCGTAAACAAATGAAGCACCTGTTACTAGGCCGGATGCGAATAGCGCAATTAATAAAACAATTAAGGTGTTTTTACGATTACGTTTGATAAACATAAAAGAGAGTGCACTTATGCTTCCAATAATAACGTACAAATAAACATCTTCTATCAATAGCGCCATAATAAGAAGAGTTACTGCAAAAAATCCAATCAATATAAAATTTACAGATAATCCTTCACGATAAAGAACAGCTACAAAGGCAATAAACACAATTGCTAAGCCGGTTTCATCCTGCAATTGTTTTATGATAAGCAAAGGGGCCATTATAATTAAACCCGCAATTATGGTGTTTTTATAGTTTTTAATAATTGAAGAAATGTTTGAGCGTAGATTATCAATTTTTAAATCAACATTACTTAAAAATTTAGCAAGTGCCAGATTGGTGGCAAACTTCATGAACTCAGCAGGCTGAATACCAACATCTCCAAACCTAAACCAGGAACGACTACCTTTCACTTCCCTACCTAAAAATGGAACTGCAATACATGCAAGTAATAAAATTAGATAAAACAGATAAGCGAAAATGGTATAAAACTCTGCATCGATAATTAAAATAAAAGTTGCAAGCAAAGCAGCCCCGCCAATCCAAAGCAACTGTTTGCCATACTTTTGAGAGATATCTAAAATGTTACTGTGTTCTTCATTATATACAGCTGCATAAATATTTAACCAGCCCATAAATACAAGCAGAATATATATGAGAACAGTGATGCGATCTACATTATAAAAAAGTTTATGCTCGTCCTTTCTCATTAATGTTTAGGTTTTTCTTCTGTTTTAGGTTTACCGGTAATTAAATCTGCATCCATCATTCGTTTTTCCATTTCAGCTCGTTCTACTTTTCGTTTGATGTATTTTTCTATCATCAAACTTGAAATAGGAGCAGCCCAGGTACCTCCAAAACCTGAATTTTCAACAACGCAGGCGATAGCAATTTTTGGGTTTTCTCTAGGCGCAAATGCAACAAATACGGCATGATCTTTACCGTGAGGATTCTGTGCTGTTCCGGTTTTACCACAAATTGTAATATCTTTAATTTTAGAAGCAGCAGCAGTACCCGCATCAACAACCTTTTGCATGCCGTCAATTACATTGTCGTAATAAATTGGATTCTGAACAACAGTTAAATGTTTTTCTCTGAATTTTTTATCAATTGGTTTACCATCAACAGTACCTCTTACTACATGTGGGGTGTAATAAAAACCTTTATTGGCAATGGCACACATTACATTAGCCATCTGTATTGGCACAATGGTTAACTCTGCCTGACCAATTCCTAATGAAACAATAGTGTTTGAACGCCATCCTCGTTCACCGAACACTTTATTATAATATTTTATACTAGGGACATTCCCCGGTTTTTCATAAGGGATATCGTAACCTAGTTTTTGACCCACACCAAAGCTCATAACAGCATCTCTCCAATGCTGATAACCATCTTTGAATTTTGGATATGCCTTTTGGTCAACTATACTTCTAAACACATAACTATAATATGAATTACATGAAAACTGAATAGAAGCAGCTAAATCTCCAGGA
The DNA here is from genome assembly GCA_044352985.1 of Bacteroidia bacterium. Classification (GTDB taxonomy): domain Bacteria; phylum Bacteroidota; class Bacteroidia; order B-17B0; family Aurantibacillaceae; genus JADJDM01. The sequence goes on from JBILCU010000009.1 coordinate 48,540, forward strand.
GGATGAGGATGGCAAGCTGGTTTCCCACCCATTACAGGATAACCTCTTGCGCAAGGGTAAACTGTAGTTTTATCTAGCACCCCATCATTTTGTCCTATTAATGCATCTATTAATTTAAAAATGGAACCCGGAGGATACATGGCCTGGGTTGCCCGGTTAAATAATGGATTATATAACGTATCTCTATATAATTGAGAAAATGCCTTGCTTCTGTCGTGTCCTACAAGTAAGTTAGGGTCGTATGTTGGAGAAGAAACCAATGCAAGAATTTCACCCGTGGAAGGTTCAATGGCAACAACACTTCCTTTTTTTCCTGCCATTAACATTTCGCCATATTCCTGAAGGTCTGCATCTATAGTGCAGTAAATTCCAGTACCGGCAATGCCTGCTGTATCATACAAGCCATTCATGTAGCGTTCTTTTTCCTGATTATGTACATCAACTAAAACAATACGCACTCCTTTTTTTCCACGCAACAATTCTTCGTAAGAACGTTCAATGCCACTAACACCGATGTAATCACCCTCTTTATAATAAGGATCTTTTGCGGCCTTTTCTTTACTTACCTCGCCAATGTAGCCCAGAAGATGTGGCGCCAATTTTTTAGGATAAGAACGTATGCTTCTCTTTTGAAAAAAGAAACCATGAAATCGATACATTTTCTCCTGAAGTTTGGCATAGGTTTCAGAGGTTAATGCTTTCTCAAAAATGGAAGATTTTCTTCTTCCGTTTACATTTTTTGCTTTTTGAATTCGTTTTAAAAAAGTAGGCTTATCAATATTTAAAATTTTACATAAAGCTAATGTGTCACAATTTTTAACATCAATGGGTATTACCATTAAATCATAAGAAGGTTCGTTAACAACCAGCTTTTTACCATTTCGATCGAATACATACCCTCTTGGAGGATAATCAGTAAGGTAACGAAAAGCATTTTGATTGGCTGCGTTTTTATAGGAATCATCAATGTTTTGAAGGTAAAACAAACGTGAGATATATATTATGGCAACTAACACAAAAAAGCCACCAATAAAATACTGTCGGCTAGAGAGTTGTGAATTCATGAGTTAATGCCATCCTTTCTGTAAAATAGAAATTGAAAAATATAAACAAATAAAAGTGTGATTGCAGAGCTACTGATTGCTTTAACGAAGGTAACAGCAGTATTATCAAGACCAAACTCCTCCAGGAAAAAAAACAACAAATGATGAATAAAAATCATCGGTATTGAGTAATACAAAAACCAACCAATCCCCATACTTTGAACTGTAGGTTTCATGGTTACTTCATAACCCTCGCGCGGTGCTAAAAACCTTAACATGTATTTTCTGGTAAAACCTAAAACTAAACAAGCCGCTGCATGTATGCCCTGTGAATCATAAAAAAAATCAACACTCAAACCTGAGATAAAAGCTAATACCAATACTAAAATGGCAGGAGTATTCATGGGCAACATTAATAAAAAAATTACATAAGGCATTGGTACCAGATATGCCCCCAATGAGATATTTTTCATGATAAACACCTGCAAAAAAATCAGGATAAAAAAACGAATGGTATTTCTTATTACTTCATTGATCATTTTCCCTTATCCTCAATTTTTAGAACATTTTCTAATGAGTCCTTTTCCTGCTTGTAATTATCTTTTATGATGTAAACGTGATTCAACTTTTTAAAATCTGTTTTTAATTTTACTTTAATGGTGTAAAAAGCATCGCCTTGTTTACGTTCAAATTTCTCTATTGTACCCACGTTTATGCCTTCCGGAAAATAGTCGGAAAGTGAGCTGGTACAAATGGTGTCACCAATAGTAATTTTCACATAAGTTGCTATATCTGTAAGATATGCGTAACGGTAATCGCTACCATCCCAGGATAAAGGACCGTAAGAACCGTCTTTTTTTACCTTACAAATAACTTTCTGCTCTTTATGTAAAACAGAAGTTGCAGTACAAAAATTTTTAGATACATCTTTCACCACACCAACAATTCCATCACTATTAATAATTGCCTGATCTTTTTCAACTCCTTCATTATATCCAATATTTAATGTGAGGTAATTTTTACTCAGATTTGTGGTACTGTTGATTACTTTGGCAACTTTAAATGCATACTTTTTTCTAAATAATGTATCGTTTTTTAAGAACTCGGGTTCACGTTTATCAATAATATCATAAGAGGTTTTCAATAAATTACGAAGTACTGAATTTTCATAAGCTAACCTGTCATTTTCTTCTTTTAAGTTTAAGTACTCTTTTGAATTAGCAAGCGCCATGTACATTCCGCTCGAGAATTTGTTTGAAGAATTGATGATGGCTGTCCCCTGAAAACCTTTGTTTTTATACATAAGGAAAAAACAAAAAATCTGCAATACCATAAATACCAAAAAGTAGTGGTATTTGTAAATAATTTGCAGAAGATTTTTCATGTACTATAACTCTAACAGAATGCAAAATTAATGTTTAAACAAGGCGTAAAATTCCATGCAACTAAAAGATTTTGACATTATTGGCTGTTTCCATGTTAATAAAGTGAAAAAGGCGTTTTTAAAACAAACATTATAATTTAGCTACTTTCGTATTGCATGAATTTATTCACGATTAATAATTTGTTGGCACTTCCCGTTTTCTTACTGGTTTTTTATGTTCTAAAAAGTCATTACCGTAAATTATTTTTACTTGTTGTAAGTGGATTATTTATTTGTTTTATTTCACCGCTTGTTTTATTATGGAGTGTAGTTTTACTTGTAATTGTTTTTTATCTGGCACAATTTACTCCTAAAAAAGGGGTAGCGACTTTTGGAGTTATTATACTTATTTTAAATGTATTTTTCGCTAATTATCTTTTATCAAAAGATGAAAACGTATTATTTGATTTTCGTCAAATACTGTTTAATAGCAACCAATTGTTAATGACAGTTGGGGCATCATTTTACAGCATTCAATACATAGCGTACTTAATAGATGTAAGAAAAAAACGAATTAAAGCAGAAAGTAATTTGATTTCTTTTGCAGTTTACGGTTTATATTTTCCGAAATTTGTGATGGGGCCAATTACACGCTATCAGGAGTTTTCGTCTCAACTAAATTTCACTAAACAAGCCATAAGCTTTTGGCCCGGCTTACATTTGCTTTTGCTTGGAGTGTTTAAAAAAATTGTTTTAGCGGATGGACTAGCAGGCTCTGTTCATTCGGTTTTTGATTATACCGATGTAAACTCCGGATTAACCATTTTTACAGGGGGATTATTGTTTACTTTTCAGCTATACTTTGATTTCTCAGGTTACACAGACGCGGCTTTAGGAATTTCGAAAATGCTGGGCATAAACCTGCCTCAAAATTTCAATACGCCTTTTTCATCTGCTTCCATCACAGAATTCTGGAGGCGTTGGCACATTAGTTTAATGAGGTTTTTTTCTGATTACATTTATTTTCCGTTGAGTTATCGTTTCCGTAAATTAAAAAAACACGCTTCAGCAATAGGGGTGTTTTTTACATTACTAATTTCTGGTTTATGGCACGGGCTGGGCATTACTTTTTTATTATGGTCACTTTGCCATATTGTTTATTTAGTTTTTGAAATATATTTTTTTAAAAATCTGACCGAAGTAAAAGGAATTAAAAAAGTTTTTCGTTTTTTTTATGTCTTATTTTTAGTTTCATTCAGTAATTTCTTTTTTAGAATTCCGGATACAGAAATTCTTAAAATAAAATGTGCTCAGGTGTTTTCTTTCACTAAATTTCGGCCACAACAATTGGATACTGATTTTTATGCCCCGCTTGCACAGGGCTGGCATCAACAGGAACAATTTAATTTTATAAGTGTTTTAATATTAAGTATGCTATATCTTATTTTTGAGAGAAAACTGATGAAAGCCTCAGAAAAAAATGATTTTCATTTTTTCTTCACTTTTGTTTTAATAATCATCTTGATTTTATTCGGCGCATTTAATTCGGGGCAACAGTTTATTTACATGCAATTTTAATCTTAATTTAGTACCATGTTTACAGGAATAATTGAAACTACCGGAAAAATTACTCGTATTGAAAGTGAATTATCGAACATTCACATTTGGCTAACGTGCAGTTTTGTTAATGAATTAAAAATCGACCAAAGTGTAGCGCACGATGGTGTTTGCCTTACCGTTGTTGAACTAAAAGACAATGAATACAGAGTTACCGCTATTCAGGAAACGCTTGATAAAACCAATTTAAAAACCTGGAAGGTAGGCAGTTTTGTAAACATTGAACGCTGTATGCCTGCAAACGGAAGATTTGACGGGCATGTTGTACAGGGGCATGTGGATGAAACAGCAAAATGTGTTGAAGTGTTGGATCAACAAGGCAGTTGGAAATACACTTTTCAATTGAATACTGCAAAATCGAATTTAATTGTAGAAAAAGGGAGTATTTGTATAAATGGTACAAGTTTAACTGTAGCTGAGGTTGACGAACATCATTTTTCCGTGTGTATCATTCCTTATACTTTTGAGCACACTACGTTTAATTTTTTAAAGCCCGATTCAATAGTAAATATTGAATACGATATAATTGGTAAATACGTAGCGAAAATGTTACAAAATAAATAATCATGCATAGGCCATCGCTAATAACAATTATTTGTATACTAGGTTACTTATGGATTGTGTTCACTTTTCCCGGAGTGTTTTCGCCAGAAACAAAAAAATTGGGAGACTGGATTCCGGCCATTTACGGGTTAATTATTGCAGGAACATTCATATCATTTATCGGTATTTGGAATATGAAACGATGGGGAGTGGAATGGTATATTACATTTTTTTGTATTAAAGTTGCCTTTTTCGTTTTAACTAATCAGTTAGGAATTTCAAGTTACATCGGTATGTTTTTTTCGATAACTTTTATTGTTATCCTCTTTTTTTACTATAAAAAAATGAGTTTGAATTTGTAAAGTTTAAATTAAGTTTAGCTACGGTCTTTTTCTTTTTACCATTTATAATTACCTTAGATAAAATAATTTATCTTTCTTCATTAAAAAAAATGAAAACCAGTTTAAAATACCTTACCCTTTTAATTTTCTCCCTAATTTTATTTTTATACCAGCCTCAACCGGCAGCCTCTTGGGGGTTTTTTGGACATAAACAAATAAACCGAATGGCAGTGTTTACATTGCCCAATGATATGATTGGTTTTTATAAAAAGCACATTGATTTTATTACCGAACATGCTGTTGACCCTGATAAAAGAAGATATGGCGTGGAAGAAGAAGCCCCAAGGCATTATATTGATATAGATCATTATGGAGAAAATGCCTTTGATGTAGTACCTATGTATTGGAAAAAAGCAGTGGAAAAATATACAGAAGATACATTGAAAGCCTATGGGATAAATCCGTGGCATGTAGAGAAAATGATGTATAAACTTACCGACGCATTTAAACGTGAAAATATTGACATGATTCTGCATTATTCAGCAGATCTGGGTCATTATATTGCTGATGGTCATGTGCCCTTGCATACTACCGAAAATTACAATGGCCAACTTACCAACCAAAAAGGTATACACGGATTTTGGGAAAGCAGAATTCCTGAATTGAAATCCGAGAGTTATGATTTTTTTGTTGGTAAAGCCACCTACATTGAAAAACCAATTTTTACTGCCTGGCAAACCATTCGTGAAAGTAATGCCGCTGTAGATTCAGTATTGAATTTTGAGCGAGAGTTGAACGCTCAATTTCCGGTTGATAGAAAATACGGTTATGAGACCCGAGGAAATATGACGGTGAAAACCTATTCACAAGAATACACCAATACATACGATGAAATGATTAAAGGACAAGTAGAGCGCAGGATGCGCAAATCTATCATTATGGTAGGTAGTGCTTGGTATACTTGTTGGGTTAATGCCGGGAAACCAGATTTAAACCGAATGGGCGATAAAACCATCTCCGATTCGTTACTACTTGCCCAGAAAAAAGAAGAAGAAATTTATCAGCAACGAAAAGAAAAAAGCATAAAAGGGCATGACGAGTAACTCGTTGTATTTTGTTTTTGTTTTACCTCGAACACATCAACCAATTACAAAGTTAACGGTTAACTATTTTTTGTAATTATCCTGCTTGTTTTTTAATCCTTCTATTCTAAAATAGTTTATTTTTGCTGCCTTTTATGTAGAAAATTGACCATTGGTCAGTTTTGGCAACTTTATTAAACTAATATTGAAAATGAATTTAAGAAATATATTTTGTAAAAACTTTCTGTTATCTATTATTTTATTGATGATAACTTTTAGGCTTAGTGCTGTTAGTTATTATGTAAATGATGGTGTTTTTAATGAAGTAGGTTCTATTTGTAGTGCTATAGGAGCTAGCGGAAATACAGGCACATCAACATCCTCTCCTAAAGCAACAATTGCACAAGTTATAGCGGCATATACATTAACAACTGGAGATATTATTTATGTTGATGCAGGAACTTATACAACCGAAGCTAATTTAATGAATGGAAATACAACTGATTTTGGTTTTACAATACAGGGAGTTTTAGTGAATGGGGTTTCGGTTTCTGTTTTTGATTACAATGGAGGTAATGCAAACTGGATGGTAGTCAATCGAGGCCAAACGGATAACATTACAATTAAAAACTTATATATAAAGAGGTATAAGCCTACAGGATCAACTTCTTACGGAGGTTTTATCGTTAATAGTACATCAACAGGTGGAGATAATGCCAATAGTGGATTTAATATCACAAATTGCATTATTGATGATTGTGATGCTGTTTCAAATGGGGGCGCAATTTATTGGAATCCCATAGCAAATTCACCATTTAGTATAAATAGTACTTTATTTAAAAATTGTAATATTCCTTCTGGAACAGGAAATGGTGGAGCAATTTATACTGTTTATGCGCTTACGATGATTAAGTGTATTTTTTATAATAATTCTTCTTCAGCAGATGGTTCAGCGGTTGCTTTGCATACAACAAGTACTTCTACATTTACTAATTGTTTATTTTATAATAATATTGCATCAGGAAATGGAACTATATTTTTGCATGATCTTTCTCAAACATTAAACATGTATAACTGTACAGTTGCTAATAATACTAAATATGGTGTTTATAAATCACAATCAAATAGCACTGTAAATTGCAATATTTACAACTGTATTTTATATGGAAATACTTTAGGAGATGCGACTAAAGCAGGGGGCAATTTATTAGTTTCTTATTCATGCTATGGTGTAAGTAATGCTACATCAACTACTGGGTCATTACCTGCAAATACAAACCCTAACTTTACTGCAGATTATCATTTAAATTCAAGTTCCCCATGCATAAATACAGGTACTGGAACTCCTGGGACTAATCCTTACCCAATTGATGATTTAGATAATTTACAACGCGTTAATGCTATTGATATTGGTTGCTATGAGTTTGAAGGCTTGCCTTTGCCAGTTAAAATCAATTCTTTACAACATATATGCGAAAACAATAGCATGAAGTTATTTTGGTCAACCGAAAACGAATTAAACAACGATTATTTTACTATTGAAAAAAGTAATGACGGTGTTGCATTTACTGAATTAGCTAAAGTAAAAGGAAGTGGAACAACAACTATTGAACAACATTATTCCTTTATTGATGAGTTAAAAAACGAGGGTAATAGTTATTATCAATTGTTTCAAACCGATTATAATGGAGATAAAAAATGGGTTGCCATGGAAATTGCAAATTGTAATGATATTAACGGCTTAATAAATGTTTTTCCAAATCCAAATAACGGTCAATTTGTGATTTCAGGTATTCAGCCTGACATGATTATTAGTATTATTGATGTTTTAGGTAGGACAATTTATCAAGTTACTTCCAATGAAAAAAATCAGGAAATTTATTTACATAACTTACCTTCAGGGTTTTACACAGTAAAATGTGAAAACAAATCTCAGTTTTATTCTCGTAAAATTGTAGTTGAATAATTCAGATTATTGTTAGCAATTATTTCTTAATCGTTTTAAAACAAAAAAGCCTTTCATCTCTGAAAGGCTTGATTTTGCTGGTACCCCAGACGGGACTTGAACCCGTACAACGTTGCCGTCACAGGATTTTAAGTCCTGCGTGTCTACCAATTCCACCACCGGGGCATACTGAAAAAGAACTTTTTAATTTAAAGGCTGACTTTCATCAGCCTTTTGCTCCTCGACCTGGGCTCGAACCAGGGACCCCATGATTAACAGTCATGTGCTCTAACCAGCTGAGCTATCAAGGAATTTCCGTTAAATTTGGGAGTGCAAATATAAATACTTTTTATAAATAAACAATATATTTGTAAAAAAAATTTTATGAGTCTTTTAGTTGTTGGAACAGTTGCATTTGATGCCATTGAAACCCCATTTGGGAAAACAGATAAAATTGTAGGTGGTGCTGCCAGCTATATTTCTTTAGCTGCCGGTTATTACACCAAAAACATTCACCTTGTTTCTGTTATTGGAGATGATTTTGATCATGATTTTTTAACAACATTAAAAAATCATGGTGTTGATTTGCAAGGTCTGCAAGTAAAAAAAGGCGAAAAATCATTTTTCTGGGCAGGAAAATACCACAATGATTTAAATTCTCGCGACACATTAGATACTCAGTTAAATGTATTAGAACATTTTAATCCCGTAGTTCCTGATAAAGCAAAAAATGCTGAATTTTTAATGCTCGGGAATTTGGTTCCAGCAATCCAACGCCAGGTGATTACACAAATGAATGAGCGTCCGAAACTTATTGTTATGGACACCATGAACTTCTGGATGGACATCGCCATGGAAGAATTATTAAAAACTATTGCTATGGTTGATGTATTGACCATTAACGATGCTGAGGCAAGACAGCTTTCTGGAGAGTATTCTTTAGTAAAAGCTGCTCAGAAAATTTTAGGTATGGGTCCAAAAATTTTAATCATTAAAAAAGGCGAACACGGCGCATTATTATTTAATAAAAATGAAATTTTCTTTGCACCGGCTCTTCCTTTAGAAGAAGTGTTTGATCCAACAGGCGCAGGAGATAGCTTTGCAGGGGGCTTCATTGGCTACTTAGCTCAAACCCGTGATATCTCTTTCGAAAACATGAAACGTGCTTTAATTTATGCTTCTGCAATGGCAAGCTTTACTGTTGAACGTTTTGGAACTGAACGATTAATTGGTTTATCAAAAGAACAAATTGAAAACCGATTACAAGAGTTTATTGATTTGGTTGATTTTGATATCACATTTGCTTAAAAATTAACGCACCATTTTGGTGCGTTTTTTATACTTAAAAGTATGATTAAACTAATTTACGCTAAACTGATTTGTGTTTTAGTATTTTTCCAGTTTGCAAATGCGCAAGATACCACCGCCATTCGTTTTGCCAATCAAATAAAAGCGGAAGAGCTTAAGAAATACCTTTCTGTTTTGGCTTCCGATGAATACGAAGGAAGAGAAACCGGTGAAAAAGGGCAAAAAATGGCTGCTGAATACATCATGAATAATTTTAAGTCATTTGGCATTCTTGAATTAAAACAATTAGAAAAAGGATATTATCAAACATTTCCATTAGATGTATTTCAGCCACAAAAAATTGCGCTCTCTTCAGCGAAAAAAAACTTTAAACAAAACGAAGATTATTTTACTTATTCATCGGTGCTCTTTGATTCAACCTATTATTTAACGGATTTGATTTTTGCTGGTTACGGAATTAATTCGGACAACTACAATGATTACGATAAATTAAATGTAAAAAATAAATGCGTATTGATTGTTAACGGTGAACCAACAGATAAATCAGGCAATTCTTTCATTTCAGGAACCCCCAAGTTAAGTGATTGGTCAAGTAATTTTAGAAGAAAAATTTCAGAAGCTCAAAAACAAGAAGTAGCAGTTTTATTAGTTGCTGATTCGAAATTGAAAGAAGATTATCAAAAAAATGAACACCGTATTAACTCTTATAGAATGAGTTTGTCGGGTGAGAAAAATACAACGAAAAAAAAATCAACTTTGGTTATTTTCATATCTGAAGAAATAGCAAATGCATTACTTCAAAAAAAGAAAATCAACGATTGTATTAAAATCATTACTGAAACAAAAAAAACAAACTCGTTTACTTTTAATACAGATCTAAAACTAGATGTTAAGCAAGCCGTTTCATTAGTTCAGGCAGAAAACGTATTAGGTTATGTTGAAGGATCCGATTTAAAAAACGAGTTACTCGTAATTACCGCTCACTACGATCATTTAGGTAAACACGATGGCGTGGTTTATAATGGAGCTGATGATGATGGTAGCGGAACATCTGCAGTGATAGAATTAGCAAGAGTGTTTGCTCAAGCAAAAAAAGAAGGTAAAGGTCCGAGAAGAAGCATTTTATTTATGCCTGTTTCAGGGGAAGAAAAAGGATTACTTGGTAGTGATTATTACACACAACATCCTGTTTTTCCTTTGGCTTCAACAGTATGTAATTTAAATATTGATATGATTGGAAGAATTGATCAGGCTCACGAAGGTGATCCGAATTATGTTTATTTGATAGGTTCAGATAAATTGAGTAAAGAACTTCATAATATTAGTGAAAATGCAAATGCTGCCTATAGCAAGTTAAAATTAGATTATACGTATAACGATGAGAATGACCCTAATCGTTACTACTACAGAAGCGATCATTATAATTTTGCAAAAAACAATGTTCCGGTTATTTTTTACTTCAATGGAGTGCATGAAGATTACCATAAAGAAACTGATGAAATTCAAAAAATAAATTTTCAGAAAATGGAAAACATTACCCGGCTCATTTTTTATACTGCCTGGGATGTTGCTAATAGAACGGAGCGAATTAAACTGAATAAAAAATAAATCTCAATGTATTCAGTTAAAAACAAACAAATAATTTTTGAAGACCTCGGCTTACTTGATTACAAAGCTTGCTGGGATTATCAGGAAAATTTATTTAATAAAACGATTCAGCAAAAAATCAGTAATAGAAATTTAACGGAAGAAGCGCAAGTACCAACGGATAACTTCTTATTGTTTGTTGAACATCCTCATGTATTTACCTTAGGGAAAAGTGGCGATGAATCAAATCTTTTAGTAAACGAAGAACAGCTAGAGGAAAAAAATGCAAGCTATTACAAAATAAATAGGGGTGGAGATATAACCTATCACGGTCCGGGGCAATTGGTTGGTTACCCGATTTTAGACCTTGATAATTTTTTTACAGACATTCATAAATATTTAAGATTGCTCGAAGAAACGATTATTCTCACTCTAAATGATTACGGTATAATAGCAGGAAGAAGTTCAGGAGAAACAGGTGTTTGGTTAGATAGTGAAGATCCTGTAAAAGCAAGGAAAATATGTGCTATGGGAGTTCGTTGCAGCCGATGGGTTACTATGCATGGTTTTGGGTTTAATGTGAATTCAGATTTAAATTATTTCAGCAATATTATTCCGTGTGGCATACAAAATAAAGCAGTAACTTCCATGGAGAAAGAGTTAGGTAAAAAAGTTGATATTAATCAGGTGAAGCAGAAAATAAAAATTTACTTTAGCGAATTGTTTGATTGCAATTTGATTTAATTTTTTTAAACGGAGATATAAATAATATGTTCTCCAACTTGCACGCAAATAGGGTTAAATTATATTGTAATAATAAATTAATGCTGTTTTAATTTAATAGTGAATAAGATGAAATTGACGCAGCAAAGACAAATAAAAGCGTTAAAAAATGTCGAAGCCTTGGAGATATTTTAGCTTTTATTAGTCGGTCGCAATTTATTGCGAGTGCCTTGTCAATTTCTTGATTTTTCTTTGGTACTTTCTTTTGATCAAGTAAAAGAAAGTATAAGAAAGAGTGAAATTATCACTGCAAATTTTTGATAATAATAAAAATATAAAAATCAATAAAACACTATAATAAGTAAATTGAATTAACTCAAAATTGTAGTTCTAGCTATCACTTGTGATAACATATTTTTTCACAAATAAATTCGTTCTTTAAGCTGAACTTAAATAAATTTGAATCGGAAGAAATTTTTTCTTTCTGAATTTTATAATATGAAACTACAAGAATTACTAAATACAGGTGAAGGAGTTTCAATTGCTATCGTTCCTGATGGTGTTGAAAATGACAGAGAGTGGAATGTATACGTTATCAATACAAAAAACGAAGAAATAAAAAATGTAATGATAACTTCTAATGGCTATGGTGAAATCAACAATAAAAAAATGCAGACATCAACATTGAGATGGTATTTTGAAAAGATGGCCGCATCTTCTTTTGCGATGGTTGAACCCATTATGGAAGAAGTATTTGGTTTAAGTAATGAATACTGGGTAAGTTATTTTGCAAACAATGTGTTATATGATAAAAAATTTATTTTCTTGCCAGAAAGTATTCAAGAAGGAAATTTGATAACCATACCCGTGATACAAAAAAAAGGAATTTTAATTAAATAATAGTTGAATATGCAACAGTCAAAAAACATAAACATTGTTGGAGCCGGATTGGTTGGCTCTTTGTTATCCATTTACCTTGCCAAGCGTGGGCATAAAATAAATATTTTCGAACGCCGATCAGACATGCGTAAAACAAGTGGCTACGCTGGAAGATCCATTAACCTTGCGTTAAGCGACCGTGGCTGGAGAGGTTTGCAAGGTGTTGGAATTGCGGATGAAATTAAAAAATTTGCCATACCAATGTATGGTCGTCAAATTCATAACTTAGACGGAACACAAGTGTTTCAGCCTTACGGAAAAAAAGAGCAAGCTATTTACTCTGTTTCTCGCGCAGAAATCAATATGCGTTTGATGGATTTGGCTGAACAGCAGGATAACGTTAAAATCCATTTTGATGAGCGTTGTGCCAATATCGATCGCGCAACTTTAACAGCTCACTTTGAAAATAATTCCACTCAGGAAAAAACATCCTATAAAAGTGATTTACTATTTGGCGCAGATGGTGCATTTGCCGCATCTCGTTTAAACATGCAATTGAGTAGCGACCGTTTCGAATACAATCAACATTACATTACCGCAGGTTACAAAGAGTTGATTATTCCTCCCGGATTAAACGGGGAATTTTTATTGGAGAAAAATGCTTTGCACATTTGGCCTCGCGGAAGCTTTATGATGATTGCATTACCAAATCCTGATGGTAATTTTACCTGCACCTTGTTTATGCCATTTGAAGGAGAAAAATCATTCGCTAAACTAAAAACCAAAGAAGATGTTAAAAAATTCTTTGAAGAAGAGTTTGCATCTGCAGTTCCTTTGATGCCAACTTTGTTGGATGATTTTTTCAATAACCCGACTTCTTCTTTGGTTACTGTAAAATGTTTCCCTTGGACATTCGATCACAAAATCGCTTTAATTGGTGATGCTGCACACGCAATTGTTCCGTTTTATGGACAAGGCATGAATTGTGGCTTTGAAGATTGCGTGGTTTTAAATGAATTGATAGATAAACATGGAGAGGATTGGACAGCAATTTTAGATGAATATCAGGCTTTACGTAAACCCGATGGAGATGCCATTGCTGATATGGCAGAGGCTAATTTTATTGAAATGCGCGACAAAACTGCTGATAAAACATTTCTATTACAGAAAAAAATTGAAGCGCGTTTTGCAGAAAAATACCCTGATAAATGGATTCCATTTTATAGCATGGTAACATATAGTCCGCACATTCGCTACAGTACGGCTTTACGCGAAGGTCAGCGCCAGCAGGCTATTATGGATAAAGTAATGGCAACACCCAATATCGAATCAAAGTGGGAAAGTGAAGAAGTAGATCAATTGATTTTAAGTTTACTCTAAAAAACTATGCAACATCAAAATACATTAGCTTACGCTCAGGAATTAGATAAAAAAGATGAGTTGGCAGCCTTTCGTCAACGCTTTCATTTTCCTCAACATGAAGGAAAAGATGTCATTTATTTCACGGGTAATTCCCTTGGATTGCAACCAAAAAATACCGAAGCATACATTCAGCAGGAATTAAACGATTGGAAAACCTATGGCGTGGAAGGTCATTTTCTCGCAAAAAATCCATGGTTTTCTTATCATGAAATTTTAACCGAACAAGCAGCAAAATTGGTTGGTGCATTGCCTTCAGAAGTCGTGATGATGAATCAGCTTACTGTGAATTTGCATTTGCTGATGGTTTCATTTTATCGCCCAACTGCAAAGCGGTATAAAATTCTTTGCGAAGCAAAAGCATTTCCAAGCGATCAATATGCCTTGCAAAGTCAGGCCGAATTTCATGGCTTTAAAGCGGATAATGCTATTATAGAAGTAGAACCACGCGAGGGGGAATATTCCATTCGTTATGAAGACATTTTAGCTGCCATTGAAAAACATAAAGATGAGTTGGCGCTTGTTATGTTCAGTGGTGTAAATTATTTCACCGGACAAGTGTTCGACATGAAAGCCATTACCGAGCTTAGTCATAAACACGGAATAACTGTTGGTTTTGATTTAGCACATGCTGCCGGAAATATCGATTTACATTTGCATGATTGGGGAGTTGATTTTGCTGCCTGGTGCAGTTATAAATACTTAAATAGTGGTCCCGGAAGTGTTGCCGGAGCATTTGTTCATGAACGTCACCATAAAAATACTTCTTTGCCACTTTTCGCAGGCTGGTGGGGAACAGATAAAAAGAAACGCTTTTTAATGGAAAAAACATTTCATCCGATTGAAGGCGCCGAGCGTTGGCAATTAAGCAACGCACCAATATTTTCAATGGCTGCACATAAAGCCGCTTTGGATGTAATTACTGATGCAGGATTTTCTAAAATGCGTAAAAAGAGTGCCGATTTACTTACTTATTTGGAGTTCATCATTACTGAAATAAACGAAAAACAAGCTGAAGGTAAAAAGTTTGAATTCCTTACGCCAAAAGAAAATTCACCATACATACCAAAAGGAATTCAACCAGGCTGCCAATTTTCCATCATTGCACATGGCAGAGGAAAAGAATTGTTTAACGCATTGGTTAAACATGGAGTAGTGCCAGATTGGCGCGAACCTAATGTGATTCGTATGGCTCCGGTTCCACTGTATAATTCGTTTGAAGACTTGTATCGCTTTGGAGAGATTTTAGATCAATTGTGTTAGGTCAAATAAGAGACATACTAAAAATTGTTTTAGACTTTTTTTCACTTTTTACATATTGACTTCAAGTATTAAGATTCAAGAAAACCGATTTTTTATTCTTATCTCTAGCTTTCCTTCATCTTGGTTCAAAAAAATTGTCAGGTCGAGCGGTAGCGGTGTTGAGGCCTCTTGAATAAAGGGTTTAATTTAGATTAAAGTATCAAGTATTAAGATGGAAGAGTTATTTTAGATTTAAGAAGTAAGAATTAGGATTTTTTTTGATCTTTTTATATGATAAAATCAAATTATACTTTGTTTTATCATGATAAATAAAACTTATACTTTTGTTTTTATTCTAAAAAAATGTAGCTTTGTAGTATATTTATAGTAAAATGGTACTGCAAAGAAATCAAACATTTATTGATCATAATGGGCAAAGTATATTTTTTTGGGGAGCAAGGCAAACTGGGAAAAGTACGCTTCTGAAACAATTATTTTCTAATGCGCTTTGGTTCGATTTATTGTTGAGCGATATTTATAATCGTCTGTTGATCAATCCAGAGTACCTCCGCGAAACTATTCTTGCTCAAGAAAAAAAACTGGTTATAATTGATGAAATACAGCGAATCCCAATTTTATTAAATGAAGTTCATTGGTTAATTGTCAATCATGATATTCAATTTATACTAAGCGGTTCAAGTCCAAGAAAAATAATTCGTTCGGGTGAAAATTTATTGGGAGGCCGTGCGTTAAGGTATGAGCTATATCCTTTAACAGCTCATGAAATACCTAATTTTAATTTATTAAAAGCCTTAAATAATGGCTTGCTTCCTCGTCATTATCTTTCTGAAAATCCAAAAAAAATGATAGCAGCTTATCTTGGCAATTATTTGCAGGATGAAATTGTTGCCGAAGCAAAGATAAGGAATGTAGCTGTTTTTTCTCGCTTTTTACACGCTGCAGCATTTAGTCATGGCGAAATGGTAAACTATACTTCCATTGCTTCTGATTGCGGCGTTTCTGCTACAACCATTAAGGAATATTTTCAGATTTTGGAAGACACGATGATTGGTAAATTTGTACCGGTTTATCAGAAAAAAGCCAAAAGACGGGTTATTAAGACACCAAAATTTTATTTTTTTGATTTAGGTATTGTAAATCATTTATTAAACAGGGGTAAAATTGAAAAAGGAAGTGATGTGTTTGGGCATGCGTTTGAATCTTTTATTTATCAGGAACTGAATGCGCATAAGCACTACACCGGAAAAGAATATTTAATTTCTTATTGGAGAACAGCTTCTCAGTTAGAGATAGATTTTGTTTTGGGAAACCATGAAGTTGCCATTGAAGTAAAATCTTCGGATAAAATTTCAAGTAAACATTTAAACGGATTAAATGCCTTTATGGAAGAATATGATGTAAAAAAAGCCATTGTGGTTTGTAATGAACCACTTCCCCGTCTCATTAACAAAATATATGTTATGCCATGGCAAAATTTTATTCAAATGCTTTGGGATGGAAAGATTATATGATTCAGTATTGTTACCTAAAGCAAAAAACAATCGTTAATCATTCCTACATCCTGTTGTCATCTTGTTTACTGATTCCAAAAAAAACACTTCTCGACTTCTCTCGAAGTGACAAAAATCTTTCTTGAATCAAACGTCTTGGTTAAAAAAATGTCAGGTCGAGCGGAGTCGAGACCTCATGAATAAAGGGTTTAATTTAGATTAAAGTATCAAGTATTAAGATGGAAGAGTTATTTTAGATTTAAGAAGTAAGAATTAGGATTTTTTTGTTTCCTGATTCCAAAATAAATCACTTCTCGACTTCGCTCGAAGTGACAAAAATTTAATCCTGAATCCTGTCGTCTTGTTTCTTGATTCCTAAATCTAAATTCTTAAATCTAAAATCCCGTTTACTCCACTATAACTTTCTCCAGCATTGTTCCCTGCGCAGTTTTTACTTTTACGAAATACACACCCGGCTGGTATTGACTGATGTTAACTTGTAATTTATTTTGTTTGGTGGTGTTTTCATAAATACGTTGACCTAATGTGTTTTCAATTACAATTTCAAAACCGTTGCTTAGCGATTGTAATTGTTGTAAATCAATTGTGAACTGATGCTGCGCAGGATTTGGATAAACTTTTAAGTTTCCTTTGGTGATGGATTTTACTCCCACTGTTTGCTGGCGGTTATTACGAATGTTTGATTTGGATTTTACTACCGTAGTCAGCATTTCATTATTACCCCCGTTTGCTAATTTTAATGTGCTTACACATGGTGTGGGCGGAATAATTTCTATCATGTAACGTGAATCAATGCTCGGCGGAGTTAAATCCGTATACGATGTTAAATTGCTCGGCATGGAATCGATGTTCATCCAACCTGTTGTTGGGTCATCGCGCCAGATGTAGAAATAATCATAGCTGTAGCCATCGTAAAAATCCCAGATTAAACTGTTGCTGCCTCCTAATGATGGAAACTGAACCAAATGAATGGTTTTGTGTTTGCTGCTTAATGGTGTTTCTACATCGCAGGAATCGACTGCCGATAATTTGTATCGCCATGAACGCACTGCCGGATTAGCTCCCATATCGGTGTATTTACTTTCTGATGCAAAAGGAACTTCAGCCAATAACTGATAGTTGTTGGTGGATGTTTCTCGGTAAAGTTTATAGGATTTAATGCCATTAAATGGCGGTTTTTCCCAAACGATTAAGTTGCGCGATAAAGCTGTATCAACTGTTACTACACATATTTCAGGTTGATAGTTCAGTACTTCGGGTTCTACACGAATTGCTGAATAAGCTACGCAACCCAATGCATCGCCAACTCTTACTACGTATTCTCCTGCGGGAAGATTAGATAAATCTTCGCTAGTTGAACCGTTGTTCCAAGCGTATGTGAACGGAGCTGCACCACCTGTTGCAGTGATGGAGATGGCTCCAGTGGAAAGGCTGCCACAAGTTGAACGCTGCACATTGTCTACTTGTATTTGTATGTTGTTATTGGAATTGGATAAGTTGGTGTAATAGGATTGCGAACAGTTATTGGCATCGGTTACGGTTACAAAGTAATTGTCTGCAGGTAAATTGGTTGCTGTTTGTGTTGTTTGTGCACCTGCGCTTGCCGACCATTGGTAAGTGTATGGTGCAACTCCATTGCTTGCATTGGCAGTTATGCTTCCTGTTGATGAACCGCAAGGCGGTTCTTGTGTGGTGGAGGTGATTTCAATAGCAGGTGGTGCTGTTAGGGTGTACGATTGTACTACCTGGCAATTGCTTGCATCGGTTACCGTAAAATCATAATACCCTGCAGGCATATTGGTAAGGAAAGGGTCTGTATTGCCTGTATTCCATGAATAAGTGTAAGGCGGAATACCACCGCTTACGCTAAGATTTACGCTTGCATCGTAAGCATCACTACAGCTCGCGTTTTGTAAAGAAACTACAGTAACAACCGGACCGTTTGATGCATTAATGTTTACGACCTCAGAAGTATTACAATTATTAGCATCGTAAACTTGCACCACATATTGACCGGAAGCTAATTCGGTTGCCTGAGGCAACTGACTACCGCTCGTCCATTGGTAAACATATGGAGGCGTGCCACCGCTTACTGTTGCTGTTGCAGAACCGGTATTTAAACCGCAATCGGTGTTGGTAGAGGTAAGTGATACGCTTAATGGATTTAATGCATTAACTGCGAATGATTCTAATTTAGAACATCCGTAAACATCGTTTACAACACAACTGTAAGTACCAGCTGTATTTACACTTAAACTAGGGTTTGTATTAGAACTGTTTAACCAAAAAAATTGATAGGGAGCAGTTCCTCCTGTTGGATTAGCTACGATACTTGCCGATTGAAGAGGCGCACAACTGGTATTGTTTCCGCTTAAGTTAAGTGCTAATGCCTGCACGCTGGCAATGTTCATTAATGCGTTTGCAGTGCAACCATTGTTATCAGTAACACTAACAGAAAAATTACCTCCCGCTAAATTTTGAAATAGTACATCTGATTGCGGTGTGCCATTATTAATCTGATAGCTTAACGGAGCTACACCGCCAATTACAGAATCAACACGAACAAAACCGGCATTGCTACCGCAATCGGTAACGCTGGAAGAAGCCATGATTTGTAATTGATTAATCAAAATGGTTAATTGGGCTGTGTTGGCGCATTGTCCGGAATTAGGCGTAAACGTGTAGGTAGTGGTGTTTTGATTATTAATCGGTGGTTGCCAGTTACCATTAATGCCGTTGGTAGAAGTTGTTGGTAAACTAAAACTAGCTCCTGCACATAAAGGTTGAATGGTGTTAAAAGTTGGATCGGTTGGTGGCGGAGCTGTTAATGTAGTACTGGTTGTAAATATACAATTGTTAGCATCTTTAACACTAATAGAATAAGTGCCGGCAGCTAAGTTTAAATACAAAGTTGTTGCAGCATAAGAGCCTCCGTTAAATGAATAAGTAAAGGGCGAGGTACCGCTTGTTACTGAACTGAGTGCAATTACACCATTGCTTTGCAAACAACCTGGGTTACTAGTTGAAATAGCAATATCAGTTGGCGGATTGGTAGTGGTGATTGTTGTGTTACTTGAATAGATACAATTATTGGCATCTTTTACTGTTACCGTGTAAGCGCCTGCTGACAAGTTGCTGTAGTTAGTATTCGCTGAAAATGCCCCTCCATTTAGTGAATAGGTATAAGGCGAAGTTCCTCCCGTAACATTACCTATTGCAATTGAGCCATTTGTATTGCCGCAAGTAGCATTTACTGGATTAATAGTAAAACCGGTTGGTCCGGGAATATTGCTCACGTTTGTGGTTAAATTAAAAGTACAGGCATTGTTATCTTTTACAGTAAGGGTATAAGTACCTGCTGCTAAACTGCTGAAATTGGTAGTACTAGTATATGTTCCGCTATTTAACGAATAAGTATAAGGAGTTGTTCCTCCGCTTACGGTTCCTGCATTTATTGCGGCATTTGCATTACCACAGGTGGAATTTGTTGTGGTAGGATTTGACATGGTTAATACAGCCGGCTGGTTAACAGTAAAATTAATTATTCCGGTTTGACTGAATGCACTGATGCAAAGCAAAAATGCGAGTGCTAGAAAAAAACGTTTATTCATAGAATTAATATTAAGTTGAGTAATTGGTTTATTTTTTTCGTTTTGTATTTCTTTTTTCATTTTATTTATAACAGTTGTGTTATTTCTTATTTCTTGTTTGTTATTTATTATTCCTGGTATTTTATTTCTAGTTAGCTAGTTTGTTAGTTTTTATTATGATTCAAAATTCAAAATTCAAAATTCAACTTGTCATTGATAACATATAACTCATCATTCAAATACTTCTTAAATCTAAATTCTTACATCTTAAATTTCCCTGGTCTTTCATCTTACTACTTTAATCTTTAATCTAAAAAACTCATCATTCATAACTCCTAACTCAAAAAAATCTTAATTCTAAAATCTCAAATGCACACTTCTCGACTTCGCTCGAAGTGACAAGCTTTTACCTTTTAACTTATTCCTCTTTTAACTCCTAACTCATCATTCAAAACTCATAACTTATTCCACTCCTAACTCATCATTCAAATAATTCTAAAATCTAAAATTTCCATTATTTACTTTTTGGGATTTTGAATCCAATTTTCTTACGTGGTTTTGGATTTTCAATCAGTTCTTCAAAATACCTGAATACAATTTCTATATTTTTATCATGATTATCTATTTTCTTTTTTATTTTTTCAATTTCGAGTTTTAATTCATTGTTTGTTAAAAGTATTTCGCGCAATTTCACAAACAGCTCAATTATTTTAATACTAACCTGAACGGCTTGTTCACTTTTTAAAACGTTTGCCAGCATTAAAACTCCATGCTCTGTAAAAGCATAAGGTAATGTTCCTCCCAAATGACCTTTGGAAGGTATCGCATTTTGCGATAGCATTTTTCCCTTTTCAGATATTATTGTTATATCAACTTTTTGCTGATTCATGTTTTAATCATTTAGTGAATTTTCGAATACACTTCAGTATTATTTCTTTATGTTTCATTTTTGTCTTTTCCCAATTCATTTGGCGTTATTATGGCGTTATTATGGCGTTATTATGGCGTTATTATTTGTGAGTGTATAATAGGCTCCTGCGCCTTTAATACCAGAGCTTTTTATGACTCCTTTTTCTACTAAATCTAACAAATCTCTTGTTGCTGTTCGTTCGGTTGTGTTGTTCATTTCCTGATACTCTTTATTGGTGATTTTTTCTTTTTTCTTTAAAAATGAAACTGCTTTTTTCTGCCTTTTATTAAGAATAGTTTCACTATGTTTTTCGGGCGAAATTGTTTCTTTGTAAAGTGTAATACTAAAACCTCCGTCTATTTCAATCATTTCGGGCAAAGGCAGGGCTGCTTGTTTACAAGTATCAAATATTTTTACCGTACCTCTTCCCCACGAATCAATATAACCACCTTTGAAACATACATCTGCAATAATAGGGTTCCTTGGTCTAGATGAATGTGAACGTTTTAAAGCATCTAAAGTCAGTCCATCCGGCAACGTACCTTCGTTCCATATCGTAATTTTAGTATCATATACTCTAATCTGAATAGGGGCTCCCATATAACTTCTGTGAACCAAAGAATTCAACAGCATTTCGCGAATGGCAGGAACAGGATATTCGCCTTTCTCAATTCGATATATTCCTTCAAATTCTATTGCCTTTATCAGAAATTTACGGTTGAGCTGATTCAGTATTTCGTGAAGCATATGAATCAAATTTCCTTCAATAATCTCCTGGAATTTTAAATCGGCATCATCTTTTCCGAAACGGCCAATTTTTACAAACATGTTTGGATAAAACTTTCCGGGGTCTTTTCCGAATAAAATAATGGCGGCTCGCTTTAATTTTCCGTTTTCGGTTAATCGAAGTTTTTCGAAAAGCTCAGAAGTAGTTAATCCATCACTTTCGGGTAGACGTCCTGCATTGTTACATGCTTTTAAAAATATGCTTATTGCTTTTTTATCAATATCATTAAAATTGGCTCTTGGCTCAAGTACATCGTCCCAGGTTTTACCTGATTTCTTCATCAAAAATTCGTTTAATGATGTGCCGGTAAGTTCTTGTTTGGTGCTTCCGCTGCGATAATAATATCTTCCTCTTAAAGAAATGGGAACAGAGTAAGGTGGTATAATAATTTCAATAAAACGCAATTCTTTTTCTTCATGTAAATTAACTTCAGCGGAAATGCCCATAGAATTGCGAATTTTATTCGGAATATCATCCATTAACTTTTTGTACTGGCGCACATCAACTACTTTTCCATTATCATTTTTGCCAATAAAAATTGTTCCGCCATTTGCATTGGCGAATCCACAAATCCACTTCAAATAGTCATCGTGCCAACTTTGCTTATATTCTATGTTTTGTTGCTCTGCCAATTTAACTCCAATCTTAATTTACAATTTTTTCTTTTAACTTATTCCTCTCCTAACTCGTCATTTATAACTCAAATACTTCTTAAATCTAAATTCTTACATCTTAAATTTCCCTAGTCTTTCATCTTACTACTTTAATCTAAAAAACTCATCATTCATAACTCATCACTAAAAAAAATCTTACATCTCAAATGTCCACTTCTCGCCCTTCGACTCCGCTCAGGGTGACAGCTCGAAGTGACAACTTTTACCTTTTAACTTATTCCTCTCCTAACTCGTCATTAAAATAATTCTTAAATCTAAATTCTAAAATCTCAAATGTCCACTTCTCGCCCTTCGACTCCGCTCAGGGTGACAGCTCGAAGTGACAACTTTTACCTTTTAACTTATTCCTCTCCTAACTCATCATTAAAATAATTCTTAAATCTAAATTCTAAAATCTCAAATGTCCACTTCTCGCCCTTCGACTCCGCTCAGGGTGACAGCTCGAAGTGACAAGCTTTTGACTTTTTACTTTTACCTTTTAACTTATTCAACTCCTAAATCAAAACTCATCACTCCTAAGTCAAAAATTCTTATTTATCAGGCAGCTTTCTTAGGTTTTTTGTGATGGGTGATTTGCTTGGATTTCTTCTTTTTGATGAAATCTGAAATTGCTTTTTCCTCTTCTTTTGTGAGTTCTCCCTGACCACCGATGAAATCAACTTCTAATTCTTTTTTTAACTTTTTCATGCTATATCGTTTTTAAAATATTTATCAATTAGTTTTATTGCTGCATTTGTATCAATAATCATAACTCTTCCACCAAAGTGAAATGCACCTAAGGATTGTTCATAGTGACTTATGAGTTGAGTTTTTGACAAAAACGAAACGTTACCATCAAAGCCTCTTTGAAAAGACAACCTACATGCAAAAGCAACCAAATTACCCGGAACACCTAAATAAACTTTTTCTTTTCCCACATTAAAAGGTGCGCTCTCCAATAGGTGAATGTAAACATGGCTTTCTTTAATTTCAACACTTATAACGCCTTGTATTATTGTTAAATTATTTGATATGGTTAGCTTGTAAATTTCCTTTTTAGGGTCCTTAAACTCAGCTTTCCAATCGAATAGCCAGCCGTTTTTCTTTGCTAAAGAATTTAAATCAGACTTACTGAGAAGAGAAACGATAGTTGGAAAACTATCTCCTGTTCTCACATTTTCAACAGAATTAGTAAGTTTATCAATTAAAATATTTAAACCTCTATTTGTTCTTTTCATCACTCAAAAATTCTTTTTATCTTACTACTTTAATCTTTAATCTCAAAAAATCTAAATTCTAAAATCTTAATTTCCTCATTCTTTCATCTTACTTTTTTTATCTCTGGTTATTAGTTTAAAGTTGAAGGATTAAAGTTTTTTATCTCATCACTCCTAACTCATCATTTATAACTCATAACTACAAACTCGTTATTCAAATAATTCTTAAATCTTAAATTTCTAGTTGGCTAGTTAGCTAGTTTCTGGTTGGCTAGTTTGTTAGTTTCTAGTTGGCTAGTTAGCTAGTTTCTAGTTGGCTAGTTTTTTATTTCTTGTTTCTGTTTCTAGTTTGCATCTCAAAAATCTTAAATCTAAATTCTAAAATCTTAATTTCTTCATTCTTAAATCTTAAATTTCTAGTTGGTTAGTTTGTTAGTTGGCTAGTTTGTTAGTTTTTTATTATGATTCAAAATTTAAAAATCAAAATTCAACTTGTCATTGATAAAATATAACTCATCATTCAAATACTTCTTAAATCTAAATTCTTACATCTTAAATTTCCCTAGTCTTTAATCTTACTACTTTAATCTTTCATCTCAAAAATCTAAATTCTAAAATCTTAATTCCCTTATTCTTTCATCTTTAATTTTTCCTTCTCCGCTTTTGCTTCGGCTCCGCTCAGCAACCGCTACTTTTTGACTTTTACCTTTTAACTCATAACTCAACTTCAATCACTCAAAAACTAATCCTTTATGCAACGAACGGACAAGCCGTTTGATCTTCTGTCGCTATTCATATTTGCTTGAACATCAAGGAAAACGAGGTAGCGTGAATAGATAGAGTTAACCATACTGCACCAATAGTAGCCACGGTTACCTATACTGACGAAAGAGTTATGTCCGCCGTCGCGGATGCCCGCCATAGGAAATTTGAGTGGCGAGGCAAAGGCACCGGCAGAAGTATTAGTACTATTAATTGGCGACTGAACCCAACTTAAGCGTTCGTTATCTATTTCAGTTTCTGTTGGTATTCGGTAACCACTGGGGCAAGGGTTGTTTACTCCATTAACTCCCTGCCATAAATTGGTGTTTTGTGGGCTTCGCCAATCTTGATTTCCTGAATTATTTAAAATAAAATTACTATTCCCGGGTTGGTCGGTACTGCTTAAGTTAGTTGTAGTTGCAGAGTTTCTGCATTGATGCCCGTCACTTCCTCTGCCCCATTGGTAAAGGTCTCCATAGGCATTGGCATCGGTGCTGCTGGTGGCCACTTGGGTAGCGCCTAAGTTTCTATCCATCCAGGTTCTTCCGGTTACCGGGTTAGTAACATCTACAACTAATGTAGGGCCATTGCAAAATACAGAGCCTGCAGGGTAAGAGGGTTGAGTGCATCCTGCGCCTAAAACTGCTTTATTTACCGGAGAATAAACCGGGTTGCAATTACCTTCAGTAATCATAGCGCGGTAGTACTTGTTGCTTGCAAATTTAAATCCATATGGAGAAAAAGTGGCTCCGCTAATGTTGGTCCAGTTAAGCGAGTCGGTTGATTGCTGCCATTGTAAATTACCCCTGTAAGTTGCTAAACCAAGATAAACGCTATCGCCCGGGCAATAGGTGTGGGTTTGGGAAAATATTCTGAGACAAAATAAGATGATTATACAAAAAAGTAAAAGGTGCTTTTTCATTTTTTTCTTTGGTTTTATTCGAAAACTAAATTAATAATTATTTAGAGTTTTTTTGTTGTTTGTTGTTAATCTGTAAGATAAGTAGGCTAGTTTTTTATGCAACGAACAGATATTCCTAAGGACCGAAAATCATCTTGAATACTACCAAAAGCAAATCCCGCATCAAAAAATAAATTGCGGGAATAGGGCGTATTTAAGGTGCTTGACCAATATTGTCCAGTAATTCCTAAATCATTTAAACCTCCTCCGATAAAGTTACGATATCCACCAGAAGGAAGTTTTAGTGGAGAAGAATAAGCTCCCAAACAATCATTGGTGTTCCAACTTTGTCTTTCCAAATCAAGTTCTGCCTCAGTCGGAATTCGAAATCCACTAGGACAAGGATTATTAACTCCATTTGTACCCTGCCACAAATTAATGTTTTGTGGATTTCTCCAATTGTGAGGATAGTTTGGATTCAGAATAAAATCACCATTAGAAGGTTGGTCGGTACTACTTAAAGTTGTTGTTGTTGCAGAATTTCTACATTGATGTCCGTCATTTCCTCTACCCCATTGGTACATATCGCCGTATGATAGAGAATCTGAAATACTTGTTGCAGTTTGTAAAGCCCCCAAGTTTCTATCCATCCAGGTTTTTCCGGTGCCTGGATTAATTACTTCTACAACTAAGGTGGGGCCATTGCAAAATACAGAGCCGGCGAGGTATTGGGGTTGGCAATTAGATGAATTAATTACACGCTGCACCGGAGAATAAACCGGGTTGCAATTGCCATCTGTAATCATGGCGCGGTAGTAGTTGTTTCCTGTAAACTTAAAACCATACGGAGAAAAAGTGGCTCCGCTGATGTTGGTCCAGTTAAGTGAGTCGGTAGATTGCTGCCATTGTAAATTACCCCTGTAAGTGGCTAAGCCCAGGTAAACGCTATCGCCCGGGCAATAGGTATGGGTTTGGGCAATGCCTGTGCCTAGCACTAAGATTAATACAGCTAAAATGGTTATGTGTTTTTTCATATGTAGATATTTATTTTTTTAGTTGCCATATGTTATACGCCATGTATCTTCACTTCGACAAGCTCAGTGCATCGCATTTGTGTTTGTGCGCAGCAGCACATGGCTATTTCATGTTGTAATTTATTATCATATTAAGACAATACTAAAATAAGTTAATTTTTTTAATCAAAGGTTTTTTTAGACAAAAGTATCAAGTAGTAAGACGCAAGATGTATTTCAGGATTAAGAAGTAAGAATTAGGATTTTTTTGTTTCCTGAATCCAAAAAAAACCACTTCTCGACTTCGCTCGAAGTGACAAAAATTTAATCCTGAATCCTGTCGTCTTGTTTCTTGATTCTCAAAAAACAATTTTAATCCTTTGATTCAGCTGAGGGTGACAGCTCGAAGTGACAAAAATTTAATCCTGAATCTTGCTATCTTGTTTCCTGATTCACAAAACACAATAATTGCAAACACTTGCATGGAGTGAAATATTTTTATATATTTAGTTTATGGAAAAAGCTACAATTTTAAATACGCTTAATAAGTTACCAAAGAAATTTGATTTAGATGAATTTCTTGAGCAGCTCATTGTGATAGAAAAAATCAATGAAGGCCTTGAAGATGTAAAATCCGGTAAAATAGTAAGTCATGAAAAAGTAAAAAAATTAGTGGCCAAATGGCAGAAATAAATTGGACCAAAAAATCGATAAAAGATTTAAAGGCGATTAATGATTATATTTCTCTTGATTCAACATTTTATGCTGCGCGTTTCATAGCTAAAATCATTAAACGAGTTGATCAACTGATTGATTTTCCAGAATCAGGGCGAATGGTTCCAGAGAAAAACACTCCTTAAATTAGGGAGCTAATTGAAGGTAATTATCGTATTTTCTATAAACTAAAAAAAGAAAAAATTACTATTCTTAGAATTCATAATGCAGCAAGAAAAATAAAATAAGTTTTTATCTCTTCCATAATATAGGTATCACTCAGAGCTGATTTTCTTTAGATGGAAAATTTATTTTAGATTTAAGAAGTAAGAATTAGGATTTTTTTCCTTATTACAAAAAACAAATCGTCAACTTGTAAATCATAAAATCGTAAATCTAACATGCCTGCATCCTACTGACTTGTTTCTTGGTTAAAAAATTGTCAGGTCGAGCGAAGTCGAGACCAATTGAATTAAGGGTTTAATTTAGATTAAAGTATCAAGTATTAAGATGGAAGAGTTATTTTAGATTTAAGAATTAGGATTTTTTTTGTTTCCTTATTACAAAAAATAAATCGTCAACTTGTAAATCAAAAAATCGTAAATCAGATTTTAAAAAACTATTTTTTAATTGCAAACCATTAAAAATCAATTATTTATTCTTTTATTTTTAAATTATGATATTTTTAAATTACATTTTATTAAAATAATGAAATTATATTGTGTCAATTTGATAAAAATATGTTATATTTGATAATCAAAATTTAAATAAAATGGCAGAAATAAATTTTGTTCAATTGTTTCAATCTCACGAAACAGCATTGAACCAACTAAAAACAGGTTTTGATCGTTCACTGGAAACAGAAATTGAATGGAATCAGCAATTAATAGGTTTAAAAGGCGCCAGAGGAGTCGGAAAAACAACCATTCTGCTCAAATACATCAAAAAAAATTACGGAAGCAGTAAAAAAGCCATTTATGTAAGTTTAGATAATTTATATTTTTCCGGACACACTTTACTGGAATTTGCCAGCGATTTTTATAGAAATGGTGGCGAACATTTGTTTTTAGATGAAGTGCATAAGTACGAAAATTGGAGCCAAGAATTAAAAAACATTTACGATAGCATACCCGGATTAAAAGTAGTTTTTACAAGTTCGAGTATTTTGGATATACTAAAAGGTAATGCTGATTTAAGCAGGCGCGTAGCGCTTTATCATTTAAAAGGTTTGTCGTTTAGAGAGTTCCTTCAAATTGAAACCAAGGAAACATTCCCAGTTTATGAACTAAACGAGTTGTTGAAAAACCATACAGAAATAGCTGCTGAAATTACCAGAAAAATAAGGCCATTTATGTATTGGGAGAATTATATCAACCATGGTTATTACCCCTTTTATTTGCAAAGCGCTAAACTTTACCCAAGTCGTTTAATGAATGTGATTAACCTTACGCTGGAAACCGATTTAATTGCCTGTAAGCACATTGAAGCATCGCACATCAATAAACTAAAAAAGTTGCTTTACATTATTGCTACTTCAACTCCGTTTCAACCTAATGTGGCTAAATTAAGCGCTCAAATTGAAACTTCACGGGCAACGGTTACCCACTACTTTAATCACTTAAGTGATGCGAGTTTGGTAAATTTATTAAGAAGCGATGATAAAGGCGACGCTATTTTAAGTAAGCCCGAAAAAGTATACTTGCACAATACTAACTTAGGGTTTTGTATTGCCGCATCTGCAATGAACTTAGGTAATACCCGTGAAACGTTTTTTTACAATCAAGTAAATGCCTTACATAGTGTAAGCGTTCCAAAAGAAGGCGATTTTTTGGTAAATGGCAAATACACTTTTGAAATTGGTGGTAAAAACAAAAAAGATCATCAACTAAAAAAATCTAAAAATGCTTTTGTGGTAAATGATGATATTGATATCGGGTATGGCAATAAAATTCCGCTTTATTTATTTGGGTTTTTATATTGAATAAAGTTATTTAAGATTTTCTTTAGATTAAAGTATCAAGTAGTAAGATTCAAGAAAACCGATTTTTTATTCTTATCTCTAGCTTTCCTTTATCTTGGTTCAAAAAAATGTCAGGTCGAGCGGAGTCGAGACCTTATGAATAAAGGGTTTATTTAGATTAAAGTATCAAGTATTAAGATGGAAGAGTTATTTTAAATTTAAGTAGAAAGAATTAGGATTTTTTTCCTGATTCAAAAAAAAACCACTGCTCGATTTCGCTCTAAGTGACACCTCGAAGTGAAAAAATTAATACTGATTCCTGCCGCCTTGTGTCTTGGTTCAAGAAAACTTGTTAGGTCGAGCGCTGTTGATACATTATCTGTAAGCTTCCCTTTTTTTGGGCCATTCAAAATATAATGTTTTAAGTTAATTTGTATTCCGCTCCATTTGCAATGCTGCTGAGTAAGTAATTAAAAATAAAAAGGACAGCATCCTTAATATTGTGCGAATAAGCTGACGAATAAATATTTATTAGGATATATTCAGTAGTATTGCAAATGCTGTCGAGCTAGAGCGCGAACCTAATGTGATTCGTATGGCACCGGTTCCACTGTATAATTCGTTTGAAGACTTGTATCGTTTTGGAGAGATTTTGAAAGGATTGTGTAGTTAAGTTTGTAATAAATACAGGCTGCTTTCGTTATTCGTTTATTAAAAAATAATTGTTCAAATCTCTTTTAATTATATTTTTTGACACGTGTTGTTTTTAACACTTTGTTTTTATAGACTTGTAACAATTACTTTTTACTCTTTTCTTAATTCTGATAAATGATAAGAACAAGCCACATACTAATTACAATTTTAATTGCCATTAGTTTTTTGCAAATTAAAGCCCAGTCGTTTGCTATTGCTAAAGATGATCCTATTGTTGTTGCTTTAGATAGTTTTGCCACCCAAAAATTTATGGAAAAGGCATGGATAAAACCTGCACATCCTAAAAACAGTAAGTTTAACTATGCGCCAGATTCAATTCCTTTATTTGATGATTTTGTTTTTGAAAACAGATTGGCAAAACTGGATGCTGTTTCGCCTTTTGATTTGGAATTTAATCCAACAGTTAAAGGTTACATTAATATGTACGCCAATCGTAAACGTGAAATGGTTAGTCGTATGCTAGGTGTTGCTCAATTGTATTATCCTATGTTTGAAGAAGTGCTAGACCGTTACAATTTACCATTAGAATTAAAACATCTTGCAGTTATTGAATCTGCATTAAACCCTTTAGCGAAATCTAGGGCAGGGGCTGTAGGGCTTTGGCAATTTATGTATCCAACAGCAAAAATGTATGGCTTAAACATTAATTCGTATATAGATGAAAGAAGTGATCCATACAAAGAAACGGTAGCTGCAGCTGAGTTTTTACAATTCTTGTATAAAATGTTTGGCGATTGGCAAATGGTGTTAGCTGCTTACAACGGAGGGCCGGGAACTATTAATCATGCAATAAGAAGAAGTGGTGGTAAAAAAACATATTGGGAAATCCGTCCGTATTTGCCAATTGAAACGCAAGGTTATGTTCCTGCATTTATAGCTGCTAACTATGTAATGAATTATCATGTTGAACACAATATTTATCCTTCTATACCTAAAAAAAATTATTTTGAATTAGATACTGTTGTAATAAAACAACCAATTACTTTTGACGAGCTATCCTCAATTTTAGAAATTCCTGTTGAAGATATAAAGTATTACAATCCTATTTACAAGAAAAATATCATTCCTTCCGGAGGACATATTTTAACATTACCGAAAAATAAAGTAGGCCAGTTTTTATCTAATGAACAAGAAATTTATGCAATGCTTCAGCATAGAACAGAAGAATCAAAAACAGCTTTAGATAATCATGTAAAAGAAAAACAAGTTACTCATGTTGTTAAAAAGAATGAGAAGCTTACAACTATTGCTAAAAAATATGGGGTTAGTGTAGCAGATATTAAAACTTGGAATTACATTGGTAAAAAGGGCTTGAAACCCGGTAGGAAATTAACTATTGTAGTAAAAGAAAAGACGAAAGAAAATGACGAAAATAGTTCTGCTTTGGTTGCACAGGATGTAAAAAGCATAAACGATAAAAAAGAAAATACAGATAAAACATTAGTTAAGGAAAATAAATTAGCAGAAAATTTATCCAAACCTTCCATTGAAACAACTACTACAAATCAAAAATACCATGTTGTAAAAAAAGGGGAGAATTTGTACAAAATTTCTAAAAAATATGGAATATCGGTTGAAAAGCTAAAGGAACTTAATGGCTTTGGAGATAACTTTAATTTGTTTGTAGGCAAAAAACTAAAATTAAATTAATTTATTTTCTCATTATACTTATAACCAGAAGCTAAATAAAAGTCTTCTGGTTTTGTTTTTTAGGCAAGGTGCTGAAAAATGATTGGAGTAAATATCAATTCTTTTCCAAAAACAAATTCAGTCGTTTCAGAGTTTCATCTTTACCTATCATTTCCATGATTTCGAACAATGATGGTCCGCCGCTAACTCCGGTTAATGCAACACGATATAATTGCATCACTTGTCCGGTAGATAATCCAAGTGATTCAGCAGTTGATTTAAAGATACTCTCAGTATGATGAGCACTGAAATCAGATGTGTTATGTAAGGCATCACGTAATACAGCAACGAAATTCTTTGTGTTTTCATTCAAACGTTTTGCTAACACATCTTTATCGTATTCTTTTGGCGTTACAAAAAGGAAACTTCCCAATTGCCAAAACTCATTTACAAAGTGTGCTTTTTCTTTTATCAGTTTGGTTGCTTTAACTGCGTGAGCTAAATCAGTTTGAATTTCTTGTTCTGCTAATAAAGGCAAAAATAATTCAGCTAATTCTTCATCAGTTTTTTTACGTAGGTATTGTTGATTGAACCACTTTGTTTTTTCAGGATCAAATTTTGCCCCTGCTTTATTAATACGTTCTAATGAAAACAATTGAATCATTTCATCTTTACTCATGATTTCTTTATTATCTCCAGGGTTCCAACCCAGCAATACCAGCATATTAATAAACGCTTCCGGAAAAAAACCTGATTCCTTATAGCCTGTATAATTTGCATTATCACGCGGATCAGACCAGTTTAACGGAAACATAGGTAAACCTGATTTATCACGTTTACTTAATTTGCCGTTGCCATCAGGTTTTAAAATTAATGGCATGTGTGCAAGCAGAGGCATTTTGTCTTCCAAGCCTAAATAGCGATAAATTAAAATGTGTGCAGGCGCACTTGGTAACCATTCTTCACCACGCATCGCATGAGATACTTCCATTTCTATATCATCTACAATATGTGCTAAATGATAGGTCGGCATGCCGTCGCTTTTTAATAATACTTTGTCATCTACTTGCGAAGAATTTACAACAACCCAACCCCTAACGATATCTTGGAAACGAATTTCTTCGTTGCGAGGAACCTTTAAACGAATAACATAAGGTGTTTCTGCATCCAATAATTTTTTAACTTCATCTTCACTTAATGTAAGTGAGTTGCGCATGGTTTGACGAGATACTGCATTGTATTGCGGAGCCGCAACCTTTGCTGCTTCCAATCGTTTGCGCATTTCTTCTAATTCTTCTGCAGTATCAAAAGCATAATAAGCATGCCCAGAATGAACCAATTGATCAGCATACTTTTTATAAATGCCAAGAGCTTTGCGCTCACTCTGACGATATGGAGCGTGTTTTCCATTGCCAAAACCAACTCCTTCGTTTGGCTCAATGCCACACCATTTTAAAGAATTGATAATGTATTCTTCTGCTCCAGCAACGAAACGAGTTTGATCGGTATCTTCAATCCTCAAAATAAAATCTCCGCCATGTTTTTTAGCGAATAAGTAATTAAACAAGGCAACACGTACACCGCCCATGTGTAAACCTCCAGTAGGGCTTGGCGCAAATCGAACTCGTACTCTTCTGTTTTCCATTTTAATTTTAAAAATTTTGTATTTATTGATTATGCATTATAAACTCTTCAATTCCTCACAACATCTTTCCCAATCGGACATTTTAGTTTCAAGGTCTTTTTTTAACTGATTATAATCGTTAAAGAAATTATTTTTTTTAACGGCTTCTTCATAAAAAACAGGATCACTTAATTTTTTATCGAGCTCAGTAATTTTAGTTTCCATACTTTCAATTTCCTGTTCCAGTTTTGTGATTTTGTTTTTTAATTGCTTTTGTTGTTTTTCTTTCTCCTGATTGTCGGTGTTTTCAATAGGTTTTGGTTTTTTTACTTCTTCTTTAACCGTGGCAGAAGTTTTCAACTCAGCTAATCTTTCCAATTTACGCAATTCCATGAATTCAGTAATATCACACAAATGTTCATTTACATGTCCCTCTCTGAATTCATATAATTTATTACATAAACCTTTTAAAAAGTCCCTATCGTGAGATACAATGATCATGGTTCCTTCGTAATCTATCAGGGCTTTTTTTAAAATCTCTTTTGAACGAATATCCAAGTGATTGGTGGGCTCATCGAGCAACAACAAGTTATAAGGTTGCAAAAGCAATTTACAAAGCGCTAATCGCCCTCTTTCTCCACCACTCAGCACTTTTACTTTCTTATCAATGTCTTCGCCACTAAATAAAAATGCCCCCAACAAACCGCGCACTTGCTTGCGCACATCGCCAACAGCTAAATCATCAATGGTTTCAAAAACTGTTTTGTTTACATCTAATTTTTCTTCCTGATCTTGCTCAAAGTAACCGGGCAAAACGCTGTGTCCTAATTGAACAGTACCGTCAAATGGAACGGAAGCAGAAATCATTTTCATCATGGTTGATTTTCCTTCCCCATTTCTTCCAACTAAGGCAATTTTTTCGCCCTTGGTAATGATGAAATTGGCATCGTTAAAAATCTGCTTTTCACCATATTTTTTTCCGGCATTTTCAACGGTTAACACAATTTTTCCGGAGTGGGCGGGAGCAGGAAAACGAAAACGCATGGCAGCATTATCTTCTTCCTCAACTTCTACGCGCTCCATTCTATCTAGCTTTTTAATTAACGATTGAGCAAAAGATGCTTTACTTGCTTTGGCTCTGTATTTATCTATTAATGCTTCGGTTTGGTCAATTATTTTTTGCTGATTTTTAGCTGCATTATCAAGCGTTTCTTTTCTCTCGGCACGCAGCACTAAGTATTTTGAGTAATTAGCTTTGTAATCCTGAATTTTTTTATTTACTATTTCGATGGTACGTGTGGTAATATTATCGAGGAATTGTTTATCGTGAGAAATAAGTACCACAGCACCGTGATACGTTTCCATAAATTCTTCCAACCACTGAATGGCTTCAATATCCAAGTGATTGGTGGGCTCATCCAACAATAAAATATCCGGCTTTTGCATTAGCAGTTTTCCTAACTCAATGCGCATTCGCCATCCACCGCTAAATTCTGAGGTTTGACGATTAAAATCTTTGCGTTCGAAACCTAAACCGCGAAGTACTTTTTCAATTTCTTCTTCTCTGTTACTTGCGCCTACAATATCTAAACGTGCGTGAATATCGGTTAAATCGGTAATTAATTTTGAATAGGAATCACTTTCGTAATCTGTTCTAACTTCCAATTCTTTATTGATTTCTTCAATTCTTGTTTCGAGGTTTTGAATTTCAATAAAAGCTGTTGCAGCTTCTTCAGCAACTGTTCTTCCTGCCTGATGCTTCATGTCCTGAGGTAAATAACCTATCTTACATTCGTTAGGAACAGCAATTTCACCTTTTGTTGGGTTTTGTTCACCAGCTAAAATCTTTAACATAGTAGATTTTCCGGCACCGTTTTTACCTGCTAAACCAATTCTGTCTTTAGGGTTAATTAAAAAACTAATGTTTTCAAACAAAGCAAAACCACCGAAGGAAACCGTAATGTTGTTAACCGATATCATGAAATTAATTTAAAAATGGGTGCAAAGATAGGGCAATATTAAGCAATGACAAAAATTAAAAATATGCATAATTAAGTGTCAATGTTTATAATAATTGCTATAATCAACTTATTGTTTAACTAATTAGTGCTTAACTTGAAAAGTTAATTAATCTGTTGAAACAAAAGTTCTTTTAACAAAAACAATAACATTAATCATTTATATTTGCCGAATTAATAAAAATAGCATTGCAAATAAAATTTAACAACAGTCAAGCTGCTTTTTTCTTTACATTAAGAAGTCGCGTAAACGAGTATTTTAAAACTCAAAAGATAAAACCAACAGGTGACATTCGATTGTACTTAAAAACAATTACCATTTTTTTAGCTTTTGCTGCACTTTACTCTTGGCTAGTGTTTTTTACTCCAACTAATTTGTGGATTGGAGTTATTCTATCCGGATTATTTGGGGTTGTAATGGCGTTAATTGGATTTAATGTTATGCACGATGGATCTCATGGAAGCTATTCTACTAAAAGTAAGTGGAATAACATAATGGCATATACCAGTAATTTTTTAGGTGCAAATGCTTTTTTATGGGCGCAAAAACATAACATTAATCATCATACTTATACCAATATTGAAGGTGTAGATGACGATATTGATGTGCGACCATTTATAAGAATACATTCTGAACAGAAAAAAATCTGGATTCATAATTTTCAACATTTTTATTGGCCTTTTCTTTATATTTTAACTTATATTTTCTGGGTTTATTACAGAGATTTTGTAAAATACTTTACTCGTAAAATAGCTGAAAACACCCCAATTCAAAAAATAACAACAAAAGAGCATATTGTTTTTTGGGTTTCAAAGTTATTTCATGTAGGTTTTTTTATTGTTCTTCCTTCATATATTGTTGGCTGGAAAGAAACATTATTTGGTTACGGAATTGCAGCTTTGGTAGTTGGTTTTATTTTAGCCATCGTTTTTCAACTTGCGCATATAGTAGAAAATTTAAATTTTATAGCGCCTGGTAATACAAACGAATTTAACGTTGAAGATGATTGGGCTGTTCATCAAATAAATACAACTGCAAATTTTGCAACAAAAAGCAAAGTGTTAAGTTGGTTATTAGGGGGCTTAAATTTTCAGGTAGAACATCATTTGTTTCCTAGAATTAGCCACGTACATTATCCACAATTAAATGCTATTTTAATAGATACTTGTAAGGATTTTGGAGTAACATACAGGGAATACCCAAGTATGTTCAGCGCAATTAAATCGCACGTTTCTCACTTAAGGCAGATTGGCAAGGCTAGTTAATTTATAGTTTCAATTTTTAATCAAATATTTTTTCTGATTAAAATTATACGTTAATCCAATAATTATTCTTCCTTTATTGCTGAGGTTATCACTCGACTTTTTTTCAAAAACATTAAATTGAATAGCGCTGGTAAAGGAAATGTTTTTGTAAAATAATTCAATGCCTGGGCCACTTAATAAACAATTCATTGATGTACCTGCTTGTAAAACTTTTTTGATGTATAATCCTTTTGTGTATTCATAGTAAGTTTGAATAGATGGAATGATAATCCAGTTTTCTTTTTTGAATTTATAAAACAGCGTAAGATAATTGCTGGAGCCATTTCCTATACGTTCTTGATAATAATTGGTCCCGTTTAGTTTAAATAAACTGTTTAATGATAATCCAAAATTTCGATAACCAAATACATAATTTGAATATAAAAATACATCCGTGCTTCCGGTACCGGGCTGAATCAAAAAAGGCAAACGTTTGCCACCAGTTGATTCTGCATAATAATTACCGCTTGGCAATTTTAAACCTCCACCAATTATTAAACGATGTTGTAAGTTAAATGTATCTACTTTTTTTATAACATGATATCCAATAAAAAATGTTGGATCGTTTAGTCCGGTATGATTGTGAACTATACTATCCTCTTTCATTTTGTTGTTACTGATAGATAAAACAGCATTAACTTCTAGTCGGTGATGGATAAAATATTTTGCACGTAATTCGTATGTTTTATACGATTCATAATCTTTTGAACTGTAATTTTTTAAAATAGAGTCTGTTGGATTATTAGTTCCGCCATGCATCATTTTATAAGCACCGGATGGAAAAAAACTTCCATGTTGTTGGTAATTTCTGTATCCATTAAAGATTCTGTATCTATGGTAAAAAGCCAATTGACTTTGGTTGTCATAAGGAGTTATTCCCATAAAACTTCCGCAAATATCACATGCAAAACATGGAAATAAATTTGTAACAAAAACAATCAAGAAAAATAAACGTAAACTCATTTTTTATGTAAATAGATAATTGTAGAAATAAATTATTTAATGTTTGAAATAACCCAACAATTGAAATTTCAATTGTTGGGTTAAATATCACATTTACTAATTATGAATATGTTCTACCGAAAACATATCTGCATAATTATTTGCGATTAATTTTGCATTTGCTCCTGGCATATGTATAGTATGTAGCGTTGCTAAATTAATTGCACTTGGGTTTTTAAACCATTCCATTACATCACATTTAATGTGTATCTCTGGGCTAACTGTAGCACTTACGTTTGCGGTTGCCCCGTTAAATGATGGACTAATTGTTTTTAATACATTATTTATACCTGAAAATCCACCGACATGGTATAAAATTGTTTTTGTGCTTGCTCCGGATTGATTAGAATTACCCTCAAGCTTTGCCATAATGTAACCGCTATTCCATGTCCAAAACATGCCCAATGCAGGGTCTAATGCTCCAGTTTGAGACCCCGAAACATTTCTTGTAGAGTCAACGCCGATCATAAAACTAATGCCTGTATAACTGCCAAATGGCACATTATTAATGCTAATTGTTTTACTTGCCGCTGTTTCTTCGTCAATTAAATGGTAACTTTCGTTTTCGTTATATGTTGTGCCGTCTGCTTTTAATAGCTTTACATTACTGATGTAATATTTAAATTTTGTAAATGAAACGCTATCGTTATTTGGTGTAACAAATGTTTTTGTATTCAGTGCAAATGAAATGGTATCGAAAACATGTTCAAATTCGATTTTTAAAATACCTGTAGTGGACGTATTGTTATTATTATTACTGTTGTTTTGATTTTCCACAGGATCTTTTTTACAAGAAGTAAATAAGATACTTAACATACATATAGATAAAATTAGCTTTTTCATTTTTGATTAATTTTTTTGTTTAATAATTTTTTTGAGTACTTATCTATAGAGATAAATAGTTTTACGATTATGCAAGCCTCTATAATTAGGGCTACTAATAATATATTCATTTATAATTTTTTTGTCAGTTCGAGCGAAGTCGAGAACTGAATATTTAAAAACAGTTCGCGATAATTCATTGATTTAATAGGGCTTTATTTTAATAAATAAGCCAATCAACATCAATTAACTATCTTGAAAATGAAATCAATAAAATATTGATTATACTATAAGTTAATAGTTGTTTAGTATATCTAAATTCTAATAAGTTAAAACACGATCGATTAATGAGAAGTATGGAGCTAATTCCTATAACTTTATTAACACGAAAATACTTTACTTTCTAAACAAACAGAAAGAAATTTAAAATCTAAATAGAAACTATTTTAGCTTAACAAATTGGGCGGATGAAATATTCCCTTTGTAAAAGTTGGGAGGTGTTTTTTTTGAAAACTTACATAAACATTTTCGAGCGTTAAAGGGCAATGAAGAAGCAAGCAAATAGAATTTTCATGAAAGAGCTGAATTTCTTTTAATGTTTTAACATTGCTGTTTTGTGCATCCTGATTTTTATCATCTTCTTCCATTTTTTCTTTTAAATGGCAGCTTCCTTGGCAACAGTTGTCTTCAACTTCTTTTTGTACACAAAGGTTTTTAGCAATGAATTCTTGGTTCATCTTGAATTCAATCCAAATTACTATTTTGCTGAATGATTGCAGCAACATTGAAAAGAGAAGCATGAAGATGAGTGCTTTTTTCACGATACAAATCTAATTAAAACTTTAGAAGTTTTATCAAATTTAATTTGTGAAGAACTACTTTTTCAACTTGTTTCATCATGCTTAATAATATCCGAAATTAGTGGCATGTCGGCAACCGTTATTATTTCTTGTATTTTAGGTTACTTTGGAATTTTGTTATTAATTGCTTGGATTACCTCTCGGAATGGAGATGCTGATTCCTATTTTTTAGGTAATAAATCATCGCCTTGGTATGCAGTTGCTTTTGGTATGATTGGCGATTCGCTTTCAGGGGTGACATATATTTCTGTACCAGGAGCAGTAGGTGTAGCAAAGTTTTCTTACTTGCAATTAGTGCTTGGATATTTTGTGGGTTACTTTATTATTTCAAAAGTATTGCTGCCTTTATATTATCGGTTAAATCTTGTTTCCATCTATTCCTATCTTCAGTCTAGATTTGGAAGAGTAACTCAAAAAACCGGCGCATTTTATTTTATCCTCTCTCGCGTACTGGGCGCTGCAGGTAGATTGTTTTTAGCTGCAGGTGTAATACAATTTTTTGTTTTTGATCAAATAGAAGGATTTCATGTTCCTTTCGCTTTAAGCGTTTCTGTTATTATAGCTTTAATGTTGCTGTACACCTATAAAGGAGGTATAAAAACACTTGTTTGGACAGATACGTTTCAATCACTTTTTTTGGTGCTTGGCGTGGTTTTATCTATTGTTGCAATTATACAACATACAGGATGGAGTTTTACAGATACTGTTGGAGAAGTAATTCATTCTGATTATTCGAAAACCTTTTTTTTCGATTGGAAACTAGCCAGTTTTTTTCCTAAACAATTTTTTGGAGGAATTTTTATTGCAGTAGCAATGACAGGTTTAGATCAAAACATGATGCAGAAAAACCTGAGTTGTAAATCGCTTGAAGAAGCGCAGAAAAATATTTTTTGGTTCAGTATTGTAATGGTTATTGTAAATATTTTCTTTTTATCTCTTGGCGTTTTGCTTTACCATTATTATCAAAGCGCAACAATAGCTTTGCCAATAAATCCGGAAACTGGGAAAATCATAAGTGACAAAGTATTTCCAAATCTTGCATTAAATCATCTGGGGTGGTTTGCCGGTCTGGTATTTATTATTGGATTAACGGCGGCAACATTTAGTAGTGCAGATTCGGTACTCACAACATTAACTACATCTGCATATGTAGATATGATGGAGTTAGATAAAAACGACAAATTAAATGAAACACAAAAAAGCAAGTACAGAACCATAATACATGTTTCGTTTGCAGTATTGCTTTGGTTAGTGATTTTATTATTTGATGCTCTAAACAATAGCGCTATAATTGATACTATTTTAAAATTAGCCGGATATACTTATGGCCCATTATTAGGTTTATTTGTTTTTGGTTTATTTACCAAGCATCAAATTAAAGATGTTTTAGTTCCAATTGTTTGTTTTATTGCACCTGGTGTTGCCTATATTTTAAGCACTTTTTCAAAGCAATGGTTTAATGGTTATGAAATAGGAAATGAACTAATCATCATTAACGGTTTATTCACTTTCATTGGACTGTTAGTAATAAAAAGCAAAGAAAATAATTCAGTAAATGAAATTTAAAAATTCACTTTTTATCTTTTTGATTTTTATTTGTGCACAGTTTTTCCCATTTCAACTTGATGCCCAGTATATCAATCATTCAATCAATAAAGAAATTATTTCAACGGTTTTTGAAAGCAATGAAAATAGTACTGCATTAAAAAAAAAGAAAATCCTTTCGCTTAAAAATAAATCTTTTGCCCAGAAGTTAAATCCTTTTTTATATCTAGGTGCAACGCTTTTGTATGTTTATCAAAATACAGTTTCAGAACAATTGCAAGCTAATTGTATGTATCAAATTAGTTGTTCAGAATTCACCAAAAAATCAATTGAAAAAAACGGGTTTGTAAAAGGAACACTAAGTGGTTTCCATCAATTATCAAATTGTTTTCAAGGTGCAATTTATGAGCACCCTGTTTATATGATAAATGAAAATGGGAAAATAAACAACCTAATTGATGAGCCTAATCAGAAATAGTTTATTAATGTTTTTTTTAAGCGCT
Source organism: Bacteroidia bacterium (assembly GCA_044352985.1). GTDB lineage: Bacteria > Bacteroidota > Bacteroidia > B-17B0 > Aurantibacillaceae > JADJDM01. The sequence continues at coordinate 89,693 of JBILCU010000009.1, forward strand.
GTAAATTTAGTCGCTCAGGTAGATTTTTTGTTTTTAAAACATTTAAGCACTTCAAATCTTAAAACAGAACATTATCATTATCTTCTAAATGAATGTAAAAATAAGGACACCTTAAATTACTTACTGACTAAATATTATTTACAATATGAAAAAGATAGTTTATTTTTTAGTTATTATTTAAAATCAAAAAGCATATCGGTAAATGATTCAAATTTGATTAATTGCGCTAGTATTTATTTTTTTAAGCAAATTACTTCATCTTGCTTTCAATGGAAGGAAAAATTAGAGGATAATTATTTAATCAACTCTTCACAATATCAATTTATAAATGCAGTTAATGATGAAAAAATGATTCATCTTAATTATGGCAATGCGTTGTTACAAAACGATTTTTATGAATATAAAAAGTCATTAAAGAAAAACCCTTTAATTGCCGCATCTCTATCGGTTATTATACCTGGTTTAGGTAAGGCATACCTTCATTCCTATCGATCTTTTGCCATCACACTTTTTACTCATGTTATGTATGGACTTCAATTAAATGAAAGTGTCAAAAAATTTGGTTTAAAACATCCTTTAACAATTGCTAATATTGCTTTATTTAGTGTATTCTACTCTTCAAATATTTATGGTTCATTTACAGAAACCAAAAAAAGGAAAAAAGAAAAGTTATATCAATTATTACACGATGCGTCAGATCATTTTTACATTAATAACGGCAACTCTCTTTATCCTTAATCTTAAAGCGGAGGATACTTTAATTGCCAAACTAATTGGCTTAGAAAAAGCATTTTATTCATCGAATAGTAGCGCTGAAAAAACAGCTATTGCTTATCAAAAATTTAATTTTCTTATTTTTAATAATATTCTAAACGAACAGTGTGTTTTAGAAATTGATAGAATAGATGCTCACCACCTTACAATTACTGAACAAAAGAATTTTTTTTGGAACTCCACTATTATTTCTTTTGTAAACAATATAAATTCAAAAGCTATTTATTTTTTTGAACGTTATCAAGAAAGTAATCTGGATTCTAGTAACGAGGCTTTATTACTTTCTTCATTAATTCATTCAGATTATAATTCAGAAAAAAGTAAAAAGTCATTACTTGAGTTAAGTAAAAGAGATACTGTGTTTAATTGTTTAATTTGTTTAAGTAGAGATAATTCTTTAAATGAAAAAAATAAAAAAGTTAAGATTGTTTCATCTGCTATCATTCCTGGATTAGGTATGATGCTAAATGGAAATATTTTAAAAGGCTTAACCTCAACAGCCCTAAACACATCGTCAATTATTTTAATAAATCATTTAATATTAAATAAAAGTTACATCAATGCTTTAGGCTGGGGATTTTCCTTGTGGCTTAAATTTTATACCGGCAATTTGAAATTAACCGAGAAATTAATTGATGAAAAGCAAAATAATATATACAGAAAAAAATCAGAACAATGTAAAAATAATTGGATTAGAATTTTGAATTTTTATCCTTTAAAATTTAAACACTAATTCTTTTAATCAATTGATTTTAATATTTTATGTAGAATTAAGCACTTTTTTTTGAATTATGATTAAATTATTTACTGAAAAATACTTGGATGTTTTCCACATAAAAGATTTTAGGAACTTTATTCTTGGTCGTTTTTTTCTTACGCTTGCCATTCAAATGCAAATGACTACAATAGGTCTTCAGGCTTATTACGAATTCGACAAAGAAATTATGGTTTTAGGTTTTATAAGTCTTTCAGAAGTTATACCATTTGTAATAACTAGTTTTTTTTCTGGTCATGTAGCCGATGTGTATGATAGAAGAAAAATTATTTTGGTTTCTACATTTCTGTTGTTACTTGGTTCTTTTTCTCTTTTTATTTTTTGTATTCCTTCTTTAAATATACTTTCTACATATTATCCGCTTTTATTTATTGTAATGCTTTTTGGAATTATTCGTTCTTTCTTGGCTGCAGCTATGTCTCCACTAATGTCGCAATTGGTTGATAGAACTTATTATACAAAAGCTGCAACTTGGAACAGCACTTTTTGGCATATTGGCGCAATTGCTGGGCCGGTATTAGCAGGATGGTTATATACTGATAATGGAACTTTTAATGCTAAAACAACTTACTTAATTAATTGTGTTTTGTTTTTAATTGGATTTTTTGCTTTTGTAAGGATTAATAAAAAAACACAAGAAAAAAATAGAGAGGAAAGCATTATAGAAAGTTTAAAGGCAGGTTTAAAGTTTGTTTTTAAAACTAAACTTTTACTTTCTGCACTTTCACTTGATTTATTTGCTGTTTTATTTGGAGGGGCTGTTGCCATTTTACAAGTTTTTAATGATCAGGTTTTGCATGCGAGTCCAAGTGATTTTGGTTTGTTAAGAACGGCCCCTGCAATTGGTGCAGTTGTTTCTGCTTTTATAATGGCATTTTATCCTCCGGAGAAAAAAGCAGGTAAATGGCTTTTAATTGGAGTATTAGCTTTTGGTTTATTTACCATATTTTTTGCCTTTTGTACAAACTATTGGTTAGCCTTTCTAATGTTGTTTTTAACAGGTGCATTCGACAATATTAGTGTTGTAGTAAGACACAGTATTTTACAACTGATGACACCAGAAAATATGCGCGGGCGTGTTTCGGCTGTAAATAGCATTTTTATAGGTTCATCAAATGAAATAGGTGGATTTGAGTCGGCCTTGGCCGGAAAACTAATTGGACTTGTGCCTTCAATTGTTTTTGGGGGTAGTATGACAATAATAGTTGTTGGAATCATCAACAAATTGAACCCAAAATTGAAGGATTTAGATATACAAGAGTTTGTAAAGAAATAAGTTAGCTGTAAGCAAACTCATTAAACAAGAAGTCGCTTTACTATTTAGAATCATTATAAATTAAATTAAAGTTTATTTTTTTTAACGTTTTAGTAATTTTGAATATAATCTTCTATTAAATTTGCCCCCTGTATATTGACTTTAATTGTCATTGAATTGTCATAAATCAAATTTCAGTATGATTAAAAATACTTCCCGATTAGCCCTAAATGTCTTGATGGGCTTGCTATTTACGGTTTTTATCGTCCCTAAAAAAATTAATGCTGCTGATGGAAAGGCACTATTTAAACAAAATTGTGCTGTTTGTCACTCCATGTGTGACCAGAAATTAACTGGTCCAGGCTTAAAAGGAGTTGTAGATAGAGCACCAAAAGGAGATTGGTTATATAACTGGATTAAAAATAACGAAAAGTTAATTAAATCCGGTGATGCTTATGCAAATAAAATTTACAAAGAAAACGGAAATGCAGCAATGACTGTTTTTGAAGGAACTCTTAGTGATGATGATTTAAAAGCAATTACAGAATACGTAGTAAAAGGAGATTGTAATCCTGCCCCTGTTGGAGGTGCTCAGGTTGCAGCAGGCGGTAGTGCAGCTGCAGCAGCTAGCGAAGAAAAAGGAGGAATTGACCCACTTTATATCATTTTAGCTGTAATTGTTATTTTAGCCATTTTAATTTCTGTGTTACGTGGTATCAGAAATTCTTTATCATCTGCAGTTGAAAATACACCTGAAGAAGAATTATCAAAAACTTTCTGGCAAGAAACAAAAGATTGGATTTCAGGTCACAGAAGATTAGTAGGTGTTTTCTGCATTATTTTAGTATTTGTTGGAATGAGAAGTTGTTGGAATAGCCTATGGACTGTTGGCGTATATTATGATGAATCTAAAGATTTGACATTAGGTGCACATTCAGGTAAAGGTTACAAGCCAGATCAACCAATTAAATTCTCTCATAAATTACATGCAGGAGACAATGCAATTGCTTGTCAGTATTGCCACAATTCTGTTGAAAAGTCTCGTCATGCTGGTTTACCAACAGTAAATGTATGTATGAATTGCCATAAAGGAATTCAACAAGGTCCTCAATATGGTGAAAAGGAAATTTCTAAAATTTATGCTGCTGCAGGTTTTGATCCTAAAACTGGCACTTATGATAAATCAAAAGAAAATCCCATCAAATGGATTAAAGTTCACAATCTTCCTGAGCATGTTTATTTCAATCACTCTCAGCACGTTGTGGTTGGAAAACAAGAATGTACTACTTGTCACGGTAACGTAAAAGAAATGACTGTTGCTGAACAAAAATCACCGTTAACCATGAAATGGTGTATCGAATGTCACCGTAAAACGGAAGTGGCAATGGAAGGAAATGCATACTATGATAAATTGCATGCTTATTTAAAAGAAAAATACAAAGGTGAGCATTTAAAAACATTTACAGTTGCTCAAATGGGTGGCTTAGAGTGCGCTAGATGTCATTATTAATAATTAGTCCTAAACCTAAACGGAAATAAACATACATGGGTACATCAAAAAAATATTGGAAAGGATTGTCCGAGCTTAATAATAGTACGGAATTCCAAAAAAATGCCAATAACGAGTTTGCTGAAGAACTTCCATTGGAGGGTTTGATGAATGAAGAAACAGTTTCTTCAAACACATCTCGTCGTGATTTTTTAAAGGTGATGGGTTTTACTACCACAGCTGCTGTTTTAGCTTCTTGTGAAACTCCTGTAATTAAATCCATTCCTTATGTTGTAAAGCCTGAAGAAATAACTCCAGGTGTTGCCAATTATTATGCTTCAACATTTTATGATGGTCACGATTACGCTTCTGTTTTGGTAAAAACCAGAGAAGGAAGACCAATTAAAGTTGATGGCAATGATTCTATAAAAGGAGCAAATACTGGAACAAGTGCGCGCGTTCAGGCATCAATTTTATCATTATATGATGGAGCTCGTTTAACTGGTCCTTTGTCAAAAGGAACTCCTATTACTTGGGATAATGCTGACAAAGCAATCAAACAAAAGCTTTCTGAAATTGCTAAGTCCGGTAAAGAAATTGCAATTCTTTCTTCAACGATTATTTCGCCTTCAACTAAAGCAGTTATTGCTGAGTTTATAGCTAAATATCCAAGCGCAAAATTATATCAATACGATTCAGTTTCTTATTCAGCATTCAGAAATGCTAATGAAACTGTATTTGGTAAAAAAGTAGTTTCCTCATATGATTTTAGCAAAGCAAATGTAATAGTAGGTTTTGCATGTGACTTCCTTGGAAATTGGTTAGGATCAAATAAAGAATTTGCAGCTCAATACGCAGAAAACCGTAAGGTAAATGCTGATAAACGCGAAATGAGTAAACATTACCATTTCGAATCTAATTTATCATTAACAGGTGCAAACGCTGATGAGCGTTATATGATTAAACCATCTGAAATTGGTAAAGCAGTTGTTGCTTTATACAATGAAGTAGCTAAGAAAACAGGTAATTCAACTGTTAGTGCAACAAAATTAGAAAATGTTGATGCAAATACTGCAATTTCAAAAATTGCGGATCAACTTGCTAAACAAAAAGGAAATTCTTTAGTTGTTTGCGGATTAAACGATACAGATATACAAGTATTAGTTAACGGCATTAACAAAATGTTGGATAACTACGGAAAATCTGTAGATGTTGAAATGCACTCTAATTTAAAACAAGGAGATGATTCGCAATTCATTGAACTTGTAAAAGACATGAATGCAGGAAAAATTGGTGCAGTTATTACTTATAACTGTAATCCGGTTTACACAGCTCCTGCTAAATTAAATTTTAGCGCTGCATATTCAAAAGTTGGTTTTAAAATTTCATTTTCACAAGTTAATGATGAAACAGCTTTATTAGCAGATTATGTTTGCCCTGATAATAATTGGTTAGAAAGTTGGGGTGATGCAAATCCAAAAAAAGGTTTTTATACATTACAACAGCCTACAATTTCTCAATTATTTTGTGCACCAAGATTTGAAGGAACTCGTCAGGCACAAGATTCATTATTAAAGTGGTCAGGTTTAAAAAGTGATTATTTAACTTATCTACAAGCATATTGGCAAAATCATGTTTTCCCAAATCAAGGAAAGTTTGGTAATTTTTATGAGTTTTGGGCTAATACTTTACATGATGGTACTTTAAAAGTAAATGTTTCAAAGGCTTTACCTTCTGTAATTGAGAACATAGCTCCTCTTCCTTTAGATTCAGCAGGTTTACCATTATTAACAGGTATTGCAACTGTTATCCCTGTATTGGCTGCCGATTCAGCAATTGCTGCACCAGTAATTAAAGAAGAGGAAAAGAAAGATGATAAAAAAGTTTCTAAAAAGAAAGAGGATATAAAAGAAGAAGTCTCTTTTGAATCAATTTCAATTAATGTTGATTATTCTGCATCAGCATCTAAAGCATTAGCAGCAAAATCTAGTGCTTGGGAAGTTACAATTTATGAAAAACAAGGTATAGGTAATGGAAATCAAAGTAATAATCCATGGTTAATGGAGTTACCTGATCCAATTTCTAAAGTAACTTGGGATAATTACGTAACTATGGCTCCTGAAGATGTAAAAGCTCAAGGGTTTAAAGAAATGTTACGTCAAGATATTGATGCTACAATTGTTAACGTTACTATTAATGGTGTATCAAAAAAATTACCAGTTTATCCTCAGCCTGGTCAAGCAAAAGGTACAATAGGTATTGCCTTAGGTTTTGGACGTAATGCCGAATCATTAAAAGTTGCTCATGGAATTGGTGCTAATGCATTTGAATTACTTTCTGTAACTAATAATCAAATTCAGAATATTTCTTCTGATGTAACAATTGCTGATGCTGGAGAAACTCATCAGTTTGCTGCTACTCAAATTCATCACACCATCATGGGTCGTGAGGAATATTTATTAAGAGAAACATCATTAACTCAATACAAGGAAGATTCAAGATCAAACAATCCAAAAACAATGTTAGCTACTCATACAGGACCTGTTCCAATTGAGTCAGTTGATCTTTGGAATGCACATGAAAGACCAGGTCACAAATGGGCAATGGCAATTGATTTGAATTCATGTATAGGTTGTGGTTCTTGTGTTGTAGCTTGTACAGTAGAAAATAATGTGGCTGTAGTTGGTAAAGATCAGGTAATGAAAACCCGTGAAATGCACTGGTTGCGTATAGATCGTTACTATACATCAGACATGGATAAGAAGAGAGCTGCTAAAGATGGTGTTGGTGCAATGGATATGTATTTGCAGATGGAAAATCCTTCTTCAAATCCAAAAGTTACTTTCCAACCGATGATGTGTCAACATTGTAACCATGCTCCTTGTGAAACTGTTTGTCCGGTATTAGCTACTAGCCACAGTAACGAAGGTGTTAATCAAATGACATACAATCGTTGTATCGGAACTCGTTACTGCGCTAATAACTGTCCTTTCAAAGTTCGTCGTTTCAATTGGTTCAATTATAATGAAAATCCTGATTTCTTCATGAATCCTGTTCAGGATGATTTAGGTAGAATGGTAATGAATCCTGATGTTACTGTTCGTGGTCGTGGTGTAATGGAAAAATGTTCTATGTGCGCTCAACGTACACAGGCGGGTAAACTAGAAGCTAAAAAAGCAGGATTACCATTAAAAGATGGCGCAATTAAAACTGCTTGTCAGCAAGCTTGTCCTACTAATGCAATTGTGTTTGGTGACGCTAATGATAATGAATCACAAGTTGCTAAATTAAGAGCAGATGATAGAAGTTACTTCTTATTAGATGAACTTGGTGTAAAACCAAACATCAATTACTTAGTGAAAGTTAGAAATCAAGAACAAGAAATTGTTTGGGAGGAAGAAACTAAAGCTGAACCAAAAGAAGAAATTAAATCAGAAGAAAAACACGCATAAACTACTAACTAACAAATTTAGATTTAAAAAGATATGCACGCAGAATCCAGAATAAGAGAGCCCCTGATTATTGGCGATAAATCGTACCGACAAATCACGGATGATATCATTAAGCCAATTGAAGGTAAAGCAAATAAATATTGGTACATTTTATTTACAATATCTGTTTTAACTTTCCTTTGGGGAATTGGTTGTTTAGCTTATACAATTGGAACAGGTATCGGTGTTTGGGGATCAAATAATGGTGTTGATTGGGCTTGGGATATTACCAATTTCGTTTGGTGGATTGGTATTGGTCACGCTGGAACATTAATTTCAGCGGTATTATTGTTATTCCGTCAAAAATGGCGTATGGCAATTAACCGTTCAGCTGAAGCGATGACTATTTTTGCCGTAATGTGTGCAGCTATTTTCGTATTGTTACACACTGGTCGTCCTTGGTTAGATTATATGTTGTTCCCTTTACCAAATCAATTTGGTTCTTTATGGCCAAACTTTAACTCACCATTATTATGGGACGTTTTTGCTGTATCTACTTATTTCACGGTATCATGTGTGTTTTGGTACATTGGTTTAATTCCAGATTTCGCAATGGTTCGCGACAGAGCTGTAAAACCAATGGCTAAAAAAGCATATGCTTTACTTTCATTTGGTTGGGGCGGGGGAGCTCGTCACTGGAGCCGTTTTGAAGAAGTTTCATTAGTGTTAGCAGGTTTATCAACACCACTTGTATTCTCAGTTCACTCTATTGTATCCTTTGACTTTGCTACTTCAGTTGTTCCGGGTTGGCACACAACAATTTTCCCACCATATTTCGTATCTGGTGCTGTATTCTCTGGTTTTGCGATGGTGTTAACCTTAATGCTAATTGTAAGAAAGGTTTATAGTTTAGAAGCATATTTAACTATTAAGCACATTGAGTACATGAATATTGTAATCATTGTAACAGGATCCATTGTTGGTGTTGCTTATTTAACAGAGTTGTTTGTTGCTTGGTACTCAGGTGTAGAATTTGAGCAATACGCCTTCTTAAATCGTGCAACCGGACCATACTGGTGGGCTTATGCAGCAATGATGACTTGTAATGTTATTTCACCCCAATTATTTTGGTTCAAAAAATTAAGAACCAATTTAGCTTTCACTTTTATACTTTCAATTGTTGTAAATATTGGTATGTGGTTCGAACGTTTTGTAATTATCGTTCCTACTTTATGTAGAACATTTGTTCCTGGTACTTGGAATATGTACCACCCATCATTTGTTGATATAGGTATTTTTGTAGGTACAATAGGTATGTTCTTTACTTTCTTCTTGTTGTATGCTAGAACATTCCCTGTTATTGCTCAGGCAGAGTTGAAAACCATTCTTAAATCTTCAGGTGAAGCTCATAAAAAATTAGCAGCAAATCATTCACACGATAGTCATTCACATTAATAGAGAAATTGAATATGGCAACAAAACAAGTTATACACGGTATTTATGATGATGAAGTTCCTCTTTTGGAGGGATGTAAAAAACTTCGTGATGCAGGAATAAGAGTAAAAGATGTTTTTTCTCCTTTTCCAATACATGGAATTGATCCAATTATTGGTTTACCAAGAACGAGAATTGCAATTTGTGCTTTCATCTATGGATTAACAGGAGCATGTTTAGCAACTTGGATGATGTGGTACATGATGGTTACTGATTGGCCTACTGACATTGGAGGGAAACCAAGCTTTACTTATTACATGAATGTACCTGCTTTTATTCCAATTACTTTTGAATCAACAGTATTTTGCGCGGCTCATGGAATGGCACTTACATATTTATTACGTTGCTGGTTAGTTCCTGGTGCTAAGGCTAAAAATCCTGATCCAAGAACTACAGATGATAAGTTTATGATTTACCTAGAGTTAAATGAAGAACAAGTATCTTCAGCTGAAGGCATTTTAAAAAGCACAGGAGCTAGTGAAGTAAATCATAAAGGAACAATTGCATTAAAAGATCATTAATAAAGAAAATCGTTTAGCGATGAAATTAAATAAATTCCCAAATCTGAAAACCATTGCGCTGTCCGCATTAACTGCAGCCATGCTTACAGGTTTTACATCATGCGAAGAAGTACCGAATAGTCCGGGTTTTGAATTTGCGCCTGATATGTATAGAACTAGAGCATTAAGATATTATGGAGAGTATGTTACAGCAACTGGTGACACATTAAATATGGCAAGAAAACCAGTAGCAGGAAGTATTGCAAGAAATTATTTGCCTTCTATACCTAAAGGAATAACTTATGATAATGCTGATTTATTAAAAAACCCAATTGCATTTAGTCCTGAAGTTGAAAAAGAAGGTGAAGTTATTTATGGTAAGTTTTGTGTACACTGTCATGGTGAAGCAGGTAAAGGTGATGGAAAAGTTGCAGCAAAATTACCAGGACCTCCACCAGCATATGATGGTACTTTAAAGAATTTATCAGAGGGTAAAATATTTTATTCTATCACAAACGGTAAAGGTACAATGGGTGCCCATGGGTTATTACTAAATGCAGATGAAAGATGGAAGTTAGTTCATTTTGTTCAAAAATTACAAGGTGTTAGAAACGCTCCAGCTGCTTCAGATTCATTAGCAACAAATAAAGTTGATTCAGTAAAAACAACACCAAGTAAAGCTGTTGCAAAAAAATAGGAATAAAAACTAATTAGAAAAAAGGTTGTATATGTCAAAATTAAACTTCGAAATTCCTTCCAAAGCTAAAATGTTTACTTATATTTTAATGGCTATTGGATTGATATCAATAATTGCATCTTTTTTAACTGATGCACCTCATGAACCGGATCCTCATTATCATCAAAATCGTGCATGGGCTAATATTTTTATTAATTCATTTTTCTTTATGGCTATTGGTTTAGCTGCGGCATTCTTTTTAGGTTTGCAATACGCTGCTGAGGCAGGTTGGGCGACTACCATTAAAAGAATAACTGAGGCTGTAGCTTGGTATTTACCTTATGGTGTAAGTTTTATGCTTCTATTGTTTATTTTGGGTCAATTACATGTGCACCATATTTATTCTTGGATGACTGAAGGGATTGCTGATCCTAATTCACCAAACTACGATGAAATTGTTGCTAATAAAATTGGATATTTTGGTTTATTTTGGTGGATTAGATCAATCGCATACGTTGGAGGTTGGTTGTATTTCACTCATAAATTAAGAAAAAATTCCATTGATGCTGATCAGGTTTCTAATGACACTCACCATTGGAAAAATGTAAAACTATCTGCATGGTTCATGGTTTTATTTGCTGTAACATCTTCAACATCTGCTTGGGATTGGGTTATGAGTATTGATGTTCATTGGTTTTCAACATTATTTGGGTGGTATATTTTTGCAGGTATGTGGATTAGTGCAATTATTACAATCATTATGATAATTGTATGGCTAAAAAAGTTAGGGTATATGGAGTTTGTTACAGAAAGTACTATTCACGATATGGGTAAATGGATGTTTGCAATTTCTTTCCTATGGACTTACCTATATTTCTCACAATTCATGTTGATTTGGTATTCAAACATACCTGAGGAAGTTATTTATTTCCAAAGTCGTTGGGAGCATTTTAAACCGCTAATGTGGACAGTGTTGTTCGTTAACTTTGTATTTCCTATGATATTATTAATGAGTCGTGATGCAAAAAGAAATTTTTGGTTCTTAACAATAGTAGGAACAATAATTTTCGTTGGGCACTGGCTTGATGTTGTTATGATTGTAATGCCAGGTACAGTAGGTCATCACTGGAACGGATTAAGTTGGATGGAGTTTGGAACATTCCTTGGTTTCTTAGGTTTTTTTATAAATATTTTGTTGAGGAATCTTGCATCACGACCATTATTGGTTAAAAACCATCCATATTTGGATGAAGCATTGCATCATACAACCTAATTATTTCAGAAATTTGTAATAGAAAAATTAATTTAAAAAAAACAATATAACATGACACTTTTGTATATTTTAACCATTTTATTGTTGTGTATAGCCTTAGCTTATTTATTCAAAGTAATAGATTTATCTAGAGTTTTAAAAACTGAAAAAGAATGGATACCTACAGAAAATGATAACAGAACAATGGGTAAATTCTTTTTAATCTTTATGTTTGCTTTTATAGCTTGGTCTTTTTACCAAATATATCAATATGGTTATAGAAGTTTACCTAAATCTGCCTCTGAACATGGCGATAAAGTAGATGAATTAATGAGATATAACATGTATATCATTTGGATTGTATTTGTTTTGACAAATTTTGTTCTTTTCTATTTTGCTTGGAAATATTATGGTAGAAAAAATGGTAAAGCTGAATTTTTCGCACATGATAATAAATTGGAAATGATTTGGACAGTAGTACCTGCTGTCGTATTAGCATTCATTATCATTTTTGGTTTGAAATATTGGAATGAAATCATGGAAAAATCAACTGATACAAAATCAGTTAAAATTGAATTATATTCTAAACAATTTGACTGGACAGCTCGTTATGCAGGCGCTGATAATACTTTCGGTTTAGATGATTTCACTCAAATTGATGGTGGTAATTCTATGGGCCTTGATACATTAGATAAAAATTGTTTTGATGACATTATTGTTAAGAATGAAATTCATATTCCTATTGGTGTTGAAATTGATTTTCAATTCCGTTCAAGAGATGTAATTCATAGTGCATTTATGCCTCATTTTAGAGCACAAATGAATTGTGTTCCTGGTCAAGTTACTCGTTTCAAATTCAAACCAACTGTTACAACAGTTGAAATGAGAAAAGATGAACAGGTAATTCGTAACATTAAAGAAATTAATGCTATTCGTGAAAAGAAAGGTGAAGATCCAATTGAGTTTGATTACACTTTAATTTGTAATAAAATTTGTGGGGCATCTCATTATAACATGCCAATGAAAATTGTTGTTGAATCTGAAAAAGATTATAAAGAATGGTTAGCTAAGCAAAAGACATTTAAAACTGTTGCTTCAAAATAAATTTTAATATTAATTTAATTTAAAAAACGATAAAGATGGGAAATAGTGCAGGTCTTTCAGTAGAAGTTGGTCATGAGCATGCTGTTCATCATGCACATGCTCATGATGAACAGCATGAGGAAAGTTTTGTGAGTAAGTATATTTTCAGCTTAGATCATAAAACTATCTCTAGACAATTTTTAATTACAGCTGTAGTAATGGCTGTTATTGCTATGATGATGTCTATCATTTTCAGGATGCAATTAGCTTGGCCTGGAGAAAAATTTGCTTTTGTTAATGCTTTATTAGGAGATAAGTGGGGTAAGGATGGATTGTTAGATCCTAACATGTATTTAGCCTTAGTTACTATTCACGGTACCATTATGGTTTTCTTTGTATTAACAGGTGGTTTAAGTGGTACTTTTGCTAATCTTTTAATTCCATATCAAATTGGAGCTCGTGATATGGCATCTGGGTTTTTGAATATGTTATCTTATTGGTTTTTCTTCTTATCAAGTGCCATAATGGTTGGTTCTTTATTTGTTGAAGATGGCCCAGCTTCTGGTGGTTGGACAATTTATCCTCCTCTTTCAGCTTTACCTGAAGCAATGCCAGGTTCTAAATTAGGGATGACATTGTGGTTAATTTCAATGAGTTTGTTTATTGTTTCGTCATTATTAGGTGGTTTAAATTATATTGCTACAATTGTAAATCTACGAACTCAAGGAATGAAAATGACAAGAATGCCACTTACTATCTGGGCATTGTTGATTACTGCAATTTTAGGAGTTTTATCTTTCCCTGTTTTATTATCTTGTGCTTTATTGTTAATCTTTGATAGAAGTATGGGGACAAGTTTTTACTTGTCTGATATCTATATAGGTGGTCGTCCATTAGATCAAGTTGGTGGAAGTCCAATATTATTCGAGCATTTATTCTGGTTCTTAGGTCACCCAGAGGTATATATCGTTTTATTACCTGCTTTAGGTATTACTTCTGAAATTATTGCAACCAATGCACGTAAACCAATCTTTGGATACCGTGCAATGATTGGATCAATGTTGGCAATTGGTTTCTTATCTTTCATTGTTTGGGGACATCACATGTACATGACAGGCATGAATCCATTCTTAGGTTCAGTGTTCGTATTCACCACTTTATTAATTGCTATTCCTTCTGCTGTAAAAGCATTTAATTATATTACTACTCTTTGGAAAGGTAATATTCAGTACACCCCTGCTATGTTGTTTTCAGTAGGTTTAGTTTCTTCTTTCGTTACTGGTGGTGTTACTGGTATTATTCTTGCCGATTCAACATTAGATATTTCAGTGCATGATACCTACTTTGTTGTTGCGCATTTCCATATTGTAATGGGATTATCAGCAATCTTTGGAATGTTTGCAGGTGTTTATCATTGGTTTCCTAAAATGTTCTTAAGAATGATGAATAAAAAAATGGGATATTTACATTTCTGGATTACTTTCATTGGTGCTTACGGAGTATTTTTTCCTATGCATTTCTTAGGAATGAGTGGTGTACCTCGTCGTTATTACACTAATAGTAACTTCCCTATTTTTGATAACCTAGGAGATATTAATCAATTTGTAACTGTTGCTGCTATTATTGCAGCGTTAGGACAATTGATATTCTTAATCAATTTCTTCTACAGCATGTTCAGAGGACCAAAAGCCCCTCAAAATCCTTGGAATTCTAACACCTTAGAATGGACTTCTCCTGCTGGAAGACACGTTCATGGTAACTGGGAAGGCCCACTACCTGTTGTGCATCGTTGGGCATATGATTATAGTAAGCCAGGTGCTGAAAATGATTACATTCCACAAACCATACCTCTTAAAGAGGGTGAGCACGATGGAGGGGAACATTAAATAATTCAAAAAGACTACTTCGGTAGTCTTTTTTTATGCTATTAATTTTATAGTTTAGCTGTTTATAATCAGATATTTCTTAAAATGAAAAAGTGGTTTATTTTATTTTTATTATTTATACTTTTTCAAACAACTTTTTCGCAACAGCAATTACCTCAGGTTGAAAATTTTATTGCTAAAGTTTTAAGTAATGCTACTGTAAGACTAGATCTTACTATTAGTAATAGCATACAATTAGTGAATGGTTTTGAAATACAACGTTCTTTGGATTCAGCTTTTGGTTATATAACTGTTTATACTTATTTTGGAGCTGTTGGGGGGAATTCAAATCTGAATTTTTTCTATGAGGATTACCCACCAGACCCTACTAAAATTTACTATTATAAAGTTAGGTTTTCTAATGGGAATCAATCTACTATTATTAAAGTAAATATGGCTGAAATTTTTGGTGAGTACAAAATAATTCCACATCCATTAATTGATTTTTCGAGATTAGAATTTGTTTATTTATTTGGTCAACAATGGATTTTAGAGATAGCTGATCCAAAAGGATATTTTATTTATAGAGATGAATATGTTAAAACAGGTTCTTATTCCTTGAGTAGATCATTATTTACATCAAATGGTATTTATTTTTTCAGACTTTATTTAAGTGATGGATCTAAACTTATTACAGGTAAAATAGTTGCTTTGTAAAATAGTTGTGGCCCCGAGAGGATTCGAACCTCCAACCCTCAGAATCGGAATCTGATATTCTATCCAGTTGAACTACGGGACCAATGAAATTCTACAAATGAAATTTAATAATTTGTATTTATTATTTTACAGATTCATACAAGCTTTTAATTTTTTCTTTAGTTGCAGAGGTTTTATTTAATTTGTTTTGAATTTCAGTACTGTTTTTATTTTCTTTTTTTGCTTTCTCTAATTCTTCGGAATAATTAGATTCTAATTCCTTATATCTTGCTAGCATTGACTTTAACGCTCTTTGAGCAAATGTTTTAACATATGGGTTCGATTCATTTTTTGCAGTTTCTTTAAAATATTCCGCACCTGAAATAACGTTTTCATCTGTACAACGTTTTAAAAATGTTCCGTATAAATTCATAAAGCCAAATCGTTCAAAACCACTGAATTCATCTTTGATGGAATTAAAATATATATTGTTTTCATCTGATCCATGTTTGGAATATAAATCCATCAACGCATATCGTATACTGTTTGCTTTTTCTGTTTCGTATTGTTTGGCTAATTTTAATGTAGCATCTGGATTATTTTTAGCCATTGCCATTAATGCTGAACCCATCACAGCATAAGAGGAATCGTTTAGTTTGCTTTGGTAAAGTGAATTTAAATCTTCACCATTGTAATTTTTAGATAGGAAATCAATTGCTTCTGCTCTAACGAGTGTTTTCGCATCACTATTCACCATTTGAACGAATAACGATTTTAATTCATTTTCTTTTTTCGATGCAACATTATTTAAAATAGAAATGGCTTTTAAACGATGACCATACCATTTATCTTTTAACGCTGAAACAACAGTTTCGTAAACACCCGGCTCATCTAAGTTTGAACGAAAAGCTTCCAATGCATCATTTCTATCTAAAAACAAAGGCGCATTTTTATACTGATACATAAAATCTTTTATGTTCTTGTCTTCATTGATGACTGCCAATAATTGTTTTTCTGCATCAAAGTTTATAAATGCAGGTGGTGATTCCAGTTTAAATTTAAATTCTTGATTAACCTTGTTTATTGTTATTTTTTCACGTTGTACTTTTTTAGTTGATCCTTCTCCAAAATATAAATCTACGTACAATGGTAATTTATATATTGGCGTAGCAGATAAATCCTGAGTTTGTTTTGTGGTTAATCGTAATGTCTTAATAGAATCGATATAGGTGTATTTTACATCTAAATCTGGATGGCCTTTTGCCAAAAACCATTGATTAAAAAACCAATTTAAGTCTTCGCCTGTAACCTCTTCAAATGCTAAGCGTAATTCATGAATTTCAACGGTTTTAAATTTGTTTTTGTCTAGGTATAGTTTTAATGAGTTAAAAAAAGCATCGTCTCCTACATGTTTTCGTAGCATATGTAATATTTGCCCACCTTTGTTATAGCTGTGTGCATCAAACATGTCTTCTCTGTTTTCAACATCAAAGCGAATCATGTCTTTTTTAGTTTGCGCTGCCTCTGCAAAATAGCCCATTCTGCTATTGTAACTATGTGCGTCTGCAGCATCTAAGCCGTATTTATATTCTTCCCATAAATATTCACCATAGGTGGCGAACGACTCGTTTAAAGGTAAATTACTCCAGCTTTCACATGTTACTAAATCGCCAAACCATTGATGAAACAACTCATGCGAAATAACATCTTCTCCATTACTACCATCAATTAGTTCTCGTTTAGATTGATAAACAAAATCACCATGCAGCGTTGCACTTGTATTTTCCATGGCTCCTGATACGTAATCGCGGGCAACTATTTGCGCATATTTTGGCCATGCATAAGGAACGCCCAATTTTGATGAGAAAAAAGAAATCATTTCGGGTGTGTTGCCAAATATTGCTTTAGCATGTGGTTCAAATTCTTTTTCAACATAGTAACTAATTTCTTTCCCGTTCCAAGGTTTATCAACTATTTTTTTAAATTCACCAATTCCCATCATCACTAAATAAGGTGCATGTGGCATATCCATTTTCCAATGGTCAGTTCGTGTACCGTTTGTGTTTTTAGTTTGAGCAACTAAAACACCATTTGATAATGTGCTGTATTTATCATCAACAGTGATTAAAATTTCCTCTGTCATTCGCTCGTTAGGTTTATCAATAGTAGGAAACCAAACGGAGTTGCTTTGTGTTTCTCCTTGTGTCCAAATTTGAGGCATTTTATTTTTTTCTTCACCTTTTGGATTAATGAAATACAATCCTTTATCGCTTTGTATTGCTGCACTTCCTCCTGTTTTTAAATCATTTGGTTTTGATTTGTAATCAATGAAGACAGTATATTTCTCATCGCGAGTGTAGGTTTTATCCAATTGTATTTTTATGGAATCGTTTTCATATCTGTAAGTTAAATCAGTATACAATTTATCCTTTACTACTTGAACTTTATTAATTTCCATACCTCTTGCATCGAGGTAGAGCATATTGGTTGCATAAAAATGTGGTTTAACATCAATCGTAGCTTTACCTAATAACCATGCATTTTGCCAATCAAAACTAACTTCCAATTTAGTGTGAAGTATATCGTTTAATCGGGTTTCTGAAGCACGATAAGTTTTTACTTCTTGTTCGGGCGTTATTAGTTCTTCGAAACTTGCAACAGAATCTAATTGTGCGGTATCGATATTATTTGTTTGATCTGGTGTTACTTTTTTTGATTTGCATGCTACTATTAAAGCTGCAAAAAATGTTGCCGAAATAAGTGTGTTTTTCATTTGTTTTAATAAAAAACAAAGGTGCAATTTTTTTTCTTTTTAAAGTTAAAAATTGGATAATCGGTAAGCTTAATCTTTAACGATAATAGCAATCCGGTAGATTATTGTTTCTTTTTACTTGGAGAGTAAATTACGTTTGATGAGGTATGATTTTAAAACATGCTCAAAGCCTTGATTAATATCTGCCTCTATAAAATCAATTTTATATTGAGCACATTTTAATTTAATGTCATCGTAAATTTTTGTTATTGCTTCAATATAGTTCTGTTTCACTTCGGAAGCATTCAATTTTAATTCTTCACCACTTTCCATGTCGATGAATTTATAGGGTCTGTTTTCAAAATTAAAATCAAACTCTTTTTCTTTGTCGGTAACATGAAATAAAATGACTTCATGTTTTTTATGTTTGAGATGTTGTAAGGCAGAAAACAACGGCTCATTATTGTCTGAATTCTCAAACATATCACTGAAAATAACAACTAGCGAACGCTTGTGAATAGTTTCTGCAATTTGATGTAGCGCTTCGCTGATATTGGATGTTTTAAGTTGTTCGGGATTAAAATCAGCTAACAATTTTTCCAGCTCAGTATACATGTGTTTTAAATGTACCTGCCCCGAGCGAGCATTAAAGTGTTTCTGAATTTCCTGATTAAATAAAGTTAATCCAACGGCATCTCGTTGTTTTTTGAAAAGTTCAATTAAACAAGCTGCTGATTTTACTGAGAAACCTATTTTGTTTTCTGGCTTTTCTTTTTTTGAATGTAATTCAAAAGGAAAATTCATAGACGAAGAAGTATCGATTATAATTTGGCAACGCAGATTAGTTTCTTCTTCGTAACGTTTTACAAATAGTTTTTCGGTTCTGGCAAATAATTTCCAATCGATATGCCTTGTTGACTCACCTTTGTTATATAATCTATGTTCTGCAAACTCAACAGAAAACCCATGAAATGGACTTTTATGCAAACCTGTAATAAAACCTTCTACAACTTGTTTTGCAAAAAATTCAAGCTTCGAAAATTGTTGTATGTTCTGTGAGTGAAAGGAGTTCATAAAATAAAAAAGCCATTTTGATTAAATTAAATAAAACAAGATGGCTTTTTCAAAAAAATGTAATTAAAGTTGAGCTTCAATTTTCGCAGCTAATACATTTTTTGGAGCTGCGCCAACATGTTTGTCAACAATTTCCCCGTTTTTAAAAATCAATAAAGTAGGAATATTTCTGATTCCATAATTTGATGAAATGCCTGAGTTGTGATCAACATTTACTTTTCCAACAACTGCTTTGCCATCAAAATCTTTTGAAAGTTCTTCTACAATTGGTCCAACCATGCGACAAGGTCCGCACCATTCTGCCCAAAAATCAACTAAAACCGGTTTGTCAGATTTTAAAACTAATTCTTCAAAATTGCTGTCTGTAATTTCTAATGCCATGTTTGTGTTTTTTTAATTTTTGATAAATATACAATCTTATAAAATAAGGTATTTGTTGAATGATGTTAATTTTCTCACAAAAAACAAAACCATTGTTTAAAAAGTAAAATGCTTTTATCCGCACATGATTAATTTACCAATTGAAAATTAATTTACTTTTGAACCTACTTAAAATTTATCATGAATAAAACAGTTTTAATTACGGGCAGTTCAAGTGGAATAGGATTAGGAATTGCAATTGAGTTTGCTAAAGCAAAATACAACGTTGTGTTTAATGGTTTAGAGACCAACGGCCCTGAAATTGCTGAAAAAATAGGAAAACAATATGGCGTTACAACCCTATTTTCATCTGCAAATATGCTCAATCCATTTGAGTTGAAAAAAATGGTAGATGATGCCATTTCAAAATTTGGTAAAATTGATGTTCTAGTTTGTAATGCGGGCATTCAATATGTTTCACCTATTGAGGATTTTCCTGCCGAAAAATGGGATGCTATTATTGGAATTAATTTATCTTCCGCTTTCCACTTAAGCAAAGCAGTTTGGCCATCGATGAAAGCTCAAAAATTTGGTAGAATTATTAATATAGCATCAGCGCACGGTTTGGTTGCGTCGGAATTTAAATCGGCTTATGTAGCTGCAAAACATGGTATAGTTGGATTTACAAAAGTATTAGGTTTAGAAGGAGCTCCATATAATATTACATGTAACGCCATTTGCCCAGGTTATGTAAAAACACCATTAGTTGAAAAACAAATTGCCGATCAGGCAAAAGCACACAATATGAGTGAGGATGAAGTGGTAAGTAAAGTTATGCTACACAAACAAGCTATTAAAGAATTTGTTTCAGTAGAAACCTTAGGGAAATTGGCTTTATTTCTTGCTAGCGATGATGCTTCAACCATAACCGGCACTGCTATGCCGGTAGATGGCGGATGGAATGCTCAGTAAAAAAATCTATAATTTTAACTATTGATTTTCATAGTTGGTTGATGCAATAAGTGCACCTTTTTCATCCCAACTTGACCAAATACTATATTTTTGACCATTTTGATATGAAAATTCGAAACGTTTGTTCCCATTTTCATCCCAAATCATCCATTTACCGTCTTTTAACCCGTTATTATAATTGCCTTCTGCAAGCTTATTGCCATTTTCATCATATCGTATCCATGTTCCATGTCGCTGTCCATCAATAAAACTTCCTGTTTCTTTTAATTTACCATTTTCATAATAATAAGAAACGTTGCCAAATAACTTTTTCGAAGAGCTTGATTGTTCATTTAAAGAACTAAGCTTATTTTCAGTTGAACTTACTTTTTGTAAATTTTGAGATTCAATTTGCTGCGCAGATAACATAGATACTGATATGCTAAATACTGCTGTAAAAAATAAGTTTTTCATGGCTGTAAATTTTATTTAACTCTAAATTAAGCTAAATAAAACGTTTTAGTAATAAAAATTACACCTTTGGTTAACAATTAATTTACATTAATTGGTAATTTTTAGTTATTGAATAATAACTTTGAATTCAAGTCTTCTGTTTTTAGAGTGTTCTTCTTCAGAACATGCAGTGCCATTTATGCATTTATTTAATAATTTTTTTTCACCATAACCCATTGCGGTTATCCTCAAACGATCAATGCCTTTTGACACAAAATAATTTAACGCACTTTGAGCTCTTTTTTCGGATAGTTTAAGGTTTAATTCATCGCTACCTTTACTATCGGTATGAGCACCAATTTCTATTTTAATTGTAGGATTGTTTTTTAAAGTAAATACAATTTTATCTAATGTTTGTTTTGATGCTTGTAAAATGTCGGCTTTACCAGATTCAAAATAGATGTTTTCCATAATTGTAATTGGAGCCTTTGGATTGTTTTTTGAAACTTGATAGGATAAGTTCATCCATGGATCATGAAGATAGATTTCTTGTAACATATTCAAATCATTTTGTAATAATTTATATTCAAATAATTCTTTGTTTTTAACAGTTACATATTTAACAATAGAACCATTTTTATCATAAATAATAATGCTTTTATAACTATTTATTACTGAAGTATCTTTAATTTTAAAATAAAACTGATCAGAATACGGAATATATTTAAATTTAAATTCACCGTCTTTACCTGATAATGTAGAATCAATAATGTTTTTGTCTTTGTTTAACAAGTATAGTTTTAAATTTTCAATTGCATTCGTCGTTTTATCGCCTGCAATCTTGCCATTTAAATCCATTCTCAATTTACTGTCATCAACAATCATTTCATAAAAAGTCTTAGAATCATTAACTAAAAATTTATACTGAAATTTACCCTTAATTAAGCTGTCTTTTGCATTTACCAAAACATCTTTTACGGTATATAATTTTAATTTATTATTCATTCCTAATCCAGTGTCGTTTTCATCTACAGCAATTATGTAATTTTTATCCAAAGGCAATTTTGTAAATAAAAATTCTCCGAATTGATTTGTTCTTACCTTTTCAATAATTTCATTTTCCTCTGTCATTAAATAAATAAATTTATTTGCAAGAAGTGTGTTTTCACCATTTTCTTCAACCCCAATTTTACCGGCTAAAAAAGTGGTGTAATTTTCACGAATTAATTTTTCAAATAATTTGTTTTTAGGATTAGAACTAAATTCTGTTTTTTGATTATTTACTTTAGTTTCATCAGCAACTTTCTCTGTCTCATAATCGGTAAGCATCATTTTGTTTTCATTACTAGCGCTATTATTGTCAACCTTAATTCTAGATGCATTTTTAATATTTACTGACGGAAAACAGAATACGCCTAATTTATTAGTAATGGTACTATACACTTCACGCTGTAGTGAATCAAAAATGCTTACCTTAACTCCAGAGTAGGGCAAATGGCCGTCTTCGGAGTGTAAAACTTTTCCAACTAGTTGGTATTGTTTAATAGATTTTTTTGAGTCTTCTTGTTTAGCTATTTCTTTTGCTTCTGACTTAGGCTTTTCTTCAGTTTTTTGTAATAGAATTTCGTTGTTTAATTCTTTATAAAAATTAGTGATATAAAGTGGATCGTCAATAAATCTTGAGTTACCATCAAAATACACTTTTGTAATCGGTTTTTCAAATACTTTTAAGTTTAATTCTTTTTGTTCAAAATCAAAAAAAGGCACTCTAATTTCAAATTTGATATTGTAGTCTTGTTTGTCTTCTGGAACCGAGCCGTTTACAAGAGCATACATTTTGCAAAATCCTTGCTTTTCAAATTTTATAACGTAATTATGATTAAAAGTAAGTTTAACTAAAAAGAAACCTTTATCGTTAGTTTGCGTTTGAGTAATAACTTTATCGTTTTCTAATACCAAAACAGATGCGCCTTCAATAGCTTCATTATCATGTGTTGCAAAGCCTGTAAATTTTAAGAATTGCCCAAAGGTTGCAGAGTTGATGAATAAAAAGAATATGAAGTATACTATAAGTTTTGATTTCATGTTTTGTATTAAAATATATTTTTAATCATTCAATTTTAAAACAGCCATAAATGCACTTTGTGGTATTTCTACATTACCAACTTGGCGCATACGTTTCTTACCTTCTTTTTGTTTTTCTAATAACTTACGTTTTCTGGAGATATCACCACCGTAACATTTTGCAGTAACATCTTTCCTTATGGCTTTAATTGTTTCACGAGCAATAATTTTTGCTCCTATAGCTGCCTGTACTGGTATTTCAAACTGTTGGCGCGGAATTAACTCTTTTAATTTTTCACAGATTTTTTTACCAAACTCATGTGCGTTATCGCGATGAATTAATGCTGATAAAGCATCAACTTGTTCGCTGTTTAATAAAATATCAAGTTTAACTAGGTTAGAAGGTTTCATGCCGCAAGGCTGATAATCAAACGATGCATAACCTTTTGAAATGGATTTTAATCTGTCGTAAAAATCAAATACAATTTCTCCTAATGGCATTTCAAAAATCATCTCAACACGATCAGTTGTTAAGTAAGTTTGATTAATGATTTGCCCTCTTTTTTCGATGCATAATTTCATTACAGACCCAATGAATTCTGATTTAGTAATGATGCTAGCTTTAATGAAAGGTTCTTCAATGAAATCTATTCTTGCAGGATCCGGTAAATCACTTGGGTTATTTACTGTTATAATTTCACCATTTGTTTTATGAGCGATATAAGATACGTTAGGTACAGTTGTAATAACCGTCATATTAAATTCACGCTCTAATCGTTCCTGAATGATTTCCATGTGCAACATGCCCAGAAAGCCGCATCTGAAACCAAAACCAAGAGCTGCCGATGCTTCAGGTTCCCAAGTTAAAGAGGCATCATTAAGCTGCAATTTCTCCATACTGTAACGAAGCTCTTCAAAATCTTCTGTATCTACAGGATAAATACCTGCAAAAACCATTGGTTTAACATCCTCAAACCCTTGAATAGCATCTTTACAAGGATTATTTAAAGTAGTGATGGTATCTCCAACCTTTACTTCTTTGGCTTCTTTTATGCCTGAAATGATGTAGCCTACATCGCCTGTTTTTACAATGTCTCTAGGCTCTTGCTTTAAACGAAGTGCGCCAATTTCATCAGCAGAATAAGTTGCACCGGTGTTTACGAATTTTACCTTATCGCCTTTTTTAATAACGCCATTGTAAACTCTGTAATAAGCAATGATTCCTCTGAATGAATTAAAAACAGAATCGAAAATTAATGCTTGTAATGGTGCATTTTCATCACCTTTAGGAGAAGGAATACGTTCTACAATTGCAGCGAGCAATTCGTGCACACCCATGCCAGTTTTACCCGAAACGGCCATGATCTCTTCTCGTTTGCAACCTAATAAATCTACTATTTGATCTTTTACTAACTCAGGTTCTGCACTGGGTAAATCAATTTTATTGAGGATAGGAATAATTTCTAAATCATGCTCAAGAGCTAGGTATAAATTAGAGATGGTTTGTGCTTGAATACCTTGTGCAGCATCCACAATTAACAAAGCGCCTTCACAGGCTGCAATTGAACGAGAAACTTCATAACTAAAGTCTACGTGCCCCGGTGTATCAATTAAATTTAAAACATATTTCCCTTTATCTTTTAAATCACCGGTATACTCGTAATCCATTTTAATGGCATGGCTTTTAATGGTGATGCCACGTTCTTTTTCCAAATCCATGTCATCCAATACCTGCGCCTGCATTTCTCGTTTTGAAACTGTGTTGGTGTATTCCAATAAACGATCAGCTAAAGTGCTTTTACCATGATCAATATGTGCAATAATGCAAAAATTTCTAATGTTCTTCATCTCTATCAACTTCAATTTTACAATTTCCAAAGATAGGAATTAATAGCTGAAATATAGGTAGTTTTAGAAAAGAATAAATTTGTAATTTGGCCTGTTATTATAAATAATTTATGAGTAAATTAATTAGCTGTCTATTTTTGTTTTTGATTGTTTCGTATTCAATTGTTGCTCAAAATCCGCGAAAAACGAAAGCAATCATCAAAACATCAGCAGAATGTGAGTTTTGTAAAAAAAACATTGAAAAAAATTTATCTAAAATTAAGGGAATAAAAAAGGTGGAGTGTGATTTTATAAAACATGAAATATCGGTAGTGTTTAATGCAAAAAAGATAACCTTAGATGATTTAAAGAAACAAATAGTTGCTTTAGGTTATGATGCCGATGACCAAAGCGCTAATTTTGATAAATTCAAAAAGATTGAGCATAAAAAATAAAATTTTCTGACTTAATTCTTGATCTAACCTAACTAGTATAGTTTCTGAAAATCATGGTTCAATAATTGTATATTTGCAGAACATGACAAAAACTTTTCTTTTTCTTTTTTTAATTGTGAGCTGTTTTGCAGCATTGTCTCAAACAGATTCCTCAACTTTTTATAAATTAAATTTATTGAAGGAAAAAAAAATTGCCTATCATAAAATTACAGATGGGGAATACGATGGTTATCGTATAAAAATTCACTTCGGACAAAATAGAGATGTTGCACTGGATATTAAATCTAAATTTTTATCTAAATACAAAGATGTAGCTGCTTATGAAGAATATCAGCAACCTAATTTTGTAATTTTAGTTGGTGATTTTAAAACTAAGCCTGAAGCTTATGGTTTTTTAAATAAAATTAAAAATGATTTTTCGGCATCATTTATAGTTAAAGACAAAATTAAACCCCAGTATCAAAAGTAGTTTTAACTTCTTTTATTATGCTTTTGATATTATCTCTTTTTTTATTTCGATTCTTTTTAAATCTTACCTTTTAACAGTTTTAAAACGTTCAATTTTGTTTTTTTACTCAGATTAGTTACTTTTGCCACCTTAAAATTAATTCGATTTCGTAACTTTTTGATTAACAGTAATATAATAAAAACAAACAATGAGTGATTCAATTATTTATTTAGTTCCTGCCCTAGGTATTTTGGGCTTAATTGTAATGGCAATCAAATCTGCATGGGTTAGCAAACAAGATGCAGGTGATGCAAACATGAAAGAATTAGCGGGTTACATTGCCTCAGGTGCAATGGCATTTTTAAAAGCAGAGTGGAAAGTATTAAGTGTTTTCGTAGTGTTTGCCGCTTCCTTATTAGCTTATTCAGGAACTGTTCATAAAATTGGAGATAGAGAATTGCATTCAAGTTGGATTATTGCAATTTCCTTTATCATTGGTGCAGTTTTCTCGGCTTTAGCAGGATATATTGGTATGAAAGTAGCTACTAAAGCTAACGTTCGTACTACTCAAGCTGCACGTACAAGTTTAAAACAAGCATTAAAAGTTTCTTTTACAGGCGGTACTGTAATGGGATTAGGTGTTGCTGGTTTAGCAATATTTGGATTAGGCGGTTTATTTATCGTTTTCCTAAAGATTTTCAACGTTGTTGAAGTAAACAGCGACCAAATGAAAACAGCTATCGAAGTATTAACAGGCTTCTCTTTAGGAGCTGAGTCAATCGCTTTGTTTGCACGTGTTGGTGGAGGTATTTACACAAAAGCAGCTGACGTTGGTGCTGACTTAGTTGGTAAAGTTGAAGCTGGTATTCCTGAGGATGACGTTCGTAATCCTGCAACTATTGCTGATAACGTAGGTGATAACGTAGGTGACGTAGCTGGTATGGGAGCTGACTTGTTCGGTTCTTATGTAGCAACAATTTTGGCTACTATGGTTTTGGGACAAGAAATTGTTGTTGAAAAAGTACAAGGAATTTATACAGATGGATTCAACGGATTCTCTCCAGTATTATTACCAATGGTAATTTGTGGTTTAGGTATCGTTTTTTCTATCGTAGGTACTTGGTTTGTTACAATCAAAGATGAGAAATCAAATGTGCAAAATGCACTAAACTATGGTAACTGGGCTTCAATGGCTTTAACAGTTATTGCTTCTTACTTTGCTGTTATGTATATGTTACCTGATGGCGAAATTGTTTTACGTGATAAAGCTTTTACCAAAATGGGTGTATTTATGGCAATTTTGGTAGGTACAGTGGTAGGTGCAATTATGAGTATTATTACTGAGTATTACACAGCGATGGGTAAAAAACCGGTTCTTTCTATTATTCAACAATCTTCTACAGGTCACGCTACTAATATTATTGGTGGTTTATCTGTTGGTATGAAATCAACCGTTATTCCAATCTTAACATTGGCTGCTGGTATTATGGGTTCTTATTATTGTGCAGGTTTATATGGTGTTGCAATAGCTGCTGCAGGGATGATGGCGACAACGGCTATGCAATTAGCAATTGATGCTTTTGGTCCTATTGCCGATAACGCTGGTGGTATTGCAGAAATGAGTCAGTTACCTCCTGAAGTTCGTGAGCGTACAGATAACTTAGATGCAGTAGGTAACACTACAGCAGCTACTGGTAAAGGTTTTGCTATTGCTTCTGCTGCATTAACTTCATTAGCTTTATTTGCTGCATTCGTTGGTATTGCTGGGATTGATGCAATTGATATTTACAAAGCCAATGTATTAGCGGGATTATTTGTTGGGGCTATGATTCCTTTCATCTTCTCTGCATTGTGTATTCAAGCAGTAGGAAGAGCTGCTATGGACATGGTACAAGAAGTTCGTCGTCAGTTCCGCGAGATTCCAGGAATTATGGAATACAAAGCGAAACCGGAATACGAAAAATGCGTTGCAATTTCTACTAAAGCTTCTATCCGTGAGATGATGTTGCCAGGTGCAATTGCTTTAATTACGCCAGTAATTGTTGGTTTTATTTTCGGGCCAGAAGTATTAGGTGGTGTATTAGCAGGTGTTACTGTTTCAGGTGTTTTGATGGGAATTTTCCAATCTAACGCTGGTGGTGCTTGGGATAACGCTAAAAAATCATTCGAAAAAGGTGTTTTGATTAACGGAGAAATGTTCTACAAAAAATCTGAACCACATAAAGCTTCAGTTACAGGTGATACAGTTGGTGATCCTTTTAAAGATACTTCAGGACCATCTATGAATATTTTAATTAAATTAATGTCAATCGTTTCTTTAGTTATTGCTCCTTATATTGTTGGAATTGGAACTTCTAGCTGTTCGGGCGAAGAAGGATGTTGCAAATCAGAAATGAAAGTTGAGAAATTTGTTTGCAACATAAACGGCAAAGAATATGTATGCACTAGCAAAGAACAATGCGACAGCATCATGAATGCAAACAAAAAAGACATCGCTGAATTAAAAGGAATGTATGTGGTTGATGGATCTCACAGTTCATTGGATTTTAGTATTGAACATTTCATTGCTGACACCAAAGGTTCAATCAGCATTGATAGCGGCTATGTGAATTTGGAAAATGCAACTGGACCAAAAGTGTATATAAGCTTAGATTTATCTACTATCAATACACAAAATAGTATGCGTGATGGTCATTTAAAAGATAAAGCAGAATATTTCGATGTGAAGAAATATAAAAATGCAACTTTTGAAGCAACTGAAGTAGTAAAAAACCCAGAACCAGATGAATTTGCATACATTGCAAAAGGCAAGATGACAATTAAAGGAATAATAAAAGATACTGAATTAAAATTCAATTACTTTGGTTCTAAAATAATTCAGGATTATAAAATTAATGTTGCGGGTTTTGAAGGTGAATTTAATGTGAATTGTAAAGATTTTGGTATTGAAATGGATGGTACAGCTGAAGTTGAATTTACAATTGAAGCTGCTCAGCCTATCAAATAATTTTTAATAAATTGATTTGTTATGAAAACCTGCCATTAGGCAGGTTTTTTTGTTTTACCCTTTAAAGCATTATTAACTACCTATTGCAAAAGTTCCTTTTCGGTTTTTTCAATGTAATTAAAAATACCGATTACATCCTGCACTGATTTTACATGGGCAATACTGATGTAAAATTTATTGTTTTGTTCTTTTAACTGGCAGGATTGCGGATTTTTCTGGGCATAGTTTAACACCGCTTTAAACATAGGTGAATTATAATACTCTGAATCGGGTTTGCTTAAAAAATAAGCCACCATTCTTCCGTTTTTCAAAATCAATTTTTCAAAACCAATATGCATGGCTTGCCAGCGCATGCGCATTGCATTTATTAATTCCTTAACCTGTTTTGGTGGTTCGCCAAAACGATCTTTCAGATTCGCTTCGAATTTAATTAAATCATATTCTTTAGTAATCTCATCTAATTCGCGATACAGATTTAAACGTTCGGTGATGTTACTAATGTACCGATCAGGAATTAGCCATTCAAAATCGGTATCAATTTGTGTTTCTTTCACAAATGTTTTAGAGAAGGTAGCTAGTGAATGTTGTTTGTTTGCAGTCTCTTCAATATTTTCTTCTTTATACCATTCTTCTTCTTTTAATTCTTCAATGGCTTCACTCAAAATTTTCATGTACGTTTCAAATCCCATATCGTTGATGAATCCACTTTGTTCTCCGCCTAATAAATCTCCCGCACCACGAATGTCCAAATCACGCATGGAAATTTGGAATCCGCTACCTAAATCAGTAAAATCTGTAATGGCTTTTAATCGTTTTCGCGCATCGTTTGTGAGGGTAAGTAATGAAGGAGTAAACAAATAACAAAACGATTTTTTATTACTACGTCCAACACGTCCACGCATCTGATGCAAATCACTTAACCCAAAATTCTGAGAATCATTAATGATGATGGTGTTTGCGTTAGGTATATCTAAGCCTGATTCAATGATTGTAGTTGCAACAAGTATGTCATAATAACCTTCAATGAAATTCATCATTACATCTTCTAGTTTGTCTCCATCCATTTGTCCGTGACCAATACAAATACGTGCATCAGGAACTAAGCGTTGAATGATGCCCGCTACTTCCTGAATGCTTTGCACTTTATTGTGAATGAAAAATACTTGTCCGCCACGTTTTATTTCATAACTGATTGCATCACGCAACAACTCTTCATTAAACGGATGCAATTCAGTTTGAACTGGATAACGATTGGGCGGTGGTGTTGAAATCACCGATAAATCCCTCGCTCCAAGTAATGAGAACTGCAAGGTTCTAGGAATAGGTGTTGCGGTAAGTGTTAACGAGTCAACACTTGTTTTGATGGTTTTCAATTTATCTTTTACAGCAACACCAAACTTTTGTTCTTCATCAATAATCATTAGGCCAAGATCTTTAAACTTTACATCTTTCCCTGCTAGTTTATGCGTACCGATTAAAATATCTATTTCACCTTTGGCTAATCTTTCAAAAATAATTTTCTGTTCCTTGGATGATTTGAAACGATTAATGTATTCTATGTTACATGGAAAACCTTTCAGTCGTTCGCTAAATGTTTTATAATGCTGCAAAGCCAATATGGTTGTTGGAACTAATACCGCTACTTGTTTACTATCGGAAACTGCTTTAAAAGCAGCGCGAATTGCAACTTCCGTTTTTCCAAACCCAACATCACCGCACACCAATCTGTCCATTGGATAAGGTTTTTCCATATCCTTTTTTACATCGTTGGTTGATTTTAACTGATCAGGAGTATCTTCATAAATAAAAGATGCCTCTAACTCAGTTTGCAAATAAGTGTCTTTTGAATAGGCATGACCTTTTAACGATTTACGTTTTGCATACAATTTAATTAAATCAAAAGCAATTTCTTTTACTTTTCGTTTGGTTTTATTTTTTAGCGTTTGCCATACTGTTGAACCAATTTTATCAATGCGCGGAACCTGACCTTCTTTACCCGAATATTTTGCAACACGATGAAGAGAATGTATGCTGACATACAATACGTCATTGTCTTTGTAAATTAATTTTACCGCCTCTTGTGGTTTGCCGTTTACATCAATCTTTTCCAGGCCGGCATAACGCCCGATACCATGGTCAATGTGAACAACAAAATCACCGGGCTGCAATCCGTATAATTCTTTTAAGGTAAGCGCCTCCGATTTTTTATGACCGATATTTTTTACTCTATACTTATGGTAACGCTCAAAAATCTGATGATCCGTGTATGCAGCAATTTTTTGTTCGTATTCAATGAACCCTTCATGGATAGAAAGATAAATGGGTTCAAATAATTTCTCAGGTAAATTTTTTTCTTTACTGATGTCGTCAAAAATTTGTTGCAAACGTTCGCCTTGTTTAGCTGTATCAGTAAAAAGTATATTGGTAAAACCTTTTTGTTTGTTCTCAACCAAATTAGACAAAAGCATTTCAAAGTTTTTATTGAAGATAGGCTGAGGTTGCTGAGAGAAGGTGATGATGTCTGTTTTATGTAACGGTTTATTTCCAAACTCAAAGCATGTGTGTTTGTCCAGAACCGACATAAAATCATTCCCTTTCACAAATAACTCATCTGGCTCTTTTTGAACGGTTGTATTTAATTGCAAATAGGCATCTTCTGCTTTTGAAAACTGCTGATTCAGTTTGCCATCCAATAAAGCAGCATCCTCCACAAATACAATAGTTTTTTCGCCAACAAACTCCAATAGATTTTGACGAACATCTTTTGTAGATGCAACACTTACGTTCGGGACAATTTGAATGAACTCATACTTTTTATCAGAAAGCTGAGAAACAGGATCGAAACTACGTATCGATTCTACTTCATCACCAAACAACTCAATCCGAAAAGGCAAATCATTGGCAAACGAATAAACATCAATGATGCCGCCACGTATAGCAAATTGACCTGCTTCATACACAAAATCCTGCAAATCAAATTGAAAGTTGTGCAGATATTCTGCAATGAATTCAATAGATAATTTTTCACCTACTCGTATCTCAAAAGTATTATCCTCTAATGTTTTTTTGGTAATTACTTTTTCGAATAATGCTTCCGGAAAAGTAATGATGATGTTTGAACTTATAGATTTACTGATGTGGTTCAATACTTCCGAACGCTCCTGAACATTTGCATTTGCAGTTTGTTCCTCTTCGTAAGGTTTTTTATAGGATGCAGGAAAAAAATGAATGTATTTATCTTCGATGATATTTTGTAAATCATTGTATAAATACAAACCTGCCTCACGATCGTTACAAATAATAATCTGATTTTTCGGAAATTTTGAAAAAAGAGTAGCAGAATAAAAAGCCAATGCTGAACCTTTTATGCCATCTAAGTAAATTTTTTTATCATCAATTTTTGCAGGAAGTTTACCTGTAAAATTGATTTTCTTTAAAATCTCTCCCACTTCAACAACGTATTACTAATCTGTAAAATTATTTTAATATAACGAAGTATCAAAAATTACTTTCGCAAATTTAGAGCCTGTTTAAAATTAATCTAATTTCTTTGTTATGTTTCTTTTTAGTTGCGAATTCGTTGGATTTTTTCGTCAGAACTATTCCATTATGACTGTAAAATCCGCCTTTTCTCACTCAAAAATAAGCTATTACAAATTCATTTTATAAAATTTAAACAGGCTCTTATATTTCTTTTGTTTTTTAATGGTTAATTTAAACAGCTCACTTATTTGGTTCAAGTTAGGTCATGTTTATGCGGTTTTAATTCTATTAGTAATATTGTAGTTTAAATGCCTCGTCCTAAATATATTTTATCTGATTATCTAAAAAATGGTTTGTATTGGAAACTTACCCGAACTATTAATTTTCCAATTTATTCAAAGGCAGATTGTAGAAAAATAAGCGATTTAATTTCTAAAAAAAATCTGACACCAATTTCGGAGAGTACTTTGTATCGATTGTTTTTAACAAATACAAAAAACAATTATCCTTACGTTCATACTCTCGATGTTTTAGCTTTTTTTTGCGGATATAAAAATTGGTATAATCTCGAAAACCACTTAAATGAATTACAAAATTTTGAGTGGTCATTCGGTAAGTTAACTAACCCTCAATTAAACACAAATAGTTTACTTAAAATCTGTATTCATCGAAATGAACTTAAGCCTCTTTATGAATTTGCGGAGCAATTTGATGAATCGTTAGAAATAGAAAAAAAATATGTATTAGGCGCAGAATTATTTAAAGGACTAAAATCAAGTCCGAATAGGAACCAATACGAGTAAAAATGCAACTGAAAATCAATTTGATAGCATTACTATTATGAAGGTGCCACCGAAAATGCCACCTTTTAAAACACGTTGATTAAGTTTTTAATGAACTTGATGGTAACGAAATTAAAAATAAAAAATGATTTAATCAAACTAAAACGAGGTAAAAATCATACTATTTTTAAGCATTTAATTGCGACTGAACATCTGTAATATCAAGGCCTGTGTATGAGCAGAATTCTTTTATCGTTACAAATTGATGTTCTTCTTTTTGATGTTTTGATCTGATTTTTTCCAATAGCTTTCTTCCATACCGTTCGGATTTACCGGTAATAAGCATAATGTCTTTTGGGTAAATACATATTCGTTGAGGAACTTTCATACTCTATCTATGCTTTATCTATACATTAAGTATACTTTATGCATGACAAAGATAAGATTAACACTTATCTGAATATGTGGAATAAACGGAATAAAATCAACAAAAAGTATTTATGCGGAACAAGCTATTTCAGTGTGATTCAACGCTGTTTTAATTTTGAGCCGTTGAACGACATCTATGCGCGATAAGGTGAAGTTTTGACCACGCTGAAGTTTGACTGCGCAGCATTCATCAGCGTGTAAGTTAAATCTCTAAAAATTAAATTATGGCTATTCAAAAAGGAATCATAAAATTAAAAGGTAAAATAGGAGACATCTCCTTTTACAAAACTCAAGACGGGCATTTGGCCCGTGAAAAAGGCGGCGTTGACGCAAGCAGAATTGCAAACGATCCTGCATTTGTAAGAACGCGGGAAAACGGTTCTGAATTTGGTTCATCTGCAATAACAGGAAAGTTATTGAGAGATGCACTCAGAACCATGATGCTGACTGCTTCCGACAACAGAGTAACGGCTCGCGTAACTAAATTAATGACTGATATCAAAAACCTTGATGACACTTCTGCAAGAGGTGAACGCAATGTTGGCGTTGCCATTATCAGGCCTGAAGGCAAACAGCTGATGAAAGGTTTTAATTTTAATATCAGAGCCGTATTAGGCAGCGTGTTGTTTAAACCTTATCAGGTGAACACATCAACAGGAGAAATCAGTATTAATGGTTTATCGCCGGTTAACGATATTGCTTACCCGGCCGGGGCTACTCATATTGCGCTAAAAGGGGCTTGGGCAAAAATTGATTTTGCGACAAACGTGTACAATCTGCAATTAACCAATACTGAAATTTTGCCAATTGATAGCGCTCAATCCAGTTTGAGTTTAATACCTGCCGCTACTCCCAGCGGAAGCGGAACAAATTTGTTTTTGTTGCAATTGGAGTTTTTGCAGGAAGTGAATACCAATCAGTATTCGCTTAAAAACGGAGCATACAATTCATTGTGCATTGTTGAGGTAAGTTAATATGGAATTATTACTTGTAAGGAAATACTATCGTTTAGGAACAAATGGAAGTATTTATAATGGCCATGAAATTATTTGCCACAGTATTGAACTTCCCTGGAAAGGAAATCAAAGCGGCATTTCTTGCGCGCCGGAAGGCAGGTATGAGTTAGTAAAAAGATACAGCGCTAAATTTAAATGGCATCTCATGCTAATGAACGTACCTGACAGAGCGCTACTATTAATCCATCCGGCAAATGACGCATTGAAAGAATTGAAAGGTTGTATTGCTCCTGTTTCAGTTTTGACAGGCGAAGGAAAGGGCAATGCTTCTGTAAATGCTTTAAAAAAACTAAATGCATTGGTGTTTCCTATTCTGGAACAAAAAGAAAAAGTTTATCTCACCATTCAATCAAAGTAAAACCATGACAATAGCAGAACGTTTAAAATCGCCCACTCCGAAATTCTTTAAAAGGTTAAGGAACCTTGGTTTAGGACTGGTAGCCGCAGGCGGAGTTATAGTGGCATCTCCGATAGCAATACCCGCTCTTGTTGTAAGCATAGGCGGATATTTTATAGTTGCAGGAAGCGTAGCAACAGCAGTATGCCAGGCAGTAACCACCGAAGAAGGCAAAGAAGAAAATTTCAGTAACTAAAATTTAAAAACAAAAAAATGAATCAAGAAAAAAATCAAATTGAAAACACGGCAACATTCGTTGATTTGCAGGTAATACCGGAGCAAAAGTTAGGTAATGAATTAACTGAAATTCATCCGGGTAAAATCATGTTTACGATAAAACATGAAACTTCTAAAAACATGCCTGAGTTGAATGATAATTCAGGGTTTACAAAAGAGGAATGGTTAAGTTTAAGTATTGAACCCAGCGAAGTAAATGCTTCTCAACCGAAAATATCATTCAATACTAACGCTAAACTTACCAAAGCTGACGCAGGAAGAACTGCGTAAGTAAAAATTTGTTTATAATGAAATGGCAAGCCATCAGAACATAGAAAACGGAACAATCCTGGTCACTGTTTGCGGAACAGTCTTAACTGTATTGGTGAACATTGGTTCATCTGACATTATTAAAACAGTTGTCCTTGCTGCGCTTGGCGCAGTGGTTAGTTTTAGCGTATCGTTGTTGCTGAAATGGTTGGTTAAACGATTAAATAAATAATTACTTACTTCAAACTATTTAGCAAAATAGGCTGTCTCAAAATGAGGTGGCCTATTTTTTTTAAATATGACAAATTGACTTTTTGATTTATTGGTATTCGATTTGATCTCTTAATATAAATAATATTTTAAAATGGCAAAAACAACATCAAATCCGAACTATCCTAGCACAACCGGAAATCCTTCTGGTGGTGGCAGAGGTAATGTGAAAAAGTAAAACTTTTTAAAGGTCGCCCCGCCAGGAGCGACCTTTTTTGTTTTTAACGACTTGAAAGCATTTTGTGAACCATTGCCTGTTTTACCTGATGGATGAGTTTAATTTGATTGCGCAATAAATCTTCATGTTTGTTGAGTTGATGGATGTAATCCAATTGTTTTAAATAATCTGTTTTGTTTTGAGAGATATTAATGTTTACGTGATGAAGAGCAACAGCAAATTCATCAATGCGAATGAACTCAATGACTGAACCTACTAATAAACGGTGAAAATACTTGCCCTGCCATAATGCATAACAGAGGTTAAAATAGTGCCATTTTTCATCTTCATTTTCTGCAATAAAAACGAAACAATTTGCGCAATACTCAGTTAAAGGTTTACCTGAATTTTTACCTCGAGAAAGGATAAAAAAATGCGGTTGTTGATACGTGTTGCCAATACTGTGGCATTTGATTTTTGGTTTAAGCATAACTATGGATTTAAAATTTATTATGCTTCGCTGCGCTCAGCGATATTTTTAAAAGAAAAAATAAAAACCGAAAAAAATAAAAAAGAAAGCCAATGATAAAGGGCTGCGCAGAGGGCATTGTCAAGGTTTTTGACTAAAAAAATACTACACGAAGTGTGGAGATTTTTTTAGCTAAACCCGAAGGGCTTGACCTTGAAAATGCATAGCGAAGGAAGTGCGGCGCAGGCCCAACTTTGCTTACTTTTTTATTGATAAAGGTTAAAGGTGTTTATATTTCAATGTATTCGATAAATATCCAGCTTGAATTATAAATAGCAATAAGTAGTATAATATTATATTAAGGTAAAAGCGCCTGCGGCGTGCGGAGGGAGAGCGGTTGCAAGTAAAGAATTGAATTGCGATCCGCTGTGTGAACGTGCCTTATGCGTGCGGAGCGAAGGCGCGTAGCAACGAAGCATGAAGCTTGAACCTGTGAAAGCAAAGGCGGTTGCAAGCCGTGTTGAAAACACGAGGGCTGGCGGAGTTTTTGTTTTGCGCGAAAGAGTTTGCTTTAGCTACGGTTGTGAGTGGAAAAGCAAATGTGGTTACAAAAACTATGACAGCCCGAAGCCTGAGCGACAAGCAAGGCACGCTATACTAAGGCAGCCGGTGGACTGAAAGCTGCTGCAATGAATGAAGTGAAATGGCGCCCAGTGTAAGTAGCGCAGCGGATGTAACGGGTGAATAATGAAACGAAATGAATGAAGTTGCTTGAAGGACATGGAAGGCTGCCGTGACGAAAGCACTGTGCAACTAGCAAAAAACGTGACAAACCAAGCAGCCTGAAAGGCAAAATAGCTTATGCTTAAAGCCTTGAAAAGACTTAGCTAAAGCATGTGCTATTTTGGTTTGGCGCGATTTGTTGCTTGCGCCTGCTGAGGAACACCGATTTACCTGTTTTTTTAAATAGCTTCTGAAAGTTTTTTATGCTCCGTAGAAATTATTTTATTTAAATCTTTATCAAATTTTGAAGGATCTAATAATTCAATAATTCCTGACTTAACACTATTCTTGTAAAACGAATCAAATAAAGATTTTTGTATTGTTCCATCAGTAGGTTTTACAGCAATTAATTTTGTATTCGTTTTTTTTTGTAACTTTTGTTTTGCAAATTTAGAAGCCGAATCATTAATTGCTAATAGTTCATACAGTTTATGTGCAATTGCCGTTTCACTTGTATTAAAATCTACAGCTTGATATAAATCTAAAGAGCCATTTAATGTTGCTACTGAAACAGTTGCCTTTTTAAGTAATCCAGTAAATGTTTTTGGTACTAATGAATAATTAATATCAGCTTTATCCTTTAATTTAGGGTTATTTAATGATTTTTTTATTGATTTTGTAAATGTTTTATCTATTGCTGTGTGAATTAATTCTTTACCTACAAATTTTTCAAATAAGCTTTCAAAACTAATTTCATTTAAATCAATGTTGAAAGGCTTAGGCTCGTTGAATTGAATCACGCCTGAGGCATATTTACTTAAATAAGAAATGTAATCTTTATTGAAATTATTTTCAACCTCGAATAAGGAAGTCTGTTTATCAGAAAACTTTTGGTTTGTTAACTCAACTTTATTTTGAATTAATTCAAATGCATTTTTTACTAATAACTTGATATTATCAGGAGAAAGTTTTGATGCAAAATCAATTTTATCGTTATTGATTTTAAAAAACACACCATTTTCATTTGCAGCTAATAAAGCGCAAACGATTTTTTCATTTGTGTAATGGTTTGTTTGAATGTATAAGGGACTTACAAAAGTTTTCATTTCAAGTTTTTTAAAGATTCATGCATTTTTGCTGTAACTCTATTTAAACGGTCAGCATTAGACGCGTAATCATAGACTCTATCATTTAAATTTTGATAAAGTTGCCACGTTGGGTGGAACATCGTAAACGCTTCTTGTACTGCATTGTTGTAAACCTCTTTGTACAAATTTACGAATTCTTCCAATATTTGCAACCTGGTTTTTTTGGCAATATGCTGTATTTGACTTGTAAAATATTCATTTTCAATTAATTTACCATTTGTGGTAAGTTGGTCAGTAGGCTTAAAAAATCTTAAACCGTGAACGCCACCGAATATAAACGCATGGTCAATAGCCACATATTGTAGTTTTCTTTTACCATTTATGATATCAATGGCTTCAAGTAAATTAATATTATCCATTCGTCCTCTGTCAGTGTTATCAAAAAACAAATCGAAAATGGCAATTTTTATTAAATCTTTGTAATTATGGTAGCGCTTTACTTCTCTTCGTTCATTAAAAACTTGGGTTGCATTTACTAAACTTGAAGAATTAACCAACTTAGATCCAAAACAAACTGCGTTTGGGTAGGCTCGTTTATTAAAATGTAAACTTTTTTTTGAAATTGAATCTGCATTAACTTGAACTAAAGCAATTTCAGGTGTTGGAATGTTAAGTGCAAGTAGTAAACGGTTTGCTATTATTTCATAAGCCAAACAATCTATTTCAGCACTTTTAATACCAACTAAATATTTACAGAAATAAATATTACCGTCACTGCATTCAAATTTCATAGGGTGATGCCCCTCAGTTTTTTCTTCCTGAATTAAGTAACTTGTATGTAATAAGGGCAACATTACTATTTTTAAATGCTAAAACTTTTGAAATATACGAGTTTTTTTGTTGGGAGCAGGCTAAGGAACACCGATGAACCGACACTTTTAGGTAGGTTCTTTTGTACATAGTATTTCTATTTATCAAAGTATTCTTCAATTTTAGTTATCCAAAATGGTTTTTCTGAAATTTCCATTTTACAGTAATTTTCGCAAATACTTAATTTGTTTTTGTCAATAAAATTGATAATATTTTCTTTTTCAGTCCTTGGATTAGTTCCGTCAGAAATTACCGGAAATATTATTGAATTATCACCTTTTACGAAACTATTATTTATATTCTCATCAAATTTAAATTTTTCAAAAGATTTCTTTGCATCTTCATCATCAGACTGTTCTATAGTCAGTTTTAGAGCTTCATAAAATGCTTTTGGAATTAATGATTCTTCTATCTCTGTTGGAAAGTTAATATTTGTGTCAAGTCTAATAAGTTCAATTTCGTTTATAGTGTTCAATTGAAGTCGTCTTATAAGTAAAAGACTATTTTTTAAATCTTCTTGTACATTCTTGTTATTTAATCCTTGCAGGTCTGTGTCAATAAGACAGAATATTTTACCTTTTAATTCTTTTGCATCTGACTTTTGAGAAATTGGCGTGTATAGATAATCATAAAGCAGCTTTACTATTGCACAACCACCTACGGGCAATATTTTAAGTCTGTCAGTTTTTTTCAAATGCTTCTCAATATATTTTTTATCTTCTTCACTCTCTACAATTAGCCAATTTGATTCTTTTACTCTTAATGAACTTATTATTGCTGATGCAAGGTCAAAGAAACTTTTGAATTGAACATCATTTGGGTGGCTACCACGTTCTTCAAAATAGTTTCTAAATGAAAATTCTGTAATTTTTGGTGTATCAAAATTTATTGAGTCTATATGATACAAGTTTCCTTTTTCAACTATTGGTAAAGCACCATACCAATGTGTAGTCACAAGCAATTGATTATTGAATTGATTTGCTAATGATTCAAGTCTTTCAAACTGTTCATAACACATTGAAATATGAAGTGAGGATTCAGGTTCGTCAATTGCAAGAATAACCCTTTTCTTCCTTTCGGAATCTTGTGTTAGAAAAGCATATGCTATATCAATAAGTGCTTTTTTACGCTCTCCTGCGGATAAATTTTTTATTGGTTTTTTTGATTTTTTAAGTGTTCTCTTTGAGAAAAATGCATCAATTACAACATCAGTTAGATGGTTTGCTGTTAAACGTGTTTTTGCTTTATAATCTTTTTCAAAATCGTATTCACCATCTATTTCTTGAATTATTTTTTCAACTTCATCTACAAAAACGTCTAAGTCTTCATTTACTATATCTAAAATACTTAATTGCTTTTTTCTATCAGCTTTTGTAGGCAGTTTTTCGTTTAGTGTTTTTTCAATACGTTTTTTTACATTTTCACTCATTAATTCTTGCATACCCCTTGACTCTAATCTGAGAAATTCTTCAATAGATGTTTCGACTGGAATGTATTGAAATGAGTAAAAACCAATTAATTCTATCTTTAATGTTTGTAATGATTTTTGTAATTCTTGTGGTGTTTCAAATTCAGGGGTCTCTACAATTTTCTTCTTGATTTTATCATCAAATGTTATGAATACTTCTTGGTTTCTTTCTTGCTCTGCCCAAGTTGCAAATAAGAATAAGTAATGATTAGAGTGGCTTTTTAATATTAATTCCTTTTGCTCAAAAAATAGTTTGTAAGGTTTGTAATTAGTTGGTGACTGGCTCTCTAAAATTGTTAGCAATACTCCGTGAGTTGTTTTAATTATACTTCTTGACTTGTTAGAAAAATGCTTTAAATCTGATTCTGAAAACAAAAATAATGGCGCTACAAAAGCTTCTGTCTTCTTTTCGGTGTTGTGAATGATAAATTGCCTACCATTAAAAAAAGTGTCTAGTGCTTCTAAAATAGAACTTTTGCCTGCTCCGTTATGCCCTATGAAAAGATTTAAATTTTCAAGTTGACGTAAACCAAAAGGAATGTATGTTGCACCTTTGTATATTTTGTAATGTCTTAAAAAAAGTCCTGCTATCATTGATTTAATGTCATTTTGTTAATATTACGCAAAACAGTTTGAAATCAGGCATCAATTTTTGGCTATTTTTTCACCTCTGTATTTGAGTATCCATAAGCTAAATTGAGCTTGCGCTATTATGCATTCGGGCTTTTGTGAGTTTAGAATGACTCATAAATTGCTTATGTTGTTTTTTTTATATTTGTCTAATATAGCAGAATTACTGATGTCTGTATAAATGTTGTCAAGCATACCTACAATTTCAACATGCAATACTTCATATTCTGCCTTGTTTAATGGAGGTTGATTTCCATGTGCAATATCGTTTCTGTACTTTAATAATTGTTTGTCGATTAAATTAGACTTAAGTTCATAAGACGTAATGTCTAAACCAATCGTGGCAAATATTTCTTTTAAAATTATCGAATTCAAATTTGATTGTGTTTTTATTGATTCAGTTTCAGAAAATAAAGCTCTTTCGTCGAGATTGTTTTGAAAATAGTCAATAAACTGAATGTGCAAAGTTGCTTTATTTGTCTCCGAAAACTCTTTCATTTTTTGTTTTAGTGATAATGCTAAAATATTAGAATTTACTTGATTGAGATTTAGCCGTTGGAATTTTATATACGTTAAATAACTTTCTGCTGAATTTTTGACAAATCCCTCCCAGTGAGCATATAGCAAGACAGAAGCACAACGTAAAGCAGTAGATAGGGCTTTAGGATTTGCAGTAACAACATTATTATATAGAGTTGTCAATTCCTTTTTTCTCCATGCTAAGTCTGCAGTTAAAAAATCAATTAATTCTTCTTTACTTCTAATTTTCATGGACGCAATAACTTTTCTCCTAATGGAAGAAGGACAGGAACTCTTGATGTTACATTTACACCTGATCCATATCTTGCCTGAAAATTACCATCAGCCCAAATTTCTTTAACTTTAGAAGTCAATACGGCTTTAACCTTTTCATTATATCCGATTGCTATCCACTGGTTAATATTCTTGCCAAGTCCAATTGCAATTGCCTCGAATGCTGCAACTAGAAACTTTCCTTCAAATCTTCCCTTAGTTTCACTATATTTTTGAAATGTCGAGTCTGCAAAAACATTGTCAAGTAACAAAAATGTTTCACGGAATTTTGTTTCCATGTCATTACGATTAAATTGAGGATCACTTGTAATTTCAACCATCTTACTGGTAATAAATTCGCTAAAATCAGTTACAGTTTTTACTTCATTTGGGTCGATAGTATTTAAAATAACAAAACGGAGCGCAAGCTCCATATTGTATTTTTCTTTTACTAATCTTTCAGTAATTGAAATTGAATTTAGGAAATGTGCATCATCAGCAAGCGATTTCAACCATTCGTAAAAAGTTTTATCGAGCATAACCAATAAGCAGTTTCTTACTTCTTGGTCTGACAATTTTGAACCAAGTGTATTTAATCTTTGAAATAGCTCAAATTTAATAGAATCGTCACTTTCTTTCTTTACAATTTTTACATCAATTTTTTCTCTCTTAAATGCAATTCTCATAGCGGAATCCAAAGAATTTGCAGGGTCGTTATTGTTCTCCCAAACCTTTCCCTCTAATGAGGGAAGATAATCCGTTTTCACAAGTTTACTAGGTGGAAGTTCAGCCTTGTTTTCATCTTTTAAAATGCCAATAAATTCAAATATTGTGGAAAGTCTTTGTAGCCCATCAACAACATCCCAGACACCGTCTTTTCTTTGAGAAACAAATATTGAAGGAATTGGAATACCTAGCAAAATACTTTCTATAAGCTTCGTCCTTTGAGATGGGGTCCATCTAAAAAACCTTTGAAATTCGGGGTGGATGTCCAGTTCTTCATCTTTATATAAGTTTATGAGTTCTCCAATAGACATTGGATAACCATCTGTACTTATATCTTTTTTCTTATTAATTATTTCGTCTTGCAGTGCCATTATTTTGTTTGTTTTTTATTAACATCATTTCTATAAATTCACCAGGTCGTTATAGCTTAACGACTTGGCGCAGTAGCAGATCTCGGAGCACAAAACTGTCAATACACCACAAAGGTTGATGCGAGGTAGAATGTTCAATTAACCACGTAACCCGCCATTGAGCCAAACGCCTGTTACAAGCTGGGCTTATTTTTGGTTGTTCTTTATCCAATTTGAAACTTCGTCTCCAAGTCCACGCCAAGCAGCACTATTACCCATAAGTCCAACATAAATTTTGTCATTGCTGTCAAGCTCTTGCACCAAATTGTCTCTAATTTGTGTTGCACTTTGTTCAGTCATAATTAAATATGAAGAACCACCAAGTCTCGCCCACCCATTATAGGTTTTAATCCTTTTTAGTAGACTTTCATAGTTTCTACCAGGATTACTTAAATCGTATGTTACTATATATAATCGTTTCATTTTTTCTGGTAGATTTCGTTAACGTGTTTAGCAAATTTATTTACTATGTCTACACAGTCTTGTGCAAATTTTTTTGTTATGTCGTTTTCTTTCTGTTCAGTGTTGTTTAGGTCATAGTCACCACTATGAGCTATTACGTGTCGCCTTTGAGTATATGTATCTAATTTTTTCATCAAGTTTGTTTCGCTGATATCTGCTTTTTCTGAAACTTGTTTAAAAATATTTTGGTAACCTACTAATTCCATAAAGGTCTTTATTTTCCACTCACC
Organism: Bacteroidia bacterium; assembly: GCA_044352985.1. Lineage (GTDB taxonomy): Bacteria > Bacteroidota > Bacteroidia > B-17B0 > Aurantibacillaceae > JADJDM01. Next base: position 133,262 of record JBILCU010000009.1, read on the forward strand.
TTGAAAGGATTTAGTGCCAAAATCTTCTTTTATATGTTTGTCAACTACTTCGTGTAAATTATATTTTCTAGCAGCTAACAATAGTTTGTCTTGGTTCAATAAATTTTTGAGATAAGAAGATAGCTTTTCAGGCAATTCTTTTGTATTGTCAAGCAAGATGTTGTTTATCTTTTCAGTGACTATTGACCTTATAAATGCGTCTAAAGCTGATATTGACAAAACGATTGCAGCTCTATAAGCATCACAAAAATGTTCTTCAATTTCAGAGCCTTTATCTTCAGAATGAAAGTCAATTAAATTTTGGGCTCGTTTAATGCATCTTTGGAAGATGTCATAAGGTGTTAACTTAGGAGAAATTTCAACTTCCTCAGACGAAGTATTTTCACCTGTCTGAGTTGAGTTTGAATTTTTCTTTGTCAGTCGTCCACCGCCTTTTGTTTCTTTTTTATTCATTGGTTGTGTCGTTTTTTAGCCTTGCTTGTAACTTCTTTATTCCCGCTATAACGTTTCGCTTTTGCAACGAAATTGCTATGGCTTCGCGTAGATATATTTTGCATTATAGATTTATATATTTCATCAATAATCAAGCGGCTCGTTTGGTTACTAAGCATTAAACTTTCATCTTTATAAAGTTAAAATACATTTAAGAACCGTTTATTTCATTAATTAAATTCCAATGACAAAACTAACTTCCTGAAATGCTTTTTGCAATACGTAGCGGTACCCGATTTTATGGCAAGTAGCGCTACTTGGTTTTAGAGCAAAAAATCAAGTAGGGAAAATTAGCAAGATCGTTTACTTTTATAGTAATTACAGAATATACGACTAATTTAAAAATGTTAACTGAAAGCCTAAATCGATTGATAATTTTAGTTTTTTATAAATTTTAGTTTGGAGATTTTGGAATATTTTTTAAATTGATAATGACTTATCAAAGTAGTTTGTGTTTTTTTATAGTGCTTGTTTTAATTGAAATGGAAAAGTTGATGTAAATGTAAGCTTACCCGTAATACGAACATTTAAAATTAAAATATAACTCGTTGGTTTGGCGTGTTTTGTTGTTGGGAGCTAAGGAACACCTAATCAAGAGTTTTCGCCAAAAAAACTCATTAATTAATTTAATACTAAAAATATTTCTACTCTATCACCACTTTATTTAACGCCTTGCCCATATTACTTTCGGTTACGAGCGTATAAATGCCTCGTGGTAATGTGCTTGTGTTTAAAGTGGTGTTGCTTTCTGTTTCTTTTTGCATTACTAATTTGCCTAACATATCATATACTTTTATACTTGTTTTGCCTCTTATACCTGTTATGTTTAAGGAGTTTGTGGCTGGGTTGGGGTAAATAAAAACTTCAACATTTTCTTTGTTATTACTTTTTATCTCATTTTCATTTATACCTACAACACCACCTGTTGTAGTTTTAATTATTGTTCCACTTTCTCCAACAGCATAACCAGTATTTGCACCAGTAAAATAAACGGCATTTAAAGCATTAGAAGTACAACTTGTCTGTGCTGTCCAGTTACTACCTGCATTGGTGGTTTTAAGAATTGTACCACCCATTCCAACAGCATAACCATTATTGGCATCAGTAAAATAAACTGAATTTAAAAAATTATAAGATCCGATTGACTGTATTGTCCAGTCAGCACCTGCATTGATTGTTTTAAAAATTTTTGTAATGCCTGACCCATCACCACCAACTGCATAACCAGTATTTGCATTAGTAAAATATACAGAATGTAAACTCTCAGTAGCTCCAGCTATATGTGGTGCTGACCAGCTAACACCTGCATTGGTGGTTTTAATTATTGTATTAGTACCAACAACATAACCATTATTGACATCAGTAAAATAAACAGATATTAAACTATTCATAGTTCCACTTGTTTGTGGTGCCCAGTTTATACCTGCATTGGTGGTTTTAAGAATTGTCGCATTACCTGTACCACCGCCGCCAACAGCATAACCATTATTAGAATCAGTAAAATAAACGGAACGTAAAACACTAGTAGTTCCGCTTATCTGTGCTGTCCAGTTTGCACCTGCATTGGTGGTTTTGAGAATTATACCACCATCACCAACAGCATAACCATTATTGGCATCAGTAAAATAAACTGAAAATAAAAAATTACTAGTACCACTTGTCTGTGCTACCCAGTTAGTACCTGCATTGGTGGTTTTAAGAATTTTACCACCTTCACCAACTGCATAACCAGTATTGCCATCAGTAAAATAAACGGAATGTAAATGACTATTAGTTCCGATCGTATATGCTGTCCAGTTAGCACCTGCATTGGTGGTTTTGAGAATTATACCACCATCACCAACCGCATAACCATTATTGGCATCAGTAAAATAAACGGAACGTAAACCACTAGTAGTACCACTTATCTGTGCTGTCCAGTTAGTGCCTGCATTTGTGGTTTTACGTATTGTACCACCATCACCAACAGCATAACCATTATTGGCATCAGTAAAATAAACGGAGCTTAAACTATAAGTAGATGTTCCGCCTGTCAGTGATGTCCAGTTAGCACCTGCATTAGTGGTTTTACGGATTTTTCCTTGGGCACCAACCGCATAACCAGTATTGGCACTAGTAAAATATACTGAATTTAAATTTTCATAATTACCGACAGTTGACAGAACTGTCCAATTAGTACCTCCATCGGTGGTTTTACGGATTTGTCCAGTACTCCCGACAACATAACCAGTATTAGCATCAGTAAAATATACGGAATTTAAAATACTAGAAGTTGTTCCGCTTGTCAGTGCTGTCCAGTTAACACCTGCATTGGTGGTTTTGAGAATTATACCACCCTTACCAACAGCATAACCAGTATTTGTATCAATAAAATAAACTGATAATAAATAATTACTAGTTCCACTCGTCTGTGCTATCCAGTTAGCGCCTGCATTGGTGGTTTTAAGGATTGTACCACTATTACCAACAGCATAACCATTATTGGCATCAGTAAAATAAACTGAAAATAAAAAATTACTAGTTCCACTTGTCTGTGCAGTCCAGTTAGCACCTGCATTGGTGGTTTTAAGGATTGTTCCATTACCACCAACAGCATAACCATTATTGCCATCAGTAAAATAAACTGAATTTAAACGATTTCCTAACGGAAAAGGGTTTTGCCATTCCCATGCAGTAGTTTGTGCTTTTGAACCGTTACTCAAGCCAATAAAAGCGAGCGAGGCAATTAATAATATTTTAGAAATTGATTTAATCATTTTTGTTTTGAATTTTAAGTCCTAATTTCTACATTTGCAATTATTGAATTTACATCAAACTTTTGTAATATCTTATTTAATAAAGTAAATCCAATGTTTTTAAAATATTGGTTTTGTAATTTCAAATATACAAATTCTATTCTACATTTTAGTCTTTTTAGTTATAACTTGGTGCAGTATAAACATATTGGTTGTTGATAATCCTGAATTCAAGCTTTTTTTTTATCAAACACACATTTAGCATTTTTTTACTCTTAAAAGCCTAACTGACAAAGCAGTACAATTGATTGCCTTTTCATTAGCTAACTCATTTACTGATTTGTTTTCAAAGTAAAAGCTATAAAATAATACCTGGTTAATCCTGGTTAATTACTCCATATAACCGTGTATTACTTTTCTATAATAATCAATTCCCTTTTCAGAAATTTTTGCTCGCACTTTAAGATTATCAAGATTTTGTTTTAAACATTTGCAAATTGAAAATTTTTTTCACGAAGTGGCCTTGAATTTTTGCAAATGCTAGCGTGTCTGCCCGCATTAATGGTAACTCCTGTTATAGGTTGGCCGTAGCACGCAGTTAATTTTAACTTGTCTTAATATCCTTTATACTTTCTTGTAACTCATATGCAATTTGTCTTACCGTTGGAAAAAGGGGTATAGTTTTTACGCGGCCAGATGTATCATTATATGGAATTACAAAGGAATTAATTTGTTTAAATGCTGAATAGTTCTCGGCTTCGTCAACATCAACATGAGAATATCCGTCTTTATTCGCAAAGTTTAAAATCACATCCTTTCTTGAAAGTTTTAAACCCTGTCTATTGTCAAATATTTCACCGTTCCACCATGCGTCAAAGACCACAAGTTTTACTTGTGTTTTGTTGTGTAACTTATTTTTAAATAGTGGTGTAAATGTAAAATTGGATTCATTATTAACCACACTTATGTTTGCATAAAGAAGTCCGACATATGGAAACGAGAAGGCCTCACTCGTTATTTCGATTGAACCTTGTCCGAAAGTAAAATTTGAAAGTCCATTAATAAGATTTGGTCCTTTTGAGTCAATGTATTTTATTCCCTCTTTTAAATTTAGTTGAGTTAACAAGGACTTGCTTGGAGAAGTTACAGTTTTATTTGATAGAGATTTTAATTGTTGAATGAATTTATTTGCCTCCTTAAATTTTGCGTCATCTGCTATGACCTTTCCTTTTAATAAATTTTCAAGGCTGTTTAATGCGGTCGTTGTCTTGGGGGTAGTCTGGGTTAACTGGACGTCATGAACTAGTGTCCGAATATGTCCGGCGATTCTTACGGCTTCAATTTCTGTCCCATTGTCATAGTCGGTGCAGCTTTTATCAAGGAAGTAAATTTGTTGTCGGTATATTTCTGATAAGTCTTTTGAATTTGTCATTGTGTTTTTAATTATTCAGAGTCCGTCCAACGGTTTCTGGCTGTGCATTGGTGGGCGTTTGAAACCGAAAACTGTCTACCAGCACCAATGTTTATTAAATGCTCAAATGTTTCTATTCGCACTGTCTGCCCACTAACGCAAAACCCGTGTTGAACCCAACCTTCGGTAGCTTTTTTTCAAAAATACGTAAAAGAGAACTCAAACTAAAAACAAAACAGTATGAGTTTTCAAAAAAAGAGCTATTGTCCTTTTATTATTGGTGCTAACGGTTGGCGGCTACTTGCAGTTTTTTGCTAGGTCCAATTTACGCATTTGAGAGCTAACCCGCAAAAAATTGCAAGTAGGTTCTGTTAGTACCAGTTGCCGCTGCACAATTCAATTTCTGGTCAGGTGTCCGCTGATAAATTAATTAGGTTTGTTTATGACTCCATAACAAACTGTCCATAGCTTTTAATATTATCCGACGTGCTTCGTCTTTATCGTATGCGCAACTATAAGTTTTTGTCTCAGTTGTCTGGCCAGCCATTAATGCTACTTCTATTTTAATGTCGTTGTCTCTGTAGTCAATACTAATTTCGAAGGACGGCTGTTTATTATCTATATTTGTTACAGTAAAAGTATAACAGGTATTGCAGTCAGAGTTTCTGCTCTTTTCTTGACTTTCTGAACATCTGTAATTTTTATTTGCTTGGTAAACGAACTCTGAACCTATAAATCTATATGGAGTTCCGTATTTCTGTGATTTTCGTTCTGTTGCCGAAGTAGCAAGAAGATAAATTTTTCTTAAAAAATAGAAAACGGCACTCACAGCCAGACATAAGCCAAATGCCTTGGCGAAAATAAATACTTGGTCCCAAGAAACATTTGTACCACCTCGTTGGAGTAAGAATATTTTTATCATACTATTTTTCAAACTGTCGGCTGAATTTTATTTTTAGTTGTCAATATTGGTTTGAAATTCGAACTTTTCAATTTTGTCGGAGCTTCGCCACCTTTAGCAAAATGAAGTTGACTAACTGTTGGATAAATTCGAACAAAAAGAGCGTTGCTGATGTTAATTACGCTTACTCCAGGTGAACTGATATTTCTGTGAGGCTTATAAAATTGATCCACAGGGTATCTAAAATCTACGTACATAGTTTCAGAAAGAAGTTCGCAAGCCCATTTTTCATTATTGCTCAAATTGATTTGTCCCAAGTCGGCTAACTGCAATAAGTTGTGTGTTTTCATAATTTTATTCTGTCTGCCTTGACTTATATGAGTGGGATTATCGCGAATAATACATGCTTTGAAGAGACATTCAATACTAAAACCCAAAAGTCCAAGATATGAAGTGTGAAGACTCGGTGGCACAATTTCAAGTGAGACGTCTTTCTTTTTAATTTGTTTCGCCAAAGCTTCTGAGTGCTTGTCTAGTTCAGGTAGAATAATGTCCGTGGCATGTTTTAGCTGTTCCGCTTTCTGTCGCCAGAAATAAGGACTAGCGAATACTCTGTATAGTCCGTGCGTTTCTTTTTCTATCAGTGGTTTGCATTTTGCAACACGTTTCACCAACTTCTTAACCATTTTTATTTCTTCAGCCATTTAGTCTTTTTGTATTTAGTAAATTGTCATGGTACAGTCCGTTTCGGCAATTGGTACTAACGGTTGGCGGCTAGAAAATATTGCGGAATAAATACTTCCGAACTGTCTACCTTGACAAACTTAATAAATAATTACTACAGAAACTGAGCGCGCCCAACACTATTTACCGCTGAAAGTTCGGCGCGCGAACTTCCGTCACCCGCAAAGCCCCAATAACGTGTTATATGATGTTTTTAATTTAAAGTTGAAATATCTATTTTCCGTTTTTCATCAAAAGCTTTTTTCCATATCTCCCTAGTCAGTTTACCACTATTAATATTAGTAGTTAAAAAGTCTACCCATGATTCTTGAAATAGGTAGTCGTTATGGGCTTCATCATAATGGCAAAATTTTGTGTTTGTATCGAATGGGTCTTGGTCTTTAATGAAATCCTTATATGGTCGAATCGCTAAAGTGGCTAGGATGTATTTATGGTCTGCATGATTTAATTTAATGCCGGTCTTTTTAATAACTTCTTGAATAACTTTTCCAGGTTTGAGTTTGCCTGGGTTAATTGCTTCGGCTTTAACAACCTTGTTTTTAATTATGGTTGTTAATTTTTCAAACTTCTTTCTGTCAGCTTCCGATAAAGTACTCCAGTTGACAAATTCAACTGCCAGGTCGGTGCGCTCAGTATTACCTATTTTTGGAACCTGAATAAGTTTAATGCTAAACTCTTGAGCAGAAAAAACATCGTCCTTTAATCCGCCTCTGAATTTATGTATAAATTCTTTTATTTCTTTGTATTCAGATGAAAGGAGTTGTTTATGTGCTTCGGTTTGCTTTGTTGTTCGAAGTCTTGAAAACTGAAGTGAATAAGCAAGATTTTCATTTAAAGCATACTCAATTCCAAATATTTTAATTAATTCGTTTTCATAGTTATAAAGTAAAGACTGACATTCTCCAAATATTATTATTCCAATTTCTTCTCTGTCTATTGTTCTATGTTCTATTTTGTTTTGAAGTTTAATAAAGAATTCTACGTTAGTTTTCACAGGTTCGATCTTTACCTACTTTTAATACGCTCAACATTTAAAACGGAATTTTAATTGAGGAAAGAATTTTTTGGGTCATTCGATTGCGGTGATTAATTTTAATATTTACCGCAAAAATGCGGAGAATAATATGTATATTTGCCGCAAGTTTTTATTACCCTTAATGGCTAAATATATTTATGAATACAAAAACTGGCCAAACTTTACCTGGCAGGAAAGAGACATAAATGCTTTGTTTGGAGAGGTTAGAAATCTGCAGGGTAAACTTTTAGGACAAATGAATACGCTGGGATTTGCTACTAAAGAAGAGGCCGCTTTGAACACATTAACGCTTGACGTTATTAAGTCTTCAGAAATAGAAGGTGAAAAGCTGGATTATGAGCAGGTTCGTTCATCTATTGCAAGAAGATTGGGAATAAATATTGCAGGACTTACTCCTGCTAACAGAAATGTAGATGGCGTTGTAGACATGATGCTTGACGCAACGCAAAATTATCATAAGCCATTAACGAGAAATCGTTTGTTTGGATGGCACTCTGCCCTTTTTCCATCAGGATACAGTGGTATGCATAAAATAGAGGTTGGACGGTATCGAACCGGTGAAATGCAAATTGTTTCGGGGGCAATGGGTAAAGAAAAAATACATTATGAGGCCATACCTGCAAAAAATATAAAAAATGAAATGGAACATTTTTTAGCCTGGTTTAATGAACCATCAACCATGGATCCTGTTATAAAAGCTGCCATCGCTCATTTTTGGTTTATAATTATTCATCCGTTTGATGATGGCAACGGAAGAATTGCGCGAGCGATTTCTGATTTAATGCTTACCCGGGCTGATGGAACGGCTGAGCGTTATTATAGCATTTCGAGCCAGATTTTAGTTGAGCGAAAAAAATATTATGAAGTTTTACAAAAAACGCAGCACAGCAGAGGCGATATTACCGAGTGGTTAGTATGGTTTTTAAATTGCCTTAAAAAATCATTGTTGGTAACCGAAACTTCGTTGCAAAAAATTTTACGTAAAACTGAGTTTTGGAAAATTCATGAAAACAATTCATTTAACGAAAGACAGCGATTGGTTTTAAATAGGTTGCTCGACGGATTTGATGGTAAGCTCCAATCCTCGAAATGGGCAAAAATGGCTAAATGCTCTGCCGATACGGCGCTGCGCGATATAAAAGATTTAATTGAAAAAGGAATTTTAAAGCAAGAGCAACAAGGCGGACGAAGCACCAACTATGAATTGGCCGATTTTTAAATAATCTGTTCTGTGTATATTTTTTCCTCTAAGTCAAGTCGGAGTGCCTGCAACTTTAATGCCTGACTGAATGCAAGTAAAAGTAATTTATAAAAAAGCGGACATTATACCTAATCGATATTAGCAGTAGTGAATTATTTAAGTGCCGGAACTGATATTAAAAGTGCATCAAGCAATTTTAAACAAGAATATCCAATTGAAATCCAAAATAAAATCGAAAGAATTTTATCGATTATTAAAAGCGTATTGATTTTGTCAGGATGAATAGAAGCTAACGAAAAGTTGACATCTTTTAAAAAACTTTCTTCTTCCCTAATTTTGGAAACCTTTATTGTAAGGTATAGACGCCCAATGTTGTAAGCGAGTAGAACAAATGTCAAAACAGAATAGCCTAGTGCTTGCCAGCCTTTTTTTCCACCAAACAGCAAAGCTTCCCATAAAGGCACAGTTTTAAAATTAATTGAAACAGTATAGATTTTCGATAATAAAAGAAGGAAAAAAAAGTGAGTGAAAAATGGCAGAAAAAAAAGAAAGGTTAGTAGAAAGATAATAAACAAACTTAGTCCTGCATATTTTTTTCTTAATTTAGACCAATTATCAACTAGAGTCACGTTACTTATGTCAAGAGTTGATTTGTCATAACATTTAGTTACAAGGTAAAAGGCATTTAATTTAACTTTTTCAAAAGTGACTTTATTGCAAATTGCCTCTAAGATAATCTTCTTATTGAAGACTGAATTCCTTTCGATTTCAGACTGAAATATAGTTTTAACAAGATGTATGACCTTTGTAATCCCTTTAATATTAAAGTCAATTATATTTGAATTACTTATTGTTAATCGACTTGTTGTAGAATTATCAGTCAAATGCCTTATAGTTGAGTTTAAGATTAGAACGCTTTCAAACTGTTGGAGTAATTTTATTTTTCTAACTTCACAATTGATAATCTTCAATTGTTCATCTTTTGTTTCAAAAGTTTCTAAATCAATTACTCCTTGGAAAATACAACCTATGATGCTTACGTTATCAAGCGAAAGTGAACCAGTTGCAGTGAACTGAAAAGTACAATTATTGAAGCTTAAATAATGATCTTCTGGTTTTTGGAAATTGGAGTCAACAACAATATATTCATTTTCAAAAAAGTTTAGTCCATTGTCTTTGAACTCATATCGTGAGAGTTTTATTTCCATTTAACACTGCTAACTACTTCATTAACTTTACACTAATTCGCTCGCGAAACAAAATTCTGCCGTTTTTCCAAAAAATATTGTGTTTTGCATTTAGATATTTAATATGTATTTATAAATCAAACACAATGACAAAACTAACTTCTCAATATGCTTATTGCAATACGTAGCGGTACCCGATTTTATGGCGAGTAGCGCTACTTGGTTTTGGAGCGAAAAATCAAGTAAGGAAAATTAGCAAAATTGTGTACTTTACCCGTAATTAGAGGATATACGACTAATTTAAAAATGGTAACTGAAAGCCTAAATCGATTTATAATTTTAGTTTTTATATAAAATTTAGTTTGGCGATTTTGGAATATTTTTTCAATTGATAATGACTTATCAATGTTGTTTGTGTTTTTTTATAATGCTTGTTTTAATTGTAATGGGAAAGTTGATACAGGTAATAAACAAATTTTTGCATGTTTATTTTGAAGGTTTAAATCGTTGTATTTATCAATAAAAATTAATCCGTTTATTGTGTGAAAAATATATCTAATAAAATTAATGTATTGCAAATTGATGTTGGCAGACTTTAGGAAATCTCAGTGATTTTTTTGTTTAGCAGGTGAACCTATCAGTGATATGATAAAGGGCAGTGGACTAACTGGTTGAATTGGCGTGTTTTGTTGTTGGAGATGGGTTTCGTAAAACCGAAAAATCGTTTAAAGAATTAGATAAATTTTAACCAGACATATAAGTTCTCTGCTTTTAAATGTTAAATCAGTGGAACAAAAATGAAAAGCATTTCATGAATTAATCCTTCAGTATTTTTATGTTCTCCTCACTTGTTAGAGTAATTATTTTCAACAAATACAACCCTTTCGCTAATCCATTCAAGTCCACTGTTGCAAATTGACTAACATGATTGTATGAGTTTTCTAGCTCTAACTGACCAATACTGTTATATAGCATCATAATGCAAGCATTATTCTGATATGGATTAATAAACTTCACATAAACGAAGTTAGTTGCTGGATTAGGAAATACTGTTAGATTTGGACTTTTATAGTATGAATTTTTCAGACCTGTATTGTTGTAGTGAGTTGCAGGCCAGCATGAGTAATTAGAGTTGCAACCGATAGTGTCTGTTTTTAAAAGCCAAGCGTCTGTTATCCCTGAAATAATACCACTTGTACTTTGACCGGCAAATAGATAACCACCATCTTTTGATTCAAGACCCTTATAAAAATGATCAATATATCCACTTTGATTGTAGCTTTTATCATAAGTGCGAGTCCACATTGTATCCCCATCCATGGTGTATTTAACTGCCAATCCTGCTTCATGAAATTGAGGTACGTTATTATTTCCTCCAACAGCAATAATTGAGCTGTCATTAGTAACAAAAGAATATCCATAAGAATCATCCCATTCACCTAAATCATATAACTTAGTCCAAACTGCGTTACCGATAGAATTCAGTTTTGTTACAGAACCTACATTTTGGTATCCTGAAGGCGTAATGCTACTAGTAAAGCTAACATTTCCAGGGCAAATAACCCCCCCATCAGAATGAGAAAAGCAGCCGGCAAAAACATTCCATTTACCCAGATAATCTATATACTTTAAGAAAATTTGATTGCCTAATGTATCTATTAAAAGAGCTATACCATCAGCTGTAGCGCCTTCATTACTATACCCACTAATCAAAATGGTATTTGCAACTGCTTGGATAGTAATAGCTGTTTCATTTCTATTAACTAGGCCATATCTGTTTACCCAAATCAAATTGCCCAACGTGTCAAGCTTTGTTATAAACAAATCTGAGTAGGACCCATCAAGGTTTACAGTAAATCCAGCTCCATATAAATACGAATCGTACGAAATCAGTTCATTAAATTGCCCTGTTTGCAATGGAAAGTTATGAGTTTTATAATCTATGCTATCCAACTCTAAATTCAGAATGTGCAAGAACATTTTTCCTGTATCAGATGATGAATTCTCAATATGCGTTCCGGCTATATACAATTTATTATTCAATATAGTATTAGCCATTGGGTTATGAACTGCTTGCGATATATTTTCATAATTAAATCTCTTGAGTAATTTGCCTGAGCTGTCGTTCTTCATGATGAATGTATTTCGACTGGCAGAATTAACATTAGATCCTAATATCGAGCTAAAGGAATTATTATCTGATTTACATATAGCGGACACATATTCGACTTCATAGTTAATTGCGTTTATATCGTTAAAATAAACGCTATCAAACATGGTTTGCTGGGCACTGCCAATAAAGACAAGGCTCAGGCAAAACATTATGTAAATATATCTTTTCACTATTTTACAATGACCATTCGTTTAGTTGAAACAGGTTTGTTATTTAAATACAAGGTATAAAAATAAACGCCCGCTACAAAATCTGCAGTGTTAAATTCAACCTGTTGATCTCCTTCAGATAAAATCTTTTCTGCCGCCCATCGACCTAGACTACTAATAATTTGTATTTTAGCTATTGTTGTATTCTTTGGCACATAAATATTAATAAGGGTGCTGTTATTCGCCGGATTTGGAATATTTTGCCCCAATTCTGGCATACGTGAAATTATTTGATTTTCCTCCAATATATTTGCAACTCGAGCTGAAGATAAATTGACCGGCACTTCAGGTGAAATATTATTATCCTTTTCTTTAATATAATCAAGCACCGCTCTTGCAAAAGCACCTGCTTGAGTTTCTGTTTGAGCAATATTTTTTATGTCAATTTTTTGACCATTATTTAATTGATTAATATCCTTATCCTCCTGCTTAAGTTGCTTCAGTACTTTAAAAAATTTTTTGAATTGCTTCTTCTCTTGTTGATTTTCTGCCAACTGTGCAAGTAATTCTTGCATTTTATTTAGTTTACCCGTTTCATAGTAATACATAATTAACAGTTTCTTCACTTCATCATCAGCGATAAAACTAATTAAATAATCTGCCGCCTCATCATATTGTATTTATAAATAAAATTTAAGCCGTTTATTGTGTGAAAAATACACATAATAAAATTAACTGATAGATAATGAATATTATTTAAGATGTTCTGATATTCAAAAAGGAACTCTGAAGAGAATATTTTAATTGATAATATAATTAAAAAAGAAACATTAATTTCTTTATAAAATAGACTGTCAATACTGTCAATTAATATTAACAAAATATTTTACTGAAAAACAAACAGTTATTGATTATTAAAGGGGAATTGAATAAATTGAATTTTAAACGATTTTTATTAAAAAAAAGGAGCTATTGAATAATAATTTTTTTGCTTACTGATCCTTTTTCAGTTCCAAGCTTAATAAAATAAATCCCACTTTTTAAAGATCTAATATCAATTTCATTTTTATCATCCATTGTTTTTTTATAAATGCCACCATAAACATCGATTAAAGTAATTTCATTTATTTTATTGTTTTTATCCATTTGTTCAATATAAATTTTATCTGTTGCAGGATTTGGGTAAATACTTATTTGATAATTTATTTCTAACTCTTTTATACCAATAGGGTTATTCCATTTAGCTATATTATTTGCTGAAGCACCCCCTGCCGTTGTAAAACTACCACCAACATATAGATCACCATTAAATTCCTTCATTGAACCAACACCACCATTTATCCCTAATCCTAAAGGTGACCAACTTGTACCATTCCATTTAGCAATATGGTTAGCGGAAACGCCTCCTGCTAAAGTGAAGTTACCTCCTGCATAAAGTTCTCCATTATAAACAGCTAAGGCAGAAACTCGTGCATCCATTCCAGTGCCAACCGTAGACCAATTTGTTCCGTTCCATTTTGCTATGTAATTAGCGGCAATAGATGTTGCGTCTGCTACAATTGTAAAATTACCTCCAACATATAACTCTCCATTATATATTGCAAAACAGCTAACACTATTATTAGTTCCTGTTCCAACTGTAGACCATGAACTACCATTCCATTTTGCTAAATTAGTAGCATTTATTGTGCCAGTACTTGAAAAATTACCTCCAACATATAGTTCGCCATTGTATTCTATTAAAGTATAAATATAAGAACTCATATCAGATGACGATATTGCTACCCAATTATTCCCATTCCATTTTGTGAAATTATTCCCATTAATAGAGCCAGCAGTTAAAAAATGACCAGCCGCATACAATTCATTATTATATTCAGTTAATGCATAAATAAACCCAGAGCCCATACTAGGATAGTAATGCATTCCAGTTCCGAAAGCCGACCAATTTGTACCGTCCCATGCTGCGATCCCTCCAACATTA
>JBILCU010000021.1:0-38017 GCA_044352985.1 Bacteroidia bacterium
CAAATCCAAACGACCCTTGTAATTACACTGCAGCAAGTATTTCCTTAACACAAGGTGGTGCATGGAATGCTGCAGATTGTGACGGTGATGGTGTAACCAATGGAACTGAAACAACTGATGGTACAAATCCAAACGACCCTTGTAATTACACTGCAGCAAGTATTTCCTTAACACAAGGTGGTGCATGGAATGCTGCAGATTGTGACGGTGATGGTGTAACCAATGGAACTGAAACAACCGATGGAACAAATCCAAACGACCCTTGTAATTACACTGCAACAAGCATTACCTTAACACAAGGTGGTGCATGGAATGCTGCAGATTGTGACGGTGATGGTGTAACCAATGGAACTGAAACTACCGATGGAACAATTCCAAACGATCCTTGTAATTTCACTGCATCAAGCATTACATTAACACAAGGCGGTGCATGGAACGCAGCAGATTGTGACGGTGATGGTGTAACCAACGGTACAGAAACAACCGATGGAACAAATCCAAACGATCCTTGTAATTACACTGCAACAAGCATTACCTTAACACAAGGTGGTGCATGGAATGCAGCAGATTGTGATGGCGATGGTGTAACTAATGGTACAGAAACAACTGATGGTACAAATCCAAACGACCCTTGTAATTACACTGCAACAAGTATTACTTTAACTCAAGGTGGCGCATGGAACGCCGCAGATTGTGATGGCGATGGTGTAACAAATGGTACAGAAACAACTGATGGTACAAATCCAAACGATCCTTGTGATTACGATGCAGGCAATATTACCTTAACACAAGGTGGCGGATGGAATGCAGCAGATTGTGACGGTGACGGTGTAACCAACGGCACAGAAACTACTGATGGAACAAATCCTAACGATCCATGTAACTACTTACCTGGAAGCATTACCTTATCACAAGGTGGCGACTGGAATGGCGCTGATTGTGATGGAGACGGAATAACCAATGGAGACGAAGTTGCAGGTGGTAGTGATCCTAACGATGCTTGTAGTCCGAAATCTTGTGGGTTGTTTATCCCTAAAGGTTTCTCACCTAATGATGACGGAATAAATGATGTAGTGGTTATCAAAGGAATTGAAAACTTCCCTGATAATGAAATCAAAATCTTTAACCGTTGGGGTAATTTGGTTTACGAAGCTCAACGTTACAACAATGTATCGGTTGTTTGGGATGGAACAACAACTGTTAACGCTGTTGGAGGAAGTGAAAGATTACCTGAGGCAACCTACTTCTATATTTTAACCTACAAAGATCTATCGGGTAATACTCAGAAAGTAACAGGATACATTTACTTAAACCGTAACGGACAATAATGATTAATATGATGAACATGAAAAAAATAATAGCACTTTTATTTATTGTGATTACTTTATCTGAGGTTTCTGCGCAGCAGGACCCTCAGTATTCACAATACATGTACAATACCATTTCTGTAAATCCTGGTTATGCCGGAACACGAAATGCGTTAACAGTTAGCGGCCTTCATCGAAGCCAGTGGGTTGGTATAGATGGTGCTCCATCTACCCAAACTTTTTTCTTGCACGCTCCGGTGTTCAATGAAAAAATTGGATTAGGATTATCTGCTGTAAATGATAGAATTGGTCCAATTAATCAATCTTTTATTTATGGTGATTTTGCATATCACTTAAAAATAAATGAACATTGGAAATTAGGTATGGGTATTAAAGGAAGCGTAAATATGCTACAACCTAAAATAGCAACTCTTGAAACAACAACTGCCAATGATCCAAGTTTTGTAAACTCAACAGTTCGTACAACTGTCTCTCCAAATGTAGGAGCAGGATTTTATTTGTATGGAGATAGAATGTATATCGGAATTAGTTCTCCAAAATTGTTACAAAATAAAATGAAAATGAGTAATGATGTTCAAAATAACATCTTAATCAAACGTCACTTTTTCGTTATTGCAGGAACAGTTTTAAAAATCAATGATGATATGAAATTCAAACCAACTGTTTTAACAAAAATAACTTCAGGTGCACCTATTTCTGCTGATTTATCTGCTGAGTTTTTGTTGTATGATAAGTGGGCATTTGGGGTATCTCATCGCTGGAAAGAATCTGTGAGTGGTTTATTTAATGTAAATGTAATGCCACAATTAAAAATTGGAGCTGCTTATGATTTTACATTAACAGACCTAAGAAAATACAACTCAGGTAGTTTTGAATTAATGGTAATCTATGATTTCATTGTAAAAAAAGACAAACTAAAATCACCACGTTATTTTTAAATAAATTACATCAATGTATATGAAGTTATTTTTCTCATTTTTAATTATTACCGGTTTTACATTAACCGCATTTTCTCAATCAGTTAAACTAAAAAAAGCAGATAAATTATACGATTTACTTGCATATAAATCAGCAGCAGATAACTATGAGGAGTTAGTTGCAAAAAATCAGGCAACCGATCATGTTTACAAAAGAATGGCTGATTGCTACAATAAAATTGGTTATTACGAAAAAGCGGAGAAATCATATAAGGTGTTATATGATCAGAATAAATTAGATCCGGAAGAAACCTATGCATATTCACAAATTTTAAAAGCTAATGGCAAAGACAGTTTGGCTGAATTAGTTTTGGATAAGTTTAATAATGTAAAATCAACCGATTCAAGAGCAAAAGAATTTATTTCAAGAAAATCGGAATTCTATAAAATCAAAAATTCACCTCCTTTTTTTACTGTAAGAGCTATTCAGGGAAATTCAGTTGAAGCTGATTTTTCTGCGACTTACTATAAAAACAAAGTAGTATTTGTTTCCAATCGCGTTCATTCATTACAAAATGTAAGACTGCATTCGTTAAATGATAAACCGTTTTTAGATCTGTTCATTGCAAACAACGATTCATTCCAAAACTTTACTCAAATTCAAAAATTTGATGCAAGTATCAATTCAAAATTTCATGAAGGACCATCTTGCTTCACAAAAGATGGAAGCACAATTTACTTTACAAGAAACAACTATTTCAAAGGGAAATACAGAAAAAGTAAATCAGGTATCAATATGCTTGAATTATTTAAATCAACTAATAAAAATGGGAAATGGGTAACTGAAAAATTATCCATTGATAATGATGAATACAGTGTTGGTCACCCAACTTTAAGTGCTGATGAAAAAACATTATACTATGCATCCGATATGCCAGGCGGAAAAGGTGGTACTGATATTTGGAAGTGTACTATCAATGCTGATGGTTCATTAGGAACTCCTGAAAATTTAGGAGATATAGTAAATACAGAAGGAAATGAATTGTTTCCTTTTATGTCTAATGACGGAACTTTGTTTTTCAGTTCAAATGGTCATTTAGGATTTGGAGAATTAGATGTATTTGCAGCTTTAATTGAAAAAGATAATACGTTTACCAAAGTAATGAATCTCGGAGTTCAAGTGAATAGCGGCAAAGATGACTTTGGTTTTATTTTGGATAAGGATAATAAATTTGGTTACCTGTCTTCCAATCGCGATGGTGGTTTAGGAGACGATGATATCTATGCGATTTCTGTTATTCGTCCGTTAAAGCAAAATTACATCGTAAAAGGAATTGCTTACGAAAAAGGAACCAACCAACCGTTGATTAACACCAAAATTGAATTTAAGGATAAGAGTGGAAATATCATTTCAACCATCACTACCGATGCAACAGGCAAATACCAATTTGAAGTAGAACAATCAAAAGAGTATGCGATTGAAGGATCAAAAGAAACTTATTTTAATGGAAGCAATGCTTTTAACACCAATGAAATGGGGGATAAAAACGAATTAGTTAAAGATGTTTATTTAGAGAAAGATCCGGGCTTTTCATTATATGCTTTAATCACCGATGCTAAATCAAAAAATCCATTGGAAAATGTAAAAGTGAAAATCATTGATTTAATTACAAATACTCCTTTTGCAGAATTTACAACAACTGGAACAGGTGATTTTAATAAAGCATTACAAAATATTAAGTTAGGAGACAAGCTTTCATTTTCCATTCAGTTAGAAAGAAAAGGTTATCTAAATAAATCGGTTACATTTAATAAAACCATCAACCAGCGTGGTCTAGTTAAAATTCATGAAGAAATGGATTTAACAATGAATAAACTCGAAGTTGGCGCTGACTTGGCTAAAATGATAGACATTAAACCAATCTATTTTGATTTGGGCAAGTACAACATTCGTCCAGATGCAGCATTAGAGTTAGAAAAGATCGTAAAAGTAATGAATGAATATCCAACTATGTATATTGAACTAGGTTCACATACGGATTGCAGAAGCAGCTACGAATCCAACATGAAATTATCTGATAATCGTGCTAAGTCAAGTGCCGAGTATATCAAACAAAAAATATCTAATCCTGAGCGAATATCTGGTAAAGGATATGGTGAAACCAAACTATTAAATGGTTGCGCTTGCGAAGGAGCAGTAAAATCAAAATGTACCGAAGCCGAACATCAGGCAAACAGAAGGACAGAATTTATTATTTTAAAAATTGAATAATTAATTCATTTGTTATTCATGTTGATAACACAATTTGTTATCAAAGAAAATTATGCTGAATTTTCCATTCAAATTCTTCAAGTATGGAAAACGAAAAAAATGCCTTTGAAAGATTACTTACCGTAATGAATGAATTACGAGAAAAATGTCCGTGGGATAAAAAACAAACCATGGATAGCCTTCGTTACCTAACCATAGAAGAACTTTATGAGTTAAGTGATGCCATTCTGGAAAAAAATAAAAATGAAATTAAAAAGGAATTAGGAGATATACTTTTACATATTGTATTCTATGCTAAAATTGCAAGTGAAACAAACGATTTTACTATTACTGATGTCATCAATTCACTTTGCGATAAGTTAATCGAACGTCATCCTCACATTTATGGTGATGTAACGGTAAATAATGAAGAGGATGTAAAACAAAACTGGGAAAAAATTAAACTAAAGGAAGGCAATAAATCTGTTTTGTCGGGTGTTCCTAAAACTTTACCTGCATTAGTTAAAGCTATGCGAATTCAGGAAAAAGCAAGAGGTGTAGGTTTTGACTGGGAAAATAAAAATCAGGTTTGGGAAAAAGTACTAGAAGAAATAGAGGAATTTAAAACGGAGATTGATCATCCAAATCCAAATAAAGAAAATATAGAAAACGAATTTGGCGATGTACTTTTCTCACTCATCAATTACGCTCGATTTAACAACATCAATCCGGAAGATGCGTTGGAAAGAACAAACAAAAAATTTATTCATCGTTTTCAATACATGGAAGAAAAAATAAAAGCGTCGGGTAAAACTATTTCCGATTGCAAGTTAGAAGAGATGGATAAATATTGGAACGAAGCAAAGTAAATTAAACACTAAATGAAAATTAAAAGGCCAAATAAAATAATTGAAGGGGTTGAAATTATCGACACATCATCTGAAGGAAAAGCTGTTGCTCGAGTTGATGATTTAGTTGTATTTGTAGAAGGTGCAGTTCCGGGAGATACGTGTACCATACTTATTTCTCGAATTAAAAAAAAGTTTGCTGAAGCAAAATTGCTTAAACTAGAAAAACCTTCACCGCAAAGAATTGATGCAGTTTGTACCCATTTTGGTTCTTGTGGTGGATGCAAGTGGCAACATTTAGATTACGAAGCTCAACTTTACTACAAACAAAAACATGTTCACGATTCATTAACTCGACTTGCAAAAGTTAACTTCCCCGAATTGAAACCAATAGTTGGGGCAGAGAAAAATTACAATTATCGAAATAAACTTGAATTTACTTTTTCAGCAAAAAAGTGGTTAACCAAAGAAGAAATTGAAAGTGGTAAAGAATTTAATCGTAATGCACTAGGCTTTCATATTCCCGGTTTATTCGATAAAATAATTGATATTGAAACTTGTTACTTGCAAAAAGATCCTTCTAATGCCATCAGAAATGAAGTTCGTGATTTTGCATTAAAAAACAATTTTAGTTTTTTTGATATACGAGAAAAACATGGATTTTTACGCAACCTACTTATTCGCACGGCAAACACTGGTGAGTTAATGGTGTTAGTTTCGTTTTTCAGAGAAGAAAAAGAAAATCAGGATGCCTTGTTAAATCACTTAAAATCTAAATTTCCTGAAATCACCTCATTACTTTATATAATAAACCCAAAGGGAAATGAAACATTTCACGATTTAGATGTGCATTGTTTTTATGGACGTGATTATATTATTGAAGAAATGGAGGGCCTAAAATTTAAAATCGGACCTAAATCATTTTTTCAAACCAATTCGGATCAGGCTTTTGAGTTATATAAAATTACAAGACAATTATCAGGATTAACAGGAAACGAATTGGTGTATGATTTATACACAGGAACCGGAACAATTGCTTGTTTTGTGGCTAAGCAAGCTAAAAAAGTTGTAGGTATTGAATATGTTGATGCAGCGATTGAAGATGCAAAAGTTAATGCAGCACTAAATAAAATTGACAATACTATTTTTTATGCCGGCGACATGAAAGATATGTTAACTCAGGATTTTATTTCAAAACATGGTAATCCAGATGTGATTATTACTGATCCACCTCGTGCCGGAATGCATGAAGATGTAATTAAAGTGCTTAATGAGGTTAAAGCTAAAAGAATAGTTTATGTAAGTTGTAATCCTTCAACACAAGCTCGTGATTTAGCTGCATTGGATATAAATTACAAAATCATGGAAGTTCAGCCAGTTGATATGTTTCCACAAACGCATCACGTTGAAAATGTGGTATTGCTTGAACTAAGATAAACTTAAATCAATACCTTAAATAGTCGATCCTCAAAAAGTAAATTTTTAATTTCTTCACACTTTTTTCATTGCCAAAAAAGTGTGCAAAAAGTCTAGAAATTGCCAAGGCAATCTCGCGTATGGCGCGAGACCAGCTATCAAAAGCTAAAACACCTCCAAGGCTTCGGCGTTTCTTGACGCTTTTAATAGCTTTTGCTGCGCCAATTTCATTTTTTAATAGCGGGTGAGCCAGGACGCTGCGCGATGCAGATTAGCGGTGAGCCAATTTTAGCGCAGCACGAGGAACGGCAATTATCCGGTGGATCATTGAGCGGGGTTGTGGGTGGTGCAAGCTTAAAAATTGTGCGAGGAGCGGAGGAATCGCAGCGTCTTGATTTCTTTTTGATTCTTCCTTCGCACAGCCTGGCTCAAATGCGCACTGCGCATTTGCCCTGATCAAGCAAGAAAAAGAATAATCTGCAAGAAATATCTATAAATTCAAAAATTTCAGCATTTTAAAACACTCATAAATCAATTGGTTTTATTGAATCTATTTGCTTTCAGACTTTTTGAGGGATAACTAAATAATACTACTGTTTTAAACGAAATGACCGTTGGTTAATTGAGGTGTTTTAACTTTTAACAATTAATTGGTGGCATAACAAATAAACCATTTTTTTACGGTTTTGTTTAATACCTCAACATTTAATTGATCGCTTGATTTTGATATGTCTTTTATTTTCCCATCCCTGAATAAAATTGAAATGCCAATTTTATTTACACTATAAATTTCGTTAGCAACGCTTTTTGTAAAAACAAAATAATCCATCATCTTTGGCGATTCAGCAAAACGAGCTGAAAATAATTTTCTTTTCGAATCAATTAGTTTTTTTGAAATAGGCTGATTTTGAATTTCAACTTTATAGAGCTTTCTGTTTATTAATGAGGCGCACAAATAACTGAGCACTTTATCTTCATGATCGACCCAAACCTTAATAGCACCAAAAATATCGTAATCATCTAACTTCGAAAATTGTTCAACATGATGGTGGTTTTTTATAAAATCTTTTGTGGAAAAGTTATTGTATAAAAAATAATGCAATGCAGGCGAACAAAACAATGACTTGCCTTGGTTAGCCAATTCTTTAGCTCGTTGTAAAATTTTAACCAGCATGTTTTCTGCAGAGAGCACCGTTTTATGAAGGTAAACCTGCCAGTACATCAATCTTCTGGCAATTATAAATTTCTCAATGCTGTAAATGCCTTTTTCTTCAATTACCAGTTGATTGTTTACAACATTCAGCATTTTAATTATACGGTCGCTACTGATTACACCCTCTGATACTCCGGTGTAAAAACTATCTCTCTTTAAGTAATCCAATCTGTCCATATCTAATTGACCGGATACTAATTGATGAAGGAATTTTTTAGAGTATTTGTTTTTAAAAATAGTGATGGCTAGCGTTAATTTACCGTTAAACTCTTCATTTAAACGAGTCATTAACAGTGTTGAAATATCCTCATGACTAATCCCATGAACAATGCTATGCTCTAAAGCATGAGAGAATGGACCATGACCAATATCATGAAGGAGAATTGCAATAATAACTGCTTGTTCTTCGTCTTTTGAAATGCTTACACCTTTTAGTTGAAGAACTTTTATTGCTTCAGTCATTAACCACATTGCTCCAAGTGCATGATGAAAACGGGTATGTAAAGCCCCGGGATAAACCAAATTGGTCATGCCCAGCTGTTTGATTCTTCTTAAACGCTGCATGTATGGATGATTGATTAAATCATAGATTAAATCATCCTGAATAGAAATGAATCCGTAAATAGGATCATTTATAATTTTGCGTTTATTCATTAAAAATTAAAAAAGATAACTGGGCAATAATTATAAAAAAGTTCAATTAAACCTTAAGAACCACCTTTTGATGAAAATTCTCTGCCCTGTTTGAAAATACCATCTCTTAAATTTGTCCATTTTAAAGATATCTCCAATCCACCACTTCCTTTTGATGCATCTCTAAAAGGAGAAAAATTATAGTCATACGATAACCCAAAAAGAAATCCTTTCATTTCAAACATAATACATGGTATTACCGCATCCTTACTTCTAAAATTTAAACCAATATCAATTGCTGTTTCATGCACTAAACCGGTAATTTTAGTTTGATCATTAAATCGTAATCGTAACATTGCACCAATATTTAATTGCCTGAATTTGCCCTGCATCATATAATAATTGTTACTTAAAACAGACATTTTTGTTCCTTTTATATCATACTGTCCGGAAAAAGTAGCAACATATTTTTGATTGATTTTTTGATCTAATGCTCCGCCATATAATAATTTAGGTTTATTTAAATGATAACCTGCAAACCCAACAAAAAAACGATACGAATCATTATGATCGAAAGCTACTTTAGTTTTGTCATATTCATAAATTACTCCGGCAGAAATATCGTTATAGGTAAAGTTTCTAAAAGCAATACTCTCATTACTTGATAATTCCGTTGAAAAATCTTTACCATTGTATTGATTGCCAAAAGTTAGACTATTAAAATCTGCAGAATTTTGTCCGAATCCACCTCCGGCAGCAACGGCTAGGTGACTCAGTTTACCAACCTTTACAATTCCATTTACAAATAAATCACCTTTAAATTGTTTCCAGTTTGCTGCTCCGGCAACATCCTGAAACAACATACCACCGATTCCTAAATAAGCGTTTTTTTGTTTTTTTAATCCTACTTCAGCATCAAATGAAGCAGCCATAGTTTTAAAAGGGCTAGCGGCAGACGTCCACTGAGAACGATAATTGATGATTGCGCGCTGATAACCGTCAAATAAACCAGTATACGCGGGATTAATTGCTAATGGAGAATTAGATAATTGAGAAAAGTGTACGTCCTGTGCAAAAGTTAATACACAGATCATCACTAGCAAAAAGGTAAAGTATATTTTCTTCATGAACATCATCTTATTAGTGTTACACTACCACTTTTTTGAATAATTTTTCCTTCAATATTAACTTTATAAATGTATGCGTATACCCCAATAGGCACATCTACTCCATTATAAGTTCCGTCCCAACCCTTGCTTTTATCTGTTGTACTAAATAATTTTTCACCCCATCTGTTATAAATCTCCAATTTAAAATCAGATGCTTTTAGCGTTCCGTAAACATTTAACACATCATTATTACCATCTCCATTAGGAGAGAACCCTGAAGGAACTGCAGGTTCACCGGTTAACAAATGAGCTTCTTTTAATTTAAATACTGCTTTTAAGCAGGAGATGTTTTGAAAAAACCAAGAAATGCTATCCGTTTTAAGCTGATTTGCAGATAACGAAAAATCTTTAGGTTCCCAATGATCAAAATAATAATTCTCACCTGGTCGTGCAACAGCATAAAAATTAACATTACCGAAATAATTTACCGTGTTTTCATCATAAAATGGCACTTCGTTTAACTCCAATGCTCCAGATCCCTCTGGCTCAACCTCAACACAAAAACGATAGGGACCAGTAACATTGTAACAGTTTTTTAAATCATCAGTTAAATTATTACAACGTTGATTCACCCAATATTTCATTGTATCAACGCATAAATTCCAGATGGTATCATTAGCTCCCCAACGATAACAATGTTGAATCATTTGGTTTTTTAAGGAGTTTTGAAAAGTGGTAATATATTGAGATAAAGACTGACATCTAAAACTAGTAGTTTGTAAATAGGAATATCTGTTAACGTATTTTGATTTAAATTGTTGGTTAGCTAACAACGATTTAAATATTGTTAAATGAGCTAAACTGGAATCACTAGAAGTACCGTACACAAATTCGTGCTGACAAAATGTTAAGTCAGGATTAATATTGGGAAATGTACTAGGATTTTTATTTAAACCTAATACATCATCCATATCATTTAAATGATAACGCCATTTCACTTTTATGCCGGATGTATCTACAACCCTAAACCATGCAGCTTTTGCAGGAAACTCTCCATTAGCAAGAAAATTAGTATATAAAACCAAATCGATTAAACTGGATACATCCAATAGTGAATCCACTTTATTATAAAGTGTATCATTAGACATATCATTAGTTGTTGCAAGTTGATACAAATATCCCCAATCATTTTGAGCTTGGTTGACATTGTATCCCTGAAGCGCACCATCTTTTACAAGTAATTGAACATTTTCTTTTTTGGCATTGTAATAATGGCTAATGTACTCTTCATCCAAACGTTCTCTTATTTCATAAACACCCCAGTATTTACCATTTAAAAAAAGCACACATGGTTGATACCTTGATGCATCAACGTTTAATTCATTTTTTAACGCATACGTATGCGCAACTGCATCTCTAATGTGAGAAGGGAAAGAAGTTGGCGTAAATTGTAAAGGAAATTTATCAGAACCCGCTGCTCTTAACGTTAAGTATTTTTGATTTTCTCGGGCGCTAGTTGGAAAAGCTTCATCATTAAATAAAGTAATGGTATTGGTATAATTATAACCAAATTCATCTTCTGCAAAAAAATTGATTCCTCCTAGCGAATTAGGAAGAGCATCATCAGAAGACGTAGCAGCAGCTGCACCAACAGATTTTAATTTCAGATTCTTACTTTTATCAAAGTACTCTAAACTAAGCATGTACTTATTGGGAACACCAGCTGAAGCGCCAGGAAACGAACCAACGCTTAATGTATCGTAAGTTAATGAGATAACAGACATATTAAAATCTGTATTTATAGGTAAACCATTACTGGTAAATACTTTAGTATTGTTTATAATATACGTTTTAGTTTCCACAAAACTTGGCAGGTATGAATTGGGCAAACCACTAATATCACTTGTATCTAGAAATGCTCGAATTACTGTGGTTGAATCAATAGGAATTGGAAAAGGAAAAGCAAGATCAAATAATCTCTTTTTTGTTGTTCCTGAGGCACTCGGATCTGCCCCGTCAAAAAAACCTGCTCCGGTATAGTAAATCTGAGGCTGCAAAAGTGTTAAAATTGCATTGGTAGCATAGCTTAAGTTAAGCTGTAACGGGCCTTGAAAAAAACCACCGTTTACATCGAATTTAGGTGTAGGTAAATAATCAATATATGCTTTTACACCAACATTTGTAGCTCCTGGAGTTGCAGTAGCGTTACCTGTTGTTCCCTTCGGGAAAACCCTCCAGGCTGTTGAACCGTTTGGTACTCTTCCCCAGGCATGATTATGCTGATGTTTTCTGATTGAAACTGAATCTACAATTGTTCCACTGTTATTGGCCACAATAATTAAATCAGGTTTTGTTTGATTTAATTCAAAATTTGTATGGTATTGTATGTTTGCACCTTGAATAACTGTGTCTTTACCTGAGGCATAGATAACCAAAAAACCTTGTGGAGGAATAACGGTGCCAATTGGTAACTGCCACTTCCCTACTTCATTAACATTATTAGACAAATAAAAGCCTGAAATATTTCGAGAAAATGTTGATGGATTATACAATTCGAACCAATCCGGTGTATTGCCAAAAGCATCAACAAAAGCACCTGTTCCGCTTACATTTGCACACGAATACTCATTAATTTTCACTTGCGAAAAAGCGCAAGTACTCGCAAGAAAAATTAATAGGCATGCAACTATTTTGTTTAATCTTATCAACATAATTTTTCAAAAGTTAACAAAAATACTCTTTTTTTAAAAGAAACCTAATTTATTGAAAAAAAGTAGATTGAACACAAAAAAAACAACAAAAATTAAATCAGTTTTACTTTATATTTCAAACTCATTTTTAACAATTGTTCTTCACTTACCTGATGTTTATTTTTTCCTTTATGGTAGTTTTCTACAGTTACCACAAAAATGGAATAATCATATGAAGATGCAATTTTAAAGTAAGGCTCCATTTCCCAATCCATTGTAAACGTATTATGAACGATAATTTTTTCTGAACCTGCTTTTGCTAAATTTTCTGTTCTTTCCTCGCAACTTTTGTAGGCCAAATGATTTGCTTTATAATCAAACTGATAATCATCTGTTTCCGGATGAGTAAAATAATCATCTATCGATAAAATTGGGTATTTAGCTTTTTCAGATAACACTTTTGCCAATTCCGTTTTTCCACTACCTGGCAAACCTCTTAATAATAGTATTATTTTATTTCCTACCACTAAAATTTATCTAAAATTTTAGGCAAGAAGAGCACTAAACCAACTAGAAATGAAACAATAGATGAAATTAAAACTGCAGCAGCAGAGATATCTTTAATTTTTTTAATCGCATCATGTTTTTCAGGGTGAATAAAATCACAAAGGTATTCGATGCTCGTATTGATGAGTTCCATTGAAATTACCAACCCAATAGAAATTAAAATAATTGAAAATTCTACACTGTTTAAATCAATATAAAAAGCCAAAGTAATTGCAGCTATTGCTGCCAAAAAGTGAAACTTAAAATTCCATTCGCTTTTAAAAGCGATTGAAATACCATTAAATGCTGCTTTGAAAGAATGAATACGATTTTTCATTAATGGAATTAAAAAATCAATACTCCATCAATTGCTGAATAGCTGTTTCCACTTTTTCAGCATTGGGCAACATGGTTTTTTCCAGAGTTGAATTTAATGGAATAGCGGGCATATTTTCTGCACCAAGAACTCTAACCGGTGCATCGAGTTTTTCAAAACAATGTTGCTGTATTAAAGATGCAATGGTATTTCCAAATCCTGATATTCGAGGTTCTTCGGTAACTACAAGCACTTTTCCATGCTTATTAGCTAAATCATAAATTGCACTTTCATCTAATGGCGCAAGCGATCGTAAATCTAAAATCTCAACCCGTCCTGCATATTTTTTAGCAGCTGATTTCGACCAATAAACACCCATACCATAAGTTATAATTCCTATTGATTTGCCTGATTTTATGGATTCTTCATTAGCTTCCTGAACTGTTCTTGCCTTACCAATTGGAATGATGTAATCTTCATCCGGCTCAATCGTTTTGGCATCTTCAGTGCCTTTGATTTTACTCCAGTACAACCCTTTATGTTCAAGCATCAACACCGGATTTGGATCGTAATAAGCTGCTTTCATCAACCCTTTTAAATCGGCACCAGTTGAAGGATAACAAACTTTTATACCTCTAATATTAGTAACAATACTTTCCACACTACTGCTGTGGTATGGTCCGCCACTTCCGTATGCTCCAATGGGAACGCGTAAGATGCAACTCACCGGCCATTTACCATTTGATAAATAACAAGAGCGAGCTACTTCTGTAAATAACTGATTTAAACCCGGCCAAATGTAATCGGCAAACTGAACTTCTACTATTGGTTTTAATCCAACCGCACTCATACCCACTGTTGAGCCAATAATAAATGCTTCCTGAATTGGCGTATTAAAAACACGATGCGACCCAAACTGTTGAGCCAATGTAGCCGCTTCTCTGAAAACACCACCTAATCGAGCGCCAACATCTTGACCATACAATAGGCATTCATCATGTTTCTGCATCAATTCGCGTATTGCAAACAACGCGGAATCAACCATAACAGTTGCTTGTTTGCCACTTGGCTTTCTAATTCCTTTTTCTTCTGTAACTGGTGTTGGTGCAAAATCGTGTAGAAACAAATCTTCGGGACGAGGATCTTCTGCTACAAGAGCAAGTTCATAATCTTTTGCAACCAGCTCTTTTGCTTTTGTTTCTATTTGCTGAATATCCAAAGCATCAACTCCCGAAATAATTAATTGATTTCTTAATCGTGGTTGTGGATCTCGCTTGGCAGCTTCTTCCAAATCATTTCTGTACCATTCTTTTCTAACTCCTGAAGTATGATGATTTAATAATGGAACTTTTGCATGAATTAAAAACGGGCGTCTCTCCTTTCGAATAATCGCCAACACTTCATTAATGGTTTGATACGATTTTACAAAATCTGTCCCATCAATGGTGCGCGTTTCCAAACCTTTAAAACCTTTTGCGTATTCTGTAGCGTCCTGTGCACGAATTTCCTCTGCATTAGCAGAGATATCCCACTCGTTATCTTGAACTAAATATAAAATTGGTAATTTCTTTAAAACTGCCATTTGAAAAGCTTCTGCCACTTCACCCTCTGTAATGCAGGCGTCACCTAGAGAACAAACTGTAACCGGATTTTTACCATTGTAATCTTTTGCTTTTCCAATAATCTCTAAATATTGCATTCCCATTGCAACTCCAGTTGAAGGAATGGCCTGCATGCCTGTTGCGCTGCTTTGATGAGGGATTTTGGGTAAGTCATCTCTATTTAAAGAGGGGTGACTGTAATAGGTTCTTCCTCCGGAAAAAGGATCATCGCGCTTTGCTAATAATTGAAGCATTAAATCGTAAGGACGTAATCCTATTGACAGCAAAATGCTATCGTCTCGGTAGTACGGACTAACAAAATCCTGGGGCAACAATTGCATTCCTAAGGCAATTTGTATGGATTCGTGGCCTCTTGATGTAGCATGAACATATTTAGAAGTAATTTCCCTATTTGCTTCATACAATTCGCTCATCGACTTTGCAGTTGACAAAAGGAAATACGCTCTTTTTAAAAGTTCATCATCTACAATCACTTTTTCGGCTTTTTTGGTTTTTAATTCAAGCATTATTTAAATCATTTAACCTATTACACAAACCTAAAAAATTTAATTGACAAAAGCAGTATATTTGCCCATGCTTTTGAAAAAAATAACGACCATCACGTTCATTTTTTTAATTTCTTTAAATAGCTTTTCACAGAGCATTAAAGATTCATGCGTGGCTATACCATTAGTAGGTTTGCATTTTTCTGGTCAACTTGCATTTGGCGATTTATCCAATCGATTTGGTAATTCAGGAAGCGCCGGAATTCCATTTATTTACAAAACATCAAAAAATTGGCTGATAGGCATTGAGGGAAATTATTTTTTTGGTAAAAAAATTAATGAAGAAAATCATTTATCCAACTTAAAGAACAGTGAAGGAGAAATTACCGCTAATGATGGAGCCCCGGGAAGACTAAGAGTTAATGAGCGTGGCATGAATTTTTACATCAGCTTTGGTAAAGTTCTGCCTTTTTTAAATTCCAATAAAAATTGTGGGCCAATAGTTTGGGCAGGTGCAGGCTACATGCAACACAAAATAAACATATACGATTTAGGAAAAAACATCCCTCAACTATCAGGAGATTTAAAGAAAGGCTACGACAGATTAACTGGAGGATTAGCTATAACCGGATTTGCTGGCTATTTATACTTAAGCGAAAACAAACTTGCTAATTTTTATGCCGGATTTGAATATAATCAAGGATTTACAAATGGATTGAGAGGTTATCAATATGATAAAATGAATAGTGATAACTTAAAAAGAAACGATATTCAGATTGGTTTTAGAGCAGGATGGATCTTACCTCTCTATAAAAGATTAAAAGAGTTTTACGTTAATTAAATTAAGCATGAACATCAAACAATTTACTTTCGGTCCTTTTCAGGAGAATACTTTTATATTATTTGATGAAACAAAAGAATGTGTGATTGTAGATCCTGGATGTACATCATCTAGCGAACAACAAGAATTAAAAAACTTTATAGAAAGCGAAAAGCTAATCGTGAAAAATTTACTTAATACACATTGCCATGTAGATCACATTGCTGGAAATAAATTTGTTTTCGACACATTTGGTCATAAACCACTTATTCATAAAGATGATTTAATTATCCTGAATAATCAGGAAACCATTTGTAAAATGTATGGTTTACCTTGTGAGGTTTCTCCGCAACCGGAAGGATTTATCTCTGAAAACGACACCATTCGATTTGGAAATTGCGAATTAAAAATTATTCACGCGCCAGGGCATGCGCCAGGGCACGTTGTATTTTATCATGTACAAAGCAAATCATTGATTAACGGAGACGTGTTGTTTAAACGCAGTATTGGAAGAACAGATTTAATGCTGGGCAATCATGAACAACTGCTACAAAGCATCAGAACTAAATTATTTGTGTTACCAGATGAAACAATTGTTTATTGTGGTCATGGACCTGAAACAACAATTGGAGAGGAAAAACGAATGAATCCCTTTTTAAATTAATAGATGCTGAATAGCATTAATTAAACCGAACAACAATACCTGCTTGTGTTACAGCACCTTTTTCTAATCCAATTTCAATATTCATTCCGGCATATTGATTAAAATAATGACGATATCCTAATGTTGGCGCAAAGTAAAAGCCACCTGGTAAAGAAAGATCGTAGTTTAAATTAGGGAATACTTTATTTACATCTGTACTACTAAAATCAATCCCTAATTTATTTTTA
Organism: Bacteroidia bacterium; assembly: GCA_044352985.1. Taxonomy (GTDB): domain Bacteria; phylum Bacteroidota; class Bacteroidia; order B-17B0; family Aurantibacillaceae; genus JADJDM01. The sequence goes on from JBILCU010000021.1 coordinate 17,086, forward strand.
GTTAAGCCTAATGCAACACCTAAAAACAAATCATTTTTATCGTTTTTAAAAGGAATATGAAAATTAGGTCGAATTCCAAATGATGCACTTGTTACTTTAAATTTATATGTATCTATTTGATCTGAACCTATTAGTTGTCCTGCTTTAATTATGTTGTAAAAATCAGAAACCTTAAAACTCATATTCCAATATGCGCAACTTATACCTAAACCAAAATACTTGGAAATTCCATATTCAGCTTTAAACATTACTGGATTTAAACCTTTAAAATCTTTAATTTCCAGCTTACCACTAAATTGTTTTTTAAATAATTCTGTTTCAGTAGAAACTTTAACAATCCCCTTGTATAGATGAGGAATTCCAGCATTTGCATTAACAACAATTGTTTTTTTAGTAAATGCCTGTGCAAAATAATTAGAAATAGAAAAAACAAAAACAAGAAGTAATAAATGCCTCATGTTATAATTAAATTTTGCAAATAATTTCTGCAGCTTTTTCAAGGGTTTCTTCTTTTTTTGCAAAACAAAATCTTAGCAATTGGTTATCTGTTTTTTCATGATAGAAAACAGATAAAGGTATGGAAGCTATTTTAAATTCTTTGGTTAAGCGAACTGCCAAATCAGTATCTTTTTCAGATGAGATATTTTTAAAATCAAGTAACTGAAAATATGTACCTTGAGTTGGTTGAAATTTAAAACGTGAGTTTTTAATCAATTCAACAAAATAATCGCGTTTCTTTTGATAGAAATGTTTCAGCTGTAAGTAATTGTTTTCATCTTTCATATACTCTGCAATGGCTAATTGCATAGGGCTATTGCATGAAAACACAAGGTATTGATGCACCTTTCTAAATTCATTCATTAAGTTTTCAGGGGCAGCGATATAAGCCATTTTCCAACCGGTAGTATGAAATGTTTTTCCAAACGAAGATACCAATAAACTTCTGTTGGCTAATTGTTTATGAGTTGCTATACTGAAATGCTTTTTACCATCAAACACCATGTGCTCGTATACTTCATCACTTAAAATGATGATGTCGGTATTTCGGGTAATTTTATCGAGTTCCTTTAAATCATTTTCAGTGATGATGGCACCAGTTGGATTATGTGGTGAGTTAATGATGATCATTCGGGTACGATGAGTAATCAGTTTTTTAACTGCTGTCCAGTTTATTTTAAAATCTGGTAACTGTAAAGGAACATAAATTGGTTTAGCACCGGCAACAATTATTGCAGGCGTATAGCAATCATAAGAAGGCTCAAATACAATCACCTCATCCCCTTCTCTAACCAAAGCTGCAATAGAAGTATATATTGCTTGAGTAGCGCCTGCTGTAACTGTTATTTCAGTTTCCGGATGGTAACTACAGCCGTATTCATTTTCAATTAAAACCGAAATCTGTTCGCGCAATTGAATATGTCCCTGCATCGGTGCATATTGATTGAAACCCGATTTCATGTATTGATGAACAAGATCTACTAATTTTTCATCGCAATTAAAATCAGGAAATCCCTGTGACAAATTGATGGCTTTGTTTTCAGCAGCCAATTTACTCATCACCGTAAAAATAGTTGTACCAACAGTAGGTAATTTTGAATGTATAAATCCTTCAAATTTTGGCATATCTTACAAATATATCAATTAAAAATCCTCATCTTCTTCCTTCTTCTTTTTAGGTTGAAGTTTATTTTCTTTCTCTTTTTGTTTCGTATTATTATCAATTATAAATCGCTGATCAGCTTTATTTTCATTTTTATTTGCCTTAATACTTGTATCTTTTTTAAAAAACCCGAACTCTTCTTTTAAAATACTTTTTAGGTTTTGTTTTTCATTTTTAATATCTTCTTTTATCTTTTCTTTCATAGCTTTTCGATCGTAGGTAATTACAGGATTATCAATATTACCTTTCATGTTTATAAAAACACAACGTTTGTTTTCAGTATCATTCTCTGTAAACAATAATTCATCATCTAGTTTTTTATTTTTTCCTGGTCGTTTTGCAATCAATTCACTCAACAATAATTTCACATGATAATTAATATTATTTTCAAAATCGTGCGTTCCATAAAACTCCATATTTAATGCGGAGTTGTTGATTTTAGTTTTTGAAATATCAATTACTCTGTTGCTAATTGCCAAATGACAATTTAAAGCGTTAAACTTTATGTTCTGAAGTTCTTTTAATTCAATATATTTTGCTAAACTTTCCAATGGTTTATATTCTTTTAGTTCTCCTTGATTAATTTGTACATCAAAATTTGCAACCAGTTTATCAAAATTACATTCCCACTTTTTATTCCATAGTGTTGAAAAATCAAATGAGAAATTACCTTTTCCTTTTACATGTTTATCTAAAATTTCATCTTGCGAAAAATTATTCATTTCATACATCATTCGATTTACATCAATGTCTTTTAATACGGCAGTACCTTTAATGGAAATATCTTGTTTATTTTCTTCCATAATCCCTGACAATGAAGCACTGCCGCCCATGGATTGAAATGAGATATTATCGCTATACAATTTGTTATTCAGTAACTGAATGTTACCAGTAATTGTATTAGCAGAAAATTTACCCAGCTTAATATTTTTTACTGAAGATTGAATATTAAAACTTAACCAACTTGGAAAAGAAAATTCTTCTGTTGAAGATGAAGATGATTTTATTAATTCATCTAACGAAATAAAATTAGAATTACAATTAGCATTGATACTTAATTGCTCATTTTCTTTTAGTAACCAAGGTAGAAAATTTATAATACTTCCTTTTATATCTACATCACTACTACCAATCGTTAATTTTAAACTATCGGTAATTAAGTTATTACCCGAGAACGACAATTTACCATATGGCAAATCCCATTTATGCTCGTCGTTTTTAAAATTAAATTTTACATTACTAAAACGTGCATTGCCTTTTGAGTAATTGGATGCATCTGTAAAATCTTTCTGTAGTTGCGCAAATTTTCCTTTTACTTCACCTTCAAAAAAAACAATGCCACTTAATTCTGAAAGTGTATCAATCGGGTAGAACATAATAATTTCTTTTAAATCTGCATTCAGTTTAAATTTAGTATCGATGTAGGGTTCGTTAAAATCAATTAACTTAAAATCACCCGAAATAAGATTATTATTTATTGATGCACTTATTTTTTTTAGCAGTAATTCATCGTATCCGTTTGTGTTATTATATGAACCAGAAATAGTTAAATTTTTTGCAGTAACGTTATTGGGCTTGTATGTTAAACTTGCATTCTGAAATCCAAAATCTGCTTTTATATCGGGTATTTGATCACTATTTAATGGGCCTGCAATACTACCTTTTAAGTAAAACACACCCTCACCTTCATAATCTTTAATACGCTCTTGCTGACTTTGTGGCAATAAACTTAAAGCAGTTGTTACATCTAAATTTTTACCAATGAAATTAAGATTGGATACAATGATTTTATTATTATTCTGAAGATTTCCGTTTACAGATAGATACACTTCATTAATTTGTAGCTCAGAAGATGTTATGGAAAACAAATTTTCTTTAACCTCCAACTCAACATTGAAATTAACATTTTTGTTACGTAAATAATTTGTTTTTTTATAGGTAAAATAGTTTAAATACATTTCTCCCTCAGTAGTAAGTGCGTAATTAATATCGTTAAACTTTCCTTTAAAAACAGCTTTATTCAGCGTAAAAAGCAGTTTGGTTTTTTCTTTTTTGTTTTTAAACGAACACTTAATCTTTTTTAATGAAACATCCTCTAACGAAAAACTAACTTTTTCGTTTTTAGTTGAATTAGCGGTATCTTCTTTCCAGACATTATAATTCTGTTTTCCGTTTTCATCAATTACTAAACGTAAATCAAGATTGGAACAATCTATTTTTTTGATATCATATTTTTCATGAAAAATATCCATTACATTAAACTGAAATGAAATACGTTCGGCAACAAAAAGTGTGTCTCTGTTTTTATTATTTGTGGCCTCAAAGCATGTAAGTTCTTTAAAATCTAATGATGTATTAGGGAAACTGCGAATTATGGTTAGATCAATGCTCTCGGGTTTAACACTAATTTCAGCATTAAGATGCTGATTTAACTCTTCAATAACAGCAGATTTAATTTCATCTTCATAAACAAAAACCAACGTTACACTTAATAAAACAATAAAAATAAAGGAAACAAATACCCACAAAAGTGGCTTCAACCATTTTTTAAATTTCGACTTCTTTTCAGGAATTTCTGGCAATTGACTTTCCATATTTCAAAGTTTATAAAAATTAAAACAGTGTATTAAGTAAAAGACAAGATGATTTAAACACGAATAACTTAATAACTCCTTGTTTTATTGCAAAATTGCTTGTTAAAGAAAATTAATATTGTAATAATGCATGAATTTGATTATTTCAACTGGGTTATTTTACCAATATTAATTTTCATTTCGAGAATGGGTGATGTAACGTTGGCTACATTACGACATTTATTAGTATCAAAAGGATTTAAAAAAATTGTTCCCTTTATTGGTTTTTTTGAAGTGTTGATTTGGTTAGTTGCCATGAGGCAAGTATTTAACAATTTAAACAATATGGCTTGCTTTATTGCGTGGGCAGGAGGTTTTGCTACTGGAACTTACCTGGGTATGTTAATAGAAGAGAAATTAGCCTTAGGCATGCAGATGATAAGAGTAATTACCGATAAAGATGCCGCATCATTGATTAACGAATTTAAAAAATTAAACCAGGGTGTTACTATTGTAGATGCAGAAGGCACGCAAGGAAAAGTAAAAATGATTTTCACGATTTTTAATCGGGTAAACAAACAAGATATTATTCAAATTGTAGAGCAACATAGTAAAGATGCATTTTATACCATTGAAGACGTTAGAGGATCAAGCCATGGTGTTTTTTCAGATAAATCAAAAGGCTTTATTTTGAAACGTTTTTTTAAATGAATTAACTGCAAATTAAATTGAATAAACACATTACCAAAAACCATTTGCTTCTTCACCTCATTGTATTCATATGGGGTTGGGCACCCATATTTGGAAAACAAATAACATTAGAAGCACTACAATTAGTTTGGTTCCGAATAGGCATTACCATTATTGCCATAGCAGCTTATAACGTTTTAATAAGACAAAAATTTACAATCAGTAAAAAAGATTATGCATTACTATTGCTTACTGGCGCTGTAATTGCATTTCATTGGTTTTGTTTTTACCATGCTATAAAAGTTTCAAATGTATCAATCACTCTTGCTGCCTTTGCCACTGGAACTTTTTTTACTTCCATTACCGAACCATTATTTTATAAACGAAAAATCCTTTGGTATGAAATGCTGTTTGGTTTATTAATTATTGCCGCTATTGGTTTTATTTTCAATATTGAAACTGAAAATAAATTAGGAATTTTATTTGGCGTATTGGCGGCACTCACCTCTTCGCTATTTACAGTTTGGAATGGCTTATTCATTAGAAGAATAGAGGCTCCTGTTATTTCACTAGTTGAGCTTTGTGGAGGTTTTGCCGCATTAAGTATTTACCTGTTTTTCACTAATGAATTTACCGAAACATTTTTTCATATTAGCAATAATGATTGGTTTTTCATTACGTTCTTCTCATTAGTTGGTACTGCATTTCCTTATGTAGCAAGTACTAATTTGCTAAAAAAAATAAGTCCGTTTACAGTTACTCTAACAGTTAATTTAGAAACCATTTACGGAATCATATTCGCGTTTTTAATTTGGAGAGAAAGTGAACAAATGACCATGAGTTTTTATTTAGCAACCCTATTTATTTTGCTGATCATTATTGTAAATGCTATTGTTAAAGCTAAATTAAAATCGAAGTCGATTTAAAAAAATATTTTTATACATCAATTCATCTGCCAATTAGCAAACTCAATCAATAATTTTTTTACTTCCGGGAATTTAGTTAACGGCAATGTTTTCTCAACATCATAAATATCGTGATATGCTTTTATTCCTCCTAAAGTGTAAATAAAAAAAGAAGGGACGCCCTTTTCAGTAAACCAGTAATGATCACTGTTTGCCGCTTTCCCTCTTGGTTTGATAGTTGGTAATAATTGTTGCTTTTCGTTAATTGATTTTAAACTTTCAAAAGCCGTTTTATATTCTGTTGCATTCACCACTGTTATTCCTTCATCACCTGTACCCAGTAAATCCAAATTAATTAAAAATTTAATTTGTGATATAGGAAATAAAGGGTTTTCTATGTAATATTTTGATCCCAGCAAGCCGGCTTCCTCGGCAGCAAAACAAATAAAAGCAACTGAATAGTTGGGTGGATTTTTTTTATAATAATCAATCAATGAAAATAGCATACTCACTCCACTCGCATTATCATTGGCTCCAGGGAAAAAAGTTTTTTTACCCATGTTTCCTAAGTGATCATAATGAGCTGTAAATACTAAAAACGAATCGGATTTTGTTTTTCCTTTAATGTATGCGCACACATTTTTTAATTCATAATCAGTAAAAAATTGTTGATCTACCTTAAACGAAATTGTTTTGATTTCATCTTTTAGAGAATCTGCTAACACATCAAAACCGATATAGTTTTCTTGTGTTGTACTTACTCCCCAGGTCAGTTTTTTTACTTTTTTAATAACTACTAACTTATTGTTTAAGTTTTTAGAATTTGAAGTGTAACTGACACTGTCTTTTTTTACAATTTCAAGGTTTCCTTTTCCGGAAGTACTTTCAGGGCGAATGAGGTAATGAATTCCGGGTTTAAGCAATTTATCATTAATGCTTAATTCCATTTTTTTAGAAAATGTATTTACCGAAATTGAAAAAGGTTGATAATAGGAATTCGGTGTAAACGATAGTAATTGTTTCTCCTTAAAATAAGTTGAAATATATTTTGCAGCTTTGTTTGAACCATTCTTTACATAACCTCTTCCACTGAATGATTTTTGCGTTAAGTCACGTATGACATCTCTTGCAAATTGCCTGTCATCCTGCCCAAGTGCGATACCTGAAAAAAATAAAAGCAATGCTATAAAACGCATTAGATAAAACGTTTATGATTAATGGCAAACAATGTTTTTACTAGTGGTGCATCTTGTTTCCACTGATAAAGCACACTTAAATTATTCAAGTAATTTTCTGATTCTTCCAAATTCTCACACAAATTTAATTGCTCCAACGCAGTTGAATACTCCAATTGACTTTGCCCGAACAATTCATTCATAATTCTGAATTTATCATTGATCCCAATTTCCATTTTTTTAATGGGCTTGCTCGGTTTAGGAGTTGTAGTTTCTACATTAACCGAACTTATAGTTGTAGTTGTTTCTTTTACTTCAACAACTGCAACTTCTTCTTTAGTAGTTTGATTTTCTTTTGTTGGTTCTTCTACTACTGTAATTTCAAGGGTTTCTGTTTTTTCTACTATTTCAATGCTTCCCACTTTGCTATCCTCAACAAAAGAAATTTCTGTTTTTACTGACTCTGTTTCTGTAACGCTGCTTATTTGCTCAGGTTCATTTTGTTTTATCACTTCCTGATTCATAATCGGTATTTCAGCATTAAAAAAAACAGTAGCCGAAACTATGTGTTGCAATTCAGAAATTTCGTGCAATAATTTTTTACTCTCTTCAGCTGACACTAATTGATTCTCATTAAAATTGCTTAAGGATTGCATCAATTTATTTTTTCTATTCAGAAATTCAGTTTTTAAATTTTCGGAGTGCATGAATGATTTTGATTTTAAAATCATAAAAATAAAACTAAATTTACGATTACATAAAAAACTTATAAAACAGACTTGTGTTTTTAGAAACGTTAAAAAGCAGCGAACAAAAAAAAGGATGGATTGAGGTCATTTGCGGCAGCATGTTTTCGGGCAAAACAGAAGAATTGATTCGCAGATTAAGAAGAGCTCAATTTGCAAAACAAAAAGTTGAAATTTTTAAACCTGCAATAGATACTAGATATCATGAGCAAGAAGTTGTAAGTCACAATTCAACTTCTATACAAAGTACCCCTGTTCCATCAAGTTCTACTATTTTACTTTTAGCAAATGATTCTGATGTAGTTGGAATTGATGAAGCACAATTTTTTGATGAGGAAATTGTACATGTTTGCAATCAGTTAGCAAATAACGGCATTAGAGTAATTGTAGCCGGATTGGATATGGATTATACAGGAAAACCATTTGGACCAATACCTGCATTATTAGCAAGTGCAGAATACGTAACAAAAGTACATGCTATTTGTATGCAATGTGGGAACTTAGCTCAATATTCTCATCGCAAAACTTCTCATACATCGCTTGTTTTATTGGGCGAAACAGAAAGCTATGAGCCACTTTGCAGGAAATGCTATCAAAATACAATTACTGAAATTTAATACTTTGATTACAACTAGTAAAAATCACATCAGAAATGTATTTTTATTATTTACGTAAAATAATTGTTAAACTAAATTGACCAAAATTTAAACAACAACAACTATTCGTCACTACATTTGGTGAGCAAATTCATTGCGTAAATAAAAAAATCATGAAAAAAACATCAAAAGAACTTTTAAAAACTTTAATTAAAAATCAAGCGCTAATAATGAAAGCATTGAAAATTGAAGTTCCTGTTGAAGTAAAAAAAGAAAAAACAGCTAAAACAATAAAAACTAAAATTGTTGCCAAAGCAAAACCTTCCCCTGTTGAGAAAAAGAAGTAAAAAATCAATTACTACTTCTTTCTCAAAAAAGCTTTGACTATATTTGCACTTCGTTCTTTTAACTTATTACGAAAGGTGGAGGGACACGCCCTATGATACCTTGCCAACCCTTACAATGTAAGATTCAGCATTTTAAATTTAAAATTTATTAAATTTAAAATCTGAATTCCTAAATTTATAAAGAAGGTGGTACATCGTGATTCGTTGTTGCTAAGCAACACATGAGTGCAAATAAGTCAGATAGTTAAGTAAATAATAAAAATACATACTCATCCTTTCTGGCAAACCGGAAAGGATTTTTTATTTGCAAAAATACTCTCTACATTTTCTCTAAACAAGAGTTAATAATTGCGTGTTTTTGAAATAATGAATGAGTTATTTTTTTATTTGAAATTGGCGCATTTGAATTTCTGATTTTAAATTTTAGAAATCAGATTTAAAAAAATAAAATGTATCGCTCCTCTCCTTTTTAGAGTAGAATGGAGGTGAGGTCAAAATGTCTCGACTTAGCACAACATGAAATTAAAAATATAATGTAGATTAAATTTTTGGATATTATAAACATGACAAGTATACAACAGGAATTAGAAAAAAGAGTTTTAGTAATTGATGGTGCTATGGGCAGCATGATTCAGCAATACAAACTCACTGAAAAAGATTTCAGAGGCAAACGCTTTGCCGATTGGCCAAAAGATTTGCAAGGCAATAATGATTTATTATCCATTACTCAACCGCATATCATTAAAACCATTCATAAAGAATACCTAAAAGCCGGAGCAGATATTATTGAAACAAACACCTTCAGCGGAACCAGCATTGCAATGGCTGATTACGATATGCAGGAATTAGTTTATGAACTAAATTATGAATCTGCAAAGGTAGCGCGACAAGCTATTGAAGAATTTAAAACTGAATTCCCTGAATTTGCAAACGTTTCTAAATTTGTTGCAGGAGCCATTGGGCCAACTAACCGAACACTCTCCTTATCACCAAATGTTAATGATCCAGGTTTTAGAGCAATTACATTTGATGAATTGGTTGAGGCCTATACCGAACAAGTTCGTGGCTTAATTAATGGCGGAGCAGATTTATTGTTGATTGAAACGGTGTTTGACACACTGAATGCAAAAGCTGCTTTGTATGCCATTCAAAACTACTGCGAAACAATAAATAAAAAATTTCCGGTGATGGTTTCAGGAACCATTACAGATGCAAGTGGCAGAACATTATCTGGACAAACTACCGAAGCATTTTTAAATTCTATTTCGCATGTAGATTTATTGAGTGTTGGTTTGAATTGTGCATTAGGCGCAAAAGATATGCGACCTTATTTAGAAGAACTTTCCAATAAAGCACCATTTTATGTAAGTGCTTATCCAAACGCGGGTTTACCCAATCAGTTTGGAGAATACGACCAAGATGCTCATGAGATGGGACATCAGGTTGAAGACTTTTTAAAAGCTGGATTCTTAAATATTGTTGGAGGATGTTGCGGAACAACGCCTTCGCACATTCAGCGCATTGCTGAAATTGCTAAAGATGCAAAGCCGCGCAAAAAACCTCAACCAGATACCTTAATGCATCTAAGCGGTTTAGAACCTTTTACACTAACACCTGAAAGTAATTTTTTAAATGTTGGTGAACGAACAAATGTTACCGGTTCTAAAAAATTCTTACGTCTTATTAAAGAAGAAAATTACGAAGAAGCTTTATCCATAGCTCGAGAACAAGTTGAAGGCGGGGCACAAGTAATTGATGTCAACATGGACGAAGGCATGTTGGATAGTGAGCAAGCCATGACTACATTTCTAAATTTAATTGCTTCCGAACCAGATATATCAAGAGTTCCAATCATGATTGATTCCAGTAAATGGAGTGTGATTGAAGCAGGATTAAAATGTGTTCAAGGAAAAGCGATAGTTAATTCTATTTCATTAAAAGAAGGTGAAGAAAAATTCATTGAACAGGCACAAAAAATAAAACAATATGGCGCTGCCGTTATTATCATGGCTTTTGATGAAGTTGGTCAGGCCGATACCTTGCAACGCAGAATAGATATTTGTAAACGAGCTTACGAGGTATTAGTGAACAAAGTGCATTTTCCAGCACAAGATATCATTTTCGATCCGAATATTTTCCCTGTTGCAACTGGCATGGAAGAACACAAACGCAATGCGCTGGATTTTTTCCTAGCCACCAAATGGATCAAAGAAAATTTACCACATGCAAAAGTAAGTGGAGGGGTTAGTAACGTATCCTTTTCTTTTAGAGGAAATGACCATGTACGTGAAGCAATACATTCAGCATTTTTATTTCATGCCATCAAACACGGAATGGACATGGGAATTGTAAATCCTTCGCAATTGGTAGTTTATGACGAAATAGATAAAACCTTGTTGGAGTTGGTAGAAGATGTTTTACTAAACAGAAGAGATGACTCCACAGAACGTTTGGTAGATCATGCTGAAAAACTAAAAGGCATTACCAAAGAGAAATCAGAGAAAGATGAAGCGTGGCGTAAAGCTACCGTTGAAGAAAGACTAAGTCATGCCTTGGTGAAAGGAATTGTAGAATACATTGATGCAGATACAGAAGAAGCGCGACAAAAATTAGGAAAACCCTTACATGTGATTGAAGGTCCGCTAATGGCTGGGATGAACATTGTAGGTGATTTGTTTGGCAGCGGAAAAATGTTTTTGCCACAAGTGGTAAAAAGTGCCCGCGTTATGAAAAAAGCCGTTGCTTATTTAGAACCATACCTACTAGCAGAAAAAGATGGGCAAACAAGTGGTTCGCGAGGCGCAGGAAAAATTTTGTTAGCAACCGTTAAAGGTGATGTGCATGATATCGGAAAAAACATTGTAGGTGTTGTATTAGCTTGTAATAATTATGAAATCATTGATTTAGGCGTTATGGTTTCATGCGATAAAATTTTGGAGGAAGCCAAAAAACACCAGGTTGATATAATTGGTTTAAGTGGATTAATTACTCCATCATTAGATGAAATGGTGCATGTTGCTAAAGAAATGGAACGTTTAGGATTTAAAACTCCATTGTTGATTGGCGGAGCAACAACTTCTAAAGTGCATACAGCAGTTAAGATTGCTCAAAATTATTCAGGGCCTGTAGTACATGTAAATGATGCCAGTAAATCTGTGCCGGTTGCAAGCAGTTTAATTTCTAAGGAATTGAGGGAATCATTTTTAAGTGATTTATTAAAAGATTACGATCGTGTTCGCGAACAAAATAAAAATGCGCAATCGCAGAATAAAATGATACCGCTTGAAGATGCGCGTAAAAATAAATTTCCGATAGATTGGAATAAAACTGAAATTGTAAAACCAAACTTTATTGGCAATAAAGTTTTTGATGATTATGATTTAAAAGAAATTGCCGAATACATTGACTGGACACCATTTTTCCATAGCTGGGAAATGAAAGGTTCGTATCCGAAAATTTTAAATGATTCGGAACGTGGAGCAGAAGCAACAAAGTTATTCAATGAAGCGCAAAACATGCTTCAGAAAATCATTGCTGAAAAATGGTTAACTGCTAAAGCAGTCATTGGAATTTATCCTGCTAATTCGGTGAATAATGATGATATCGAAATTTATTCATCTGACTTCGACTCCGCTCAGTCAACAACTAAAATTGCGTCATTTCATTCATTACGTCAGCAAACTAAAAAGCCTGCAGGGCAATACAATGTGGCATTGGCTGATTTTGTGAAACCCAAGGATTATCCTAATGGTGTATCACTTCTCGACTCCGCTCGAAGTGACACTAAAGATGGATTGACTGACTTGTCATTTCGAGCGGAGTCGAGAAATGAATTCAGTTCAACAGACTACCTCGGTGCATTCGCATTAACCACCGGAATAGGGATTGATGAACACGTTGCTCGTTTCGAAGCAGATCACGATGACTATAGCGCTATCATGCTGAAAGCATTGGCTGATCGATTAGCAGAAGCCTTTGCCGAATTGATGCATAAAAAAGTTCGTAAAGAAATTTGGGGTTATGCCAAAGACGAAAACTTTAAAAACGAAGAATTAATAAAAGAAGAATATGCAGGTATTCGTCCGGCACCAGGCTATCCCGCTCAACCAGATCATACAGAGAAAAACACGATTTGGAAGTTGTTGGATGTAGAAATAAACACGGGTATTGTGCTAACAGAAAGTTTAGCGATGGTACCTACAGCAGCAGTGTGCGGTTTGTATTTCTCACATCCTGATGCTCATTATTTTGGTTTAGGAAAAATCAATCAGGAACAAGTTGCAGATTATGCAAAACGCAAAGGTATGATGCAAGAAGAAGCTGAAAAATGGTTGGGACCAGTTTTGGGATATTAAATAATTATACTAATATTAGTGGGTTAATTCAGCTGATACTATAATGAATTCAAAACCAATTACTTTCGAACAAATAAGTAGTGTTATTTCTTTAGTAGTTGGTTTTTTATATATCCTGCAAATTGTATTCATCAAAAAAAATAACAAAGCCGCTAACAGGTATTTCTTTCTTTATCTGTTAAATTTAAACTTTATCATTTTATTTTTCTTTTTATTAGATATTGGGTTAAGCAATTACTTAAAATATTTAGTCCCATTAATTACCTCATCCATTTTACTCATTTCTCCATTGCTATGGATTTACATTAATGGTTTAGTTTATCCTAATAATAAAGAAAAAAAAATAAAACATTTAATGCCTTCAATTAGTATTGGTGTTGTATTGACCTTATTAGAAGCAAGCATTTATATATCTAATTCAAAAGCATATAGAGAAATTGTTTTGCTGATTATGACTTATATTACGGTTGGTTCTATTTCGTGTTTATTTATTATTCAATGTAACTATTATACTTATCTTTCTATTAATCTTTATAAAAAACATCAAATTAATGTAGCTAATTTATTTTCATATTCTGAAAACATTGACTTGAAATGGATACGCGTTTTATTAACTGGCTTTATCATTTTTATCATCAGTATGGTTTTAGTAAACTTGATGGATGGATTATTATCTGATATTTTATTTGATGTTTTAATGACGCTATATATAATTTACATTGGTATTAATGCACTTAATCAAAAAGAAATTTATCAAAATAATCCGATTAAGATAAATGACGAAAATGGAAGTAAATCCATAAGTACTATAAATGAAATTAATGAAGAAGATAATGTAAAAAATGCTTTAGTAATTGAAGAGAATCAACCTGAATTATTTTTACAATTAAAAACAGCTTTACTAAAGAAAATAATTGAAGAAAAAGTATTCAGAGATCAAGATTTAAGCATTTATAAATTATCTAAAGAATTAAATACAAACAGTAAGTATTTGTCTACCATAATAAACAAAGAATTCAAAAAAAACTTCGTTAATTTCATAAATGAATTTAGAATAGAAGAAGCAAAAATAAATTTAAAATCAGAACAGTTTAAGAACTACACTATAGAAGCTCACGGACAACATGTAGGTTTTAAATCAAAATCTTCGTTTAATATCGCCTTTAAAAAATTTACAGGTAAAACACCTAGCGAGTTTTTAAAAAACTAGTTATTATTTATTAATGATAATTTTCTTCAAAATAGTGCTTTCAGCAGTGTTAATTTGAAGATAATAGATTCCCGAATTAAGCAATGACAAATCAATTGTTGATGAGAGAAAATTTAACTCCGAGAATACCATTTTTCCAAGCACATCAACAACAATTATCTGATTAATATGCTCATTAGCTATACCCTTAATTTCAAACACACCATTGGTTGATGGATTAGGAAATATTTCTAATTGATTTAGTAAAGAATTATCAATATTAACAATATAAGAATAAGCAAAAACCCCATTATAATCAATTTGTTTTAATCGGTAATAACTTGTAGTAGATTTACTTTCTGTGTCGTCAATAAAAGTATAAGTGGTTTTATCATTTCTGTTACCTGCTCCTTTAATTCGACCAATACTATAAAAATTTAATGCATCATCTGATTTTTCAATTTCAAAAAAATCATTATTAAATTCAGAAGCTGTTTCCCAAAGTAATTGTGTTGAACTTGCGTTTTGTTTTTTTGTATTGAAACTAAGTAATTCAACCGGCAATACTACTCCTGAAACTGGACGAAAAGCATAAGAACATAAATCACCGGCATAACCATCAGTTCTAATGTAATAAGATGCGCCTACTGTTAATCCTGAAAAAGACCATCTGCCTGTACTATTATTTGAAGCATAATTAACACAGCTTCCCGATATTAATGTAGAGGAACTACATGAACCACTAAATACGGATAACTGTACACCATAATTCATAGAGCAATTACTTACCTCATAATCAATTTCCACTGAACTTGAACTTGCAATAAACCTCATCCAAGAATCATTATCAATGCTAATTCCGCATACAGAAGGACTTGATGCAGATGCAGTATAGGAACATCGGGTAGAGCCATTAAAATTTCGGGTTAAATTAATCACGGATGCCGTTGAACATTCGTCGGTAGGAATGGTTAAAGAGCTTTCAACAATAAAACTTGATACAGTAAATTTTAAATATTTTGGCCCGTATTGTTTACCAACACCAATGTAATAAGTAGTATTAGCAGTCAAATTTTGTACACAAACACCAGCAACATCATCAAAACGGTAAGTAGAAGCCCTGCATGAACTCAATGTTCCACCTGAGCAACCTGTCCAAACACCAATCGCATGTTCACCATCAACAGCATCATTATAATTAATTGTAAAATAAAATGCCCCGCCAGAACTACTAGGCGTTGTATAGGAAAACATATAAACATCAGAAGCTGTAAATGCAGAATTTGATGCAGAACCACAAGTTGCATCAGCAGAACTTACCCAATCCTGAGCACCATTATTTCCTGGAGTAATTATTAATCCAGACGAATAACCATTTGAAATTGGCACTGCTGTAGAACATGAGTATTGTGCATTTAAAATTAAGTGATGAGAAAACAAGCAGATAAAAACAAGGAATATAGTCGAGTACTTTTTCATGAAAGAGTTAATTAATCAATTGATTTTCAATACTTGTAAAGTTTACGATTCTTGATTTTCTGAATTTCAAATCATTTAAAACAAGCTGATTTTGTTCCAATGCAATTAGTTGATCCAATTTTGAAATTACCGAGTAATAGTGCTTACCATAAAGTACAGTTACTTCATTTTGCGCCTCATAATTTGCTTTACGCAACAATAGTTGTTCGGTTAATTCAAAACCATATTTGTTACTTAAATAAACAATAAGCTCTGAAGGATTTGATTTTGTAACCTGATGTGTACAAACAGGTTCATTAACCTGGTTTTGAGAAAAAACTTTAGGTGCAGAAAAAACAAAAATTGCACAAAAAGTAAAAAGTAAAGCAAATTTCATTTTCTAAATTTTCGGCAAAAGTAGAATCGCATTTACTTACTTTAAAGAAATGCCCGAAGGGATTCGTGAATCAGGACAACAAGCAAAAACATTACGTTTTAATTCAGGAATTAATACGAATCAAAAAACGCAAAAAACTGATTATAAAATACTTAATAAAAAATTTTTATACGTATACAATTCGGGTATAATTCAAGAATAAGACTTAGATAGAGTCCACTTAAAAACTCTTTTTTCTAAATTTTGAACTTTCTTTTGATTAAGCAAAAGAAAGTTGACAATGAAAAGTCAAGAACAAACTATTGCTACCGCTCATTGCTTTTTTAATAACGGTCAGCCATTCCACCTACCTGCTCTTTTAGTATTAATTTTTTTATATCTTACTTTTTCTGACTTGATTCAGAAAAAGTAACAAAAAGAGATCAAGAAATTGCCAAGGCAATATTTCAAATGGAGCTATTTATTTT
Organism: Bacteroidia bacterium; assembly: GCA_044352985.1. GTDB lineage: Bacteria > Bacteroidota > Bacteroidia > B-17B0 > Aurantibacillaceae > JADJDM01. The sequence continues at coordinate 33,644 of JBILCU010000021.1, forward strand.
TTTAAGTTGCCATATGTTATACGCTATGTATCTTATTTGTTTTTGTGCTCTACGGCACATAGCTATTTCAAAAACTAAAGCTTTTGAAATACCATTCAATAAAAGCTAAACCGCCTCCAAGGCTTCAGCGGTTCTTAACGCTTTTATTTCATTTTGCTGCGCCAATTTCATTATCAACTTTAAACATGTGAATCAATTTTATAAAAATAAGTAAATCGTAAATGTTAAAGTTGTCAATTTAAATTGACGTTTGTTCATATCTTACGCACGGTTAAAACTAAAAATTCGACCTAGCGTTGTTGATTGCAGGTCCCACTTTTTTTCGCTTCGCGTAGATTTTTGCGCAGCGAAGCCTTGCAAAAATCAGTGAACGAAAAAACTAGTGGAAGCAATCAATAATGCAGTCGAGAGTTTTTTTGGTTCTTTTTTTGACGGCCAAAAAAAGAACATTATAGCTTAATAATGTAAAGGTTTTTAATGATTTAAGGAAAATGCCTTGCTTTAATTTTTTGAGAAATGCTCTAAAACGCTCTATTAGTAATTATTTATTAATCTTGAGCAGACCCTAGATAGAGTACGAATTGTTAAAAATTTAGATAAGTTAACTGATGAAGAAATTTTGACAGTTAAAAATGTTATGCACGAAAACTATATAGCATAAGTTGAAGTTGCCCTTTGTAACAGCTACCTCTTCGCGTATTTTTTTGGCTTTTTAGATTCGGGATTATTCTCTGAACGGAATTGATGAAATTCGTGAATTAAGGATTTTAATAGTTGAACAATTTCTTTTAAATCCTGTCGGGTTGCAAAACCATAATCCATAGAATGATCAGATACCCCAGATTTTTCTTCAATTGGAATTAAGTTTACCAAATCTACATTTAAAATCTCTGCAATTTTTAAAAGAGTTTGCAAATTATTGGTTCCTTCGCGTTCAATCTTTGAGTAAGAAGTATCTAAAATTCCGATTTCATCTGCCATGAATTTTACATTCAGATTTTTTCTAACTCTTAAGTTACGTATACGTTTACCCAATTCTTTATTCACAAAGTAAATTTTCATTGTTATTGGCTTAATGACTAATTTTATTATGATTTTATTTGTCATATTAAAATTGTTTTCTAGTTTTGTGATAAACTTTAAAACAAAAACCATTATGAAAACAATGAGAAAAATTACAAGCATTTGTGCTGGAGTAGCATTAATGGCGGGCTTAACATTTACATCTTGTAAAAAATCGTATTCATGCGAGTGTAATACAAGTTATACTGATGGCAATGGTGATCAAATAACATTAACAAAAATTGAACCTTTAAGTGAAAAGATGAAAGACAATCAAGCATCTTCTGCATGTAATGCAACTGCCGCACAAATGAAAGTAGTTAATGATGATTTGAATGCAGATCCAACTGGGGTTTATGAAGATTTAAAAACAACTTGTACTGTGAAGTAAAAATGATAAGGCTTAGCTAGTATTTAGTTAAGCCTTTTTAAAATTCACGGCAAAACAATAATCCATTTTGATAGAACAAAATTAATATAAGATAGTTTTAAATAAGTAACATGAATAATCAACTAAAAAAAGAGTTCAATTTATTCCTCTTGTTTTTAATTATGCTTTTAGTATCAATACTGTTGTCAAAAACATTCTATTAGTTTAATTTATTAAATCTACTGCCCACATCAGTAAATGTGGGGCGAATGCCGAAAAGCCAAATGAGTAGGTATTAAATAAAAAATAAAAATTATGAAAAAAATAAAAATTTTAACTTCAGTTATAGCTATTTCTATTTTAATTTCTTCGTGCGGTGTGCAACAATTTGCTGTAAACACAGAAGTTCAACCTTTCCAAAACGGAGGCACAGTTTTCGGTGAAAAAACAAGAGGTAAAATAATAAAGAAAAGCGGGGATTTTTTTGTAATAGGCATCAATGTAATGAATTGTAATACTGCTCAAATGGCAAAAGAAATAGATGCAAAAAGTTATACAGTTGAAACAAAGTCAAATTTACTATCATTAGTATTATTAGGACTTACAGGAGGTGTAATTGATTATAAAACGGTAACAGTAATTAAAAGAGATAAGTAATTTTTTCATTAATTAATACGTCTATAAACACTTAAAATTAGAATAGAAAAAATGAAAAATAAAATTTATACTCTAATATTTGTTTTAATCATTACATTATTTATGCCTTCATGTATGACAACAAAAACAAATGTAGGAGCATATAAAGAAACTGAAGGGAATGAATATACCTACGCTAAAGGAAAACAAATTTGGCTGTTTTGGGGATTAATTCCAATGGGAAGAACAAGTGTGAATACTCCTAGTAACGGAAATTGTCAGGTTGTTACAAAATTTAATTTTGGTGATGTATTAATTAGCGGTTTGACGGGCGGTATAGTAACTACTTATACAATAAAAGTAAAAGCGAAGAAATAATAATTATTGAATTTTAATTAAAACAATTAAATTTCATTGATTGTGACTTTCAAATTATATATCTATTTAACTAAAATCAATCATGTCAATTGATTTAACTAAACTTATTATCTCAGCTTTGATTTTTGAAATTCATCAAAGCATAATTAAAATTTCCTTTCTGATTCTTCCTTTATTTTTAGTATTATTCATCTGTCAGCTAAAAAAAATTGGCAAGTTTTAAAAAGGTTGTTTAACTCAATGAAACTTTGGTTTTATGTTACTATTTCCAAAAAATGCAACCTAATTTAGTTATTGCTTTTGTTTTTAGTTGTATAACAAGCGTTTCGTGTATCGCTAAAAACCTAACTCCTACTGATACAGTTAGAAATAATAGAAATTTAAAATTTTTAATTGTACCTGTTTTATTTAAAAGTATAGAAACAAATTGGGCAATTGGCATTAGCGGCTCTGTTTCATTTAAAACAACTCATGCAAATGATACTTTAACCAGAACCTCTTCCATACAAAGTGTTGCCCTTTTTACCCAGCGCAATCAAAACATTCAGGTGCTTGATGCAACAATTTATTTTCCAAAAGAAAAATATATATTAACGGTACAAACATCTCACAGTTATTTTCCTGATAAATTTTGGGGCATTGGCGCGCATACAAACAATAACAAGTATGAAAATTATGAATACAGCCAGGTTTACTTTTTAAGTCAGTTAAAAAGAAAAATCAGAAAAAGTTTATTTGCAGGAGTAATTTATGAGTACCAAAATATTTACCATTTGAAGTATGAAAAATACAATTTATTTGATTCTTCCATGCTTTATGGTAAGGTACAACATGCAGTTACAGGTTTGGGAGCAAGTATTAGTTATGACACGAGAAACTCAAGCTTTTGGCCTACACAAGGTGTTTTTATACAATACACTTATAGGGCAGCCATTAAGTCATTTCTAAATTCAAGCTACACCAACCTAAAAACAATTCTTGATATTCGGTATTTTAAAAAAATTGATACTAAAGCAATTATCGCTTTTCAATTGTTTAATCTTTCTAATTTCAGAGAAACACCAATTAGAGAGTTAGCCATGATAGGTGGTGCATATAATTTAAGGGGTTTTTATCAGGGTAGATTCAGAGATTTAAAAATGACAACATTTATTGCAGAGTTACGTTTTCCTGTATATAAAAAATTTAGTGCTTGTGTTTTTAATGGTGCAGGTTATATTTACAATACGCTATCAAATCTTAATTTTAATAAACTAAAAATAAGCTATGGTACCGGAATACGTTATTCCATAAGAAAAGATGAAAAATTTAATATCCGTATAGATTACGGCTTTGTAGATAGATATAATAATGGCTTATATTTTACATTAGGAGAGTGTTTTTAGTTAATGAAATAGTCGATTTAAAAAAGTGCAAGCATGCTTTCATAACTCTTAGAATAATTTGTTACCCGTAAACACTTTAGCACGGATTTGTAGCTGCGGCAATTCATTGTGATTATAAGAACCGTAGCATTGTAAATAATTCGGCACAATGTCAACTTAGATTGCGCGGAATATAGACCTTATCAATAAAGGATTTTGTTCCATTTCTCGCCCTTCGACTACGCTCAGGGCGCAAGCTCGAAGTGACAACTGAAAAATCAAAAATCTAAATTCTTAAATGTTAAATAACTAAATCTTAGTTCAAAAAAATGTCAGGTCGAGCGGAGTCGAGACCTAATCAATAAAGGATTTTGTTCCACTTCTCGACTTCGCTCGAAGTGACAACTGAAAAATCAAAAATCTAAATTCTTAAATGCTAAATAACTAAATCTTAGTTCAAAAAAATGTCAGGTCGAGCGGAGTCGAGACCTAATCAATAAAGGATTTTGTTCCACTTCTCGACTTCGCTCGAAGTGACAACTGAAAAATCAAAAATCTAAATTC
>JBILCU010000027.1:0-35628 GCA_044352985.1 Bacteroidia bacterium
GTAATTGCTGCTGTTGGTATACCTGCGCTTTGAGTTATTACTATTGTTTCTGTATCTGTACAGCCATTTGCCGCTGTTACAGTAACAGTGTAAGTTCCTGAAGCATTTACTGTTGTTGTTGAAGTAGTTGCTCCATTGCTCCATGAATAAGTTCCGCCACCTGTTGCAGTTAAATTAATACTTGTAGTTGTACAAGTTAACTCCGTTGTTGTTGGTGGTGTAATTGCTGCTGTTGGTGCAACTGTATTTTGAGTTATTGTAATTGTTTCTGTATCAGTACAGCCATTTGCTGCAGTAACTGTAACCGTATAGGTTCCTAGTGAACTTACAGAAGTTGTAGCGGTGTTTGCACCATTACTCCATGCATAGGTTCCACCTCCAGTTGCTGTTAAATTAATACTTGTAGTTGCGCAAGTTAATTCAGTTGTTGATGGTGGCGTAATTACTGCTGTTGGTATACCTGCACTTTGCGTTATTACTATTGTTTCAGTATCTGTACAGCCATTTGCTGCTGTTACAGTAACTGTATATGTTCCTGATGCATTTACAGTTGTTGTTGAAGTCGTTGCTCCATTGCTCCATAAATAAGATACGCCACCTGTTGCAGTTAAATTAATACTTGTAGTTGTACAAGTTAACTCCGTTGTTGTTGGTGGTGTAATTGCCGCTGTTGGTGCAACTGTGTTTTGAGTTATTGTAATTGTTTCTGTATCAGTACAGCCATTAGTTGCCGTTACAGTAACAGTATAAGTTCCTAATGCACTTACAGATGTTGCAGCGGTGTTTGCGCCATTACTCCAAGCATAGGTTACGCCACCGGTTGCTGTTAAATTAATACTTGTTGTAGCACATGTTAAAACAGTTGTTGATGGTGGTGTAATTGCTGCTGTTGGTATACCTGCGCTTTGAGTTATTACTATTGTTTCTGTATCTGTACAACCATTTGCCGCTGTTACAGTAACAGTGTAAGTTCCTGAAGCATTTACTGTTGTTGTTGAAGTAGTTGCTCCATTACTCCATGCATAAGTTCCACCACCGGTTGCTGTTAAATTAATACTTGTAGTTGTACAAGTTAACTCCGTTGTTGTAGGTGGTGTAATTGCTGCTGTTGGTATACCTGCGCTTTGAGTTATTACTATTGTTTCTGAATCGGTACAACCATTTGCCGCTGTTACCGTAACCGTATAAGTTCCTGAAGCATTTACTGTTGTTGTTGAAGTCGTTGCTCCATTGCTCCATGAATAAGTTCCGCCACCGGTTGCTGTTAATGTTATACTTGTTGTTGTACAAGTTAACTCCGTTGTTGTTGGTGGTGTAATACCTGCTGTTGGTGCAACTGTGTTTTGAGTTATTGTAATTGTTTCAGTATCGGTACAACCATTTGCTGCAGTAACCGTAACCGTATAGGTTCCTAATGCACTTACAGAAGTTGCAGCGGTGTTAGCACCATTACTCCAAGCATAAGTTCCACCTCCAGTTGCTGTTAAATTTATACTTGTTGTTGTACAAGTTAATTCTGTCGTTGATGGTGGTGTTATACCTGCTGTCGGTGCAACTGTGTTTTGAGTTATTGTTATTGTTTCAGTATCGGTACAACCATTTGCATCGGTTACGGTAACGGTGTAAGTTCCCAAAGCACTTACAGATGTTGAAGCAGTGCTAGCACTGTTACTCCATGCATAAGAAACTCCACCAGTGGCAGTTAAATTAATACTTGTGGTTGAACATGTTAACTCAGTTGTTGATGGTGGTGTAATTGCTGCTGTTGGTGCAACTGTATTTTGAGTTATGGTTATTGTTTCAGTATCTGTACAACCATTTGCCGCAGTAACGGTAACCGTATATGTTCCTGAAGCATTTACAGTTGTTGTTGAAGTCGTTGCTCCATTGCTCCAAGCATAGGTACCACCTCCAGTTGCAGTTAAATTAATACTTGTTGTTGTACAAGTTAACTCCGTTGTTGAAGGAGGAGTAATTGCTGCTGTTGGTATACCTGCACTTTGCGTTATTACTATTGTTTCTGTATCGGTACAACCATTTGCTGCAGTAACTGTAACCGTATAGGTTCCTAATGAACTTACAGAAGTTGTAGCGGTGTTTGCACCATTACTCCATGCATAAGTTCCACCACCGGTTGCTGTTAAATTTATACTTGTAGTTGTACAAGTTAACTCCGTTGTTGTAGGTGGCGTAATTACAGCTGTTGGTATACCTGCACTTTGCGTTATTACTATTGTTTCTGTATCTGTACAACCATTTGCTGCTGTTACAGTAACTGTATAAGTTCCTGAGGCATTTACTGTTGTTGTTGAAGTCGTTGCGCCATTGCTCCATGCATATGTTCCGCCACCGGTTGCTGTTAATGTTATACTTGTTGTTGTACAAGTTAACTCCGTTGTTGATGGTGGGGTTATTACTGCTGTTGGTGCAACTGTGTTTTGAGTTATTGTTATTGTTTCAGTATCGGTACAACCATTTGCTGCAGTAACTGTAACCGTATATGTCCCTAATGTACTTACTGTAGTTGCAGCAGTGTTAGCACCATTACTCCAAGCATAAGTTCCGCCTCCAGTTGCAGTTAAATTAATACTTGTTGTTGTACAAGTTAATTCAGTCGTTGATGGTGGTGTAATTACTGCTGTTGGTGCAACTGTGTTTTGAGTTATTGTAATTGTTTCAGTATCGGTACAGCCATTTACTGCTGTTACAGTAACCGTATAGGTTCCTAATGAACTTACAGATGTTGCAGCGGTGTTTGCTCCATTACTCCAAGCATAGGTTCCACCACCGGTTGCTGTTAAATTTATACTTGTTGTTGTACAAGTTAATTCTGTCGTTGATGGTGGTGTTATACCTGCTGTTGGTGCAACAGTGTTTTGTGTTATTGTTATGGTTTCAGTATCGGTACAACCATTTGCTGCAGTAACTGTAACCGTATAGGTTCCTAATGAACTTACAGAAGTTGTAGCGGTATTAGCTCCATTACTCCATGCATAAGTTCCACCTCCGGTTGCTGTTAAATTTATACTTGTTGTTGAACAAGTTAATTCAGTTGTTGATGGTGGCGTAATTACTGCTGTTGGTATACCTGCACTTTGCGTTATTACTATTGTTTCAGTATCTGTACAGCCATTTGCCGCTGTTACAGTAACTGTATATGTTCCTGAAGCATTTACTGTTGTTGTTGATGTCGTTGCTCCATTGCTCCATGCATATGTTCCGCCTCCAGTTGCTGTTAATGTTATACTTGTTATTGTACAAGTTAACTCCGTTGTTGACGGTGGGGTTATTACTGCTGTTGGTGCAACTGTATTTTGTGTTATTGTAATTGTTTCTGTATCTGTACAACCATTTACTGCTGTTACAGTAACCGTATAAGTTCCTAATGCACTTACTGTAGTTGCAGCAGTGTTAGCACCATTACTCCATGCATAGGTTCCGCCACCGGTTGCTGTTAAATTAATACTTGTAGTTGAACAAGTTAACTCCGTTGTTGATGGTGGTGTAATTGCTGCTGTTGGTGCAACTGTATTTTGAGTTATTGTTATTGTTTCAGTATCGGTACAACCATTTGCATCGGTTACGGTAACGGTGTAAGTTCCCAAAGCACTAACAGATGTTGAAGCTGTGCTAGCACTATTACTCCATGCATAAGAAACTCCACCAGTGGCAGTTAAATTAATACTTGTGGTTGAACATGTTAAGACTGTTAATGCAGGCGGTGTTATTGCTGCTGTTGGTAATGCATTAACCGTTAAAGTTCTCGTTGAACTGCTTGCCGCACAACCACCAGCGCCACTTAATGAATAGGTGATTGTTACTGTACCGCTTGAAACTCCGGTAATAACACCAGTAGAAGCATTAATCGTTGCTACTGCTGTTGATGAACTTGACCATGTGCCTCCTGTATTTCCATCTGTTGTGAAAGTTCTAGTTCCTCCTACACAGACATTTTGCGTACCTGAAATTGTCCCTGCATTTGGAGCAGCATTCAATATTTCATCGAAACAAGAAGGTGTTGCGCTTTCGCAAGTGCCATTTTTACCTACAACACAAATTGTAGAAGTCATTGCAGTTGCGCCCCAATTAACAGTTATACTTGTTGTTCCCTGACCGGAAACAATTGTTCCACCTCCTGAAATTGACCATAAATAAGTTGTTGCGCCAACAACTGGTGATATAGAATAGGTAATTCCAGTTGCATTTACACAAACATCTCCTGCTGATGCAGCAATTACACCTGGATTTTGTGGTTTACAAGTAAGAGGTGTTGTTGCAGCATCACAAGGTGCAATTTCAAAAACAGTTGGAGTATTGTTGTTTACAAAAATATTATTGTCGGGATCTAAATTCTGATTGGCAATGTTATCGCCATCAGGATCTACATTTGTTCCATCATTTGATAAATCTACTGATGCGCCATCAGTAACTCCATTTTGAAAACGATCTCCTTTTGCAGTTACCTGATTGGTAAATGTAGTTTGACTAGTTGCAGGTATAAATCTTACTATAAAAGTAACTGTTCCTGACTGACTTGGTTTTATTACATTACCCGCAGTTAACGTCAACAAGTTTTTATTTGTCCCAGAGCCTGTAAATGCTGTGTTAAGTGTAAGTGCAGAGGTAGGCCCAACATTTGATAAAACAGGAACTGCTGTTAAACTATACTGTCCAGCTGAACTTAATGTTGTTGTGTAAGTACCAAAAGTAGTTGTTAAATCATCTGTTAATTGAACATCATACAAATCAACATCACCAATATTTTTCACAACTGTTTCATAACTGATTGTATATGTACCATCACCCATAGGTAAAGGACAAGAAGTAGTTCTTAAAGACGAAGCAATAACTATTCGAGGTAAAGTAATCGGAGTTGGATCGTTGTCATTGCCAGGATTACCATCGCTGTCAGGATCTACATTTGTTCCATCCTGAGAAATATCTAAAACGCTAGTTCCACCTGGTGAAGTAGCAATACCAACAACAGAATTTTCAAGAGCAGTTGTGTTACTGTTAGGAGTAACATCAACAACAATTGTAATGGTTCCGGTAGCAGCGTAAGCCAAATTGTTTGTTCCCGAAAGTAAACTTTGATTAGTTGAACCATTGAAAGAAGAATTCACAGTGAAATTTGAACTGGTAATTGAAACAACTGTATAGGAAGTTGCGCTTGCATATGCCGTTGCTAAATCATCTTCTAAACTTAAATTTGTTAATGGAACATTTCCTGTATTTTTTGCAATGATTGAATATGTAATTCGGTAAGAGCCGTTACCATTATCAATCGGTCCTGCGCTCACACTTTTAGCAATACCCAATGATGGGCTTTCTGTAAATGTTACTGGAGTAGTTGATGAATCATTCGTTGGGTCACCATCTCCATTTGGATCAACATTTGTTCCATTGCTTGAATTATCAGTAACTGTTGTACCACCTGTACTAGTTCCTTGAGCAATAACTGAATTGTTATAAGGGCCAAGATTACTTCCAGGGGTAACATTAACAGTAAAAGAAATTGCAGCACTTGTATTTACAGCCAGAGTATTTCCGGAAGCAAGTAGTTGTGTATTTGTACCGCCGTTAAATCCTGCATTAACAGTTAAATCAGATGAAGAAATATTTGTTACTGTGTATGTTGCTCCTGAAAATGTAGTTGATAAATTTTCTGAAACAGCAATTGAATTCAATTTAATATTACCTATATTCTTAACGGTTACTGCATAAACAACAGTATATGTACCATTATTGTTATTTGTAACGGACACTAAGTTTTTTGCAGCTCCGATTTTTGGTTGCTCAGTAAATGTAACAGGAGTTGTTTCGCTGTTGTTTCCAGGTCCGTCATTTTCAGGATCTACATCGCTTCCGTTGGTTGAATTATCATTAATCGTAGTTCCTAATGGAGAAGTTGCTGAACCAACTGCAACATTGGTATAAGGCCCTAAATTAGTTCCCGGTGTTACATTTATAGTTAATGTAATGGTTGCTTGTTGTCCTATAGTTAATGAACCCGTTCCATTTAATAAGTTAACATTTGTTGAACCATTATATGATCCATTAGCAGTTAATCCACTCGCTGATACTGCTGTTACAGTAAAGGTTGCACCTGAAAAACTTGTTGTAAGATTATCAGTTACCTGAACATTACTGATGTTTACATTGCCTGTGTTTTTTACTTTAATAGAGTAGGTTAGTGAATAAGTTCCATTTCCATTATTGGTTGGGCCGGAAGTAACTGCTTTTGCAACACCAATTGATGGTGATTCTGTGAAGGTAACCGGAGTTGTATCATTATTATCAGTTGGCGTTCCATCATTATCTGAATCAGGATTAGTTCCATTTTGAGAGTTATCCGTTGCGCTTGTTCCTCCAGGCGAAGTTCCTGAAGCGATTGCAGCATTGTTAAATGGACCAGCAGATGTTGGGGTTACAACTATGCTTAATGTAATGGTTGCAGATTGGTCAACAGCCAATGTATTACCAGAAGCAAGGAGATTGATGTTAGAAGAACCATTATATAAATTGTTTTTAGTAAGTGTTGAACTTAAACTGCTTACAGTAAATGTTGATCCTACAAATGCAGTAGAAAGATTATCTGTAACCTGAACATTGGTTAATGGAACATTACCATAGTTGGTAACAACAAATGAGTAAGTCAATGAATAAGTACCATTTCCGTTATTTACCGGACCTGAAGAAAGAGCTTTTGAAACTCCAATCAATGGGCTTTCGGTAAAAGTTACAGGAGTTGATGAACTATTGTCTTGTGGTCCGTCATTGTCCGGATCAGTATTTGTTCCATCAACAGATGCATCAGTAACAGTTACAGTTCCTGTACTTGCAGTACCTGTAATAGCGTTATTGTAAGGACCTAAATTAGTTGAAGGAGTTACTTTTACTTCGACTAAAATAATTCCATAAGCACCAACAGCAAGTTGTTGTGATGCTGCTAATAAATTTGTATTACTTGATCCATTAAACGAAGCATTGGTTGTAAAGGTTGAAGAGTAAATACTTTGAACCGTAAAGGTTGCAGGTGATGAGAATGTGGTTGATAGATTTTCTGTTGCTTGAACATTACTCAAAACAGTTTCGCCATCGTTTTCTAATTTAATGGCATAGGTTAATGTATAAGTTCCGTCATTATTATTGGTTGGACCTGCAGTAATTGTTTTTGCAGTTCCTAAACACACTGTCTTAATCTCAAATGTGTTACCTGCGCTACAACCATTTGCATCGGTTGCAATCAATGAGTAATCTCCTGAACCTAATGTTGATAAATCTTGCGTTACTGCAGTAGTAGACCACAAATAAGTAATTGGCGCAACACCATTGGTTACACTTACATCAATTGCTCCGGAATTGCTTGCTGCGCAAGTATTGTTTGTAACCACACCTGAAACAGAAAAAACGGAAGGTTCTGTAATAGTAGTATTTGCAGTTGCTGTACAACCTTTGCTGTCAGTTACAGTTACACTGTATGAAGCAGCAGATAAACTACTTAAATCTTCCTGAGTTGATCCATTAGACCATAAGTAAGTATAAGGAGAAGTTCCGCCAGAGGCAGTAAGATTTGCAGCGCCATTTGCATAACCTGAACACTGAATATTCGTTGATGAAATAGATGCAGAAACAGCACTTGCAGGTTGAGTAATTGTAACTGTTGCTGTTGCAGTGTTTGAAGATGCGTCCGTAACTGTTACCACATAAGTGCCTGCTGGTAATCCTGAAATATCCTGCGTTGTTCTTACAGGAGTGGTGTTCCAACTATATGTGTATGCAGATGTTGTGTTACCTCCAATCACTTCAATGTCAATTGCACCATTAGTTCCATTGAAACAACTTACATTCGTTGAAATGATTGAACTGATTTCTAAAGGACCTCCAATGGTATTTACTGTTAACGATTTATTTATAGTACAACCGTTTGCATCAGTTGCAGTTAGGATATAAGTACCTCCTGAAAGCGAAGAAATATTTAAGGTGCTTGCTGTGTAACCATTTGGTCCCGACCACTGATAAGTGTAAGCAGTTGTTCCGCCAGCTACAGTTACTCCGTTTATTGCTCCGTTAGCTGAAGTATATGGATTTTCATTCGTTACTGTTCCACCTGTTGTACTTAAAACAGCTGCTGGTTGAGTAACTGTTGTAGTATATGTTGCTGAACATCCTTTATAATCTGTTACAGTTACAGAATAAGTACCTGCCGTTAAAGAGGCAATATCCTGTACAGTGGAACCATTTGACCAACTATAAGTATAAGGTGCAAAACCACCACTCACCGCCAAATCAATTGCAGCAGTATTACCTGTTCTACAAGCCACATTGGTGTTTGTAGTTGATAAACTAATTTGGCCAACTGCAACATTAAAGCACTCGTTAGCTGATAAACCACATTCATTAGATGCTTTCACGCAAACCTGATAAGTTCCGGTTGCAACAGCACTCCAATTTACAACAATAGAGTTGGTATTATTACCTGATACAATTGTTGCTCCTGCAGGTAAAGTCCAAGTGTAATCATCTGCCTGCGGAACAGCAGCAACAGAAATCGTACTTTGTTTTTCTTTACATGCATAGTAAGCAGAAATTACATTCAAAGTTACCATTCTTGTTACACATGCTGCAGGCAAAGGACAACCATTATCACAAACAGTAAAGGTTAATTGGTCTGAACCTTCAAAACCATTGTTTGGTGTATAGTTTATTGTTCCGGTTGGAGTTACCAAAGCAATTCCATTTGTAGGATTGGAAGCAATTGCCAGTGAAGATAAATTTAAACTTCCATCAGCATCCGTTGCACCTGACAACACATTCAGCTGTGTTGGGATGTTTGAAGTAACTGTTAATGTTGATGAAGATACGCTTGGAGCATTATTTACACTAGAATAAAAGAATTGAACAGTAGCATCATCTTGTAAACCGGAAGCATCAGTTACTCTGTAAGTAAATGAAATCGTGCTGTTTTCGGTGATGGATGCACCCGGAACAAAACGAATACTTTTATCCGGATTCACTGATAAATTGGCAATTGAAGATGCTGGCGCAGTTAAAATAGAAACGCTGCTGATGTTATTGTCATTATCAGTGTCATTTGATAATACTGAAAAATCAGTTGTTCCACTTACACAAGTGTAGTTATCATTATTGGCAATTGGAGCTTCATCTATTGTAGTATTAACAGAAGAACTTACAGATGGAAGGGTGCTTCCATTGGCATCAATTGCGCCTTCTACTTTTGCCTGATTATTTGCCGGATCACAATTGCCTATAACACGCATGGTTACGGTAACTGTTTTAGAGCCCGCTGCTGCAATTGGCCCAATGTTAGACCAGCTAACAGTTCCAGCTCCAATTGAAGTTGGAGCAACTGAAGCACTAACATAATCTAAACAAGTGGTATTGAAAATATCTTTTAATGGGACAGTTGTAAAGTTAACTCCACCAGTATTGGTTACAACAATGGAGTAAGTTAACTGAGCATTTAACTGGTATGGTCCAGCTGCAGGTGATACTAAAGTTTTTGAAACATTTAATCCCGGAGCAACTACGTTAAAATTTGTTGAGCTGGTATGTGTTACACCTTCTGTGCCTTCAAAAGCTTTTGCCTGAACAGTATGTGTTCCTGCTACTGCCGGAACAGTCCAAGCATATTCATAAATTTTAGAACAAGTAGCTGCATTCGTATTTACAACAGTTGCATTATTGGTATTAACACCCGAAGAAGGGTCTGTTATAATAACTTCTTGCGAATTTATATCACTTGAGCCAAATGGATCGGTAACTGTTGATCTTACATAAACAACTTGTCCAGCTGTAGATGAAGTGATAACCGAGCCACCCGGATAAGCAGCATTATATACAGCAACTGAACCTACATTAATATAAGTACTTGTTGGTAAAGTAACCGCTGAAGGTTTAGTTTGCGAATCATATCGAATACTAAATGTGGTAGAAGTTAAATCACTTTCAACAAGTAAATTGATGGTTTGTCCGGCATTAATTGTTACATCACTTGGTATAGTTCCTGTCCATGTTAATGAACTATCAACAGCACTCCATGTTGCTGAATTTGAAGTAAAAAAAGCAGTACCTCCAGCGCTTAATGTTGCTTTTACTGCTGCAGGACTTGTTGTTATGCTTCCAGTTGCAATTTTAATGTGAGTTTTGATTGTAATTGTTTGAGGAGTCGCTTTTATTGTGAAATTTTGACAAAGCGCCGGACTCAAAGTAAATAAAGCATCATTATTGGAAAAACCTTTTAACGCAACCCCTAATCCAGACCAGTTTGCCGAGTTAGAACCTGTCCAAGCCATGTTTGTTGTTCCAGCTTGACCAGTTCTCCAACTTGATGCAACTTTAACACTGTTTGTACCTGCACCAAAAATACTGTTTTGAACAGGGGTTTGAGTAACGACGGTTAATGCAGTATTTGAAGTAGAAGAAACCACGTCAAAAGCTATATCACCAACAGTTGATGGAACTGCCAAACTGAAATTGCCCGTACTATTTAATGTGTTACTTACAACACTGCTAAACGGATTTGATTGATCTACATTTGTATAATTCGCAACACCAACAGCCGCTTCAACAGTTCCTGTCCAGTTAACAACAACATTTGCAGTTACTTCAGGTGGAGCCAGTAAATACCAAATTTCAGCTTTAGTAGCAGTACCATTTGCAATTTGCCCTAACTTTGTTAATGCCACACCATTAAAAGTTACACTAGTAACCGGTGCAACCGGAACTGATCCTATACCTACAACCAATAAACGATTAGTTCCAGTAGCAACTGTAAAAGCGCCACTAATTGTATTTGCAGTTCCCCCATTTGCTGTTTTAAAAGTTGATGAGGCCACGAATGTTGATGCATTTTTAAACAAATTAATTGTTTGCGCAGTTGTTGCATCGCTTGTAGCTACAGGATTTATTCTGTCCAATGTTTGACCGTCAGATAAATAAAGTTGTTTATTTACTGTCTGAGCAAAACCACTACAAACAACAAATAAAATCGCGATGAATGAAATAAAACTTTTTTTCATAATGTCTATATCTGTCTGATAAATGAATTAGTTATTGGAAAAAATTACTGAACCGGGAGTTGATGGCGCAGCTACAGGTGAAATCAATATACATGAGGGAGTACTTAAACAACCTACATTATCAGCTTTCACACAAATATTTCCACCTTGAGTAGTTTGCCATTGAACAGTTATTGAATTTGTTCCTTGACCAGAAACAATAGTACTACCTGCAGGAACTGTCCATACATAATCAACCAAAGGATTATCAACTACCGTGTAAGTTACATTTGAATTGATACAAGGAGGATCAATTGAAGGAGTAATTGTTCCCGGATTGGTTGGTTTACAAACTGGGTCATCACAATCCGTTAAGCCATTTCCGTCATTATCAATGCCATCATTACAAATTTCAGGTTCATAAATGAAAGCAGAATTTGTTGTAGTACATCCTTTACTATCAGTAATAGTTACACTATATTGTCCATATTTCAATAAAGAAATGTCTTGTGTATTTGCTGTATAGGTTGAAGGACCAGTCCAGGCATAAGTATAAGGACTAGTGCCACCTGAAACAGTTAAATCAATTGAACCATTTCCAACAGCAGGGTCATTATTACTATCGTTTGTTTTTATCAATGAACTTGTTAATGTTGATGGTTGTGTAATGGTAAAGTTATTCGTCCAAACACAGGCGTTAGCATCAGTAATAGTTACCGTATAAGTTCCTGCACCAACATTTTGAAGATTTTTTACAGTTTGACCATTCGACCATGAATAGGTAAATGGCGAAGATCCAACTGGATTTAAAGTGATAGAACCATTTGTTAATCCATTACAGGTAACATTGGTAATGCTTTGTCCGTAATTTAATGGAGTTCCTGCAGGAATAGTAACCGTTGAAGATGTTGAGCAATTCCAAATATCTTTTATGGTAACAGTATATGTTCCTGCTGCTACGTTGCTTAAATCTTCTGATGTGGAAGTAAAGCTGGAAGGTCC
The DNA here is from genome assembly GCA_044352985.1 of Bacteroidia bacterium. Taxonomy (GTDB): domain Bacteria; phylum Bacteroidota; class Bacteroidia; order B-17B0; family Aurantibacillaceae; genus JADJDM01. The sequence continues at coordinate 12,024 of JBILCU010000027.1, forward strand.
GGTCCAGGCATAAGTATATGGACTTGTTGCTCCACTAGCAGTGATGTTTGCTGATCCGTTATTTCCAGAACAAGCAATTGAAGAAGCAGTTGCTGTAGTTCCAAAAAATGGTTTTGTTGGATCATAGGCAACTGTATAAGTTGAAGGATCAAGGTTACAACCGTTGGGCAATAAAACAGAAAGAGTATAATCGCCAATTTGATTAACAGTAATGGTTTGAATGTTAGTAGCAGAAGTAATGTTTCCGTTGGTAGTTGACCATTGAAATGTAGCATCATTTCTTTGTGGTACAGGAGTTAAAGTTGTAGATTGATTTAAGCAACTTAACATGCCGCCTGACGAAACGATTGGTTTGGTACCACACCAAGAAAATGGGCCGCAAAAATCTTTAAGCGCCGCTGTAAATGCAGCTGATGAACGAGTTTTTACGCAAAATGATTTGTGTGCATAACGGCAAGGATCATAACCTGGAATAAACGCAGGATCTAATCCAAAGTTGGTTAAGTTGATGCCAATTTCAGCCAATGAATATTCGCTAAATTTATTAACATAAGTATTTGTTTTTGTTCCTTTATAGCCCCATGGCGGAGCAGAAGGTAATTGTGCAGCTACGTTTACATAACCACAAGCATTACCTGCAGTTTTTGGTAAGATGGCTGCATACACCCACTCTGAATTAGTTGTTGGACCATCATATTCTACTCCCCAATTAAAATTAGCAGGCACTAAGGCAGCATTTAAACGATCTGCTCTTTTTACCCAAATTCTCATTTCCAAATCTGCTTGAGTTCCTCCGCTATTAAGCGAAATGTTAACTAACATATCTCCCATTTGGGCTAACGTGCCATTTGCATTAAATCTAAAACCTCTGTGTCCCAAATCAGGACCGGCGGATGAAAAACCTACACCAGGAGTATAACTTACATTTTCTACAAAAAACTCCATATCCATATATGCAGCTCCACCTGGTTCAGCTCTTGAAATAAGTCCGGTTAGAATTAAAGGTGAATTAATTGCTGTCCCAAGTCTTCTTAAATGAGCGCCCACATCGAGCAAATCATTTTTTCCTAAAACATTTGCTGGACCTGCCGACCATGATGTAGGAGGTTGGGTATTTTTACTTGAAACAGGAAAAGCAGTTGGATCTACAAATCCGGTTCCACCAAAATTATCTCTAGCATAAACTGCATCAAACCAGGTACGCCCATCTATAATAGCACCTAAATTCCCATTCATTCTGGCTTCATAGGTATAATCGCCAGCTCCTTGTAAACCTGTACGAATTGCTGCCGCGTTGGCAGTATCAATTACTCCTTTTCCGGTTGCACCGAAAAACCAGTCGTCTGTTCCTCCAGGAGTAGCAGGAGTGTGGTCGCCATAAGGCAGGGCACCAGAATATAAATCGGCATCTATTCCAAAGTTACCTAATACACAACCAGTATTGTCAACTTGTGAAAATATTTTCAGATTACTAAAAAGTAAAAAAAAGATGCAGCTTGAAAAAGAAATAAAATTAAATCTCATAATATTAACATCAATTTGTTAAAAAATTCAAAGGGAGACAAAACTAATCATTTAAAAATAAACAATGATCAATTTAACAAGGAAGAGTGAGAATTTAGAATCGTTTAAAATTGATTCGAAAATAAATTAATTGGTTGATTTTAAGTGATTTATTTCTTAATTGTAGAAATTAAACCTTTAATAGTAATTACATTAAGTGGAAACTCCATCAAGACATGAATGATGCTAAGAAAAAACAAAATTTTAAATCCTAATTGATAATTGATTAGATAGATGATGATGGATGTTAACCAAAGTACAAATATGATAGTCATCCTAGTTTTAGACACTTCATGCCATTTAATGGTGGTTGTTTTAGAAAACCAGTTTAAGTAATGATAAGTATAGGCAAATGCCACAAAACGTGCAATTGCAATTGCAATAGGTGAGGTAAATAAAAAATCTTTACTTAATTGTAAAGCAGCTTGTAAACTAGTTACTGAACTATCTAAACCGAAAATTAAAATTAAAGCCCGGTTAATAATTTCAAAATTACTCATGTTACTTTTTATATAATCGCTTGATGATGCTAATACAAAGTTTTTATTCAGTAAAACCAAAACAATTGGGCAAATAATAAAAATAATAAGCGAAAGAATTCCGGATTTACTTTTGGATTTTAATGCGCCAAACAAAATGAATAAACCGGTAAAAATAAATACGTGTATTATAGTTGGCAGCATTACACCAAACCATAAAAATGAGTTTCCGTTATAATCGTCTTTTTTCGCCATACTGATGAAAAAGAACACAGCAGTAAGTATATATTTTAAAATATTATTTTTAATTAAAACAATAATTGCGGCATAGAAAACAGCCAGCATCATAATGCGAGAAGAATAACTTTGAATTGCAGTTCCTTTAAAAAAAACAGGTATTGTGAAAAGAATCCCACATATTAAAAATACTATAACCTCTTTTTTATTATAAATGAAAAAATTTCTTTTTTCGAGCCATGAAATCTCTGTTAAATAATGAAGAGGACCTAAAAAAGCATAAACAAATAAAAACGTTTCGAAAGGTAAAAGAAAAGAAAAAATTGAACTGATAAGCATTAAACCGATATTGGTATAATTTATCCCACTATCGGTTCCGATTGCTTTTTGCAATAAATTCATTTGATGAAATAGCTATTGCAAAAATAGAATTTAATAAACGTGCTGACCACCGTTGATACTGTAGTTTGCACCAGTAATAAAACTGGTTTCTTCACTTGCCAAAAACGAAACTAAATGCGCTACTTCATGCGTTCCCCCCAATCTCCCCATTGGTACTTGGGCAACAATTTGTGTAAGTACTTTCTCTGGTACAGCCATAACCATATCGGTTGCAATGTAGCCCGGTGAAATGGTATTAACAGTAATGCCCAGCTTTGCAACTTCCATAGATAATGATTTTGTAAATCCATGCATGCCAGCTTTTGCAGCACTGTAATTGGTTTGTCCAAATTGCCCGCGCTGTCCGTTTACAGAAGATATATTTATTATTCTGCCAAATTTACGATCAATCATACCCTGAATAACATGTTTTGTACAGTTAAAAACACTGTTTAAATTGGTATTAATTACGGCATGCCAATCTTCTTTTTTCATGTTAATTAATCGCGAATCTTTGGTAATACCGGCATTGTTTACTAAAACATCAATGGGTCCAACAGAAGATTCTATTTCCGAAATCATTCGTCCTGTGTCGTCAAAATCACTTACATCACCCGCGAAAAGCTGAATAGCATATCCTTCGGATTTCATATGTTGCATCCATTCATCAGCCTTTTGTTTGGTTCTGTAATTACCTACAACGCTGTAGCCATCATCAACTAGTTTTTTGCACATTGCAGTTCCTAGTCCACCTGTAGCACCTGTTACAAGAGCGATTCGTTTGTTTTGACTGTCCATAATGTTAAGTTTAGATTTAGCAATTTAATGTTTTTTTATTAAATATTCTACTTTGTCCGGAATAATCTTTATAATATTTACATTATCCGGCTGTTGTTCAATTTTTATAGGCAATTTATGCTTGTTATTTTGAATATCCTTATAGTCCACAACTAATTTAAACTGGCCGGATTGTAATGAATCATACTCTAATAATCCAATTTTAATTTGTACAGTTGTTTTATTTGGAAAAGTTTTTAGTTGATATTGAGATGGTAAACCTATCACATCAATAGGTACTTCTAAATTGAGTTGTGTGAATTTATCTACATTAATGGTTAAGTTTACTTCATCATTTGAGATTCCAATTCGTTCCTCTAGTTCTTCAGGTAAAACAAGACTGGCTTTTTGATTGATGGTTTTATTCAGATTATTTAAAATAATTTTTTCAGTTTTAATGTCATCAATTGTGTTGAGTAAAATACTATCACCAAATAAAGTTACAGAAGAAGGATAAATTTTTACTTTATCGCCGTAATTGTATAAGGTATCAAAATCAATTTGTAAATCAGGTATTACCGGAACTACTTTTTTATAGGCTTTTCCAAAACTGAAATAAATGGAATCGGGTTTTACTTTGATTAGTTCAATTTCGGTATTAAATAAACGAGATAAACTACCAATACTTAATGCTGTATTAATTGCAAGGGTTTTAGATTGATTCTGCCCTTTTATAAAATTATTTAAATCGATTACAACTTCATGTTCATTTTTTTTGAAATCTATAAAAAATAATTTAGCACCCGATGCTTTTATATCTGCTTGTATTTCTCTAGGAAGCTCGGATGAGAGAGATTTGTTTTTTGGTAAATTGATAAACTTTACCGGTATGGCAATTGTTTTGGTGTAATTACGGTTTAAGGTATTAATTAACCATAAAAATGTAGCAATTAATAAACAAACCAAAAAAGCCACAATTTTTTTGTTTAGCAGAATCCGTTTAATTTTTAGGTAAAGTTTGTTTTTCACTTCGGCTAAGATACTAAATAATGAAAATTAGAAGATTTCTATCATAGATTTTATTACACATTAATTGTTTAATTTCGTCTTCATGTTAAAGTAACAAATTTCTGGTTTTTATAATACAGTAAAGTGGTCAATTAAATAAATACGTGTGATTATAATCATTTTTTTATTTTTTCTTTTTATAACAGCTCTATCGATTAATAAATCGAAAATTAATTTAACACGTGTGTTTAAAAAAATATTTTTCATTTTTTCTTTATTTATCTTTTCTATTCAACTTAAAGCACACCAAAATCAAGCACAGGATTTTATTATAAAACAAGAAGATTATATCTATAAATCTTCTATTAAGACAGCACAACTTCGAGAAACTTCTTATGAGTTGGCAGCTCCAATAATTGAATTAGGAACTGAACAACAATTAAAATTGAGTTTTGATGATTTAAACGGAGAATTTGAAAATTACAGCTATACTTTTATTCATTGTGATGCATACTGGAACCCTTCGGATTTAATGCAGAACGAATACCTGAGTGTGTTTTTTGAAGATAATATTTCGAACTACACCTACTCGGTTAATACCTTACAAAAGTATACGCACTATCAAGTGAATTTCCCAAATGCAAATATGAAAATTACTAAGTCAGGTAATTATATTTTGTTTGTTTATGAAAATGGAGATAAAAATAAGCCCGTTTTAACTAAACGTTTTATGGTTTACCAATCGTTTATTACTATTTCCGGAACTGTTCAGCAAGCTGCAAAAGCTGACGATTATATGAGTAAGCAAGAAGTTGATTTCAGTATCATTCATCCTAATTATAAAATCATTAACCCATTTCAGGATTTAAAAGTGGTGATTACTCAAAATAACAGATGGGATAATGCAATTAATAACTTGAGACCTCTTTTTGTCAATCCAAATGAACTTAATTATAATTATGATGATGGTTCTAATTGCTTTGATAGCGGAAATGAGTTCAGAAATTTTGACAATAAAAGTTTTAAATTTTTAACACCTTTTGTGTCTCATCATTTTAAAGATTCGAGCAATCAAAATAACACACTTGTTTTACCGGAGTTAGTAAAAACCTTTAAACGTTATGTACAAGTAGATGATGTTAATGGTGAATTTTTTATTCGTAATACTGAAATGGATAGAAATGAAAACGAGGCAGATTATGCGTGGGTTCATTTTTTCTTACCATATAAAGAACCATTGGGAGAAGGCAACTTTTATGTAGCAGGTAAATTTTGTGATTGGAATAACTCCGACCAAAACAAATTAAAATACAATTATTCCAAAAAAGGATATGAATTAAAAATGTATTTAAAACAAGGTTATTATAATTATTTTCTGGTTTATCAGAAAGATGATAAAACACCAATGGACGAAACGTTATTGGAAGGTAATCATTGGGAAACCGAAAATGACTATTCCATTTTTGTATATCATAGAAGTATGGGAACGTATTACGATCAGTTAATCGGTATAAAAAAATTAAATTCTATACGTCGTCAACGATAGAATAATTTAGCTGTTCCCTTAAAACTTTTAATTTTGTTGCATGAAATCATTACAACCCGATCAAATCAAAGTAGGTATTTTAGGTGGAGGTCAGTTAGGCCGAATGTTCATCCAATCTGCTATTAATTATAATTTTTATATTAAAATTCTTGATCCAGATCAACAAGCACCTTGTTCTGCAATAGCCAACGAATTTGTAAATGGTAAGTTGGATGATTTTAATAGCGTTTATAAATTCGGCAAAGATTGCGATGTTATTACCATTGAAATTGAACATGTAAATGTAGAGGCCTTGAAAAAATTGGAGCAAGAGGGAAAAAAGGTTTTTCCTCAGCCTCATATTTTGGAGATTATTCAGGATAAAGGTTTACAGAAAATGTTTTATCAACGAAACAATATACCTACACCTGATTTCTTTTTGGTGGAGAAAAAAGAAGACATCAGTAAATTCAGCAATTACTTTCCTTTTTTTCAAAAAATGAGAAAGGGCGGCTATGATGGAAAGGGTGTAGTTAAACTAGATAATCCAACTGATTTATCAAAAGCATTTGATGTTCCTTCTGTATTGGAAATGCTAGTTGATTTTGATAAGGAAATTTCGGTAATTGTTGCAAGAAACGAATCGGGCGAAACAGCTTGTTTTCCGGTTGTAGAATGTGCTTTTAATCCGGAAGCCAATTTGGTGGAATTTTTGTTTTCTCCTGCAAACATTACTAAAAAAGTAGAAAAAGAAGCTTATAAAATTGCTGCTCAGGTTGCTAATGCATTTCAAATTGTTGGCTTATTGGCTGTTGAGTTATTTGTAACTAAAGACGGCAAAGTATTGGTGAATGAAGTAGCGCCACGCCCTCATAATAGCGGCCATCAAACCATTGAAGGAAACATTACTTCTCAATTTGAACAGCACCTTCGTGCAGTTTTAAATCTGCCATTAGGTGATACAAGTATTACTCAACCAAGTGTAATGGTAAATGTGTTAGGTGAAAAAGGATTTGAAGGAAACGCAACTTATCAGGGCATCTATGAAATCATGAAATGGAGTGGTGTTCATTTGCATTTATATGGAAAAAAAACAACAAAATCGTTTCGTAAAATGGGACATGTAACGGTTACTGCTAATACTTTAGATGAGGCGATTTCAAAAGCAAAAAAAGTGAAGGATACTCTAAAAGTTGTTGCCTGATTACTTCCAATTAAAAATCATTTTTTTTCGGATTTTTGTCATATCTCTTTACTTAACTGATTTTAATTTATATATTAACTCTTTATTTAAAAATTATGAAAACAATTCAAACTATTTTAATTACATCTTTTGCTTTATTCATCTTTGCATGTAGCGGAAACGAAAAAACAGAAGACGTTGGAGTAGGAGCAAATGCTGCCGTTGAATCGCTAGAGGCTTTATCAAAAGAAGATTCATTAGCTTGTTCGTGTGAACACAAATGCAAAACCAAGGAAGAATGCAAAGCTCATTGCGGAGACGGTTGCGCAAGTCTTAACTAATTTTTACTTACCATTTATTAATGAATAAAATAGTTGTACTCCTTTTTTTTGTATTAGTTATTTCATGCAAAAAAGAAGGAAAAATGCCTCCAATTAATAATGCTGTTGACTTGGACGGGATTTCAATAAATGATTCCAGTTTGGTTTTTCCCAATCATTTTCTTTTATCTGCAAGTAATCCATCTCCAAGTAATGCAGATAAGAATAAACCTGTTGTTATTGCTGTTCATGGTTTTTCTGCTTCAACCTTTGAATGGATTGAATTCAGAGATTTTGCCCGATTAAATAACAGTTTTCAAACTTCTGTGGTTTTGCTTGGCGGACATGGTAGAGATTATGAAGATTTTAGAAATGCAAAATGGGAAAACTGGCAGCAGCCAATTATTGATGAATACAATAAATTGCGCCAGTTAGGTTATACCCATATATCTTTCATTGGTTCATCAACTGGTTGCCCTTTAATTTTAGAAGCTATATATTCAGGTAAATTAACTACTGATGTTTTAAAACATGTTTTTTTCATTGACCCGATTGTAGTACCATCTAACAAGTTGCTCTCCTTGGTGAATGTGGTTGGCCCTGTTTTAAGTTACAGTGCTACTGAAATGGCACAAGGAGAAAATGGATATTGGTACAAATATCGTCCATATCAGGCTTTAAAAGAGCTGAATGAACTTACTCAATTGGTAAGAAAAAAACTGGAAAAAGGAATTACATTTCCGGCTGATGTAATGCTGAAAGTTTTTAAAACTGAAAAAGACGATGCTGCTGATCCAATAAGTGCAGTGTTATTGCAAAAAGGCATAAAATTATCTAACGGAAATAACATTGGTTTACAAATGATTCCTTCCAACCTACATGTTTTTACTCGATTAAAAGGAAGAAGTGTTGTAACATCTACAGATATTCAAAACCAACAGGCCACGTTTAACGAAATTAAAAATTCATTATGAGGAAGATTTTTTTAATTGTATTAATTGCTTCATGCTTTTCCTCTTTTTCTCAAGATAGCACATTTACTTTTTCGGCAGGTGGGCGTTTTAAAAAGTATGTTGGATTTTATTGGCAAAACGGAATTTCCGCTGAATTTTCTTCGTCAAAAATTTTGAATAAAAAAGTTAGTTTTGGTTTAAATATAGTTTCCTCAAAACTAGGCACGGCTTTATTAAACAATGCCATTCCTACTTTAGAAGTTGAATTATCTGCCATCAAATATTTCAGAGTAACCAAAAAAGTAAATCCATTTGTAAGATTAAACACTGGATTTGCTTCAGCCAATTTTGGTGATGAAAGATTTGATAATATCACTAATAAATCTGCACTCTTATCTTTTGAAACTGGTGTGAAATCGAAAGTTTATAAATCGTTTGATGTTTTACTTGGCGGTGGATTAAATGCAATTACCGGAAATGGTTTTTCAAATTTAGGCACGATTTATCCTTTGTACTATCAGATTAGTTTGATGTATAGAATAAAGTAAAATGAACTTTTGAATTGATTACACTTTAAAAAGTTCTTTCGCCTTTTTCAAAATCAATTCATCGTTTAATCCTTTTCGTTCGATTTTAACTTGTAAGTTATTGTTAATTGAAAATACAGGATAGGAACCTTGTTCAAGCGTATTTAATTTACTATGTACAAATAATTTTATGTTTATGCTTTTTGCAAACTCCAATGCTTTTTGTTTTGAAGTGATACTTCCGTGAGGGTCGCCACTGATGTTTGCGCTAGAGCAAATAGGAGCGTAATGATTAAATGAAAAGAAAGGCGAAGGTGCAATGATTCTACTTAATTCAATTTCCAAATCATTAAATAAGCTTCTGTAAACAGGACGTTTAATTAACGTTTGGTGGGTTCCATTACGTATTATTGGATTAGTAATTTCTGGTTTTTCAATTTCAAAACGTAAAAACGATCCTTCAAAAACATCAAGCAATTGATTTTTTAAATCCATTAATTTAGGATGATTTACATTTTTTAAAATAGTATCTGTTCCAAAAACAGTACTATAAAATTTATTAGGTAAACGATTTTTCGCTTTGTTTATAGCATTAACTCCTTCTGGCGTGTTTGAGGCAATTAAACCGTAAACACCAGAAAACTCAAAAATAAAGACCGGATTTTCTGATTGAAGTATTTTACATACTTCAACAACAAAATTACTATCGCTTGAAAAAATTTCTTTCACAATTACTCGGTTTCAGCGTCGATTAATAATTGATTGCAAATCTCTTCCAACTGATGTAGTTTTAATTCGGCATCAAACCATTCTTGTTGATCAGTGTCAAACTTTTCAAAATAATAACTTAAATCAGCGGCATCTAATAATTGAAACAAGCGGAACGATGATTTAATTTTATGCCCGATTTTATTTACATCTGCTTTATTTTTGCTTGCAAATGCTTGCTTTAATAAATTTATATTTTTAGGTAATTCCCTAAAAAATAAATCAATCAATTTATTTGCCTGCTCTGTTTTATTTCCGGCTAATTCCAATGCTTTTGATTTAATATCAGTGAACGAATTTTGAATTATTTCAATAGATTTTTTAATTGATGGAGTTATTAAGTTATTATTTAAATCAACTGAATGTCCAAAATTTAAAACAAGGGCCAGTTTACTCAATAATTGATCCTCTGTAAATGGTTTTGCCAAGTAATCGTTTACACCAACAGCATAACAGGCATCAATGTCTTTTTGAACTGTGTTGGCAGATTGCGCTATAATTGGAGTAGTTAATTTTAATTCCTCACGAATGCTTTTTGAAGCAGAAATTCCATCCATAATCGGCATTTGAATGTCCATTAAAATCAAATCGAACTCACTCAATTTACATAAGTTAACGGCCTCTTCACCATTTTCTGCTGACTCACAAACTACCCCATTTTTTTCTAAGAGTGTGCGTAAGTATAAAGCATTTACCGGATTGTCTTCTGCAAACAACACTTTCTTTCCTTTAAGTTCAAATTTTTGATTTGCAGCAGTTAAAGGTTCTTGCGATTGAGCTTTATTGAAATTGATTTCAACGGTAAAAATACTTCCCACATTTGGTTCACTATGTGCAGAAATTTTACCGCCCATTTTTTCTACAAGTTCTTTGGTTATAAATAACCCAAGACCAGAGCCTCCATGTTTTCTGGCAATTGAATCATCTGCCTGCACAAACTTTTTAAAAACATCTTCCTCTTTTGAACTTTCGAAACCTATACCTGTATCAGAAACACAGAAACGAATGGTTTGGGTTTCTTTATCGTTTGCTAAAAGTTGAGCACTCAATTCAACACTGCCTGATGTAGTAAATTTAATTGAATTACTAAGCAAATTATTAAATACTTGTGCAAAGCGTAATGAATCACCAATTACTATTTCGTGAATTTCAGAATCAAATACAAATCTAAATTCCAGACTTTTTTGTTCGGCTTGTAACGAATGAGAACCTGCAATCGAATTAAGTGTTTCTCTTAAATTAAAAGGGTATTTAACCAATTCAAAATTTTCTGATTCTACTTTTGAGATATCAAGAATATCGTTAATCAAGTGCAATAAAATGTTTGCCTGATTATTTATGATGTCAACATACTTTTTTTGTATTCCAAATAAATTAGTTTCATCCAACAATTTCGACATGCCTATAATTCCATTCAAAGGAGTTCTCATTTCATGGCTCATTTTAGCAATAAAATTTTGCTGAGCATTACTTGCACCCTGAATTTTCTTCATCGATAACTTTATGTTATGGATATACTCTTTTTCAGATTCAGCAAAAACAATATTGGAATATAAATTACCTGCTAAACGACAAACCAATTCCAGTACATTTTTATGTTCTTCCTGAAAATAATTTACTTCCGAACTTGCAAAACCAAATGCTCCTAACGAACGTTCTGCAGTTGCAATTGGCATCCATAATCTCGACTTTACTTCAAATGAACGTTTCCCCGATTTTACATAATAGGGTACAGGTTGAGATCCCATGTCTTCTACATGTAATGGTTGCTTGTTTTTAAACACCCAACCCGGATGCCTTTCCATAGCAGTATCTTCGCTGTATCTTTTATCTTCTTCGGTAAACCCTTTGTTTGCGTAAAGACGAAGTTTATTTAATTTAAAGTCCCACAAAAAAATAGAACTATATGGTACATCTATAAATCCATCAACCACTTTAAATAAGGCATCAGAAATACTTTGTGCATCTTTTGCAATAGCTAATTCTTCAGCAATGCTACTTAAAATTGCTAATGTTTGTTTTTTGGATGTTTCCAATTTAAAAAGTTGAATTCACGAAATTAGAATTATTATCTAATTAACTGCTTAATGTTTATTAATACTTAAGTTTTAATCTTATTCATTAGATTGATTTTTGTTCGTGATTTGTTGAAAATCTGAATTTTCACTGCAAAAACTTCCTCGTATCTTTCCTTAATTAAATTCCCTTAATAATGGGCGTACAAGTTAATGTTAAAGAACTTCTTACTCAACTCTACTACAACCGAAATGTAATTGAGTTTTTGTTCGGTAATCGAGATGGAATTACGGTTACTGAATTGATGAACCGTGAAGATATTACAACCGAACAGTATCAACGATTAATTGATTATGAAATTTTATACGAGTATCAAAGTATTGTAAGCGTTAATGATGCTGTAATTGCTATGTTTGAAGATTTCATGGAAATTGGTGAAGTAACTCCAAGTTTCATCAACGATTACATCAATGAATTAAAGCGTTACATTAAGTATTTTAGTGAAGGCAGGGAAAATCGTTTCCTTCGCTCCATCAAAAAATACCTGAAACGGATCAATACTGCAATAACTCGCGAAATTATTAAGTTGCAGAAAAATGTGGATGATACTTACAAAAATGAAAGTAATTACCGCATCAAATTGCAAAAGTTGGAAGATTACCGTTCCAAGCGTGATACGATAATTGAGTTCATCAAAAAAACAGAGGAAATCATTGAGGAAACTCGCGCGCTATTTAATCTCACTAACGACTTGGAATTATTCTCCATCGTAACTTCACTTAAAAATGGTTTAATCGAAAATCTGGATTTCTTAATTGAAATTCAAACCGATATTACTGACTACATCAATAAAATTCAGTTTCAGCTGGATGTGTACAAAAAAGCACAACAAATTAAGGAAGTTAAGGACAGAGGCGAATTGCATTACAAAACCAACTTCCGTGAAATTGTAAAATCCATCAATCCAATTGGGTTTAACAATGTAAAAGCGCCAAGAACTAAAATTCCGATTGAATTTTTATACACCGATGACGGTTACATGCTCTGCGCTCGCGTAGCGGAAAAGTATAAAATTACCCGATTGATGTCGCGCCGTTTGGCTGATAAAATGAGTGGTAATTTTAAGGATGTAACCATTGAAAACACATTGAAATTAGACACTACAACATTAGTGGATAAATTTCTAACTCAAAATAAATTAAACCTGTTTGAATTTTTAGTTAACTATAAATTTCCAAAAGCAGTTGGAAATGTAAGCTTTGAAGAGCGCATCACTCTTTTTGTTGAAATCGTTTTGGAATACGATAAAGTACTAGAATTCAAATACCGCTTAAACTATTTTGAATACGAGGATAATGAGCAAAAGAAAAAGCGCTTGGGCTATACCGTTATTTTCCCGAAAGTAAATTCCAAAAAGAAACAAACTAAGTAAATCGAAAAACCTTATCATAATATGGAACCTACCAATGTAAAACTTCCTAAACAAACCCACGAAATATTTTCCATCATGGCTCGTGGGCATTTTATTTCCAGCAACGGCTCAAAAGATGGAATGAATCGCTTGTATGATGTGATTAATAATCCTGAGAATTTTGATAATCTTCAAGCGTATTTTAATGTGATAAAATACAATATCGAACGTGGAAATAATTTTTTCTATTTCGCTAAGATTGATGAACCCAACAGCATCATCGAAAAGAAACTCGAAACCTTTGAAAAATACATTGATATCATCGATTTGTTTGCTTCAATGGATAATAAAATTACCATTGGCTCGCGTTTTCGTCCGAGCGAAATTGCCGAAGAATGTAATGCCAATGTGCGACTAAAACAAAAGTTGCAAAAAATTCCGCTTTACCGTTCCGAGACCTTGAGCAACAAGGTGCGCGAGATTTGCGATTTAATGACGCGTGATTCTTTTTTAGAAAGAGAAGATGAAGAAAGCGAAACCTATAAAGTGTTGGATTCTTATTCTTACTTAATGGATATCATTAATGCCATTGCCGTTTACGAAGAAAGTGGAAACGCAGAAGGAACAACCGGCGGCATTATTTACAATTAATTTTTTTACCGAAAACAAACTATGGAAAACTGCAGAATACTTAACCGAATTGTGATGATTAATATCGCATCCAATCGTTATGCGGATATTGAATTAAGTGGAAACACCTGCTTTGTGGGAACGAATAACTTTGGGAAAACTTCGCTTCAACGTGCTATCCTGTTTTTTTACAGTGCCAACAGTCGCGGATTGGGAATTTCAGCTTCACAAAAACCATTTGAAGAGCATTACTTCCGTTATGAAAATTCATTTTTGGTTTACGAAGTGGCAACCGAAGAAAAAAACTTCTTTGTAATTATTTATCGTCACCACAAATTGAATTTCCGTTTTGTGGATGCAGCTTATAATCCCGATTTCTTTTTCAATGAAAATGATGAAGCACTTAAGATAGGAGAGGTGCTGAAAAAATTAGATAAGTTCGGCATCTTCTACAGTAATCAGATTGATACCTTTGAGCGTTACCGTAATATTTTATTCGGAACGGAAACAGATAAAAACCTAAGCAAATTTCACATTCTTCGTGGTAATGAGAAATACCAGAACATTCCAAAATCCATTACCAATGTGTTTTTGAGTTCTAAATCTTCAATCGATTCACGTTTCATAAAAGATTTTATTGCTAACTCACTTTCAACCGAAGCAGCAAGCATTAAGCTGGAACAGGTTGAACGTCAGTTAAGGCAATTCAATGAAAAATACACTGACATTGAAACTTATTTGAAAAAAGAAACACAGCAATTGATTGAACTGATTGATAAAAAATTTGATCAGGTAAAAATGCTAAAAGGTTCTCAGTTAGAATTGGCTGATAAATTAGGTAGCAGTTTAAAATATGCCGAAGTTCAGAATGAAGCCATTCGTGAATCTTCTAAGCAAAAAGAAGATGAACTGGAACAATTGATTGCAGACCATAATTCAGAAAAAGAACACATTGAAGGCAAGCAACAGGATATTCGTGAAGAAATTGGTTACTACGACAGAACCATTCGCGAATCCAACAAAAAACTGAAAGAATACCAAAATCAAAATATTGAAGATGCCGTTGAAAAAAACAAACAACGTGAGCAGTTGCAGGTTGAGTTAAACATTGCCAGAAAAGAATACGAAACCTTAACAAGTAATGTTTCCAGCATAGAGTTGAAGTATTCAACCTTGTTGGAGCAATTAAAAAATGAACGCGCTTCATTAATCAATACTGTAAACGCTAAAACAAGTCAGATTTTTAACGACTACAATGAAAGACAGTTGTTAGCTAAGAACGAGTTGAACAAAAAAGAAAACGAGTTAAAAGAAAAACGTGAGGACGCTTTACAAAATGTAGTTGCTGAAATTACTTCCAAACAAATTGAGTTCAATGAATTAAAATCGGAAGAGAAAGTTATCCGAAACACACGTTTTTATGAAAACGAAATTAAACAATTAGAAACTGAATTGGCCGAGTTACGTGCAGTAACTTATAAAAACCGTTCTGAGAAAGCCATTAAAAGCAATTTAGTTCAAACACTACAAAAAGAGTGGGAAGAAACTGATTCGAAATTAAAACAATCATTATCCAACCAAATTGCAAAAATCAATAATGAGATCATTAAAAAGAAAGCTGAGATAAAAGAGATTGAAGGCAAGTTAGATGCTCAAGATGGCGCTTTATATGGCTTTTTGGAGAACAATGTGAAAGATTGGCACAATACCATTGGTAAGGTGTGTAACGAGGAAATTTTATTCCGTACCGATTTACAACCCGAAGTAAAGAAAGAAATTACCGATACGTTATATGGTGTAAGTTTAAATCTGGGTAATGTATCCATTCACTCCAAATCATTGGAAGAATACCAAGGCAATAAAAACGAATTACTTGCTCAAATAAAAGAACTGGAAGATTCACTTACACAATTTCAGGCAAGTAATAACGATGAAAAATTATTAGCCGCTGATCGTTATGGAAAACAATTGGGCGAGTTAAAAGAAGATGTAAAAGTGTTGACTTATTCCCTTGAATTAGCCGAGAAACGAGAGCGCAAATTGATTGTTGAATTAGATGACTGGAAACAAAAAGCAGGTTCCGAGGTTGAAACATCTTTAACAGGAAATCGCCAGAAAGCCAATTTAGTTGAAGAAGAATTAGCTATTTTAAATAAGAAGAAAAATAATTTATTGAATGACTTTAACCTTCAATTTGAGCAATTACGCAGTTATCATACCGAACGCATTGAAGATTTAAAATCTCGTCAGGAAAGCGAAATACAAGAAATTGAAGACGAAAAAGATAAATCAATTGCTGCTTACGATAAACGTGAAAAAGAATTAACCGATGAAAAAGAAACTGCTTTTAAATCAAAAGGAGTAGATAACAAACAGGTTAAGGAAATTGACAGACGTATCAAAAGCATTCAGGAAGAAATTAAGGAAATTGAGCAATATGCGCAGTTGGTAAACGATTATTTAAAAGATAAACGCGAGTTATTTGATAAACTACCGGAGATGATTCGCAAGAAAGAAGAATACATGAAGAGTTCTTCCGAATTAAATAATCAGTTGGAAGAAGCCAATCGAAAATTCAATTTAAAAAGTATGGATTTGCGTAAGCAAAAACGTTCATTTGATGAAGAGTTGATTGAGTTCAATAATGGTATTAGTTATTTTACTAAAAACTTTAGAGAAACACCTGTTTACAATAAATTTGTTGATATCATTGAGCGTGCCGAGGCAAAGAAAACGAATTACTCGGTAACCGATTTGTGTACACAGTTATTGAAAAACGATTCGCATTTTAATGAAGAATATGGCGCATTTCAGCGTTATGTAAATGAGTTTGCAGGTAAATTTAGATTAGATAATCACTTTAACTTTGTTATTCGTAATGATGCTTCACAAGCAGAATACGAGCGTTTTGCGCAGAATGTTTCTAACTTCATTCACGAAAATAAAATTGAACTTTCCATTGCAGAAACGGCTACTCAAATTGGTTTGGTAACCGATAGTATTGCTTCAAAAGTTAAAGAGTTAAGCAATCAGCAAGACAAAATTCAACACATCATTGCCTTAATTGCAGAAGATTTTAAGAAGGCAGAATTTGAAGAAAGTAAGTTGATTGAGTTCATCAAAATCAAATTGGAGGAATCCGATAACAAAGTGTATCGCATGCTCAAGAAAATTGAGGAATTTAAAGAAGAGCACGGTATGTTTTACGGAGAAGGATTATTTCGCAATGATTATAGCATGGGAAGCAGTAACCGCGATGTAAATACTAAAGCAGTAAAACTGTTAGAGAGTTTACGTCAGTCAATTAAGGAACAGCAGCAAGAAGAAATTCGTTTGCAGGATTTATTTGAATTGAAATTTAACATCAAAGAAGGCATCAACGAAACCGGCTGGACACATAAAATCGATAGCATTGGTAGTACCGGTACTGATATTTTAGTGAAAGCCATCATTTACATTACCTTGTTGCATGTATTCATTAAAGAATCATCGCACCGTAGTTCAAAGGCATTCAAGGTGCATTGCATCATTGATGAAGTTGGGCAAATTTCAGCGCACTACTTAAAAGAGTTATTGAAATTTGCTAAAAACAGAAACATCATGATGATTAATGGTTTACCAAACAAGAGCGGTTTGGAAAGCCATTACCGTTATACTTATCAATTCAGAAGAGAGGAAGATGGCAATGTTCGTATCTTCCCAAGTATTGTAACTGAGGTGGAGGCGTAATAGATGCCGAATCAATTTCATAAAATTCGAACCAAATGCAAAGTGAATACTTTGCATTTGGTTTTTATAACAATGTATGTTGTAATTTTTTTAGAGTAAATAAAGCAATGGTAAATTTTTATTAAGGTAATTAGTAAGTTTCCCTTAAGGAATTTTTTTTACTATTGGAAATTGTATTTAACCTTGTACAAAAGTTAAAAAATAAATTTCCCTATATTTAATTCATGAAAAGTTTTATCCCTTTAGTGTTACTTTTTAGTTTGTTTTCTTGTATAAAGAAAGATAAAACTCATATTAAATCTACTTTATTAAAATCAAATTTAGTCAAAGGTTATGTTTTATCTAAAGACAGTATTCTTTCGCCTGATATAATTCCAATAAACGATATCAATCTTAAAAAAATTAAATTAGGAAATCCTATTCGCGTTCAAACTAATACCAATATTCATATTGTAGGGCAACCAAAAATCAACAAGATTGGAAAACCGAAAATTATTTTGTTGGGTAAAGATACTTTTCAAATCCCCAAAAAAATAACTGCAACTAATCTTGAAATTGATGCGGGTTTACCTGAAGTTGTAATTGCTAAAGATGCTTATACAAAAGACCAGAACTCACAAAACTTTAGTTCATTTAGTAAACTACAAGGTTTAACACATTCAAATATTACTTTTTTATATGAAGACAATTTGGGCAATATCTGGCTTGGAACGGGCGGTGGCGGTGTAACTAAATATGATGGAAATACATTTACACATTTTACTGAACGTGAAGGGTTAACTGATAATTTTATAACATGCATTATCCAAGATAATTCAGGAAATCTATTTTTTGGAACGGAGAATGGAGGTGTATCCAAATACGATGGTAGAACTTTTACTAATTACACAAAAAAAGAAGGAATGGCATCTGACTTTGTTACTTGTATAATTAAGGATAAGTCAGGGAATTTATGGTTTGGAACAAAAGGCGAGGGCATATCTAAATTCAATGGTAAAACATTTACTCATTTTACAAAAAAAGAAGGTCTTGTTGATAATAGTGTTTCTTGTATTTTAGAAGACACGTCTGGCAGTATTTGGATTGGTACTAAACAAGGAGGCATTTCTGTTTTTAATGGATATTCATTTAAAAATTATTCGATTAAAGAAGGACTAACATCTGATTTTATTACGAGTATAATTCAAGATAAAGAAGGAAATATTTGGTTAGGCACAAATAATAATGGATTATCAAAATTTGATGGGGTTAATATAACTCATTTTACTACACAAGAAGGGCTTTCCAGTAATAATATAACTTCTATTCTTCAGGATGATTTAGGTAACATCTGGATTGGAACAAATGGAGGTGGGGCATCAAAATTCAATAATAAAACTTTTACGCATTACACCGAAAAAGAAGGTTTAAATAATTCAATTATTAGACATATTATACAAGATAAAAATGGAATACTTTGGTTTGGTAAAGGCGGTGGAGGTGTTTCAAAATATGATTACAGATCATTTAATTTTTTTACTGATCAGGAAGGATTGTCAAATAGCACTATACTTAGTATAGTTCAAGATTTATCTGGAAACATGTGGTTTGGTACAGAAGGTGGCGGCGTTTCTTATTATGATGGCAATTCATTTGTTCATTACACAACAAAAGATGGTTTATCTGATAATATCGTGTACAGTATTGCCCAAGATAAATTAGGAAATATGTGGTTTGGCACTACTTCTGGTATTACAAAGTTTGATGGGAAAACATTTACCCAGTTTTTAAATATTGATGGGTTATCAGATTACACTATTTACAGTATTATTTTAGATAATAATGGTTATTTGTGGTCTGCTTCTCAGGGCGGCGGAGCTTTTAAATACGATGGAAATTCATTTATAAGGTACACAACCAAACAAGGTCTTTCTTCTAATGTAATAAGAACCATTTATCAAGACAATTTAGGAAATATATGGATGGGTACATATGGCGGTGGTATTACAAAATTTGAATTTACTGATAATAAAAATAACATCATTAATAAGGTTGTTCATTTTACAGATAAACAAGGTATGCCTGATAATTTTATTAGAAGTATTGTACAGGATAAATTGGGTAATTTTTGGTTTGGTGGTTTAGGTTTTAAAGGGCTTACTTTTTTTAATGGAACAACTTCAATTTCTTTTACTGATAAAGAAGGGTTGTCGAATAATGTTGTATGTAGCATATTGGAAGATAAATCAGGCAATATTTGGAGTGGTAACCGGTTTGGATTAAGTAAACTTTCAACAGATAAATTAACATTAATAAATAATAAAATTAAAAATGGAAAAAATGTTCAGTCAGAAAATTTATTTGAAAGCTTTACTTATGATGATGGATTTTTAGGTGTTGGATGCAATTCAAATTCTATTTTTTTATCAAAAGATAGAACTTTATGGATTGGAGCAAATGACCGATTGACTGTTTATAAAGCTAATTTAACTTCAAATAATATTGATACACTAGCTCCAATAATTCAACTTTCAAGCATTGAATTATTTAATGAAAATATACCATGGCTTAATTTGTTAAATAGAAAAGACAGTTCAATTGTTTTAGCAAATGGGGTTATAATTAATGACGTTGAATTTGATAACATATCAAATTGGTTTGGTTTACCTCAGGAATTAAGTTTGGCTCATGATAACAATTACCTTACTTTTAATTTTATCGGCATAACTACATTTAGACCTAAAAAAGTAAAATATCAATATAAACTAGAAGGTTTGGATGATAACTGGAGTACAATAACAAATAAAACATTTGCTACTTATGGTAATTTGCCACCGGGTGATTATACATTTAAAGTTAAAGCAATGAATAGTAATCAGCTCTGGTCTCAATCATTTCAATATAAGTTTACTATTCGCCCACCATGGTGGAAGACCTGGTGGTTCAGAAGTTTACTTTTTACTTCTATTGTTGCTTCAATTATTGTTTATATTAAGTGGCGAGAAAGAAAACTTCAAAAGGCCAATATCGTTCTTGAAAAAACAGTAAGAGAACGAACAATTGAATTGGTTCAAAAAAATAACATTGTAAAGGAGCAGAAAAAAATTGTTGAAGAAAAGCACAAAGAAATAACCGATAGTATAAATTACGCAGAACGTATTCAACGTAGTTTTTTGGCAACCAAACAACATTTGGATGAGCATTTGAATAAAATGGGAAATCCGGACACTGAGGCATTCGAAGTGTCTGATAATGCGGTGGCTTATACCCTTCGAGAGCCTCAGGGCTCAGCCACCGAAAATTATTTTATTTTCTTTAAACCAAAAGATGTGGTAAGCGGAGATTTTTACTGGAGTGCCACACTCAATAACGGTAACTTTATTTTAGCAACGGCAGATTCAACCGGTCACGGCGTGCCAGGTGCCATTATGAGTTTGTTAAACATTACTTCTTTAGAAAAAGCAATTGAAACTCATCATGAGCCATCCCAAATTTTAAATGCTACACGTAAAATTATTATTGAACGTTTAATACGCGATGGTAGCCCCGAAGGCGGCAAAGACGGTATGGATTGCAGTTTATGCGTGTATGATTTTAATACAATGCAATTGCACATGGCATTGGCCAATAATCCGGTGTGGATTGTGCGCCCTTGTCATCCTGAACATAGTGAAGGATCTGAAAAATCAGATGCTTCCTTTGTCAGCATGACAAACTACAAAGTCATCGAAATAAAACCCGATAAAATGCCGGTGGGGAAACACGATAGGCAAGATACCCCTTTTACAACACAAAGCATTCAATTGCAAAAAGGAGATGTTATTTACACACTCACCGATGGTTTCCCCGATCAGTTCGGTGGCGAAAAAGGCAAAAAATTCATGGGTAAAAACCTGCGTGAACTTCTTTCCCAAAACGCGCACCTGCCTATGCACGAACAAAAACAATTGTTAGAAAACATCTTCAATAATTGGAGAGGTAATTTAGAACAGGTAGATGATGTAACTGTGATTGGGGTTAGAGTATAATTTTATTAAACCTGTCAAAAACTATTTTATACAATCACAAACCCTATTATTTGGTTTTTTATTTTATTTTAGACGAAATTTTTAGAAATTAATAAACAAATATGACAAGCACCGAATCAAAAAAACACCCTTCCGGTCTCTGGGTATTGTTTGGAACCGAAATGTGGGAGCGATTTAATTTTTATGGAATGCGCGCAATTTTAACGCTCTTCCTCGTAAATTCCTTAATGATGAAAGAAAAAGATGCTTCCATAATTTATGGGGGTTTCTTAGGATTATGTTATTTAACACCGATGTTAGGCGGATTTGTTTCTGATCGTTTTTTAGGAAACAGAAATTGTATTATGCTTGGCGGACTTTTAATGGGTATCGGTCAGTTATTGTTGTTTTTTAGCGCAAGTATTTTTGGTTCTAATATTGGTCTTGCTACCACATTAACTTGGTTAGCACTTGGAGTTATCATTTTCGGAAATGGCTTTTTTAAGCCTAATATATCCAGTATGGTGGGTAGCTTGTATCCAAAGCAAGAAAAAAGCAAACTAGATTCTGCATTTACTATTTTTTACATGGGGATTAATTTGGGGGCTTTTTTAGGCCAATTAATTTGTCCTATTATTGGTGATGTAAAAGATGCAGCAGGTATGCGTGATATTCATGCATTTAAATGGGGATTTTTAGCAGCATCAATCGCAATGTTTTTAGGAGTAATTATTTTTTATTTATTAAAAAATAAACACGTTGTTACTCCAGAAGGAAAACCTTTAGGCGGATTACCATCTAAAAATGAAGACTCTGATTTTGAAGAGGGTGAATCTCAAAAAGCAGTTTTTTCTACTAAAGCTTTAATTTCTGCAGTTGTTGCATTCTTTGTCTTAGGGGCACTTTTTTATTTTGGATTAGGGCAAAACTTAATTTACTCTATTATCTATTCAAGTGGCTTGTCTTTAGCTGGTTTAATCATTTCCGATTCATCGTTAACCAAAGTTGAGAAAGACAGAATCTATGTTATTTACATTATTGCTTTCTTTGTTATCTTTTTCTGGGCAGCTTTTGAGCAGGCTGGATCTTCCCTAACATTTATTGCTGATAACCAAACCGACAGAAACTTCTTTGGTTGGGATATGCCACCATCTATGGTGCAAATTTTTAATGGATTGTTTGTTGTTGCATTTGCATTCCCATTCAGTATGTTATGGGATAAATTACGCGCTAAAAATAGGGAGCCTATTTCACCAATGAAACAAGCTATAGGTTTATTATTGATTTCATTCAGTTATTTCATTATTGCTAATAATGTAAAAGACTTAGGTAACAATGGTTTGTTAGCTATTAAATGGTTGATTTTGCTTTACTTGATTCAAACTGCCGCTGAATTATGTTTATCGCCAATTGGATTGTCGCTAGTTGGAAAACTTTCACCTAAACGTTTTTCATCATTACTTTACGGTGTATTCTTTTTATCAAATGCATCAGGCTATGCTTTAGCAGGAACCTTAGGTTCTATTCTTCCTGCAACAGGAGATAAATTTAAAAAAGCTCAGGAACTTGGAATTGATTTGCAGGCGGTATTGGATAAAAAAATTACACCAACTGCTGAGCAATTAAAATTGCTTTCTGAAAATCAAATAAGCGCAACAAATCCTGTTTTTGCAGGTTTTGAAATTCATAACCTTTATGAATTTTTTATGGTATTTGTTGTGTTAACAGGTTTAGCAGCAATCATCTTGTTTGCATTAACACCAAAATTGAAAAAATTAATGCACGGTGTTAAATAAATATTTTTTTCATCAACTAAAAAAACCCTAAGTAATTAGGGTTTTTTTAGTTTAATTAGGAACTAATTAGATTCAATTAAGTATTTGTAGATGTTAATATTAAACTTAAATTTTTTATAAAAAATGCAAGTTTTTTACAGTAAAACATTAAAAAACTATATAATATTAAATTTGTTTTTTCTTTTTTTGTCCGTCAAAAAAAGAAACAAAAAAACTCCCGGCTGCATTGCTGATTCCTTCCACTATTTTTTTCGTTCACTGATTTTTGCAAGGCTTCGCTGCACAAAAATCTACGCGAAGCGAAAAAAAGTGGAAC
>JBILCU010000025.1:0-11277 GCA_044352985.1 Bacteroidia bacterium
AGAATATGGGCAAAAGCCATGAAGTTGAAATACAAAGGAAACGAGCGCAGTCAGATGTTGAAATATCACATTCAAACCAGCGGAAGAAGTTTGCATGCCCAGGAAATTGACTTCAACGATATACGAACAACATTGCAGGCATTGTATGCTATTTATGATAACTGCAACAGTTTACATACCAATGCTTACGATGAAGCTATTACTACGCCAACAGAAGAAAGCGTGCGCAGAGCAATGGCCATTCAGTTAATTATAAACAGAGAACTTGGTTTAGCAAAAAATGAAAATCCATTACAGGGCTCATTCATTATTGAAGAATTAACCGATTTAGTGGAAGAAGCGGTGTTAACTGAATTCGACAGAATTAGTGAGCGCGGAGGAGTGTTAGGTGCAATGGAAACGATGTATCAACGCGGTAAAATACAAGAAGAAAGTTTGTATTACGAAATGTTGAAACATACCGGAGAATATCCGATTATAGGTGTAAATACATTCTTATCCAGCAAAGGATCTCCAACTGTTATTCCTGCAGAGGTAATAAGAAGTACCACCGACGAAAAAGAATTTCAAATCAGCACCGTACACAATTTATGGAAAGCAAGTGGTGATAAAGGAACTGAGATGCTGAAAGAAATTCAATTGGCAGCTATACAAAACAAAAACACCTTTACGCAATTAATAGAAACCGTTAAGTATTGTTCTTTAGGGCAAATTACCAAAGCATTGTTTGAAGTAGGAGGGCAGTACAGAAGGAATATGTAGTTATTGGCAAGGCTCTTTGAACAGACACTAATACATAAATAGAAAAAAGTAAATTTGAACCAACAAAAAATGAAACGAATGAAATAAAATTAAACATAGCCTTGATGGCTAACATAAAATAAATATTGCGTTTAGCAATCTTGTAGACGAAAACTAGGAATCTTCAACCATACAAGAGAAAGTTTAAACGCTCACGAAAAGCGTGGGCTTTATCTTCTTTGTATGGTGGTATCCTAGTACCTCGTCTACAGATTGGTAACTGTCCCACGCTCCTTTTTTATACTAACTCTACTGCGGGACAGAGTAGAAAACACAAAACAATTTTTTATGAAAACAAAAAGTTTACTCTTAACCGCAGTAGCAACGATAGGTTTGGCTGCTGCAACAATGGGGCAAAATTTTAATTGGGTAAAACAAATTGGTGGTACTTCATCCGATTTCGGTTATTTAATTAAAAAAGACACATCAGGTAATTTTATAATTGTCGGTAATTATTCTGGTACAATTGATCTTAATCCAGGAGCAGCAGTTGTAAATGTTACTTCATCTGGTAATCAAGATATTTTCATAACAAAATTAGACCCGAGTGGTAATTTTTTATGGGGAAAATCAGTTGGCGGTAGTAACACAGATGCGGTAAGTGATTTAATTATAGAAAATAATGGAAATATATATTTATGTGGTTTTTTTAGAGGAACTGCAGATTTTGATCCATCTTCTTCAAACTTTAATCTTTCTACTGGAAATATAGGCGCAGATGGTTTTATTTTAAAATTAAACTCTAATGGGAATTTAATTTATGCTAAACAAGTAGGCGGAACAACTACAGTTGATGATCATGTTTTTTCTATTGGTTTAGATAATCAAGGTAATTTATATGCCACAGGTTATTTCAATAATACATGTGACATGGATCCAGGTACTGCTCAATTAAATATTACTAGTACAGGAGGTCCGGATGTTTTTATTATAAAATTAGATGTTAGCGGTAATTTTGTATTTGCAAGAACAATTGGTAATTCTACTGGTAGTCCATCAACTGGTGGAATAGGCTGTAATGGCTATTCTTTGATTATAAATAATGGATTCTTAATTATTTCTGGAATTTTTGATGGATCTACTGATTTTGATCCAAATGGAAATACTTTTAATTTAACATCAAATGGTCAAAGGGATTGTTTTATTCTAAAATTAGATTTGAATGGTAATTTTATTTTTGCCAAATCATTTGGTGGTAGCGGTAACGATTATGCATATTCAATTTCTAGCGATCAAATCGGTAACATTATAGTTGGTGGGACTTTTATTAATACTGTAGATTTTGATCCTAGTTCTAATGTTTCTTCATTTACATCTAATGGCTCAAATGATGGTTTTATATTGAAGTTAAGTAACGTAGGTAATTATATTTGGTGTAATCAAATAGGTGGTACAGGGCAAGACTTAATATTTGATGTTTCAACAGATGCAAATGATAATATTTTTTTAACTGGCTATTTTAGTAATACTGTGGATTTTGACAATAGTAGTAATCAATATACATTGACTTCTAATGGAATGAAAGATGCTTTTTTAGCTGCTTACAGTTCTAGTAACAACTTAATTTATGCTCAAAATTATGGTAGTACCTCTGATGATGAAGGCGTTAATTTATTTACTTCTAACAATGAAATTTATTTAACAGGGTACTTTCAAAATACTGTTGATTTTAATCAAGGAACAAGCACTTCTAACTTAACCTCATTTGGTGTCCAAGACGCTTTTGCATTAAGCATAACAAATAATTTTTGTACTCAGACGGTATATAATACAATAACCATTTACGATACGGTAACTGTCTATACAACTGTAACTGATACTTTAATCATTAATACTTCAGTAACCGGAATAAACCCTCCAAATAATGTAAACACAATTAAAGTATTTCCCAATCCAGCAAGTACACATATCACAATTGATTACGGTAACTTTGCTATTATGAATGGTTACCAATTAAGAATTGAAAATTCACTCGGACAGCAAGTGTTTCAAACTAACATTACACAACAAACGGATTATTTAAGCTTGGCAACCTGGGGCGGAAATGGAATTTATTTTGTTCGTATCATAGACCAACAAGGTAATACTATTGATATAAGAAAAATTGTGTTGCAGTAAACGCAATTTTAGATTTCTGATTTTAGATGGAAGATTTTTTTGTCATTCCGACGAAAGGAGGAATCTTAAAAAAAGCAGATGCTTCCTTTGTCAGCATGACAAACAAACCTAAATCAGGATTCTAAAATCGAAATTGTTTTTTGTCATTCCGACGAAAGGAGGAATCTTAAAAAAGCAGATGCTTCCTTTGTCAGCATGACAAACAAAACTAAATCAGGATTCTAAAATCGAAATTGTTTTTTGTCATTCCGACGAAAGGAGGAATCTTAAAAAAGCAGATGCTTCCTTCGTCAGCATGACAAACAAACCTAAATCAGGATTCTAAAATC
Organism: Bacteroidia bacterium; assembly: GCA_044352985.1. GTDB lineage: Bacteria > Bacteroidota > Bacteroidia > B-17B0 > Aurantibacillaceae > JADJDM01. The sequence continues at coordinate 3,249 of JBILCU010000025.1, forward strand.
GAAATTGTTTTTTGTCATTCTGACGAAGGAGGGATCTGTTTTTGTAGTTCCTTCACTACGTTCAGGAGGACAAAAAAAAGCGGCGGTTGGGCGGAGCGTTTTGAGTTATGAATTATGAGTTTGGAGTTATAAGTTTTAGCGGTTGCTGAGGCACTCGAAGCAATAGCGGGTTTTGAATGATGAGTGATGAATTGAGTTATGAATTATGAGTTTGGAGTTATAGCGGTGGTTGAGCGGAGTCGAAACCCCGCGTTGAGAATTAGAGAATGTCAGGTCGAGCGAAGTCGAGACCTTTGTATGTCGACTTCTCGACTTCGCTCGAAGTGACAAGAATAACACAGAAAAAAGCGGTTGCTGAGGCACTCGAAGCAACAGCTTATTATTGATGTTTTTATAATTTCTTGTTTCTAGTTTTTTTAAAAAAATCTAAATTCTAAAATGACTTATGACTCCGGACTAGCGACTTAAAAATAGGTTGGGGAGAGGTCTTAGTGGCCTCGGGAGACTCAGCCACCAAAACATTATTTGTAATAGCCACTACTTTATCTGACAGACACTGTTTATAAAGAACGATTTGTTTTTCCAAATATAAAAGTTATTTCCGACTTCAGGCTCTCGGTCTTGCTAAGGCGACCGAGCCCTCGTCAGAATAACTTTTAGGCTTGCACACCTAAGCGATCAATATTTTTCTCATGTGCCAGGTTAATACTATCTAAAAAAGTTTGCAAAGGCGTTTTTCCATAGCAGTATTTGCCAGTATGTGTACGATTATTATTATATTCTTCCATCCAAATATCCAAGTCAGCTTGTAGCTGTTCTATATTATCATATACTTTTTTTCTAAAAGCAACGCGATAAAATTCGTCTTGTATGGTTCTATGAAAGCGTTCGCATATACCATTTGTTTGAGGGCTTCTTGCCTTTGTTTTTGTGTGGTCAATATCTTCTATAGATATGTAAAGCTGATATTCATGGTGTTCTCGTGCGCCGCAGTACTCGGTTCCTCTATCAGTTAATACACGTAATAAACGTAAATCATGAGTCTCAAAAAATGGTAATACTTTGTCGTTTAACATATCAGCTGCAACCAAAGCGTTTTTTCGATCATATAATTTTGCAAAAGCAACCTTACTATACGTATCAATAAATGTTTGCTGGTATATTCTTCCAACTCCTTTAATTGTGCCAACATAGTAAGTATCCTGTGCACCAAGATAACCAGGGTGTTCTGTTTCTATTTCTCCGTGTGACTCTTTTTCTTGTTTGCTTTTCTCTAAAGCCGCTAATTGTGATTCGGTATAAACCAAACCATCTTGTGCAGATTTTGCTTCAAGTGCCTTTAAACGTTTGGAAAATGTTTCTAGATCGTGGCGTTGCCATATACTCCTAACTCCGCCAGGTGAAATGAAGATACCTTTCTTTTTTAATTCATTACTCACTCGTAATTGTCCATACGCAGGTTGTGCTATTGCAAAGTCAACTACTGCACTTTCAATATGCGGTTCTACTCTGTTTTTTAAAACCGGTTTACTACGGCTTATTTCTTGAAGTGCTAATGCTCCTCCCTTGTCATAAAGTTCTTTGAATCTGTAAAAACTATCGCGACTATAGCCTAATACTTTACATGCTTCTGATACGCTGCCTAATTGTTCGGCTAATTTTAATAAGCCTACTTTGGTCTTAATGATTTTTTCTTCTGTTTTCATGTTACTTAATCTTAATTGAATTTAACTATTTTTATTCAATCTGTCAGATTAAGTTATAACTATTTCACATTATTTTTTTGAATAACACCCAAACACCTTTTTCAACCCTTGTACATAAAAGTTATAAAAAGATTTTTGCTATTCATTTTTTAGTATTATGTACATTCTCTTTAGATTACATAAATAAACCATAATCAAATAAGATTTTATCTGATTAATAAAACTGTGCCTGTATATTTGCGGTAAACACCAAATGCGTTTTTAAATTCAATAACATAGCCATATAATCCCCCTTCAAATTCATTACCATTCCATCCCTCTGTCTCATCTTTACTTGTCCATATTAATTGACCCCATCTGTCATAAATACTCATGCTGTATTCTGTTTTTTCTACATATTGTGTAATCGGTAAAAATACAGAGTTGATGCCTTTGGGTACAAATGCATTTGGTATAAAAATACTGTCTTCATGATAGGTAATTACTCTATTTGAATTACTTTCTTCTTTTAGAAAGTAAGGATTTCCGTCGCCTTCAACTGCTTGCACGTAGTAACCAAATTTGCCTTCAAAGTCAGTCAATTCTTTTACATCATCCAGATAAGTTCTTACCGTCCCTGAAACAGTTGCTACTGGTGTAGTATTAAAAACATCATTTACCGAACGATAAATATTAAATTTATCTACATTTCCTAAATAGTTTTCATAGGAAGTCCAGTTTAGTAGATTCGTTCTGTTATTATTTGCTGTTGCCGTAAGTAAAATAGATTTGGAATATGAAGATTCAACAGATCTTAATCCACAACTATCAATAATTAATGCTTTATAATAATAATTTTCTTCATCAGGGTTTACATCATAATCAGTTATCGAATATTCTCCTAAAGCGTTTCTGTTTAAATAGCCCAATAATATAAAAGTGTTATTAGGATCAGTGGCTTTATAAATTTCAATACCCGAAAAATAATTTAAACTGTCTGCTTTTACATTGATTCTGATATCTTCTGATTCAGTTACACTAACACTTTTAACATATGAAAAAGTAGGTACGGGTTGCGCTTTTGCAAAAAAACTAATTCTATTTGAAGTAGAGCTTGCTGATCGGTTAGAATTAACCGCTCTTACAAAAAAGGAATAACTACTGTTTTGATTTAAATTGATGTGAACATAATTGGTTAAAGTTGTTGTTCCTGATAGTAAATATGGGCCGGAATTTTCGGAATAATAAATTTCATATTGCGCCAACGTATTTTTCATATTGATGTAAGAGTTCCATCCTAATCTAACTGATCGTGCACACAAATCAAATGTATGTCTTAAAAATAAAGTGTTTTGGCTTTGACCAATTGTACTGATGTTGCCGCAACTATCTATAGATGCAATAGAATAGGTTTCAAAATCGTTATTAGGATTTGACGATAAATTAAGATACAATACCGGAAAATTACCACAAACGGTATCGATAGCAATAAATGAAAACCCTTGTTTTTTATAAACCACATAACAAGTGGCATCTGCCGATGCGGAAGGGCTTAAGCCAATGATGGTTTGATTAGACGCATTAATACTTACGGAGTCAATTTTAGGAGGTAAAGGAGGGGTAAAATCGTTGATTAGAGCTCCAACAACGTTAGATACAGAACTACAATTGTTGGCATCAGTAATTTCTACCTTATAGTTAAAAAAATAGCTACAAACCGATATGGTATCTTTCCATCTTAAATCATTAGTCATTCCGAGCAAAGTATAATTTCCTGCCGGATACTCTCGGTAAACAGAATACAATAAAGATGAACTTGTTGGTAGTGGTGTTGAAATTGGATTCCATTGAAGTGAGGCAATTCCATTAGTTGCATTTAATACTAAATAAATTGTTCTTACTGTATCAATGGGTATAGATTCAATGTTCCCAATTGAAGTAGTTGTAATAAAGTAAAATCTAGGTAAGTTAGTTGCATTAGCTCCTGCATGCGTGTAATTAGTATTGTTGTAATTGTTCATTGTTCCTGTAAGAGTATAGTTTCCGTTTAAGCTCCCTGAGGTATAAATGTTGTAACTTATAAATTCAGATGCAGGATCGTTTGGGGCTGCCCAGGATAATGAAACATCGCCATTAGGTTGAACACTTACACAACTTACTTGTGGTGAATTTACTACAGCCTTTATCGTAAAGCAATAAAGAAGAAAAATAATTAAACTAAGTGATTTACAACTCACAGGATAAAATTATGAATTTAAACGAATTACTAAATGATATATTGCCTTAAACGCAAATTTAACTTTGCTCTTTTCTTCTTTTTTAAATCATTTTAATTATAAGAGTAAATAAATGTGATTAATTGGCTTATTATTTGTTTTTTAAATGTTTATAAGGTATATTTTAGTTATTTTTGTTAATTAAATTGAATAAAATCGGGGATTAACCCGTAAAAAAACATGTTTTTGAATCGTTTTATCAAAACATTTATTTTCATACTGGTATTTTTTATTTCTTGCTTTTTGGGCATGGCTCAATATGCCAATGAAAACGATTTAAAAAAACAAGCCTTAAAATATTTTGAAGAAGAAGATTATGCTAATGCTTACAAGGCATATTCTACATTAGTTTCAACCTATCCAAAAGATCCAAACTACAACTACCATTTAGGTGTTTGTATGCTTTACAACGAAAAAGATAAGAAAAAATGTTTTCCTTATTTAGAATTAGCCAATAAAAAAATTGAAGAATGTGATAAGGAGGCAAAGTTTTATTATGCAAAAGCACATCATATTAATTTTCGTTTTGATGAGGCCATTCGTTTATATACGCAGTATAAAGATATAGCTTCTTCATCCATGCTTAAGAAGTTAAATGTGGATATGGAAATTCAAGCGTGTAAGAATGGAAAAAAGCTATTAGGAAATTTGAGCGAATTGGTGGTGTTGGAGAAAAAACAATTAAACGAATCTGATTATTTCAGAAGTTATAATTTAAGCGATATAGGAGGGAAATTATTAGTGAAGCCTGCTGATTTTATTTCAGCAAACGATAAAAAGAAAAAAAACAAATCAATCATTTACCTCCCAAAATCAAACGATAAACTTTTTTACTCCAGTTATGGCGAGAATGAAAATAAAGACATCTACATCGTAAAGCGTTTGCCAAATGGCGAATGGAGTAAGCCACAGGAAGTAGGTATTCCTGTAAATACAATGTATGACGAGGATTACCCCTTTTTACATCCAAATGGCAAGGTGTTGTATTTCGCTTCAAAGGGGCATAATAGTATGGGTGGATACGATATTTTTAAAAGCGAATGGAATGAAGCGGCTAAAAGATGGGGTGATCCCAAAAATCTTGAATTTCCTATCAATACTCCAAATGACGATATTTTATTTGTAACTGATTCACTCGAAAAAACTGCATATTTTTCTTCATCTCGTTATAGCCCAAGTGGTAAAATTGATGTATATAAAATTGATGTGGAGCGCCGTCCACCCGAGTTTATTTACATAACAGGCAGTATGCTTAAAAAAACTGCTGACCAAAGTTTAGAATCTAAAATAACTGTAAAAAGTATTGATGGAGAACCTTATAATGCTTCTTTTCAAGCATCCAAAACCGGAGCATATTTAATAAAAATCCCAAATGGGGGTAAATTCATATTTACTTTTGAAACACCAGGTATGCCTACTCAATCCGAAGATGTTGATGTGCCGGTAAATACCAATTTATTGCCTTATTCTCAAGTAGCTGGTTACCGAGATAAAATTCTGGATGTGCAAAGTTTCTTTGAAACAAATCAGGAGGATGAAAGTTCTTATCTGCAAAATTTGGAAGTTATAGAACAAAAATCACAATTGGATGTTAATGCCAATGAGTTTTCGAAGCCACCAGTAGATAGCTCCTTTTATGAAAATACAGGAAATAGTGATGGACCTAAAGGCAAGCGTTTAAAAGGGAATACATTTGATAATTCATTAACCGATTCAGGAACAGAAAACGCTACTGCTTCAAATTCCGGTTCATCCAACACAACAACTGCTAAAAAAGACATAAACAATAATGAGTTGGAAAAAATGGCATTTGAAGATGCTAATGAATTGGAACAGGAAGCAAAAAAATTAAAAGAAGATGCCGATCAGGCATTTGATTTTTTAGAAAACAAAAAGTTTGAAGCATCACAAAAAAACAAGGAAGCCTCAGCCGCTAAGGAAACTGCAGTTAACGAAGGCGATGTAAATAAAAAAGACGGATTATTAAAAAAAGCAGATGAACTATTAGATGAAGCAAAAATAGTAGATGAACAGGCTAAACTAGCTGAGAATATTGCTCGACAGTTAGAGAATGAATCAATAAGCAAAAAAAATGAAGCTGAATTACAAAAAAATTATGCCGAGCAACTACAACAAGTTAATACTTCAAAAAATAGTGCTGATGCTCTTAAAAAGTTAGAAGAAGTTCAAAAAAAAATAGAAGAGTTTGAGAAAAATAAAAAAGCTACAGTTTCTGTTTCCGAGCAACTTAAGTCAGATATTTCAAGGAAAGACGAAGAAATTGCAAAGGTTGAAGGAAAAGCAACAAAAATACAATCAGATCTTAATAATTTAAATAATGAATTAAAATCCTTAGAGGATGAATTGGCAAATACCAAAGACAAAGATTTAAAAGCAAACATCATTGCGCAAAAAGAGGAGTTGCTGCAGGATATTAAGGCTAAACAAGATGAACTTAAAACTGAAAAAGATAAAATAGCTTTTATTAATAATGAAAAAGAAGTTTTAAAAAATCAATCTGATTTTGCAAGTAACATGTTGACTGAAATGAAAAATTTACCTTCAACAGATAAGCAAGATAAATCCGCATCTACTTTGCCTCAAAACTCAATTTCCAATGAAGTAAATAATCCTGTTGCATCAGAAAACGCTAGTGCTAAAACGAATACAGAAGTTTCTGCTAATTCAGTTGTATCTACCGAAACTAAAAAAGAAAATAGCATTGATAAAACTGTTTTGATGGATGAGGAATTAAAAGAGTTGGTTGCTCAAAATGAAATTCCTGATAAGATTAATCAATTAATAAATGTTGAATTTAAAAATCCTGAGGCCATTAAGTTTAAACAAGAAGCTCAAAAAAGTTTTAAACTAGCAGAAAAAGAAAAAAGTCAAACAGAAAAACACATCACCACCATTGCAAAAAATTCATCAGATCAGGATAATAATGCCAATTCAAATTCATCGAATAAGTTGAGTACGAATTCAAGCAATATATCTGGTTCAGCGGATAAAATTGAATTGAGCGAGGAAGAAAAGAAAAAAATAAACATGGAAATCGATAGGCTGTATATGGAAGCATTAACATTGCGTCGTGCAGCTTTTGAAATGACCGGTGATGAAAAAACAAAACAATTTGCAGAGGCAAAAGCGAAAGATAAATTAGCTGCAGAAAAACGTTTAGATCTTGCTTTAAAAGTTGCTAAAATTAATGAGGCAAAATACAACGAAAACGAACAGTTGCTCAAGCAATATCAGGCAGAAACAACCAATCAAAGTGATCCTGAAATCATTCAGGCAACAAGCTTAATTTCAGAGGCTGATAAATTGTATAAGCAGGCAATGAAAATTGAGGAAGATGCAGTGCTGGAAACAGATCCTGCTGCAAAAAGTTCTTCCTACAGTAATGTAGAAGAAAAAGAAGTTGAGGCCTTGCAAAAACAAGATGCGGCGTTGGCAATTTTCAAAAAGAAAAATCCTGATTTTAATCCAGTGCAGCAAACACAAACTAATGATGAAGTTGCAACTACAAATAACAGGGATGAAGAAATTGAAGTTGTTAAAACTGAAATTGAACAAAAAAATAAAGATTTAAAAGAATCGCTTTCTCAATTAGCAAATGCCTACGAAAAAGAGGTATCTGTTTTAATAGCAAAAAGTAAATCTCCGGATTTGCCAAAAATTAAAAAACAAAAACAAAAAGCGGATAGCATTTTTGCCGCTTCTATTTTTACCAGTAATGATGATGAAAAAATACAGCAACTTTTACGAGTAAACGATATATACTATAAGGCTTTAGCGCAAATTAATCAGGCAACAGAAGCGCAATTGGCTAAAAACACGGCCAATCAAACCACTAATGCAAATAAAAACGATGTTGTAAAAAATAATGACACGAAGCAATCTGCAAAACCTCAAAACACAAATAATTCAGAACAAACGGCTAAAACACAAAATGTGAAAACGGAAGATAAAACTACTTCTGCAGCCACAACACAAAACACAAATAATTCAGAACAAACAGCTAAAACACAAAATGTGAAAACGGAAGATAAAACTACTTCTGCAGCC
>JBILCU010000010.1:0-125430 GCA_044352985.1 Bacteroidia bacterium
AAAGAAACAAAAAAACTCCCGGCTGCATTGCTGATTCCTTCCACTATTTTTTTCGTTCACTGATTTTTGCAAGGCTTCGCTGCACAAAAATCTACGCGAAGCGAAAAAAAGTGGAACCTGAAATCAAAAACACTAGGCCGGATTTTTTATTTAACCCGAGCGTGGCTATGAACAAACGCGATGCCGATTCGGGTGAATGCTTTTTTTAGGGCAGCCAGGTGGAATGGCTGACCGTAAAGAAAAAAGCAGAGAGCTAGAGCAATCGTTTGTTCTTGATTTTTTTGGCTACTTTTTTTGATCAAGCAAAAAAAGTAGAAGATGAATAAATTATATTTTTTGAGTGAATTCTAAATCAATCATACGAAAGTTGAAATGCGATAAACATAGTTTCATTGCAGTTACTTATGTGCTGTGTTTTATTTTTTTTACCCAACAATTTTATGCCCAGGAAAAAAAAGAGAAATTCTTTCAGACCTCTTTTTATATGGGACCAGGATTATCTAAGTATAAAATAAACACCAATCATTGTGATAATTTAAAAAGCAAACCCACCTTTAATGCGGGGGTGAAGTTTATGTTAACCATCAATAAAAGCACGTATTATTTTACCTCTTTTCAGATTTTAACTCATGGCAACAGCTTTAATTCGTATTACTTTTCCGATTCCAGTATTCGGATTTACGATAAAAAATATGAGTACAATTACAATTCAAGGTTCAATGATATAGTGATGCAAAATGGCTTACGCTACAAATTCACTGAAAATCCGCAAACAAAAAAATACATATATAGTGAATTGGGACTGGGTGTAAAAAAAAGATTAAACAGTTTATTGGATGTATCTTCTGTTTCTTACGGAAATTCGGTATATTATGATACTTCAGGTGAATTATTTAACTCCCAGATATTGCCTAAAGAATACGGCTTTAATTTGATTTTATCTACAGGATTTGACAAACACTTTAGAGAAAAGAAATCGGCTTATTTTTTTGAATTGAATTTTCAATACGGTCTAAACCGTTTTAATTTTATCAATCATGCTAACTTTCCTGTAAATCTTTATTTAGAAGAACGTTTTATTCTTATCAATACAGGAATTCGATTTTAAAAAAGTGAAAGTTTAATGTAATCAGGAATTAAATTCCGCGTATGATTCCGTCTTTTTGACTTCTGATGAAATCCAAAATTTGCTTACGATGTGGAGAATCAGGAATTTCTTGTTCAACAACTTCCAATGCTTTTGTAACATTGTGGCCTCTCACAAAAATAATTCTATAAATGTCTTCAATATCTTTTATTACTTCTTTACTGAAACCTCTTCTGCTCAAACCAACAGTATTCACTCCAATAAATTGAAGCGGATCACGGGCTGCACGAACAAAAGGAGGTATTCCTTTTCTGATTTGAGTATAACCACCAACAAAAGTATGTGCACCAATAGTAACAAACTGTTGTGCCGCAGCCATACCTTCAATGATTGCGTAATCTTCAATGGTTATGTGACCTGATAAACCAACACTGTTTGCAATAATTACATTATTACCTATAATGCAATCATGCGCAACATGAACGTATGCCATTAACAAGCAATTATTTCCGACTTTAGTTGTCATTCTATCGGATGTTCCTCTGTTTATGGTTACGCATTCTCTGATGGTACAATTATCTCCAACTTCAGCTAATGCTTCTTCACCTTTAAATTTTAAATCTTGTGGTACAGCGCCAATTACAGCGCCAGGAAAAATCTTTGTATTGTTGCCAATTCTGCTGTAATCCATGATTACTGAATTTGGGCCAATCCAGCAATTATCACCGATAACAACATTTCCATAAACAGACGCAAATGGCTCAATGGTTACATTGTTGCCAATTTTAGCGTCAGGGTGTACAAAAGCTAATTTGGAAATCATGAATGATTAAGCCTCCTGTGGCTGATTTTTTTTAGTTTCGTTATTCTTTACTTTTACTATCTGAGCCATCATTTCGGCTTCCATTACTGGTTTATTAGCAACGTATGCAACACCACGCATGTGGCAAATTCCTCTTCGAATTGGAGTTACCAATTTTAAACTGAATACAACTGTATCACCAGGCAATACCTGTTGACGGAATTTTACGCCGTCAATTTTCATGAAAAAAGTGAGATAGTTTTCAGGGTCAGGAACTGTTTTCAAAACTAAAACGCCACCACATTGTGCCATAGCTTCAATAAGTAAAACACCTGGCATAACTGGCGCTTCAGGAAAATGGCCTTTAAAAAATTCTTCGTTCATGGTTACATTCTTCACCCCTACAATGTGTTCTGAACTAATTTCCATGATTTTGTCAATCAGTAACATTGGCTGACGATGTGGAAGAATTTTTAAAATATCATTGATTGTGTAAACTGGCGCAGCATTTAAGTCAATTTTTGGCAAAAACTTATCTGACGACTGTTTCTTAATGGTCTCTTTAATTTTTTTCGCAAACGACACATTACCTGCATGACCTGGGCGCGCAGCCAGCACATGTATTTTCATGGGCTTACCAACCAATGCTAAATCACCAACAATGTCAAGTAATTTATGGCGAGCAGGCTCGTTGTAATATTGAAGTTTTATAGTATTTAAAACTCCTTTTTCCTTTACTTCAATATCTTCTTTATTAAATACTTTCTTTAAGTAATCTAATTTATCTTTTGGAATTTCTCTATCAACCAACACAATCGCATTATCCAAATCACCACCTTTAATCAAGTTGTGTTGCAATAAAACTTCCAATTCGTGCAAAAAAACAAATGTTCTGCATTTTGAAATTTCAGATTTAAAATCATCCATTTTGTACATGGATGCGTGCTGAGTACCTAATACTTCAGAATTATAATCAACCATTACGGTAACCCTAAAGGTATCCTGAGGAACGGCAAGCATTTCAACTTTTTTTACAGGATCTTCATAGGTTAAATTTTCTTTTAATTCAAAGTATTCGCGTTCTGCATCTTGTTCTACTATTTCAGCAACTTCTAGTGCTTCAATAAATTTTATTGAACTACCATCCATGATGGGCATTTCTGGGCCATCAATCTGAATAAGACAGTTATCGATTTCTAAACCCATTAATGCAGCCAAAACATGTTCTGTGGTGTGAACACGAACTCCATTTTTTTCGAGCGTTGTTCCGCGTGAAGTATCAACAACCAAATCAGCATCTGCTTCAATAATTGGCATTCCTTCAACATCTGTTCTCTGAAATTTAAACCAATGATTTTCGGGAGCCGGTAAAAAGGTAATATTCACTTTTTTCCCTGTATGTAAACCAACACCGGAAAGTGTTACCGGATTTTTAATTGTACGTTGTTTTATCATTAAAATTAATTTGTTCCGTTATTAATTTTTTTTTCGAGTTCTCTTAATTTATCGTTTAGTTTTGGCAAACTTCTAAAGAGCACATAACTTCTTTTATATTCTCCTATTGTAAATGCCGGTGAACCTTGTACAATTTCACCTTCTTTTTCAATAGCACTACCAACACCAGATTGCCCGGCTATTTTTACTCCATCTGCAATTTTAACATGACCAATAATTCCTGCTTGTGCTCCTATCATACAATTTTTACCAATCTTTGTTGAACCAGCAACACCTGTTTGCCCAGCAATTACAGTATTTTCGCCGATTTCTACATTATGAGCAATTTGAACAAGGTTGTCAATTTTAACACCTTTACGAATGATGGTTGATCCAAGTGTAGCTCTGTCAACTGAAGAATTAGAGCCAATTTCAACATGATCTTCTAAAACTACATTTCCGATTTGAGGAACTTTAGCATAATTATTTTCGCTATTAGGCGCAAAACCAAACCCATCACTTCCTATTACAGAACTTGCGTGTATGGTACAATGATTTCCTATTACACAATCATTATAAATTTTTACGCCGGCAAATAAAACACAATTGTCTCCAACTTTTGTATTATCACCTATATAAACCTGAGGGAAAATTTTCACATTGTTACCTATTTGCACATTTTCTCCAACATAAGCAAAAGCGCCTACATAACAATTTTCGCCTAATATAGCTGTTGGATGAATAAACGAAGGTTGTTCGATGCCTTTCTTTTCGCCTTTAATTTGCTCATATAATCCTAGTAATTTGGCAAAAGAACCATAAGCATCCTCTACCCTAATTAATGTGCAACCTGATTTAAGTTCTTTTTCTGCAACAAATGAATTGTTTACAACAACTATACTTGCATCAGTAGAATATATAAAAGGCGTGTATTTTGGATTGGCTAAAAAGGAAAGTGTCCCTGAAATTCCCTCTTCGATTTTTGAAAGATTTGAAACTTTAGTATCGGGATTACCATCTACTTTTCCGCCTAGAAGTTCTGCTATTTGGGCTGCTGAAAATTCCATCATTCAAATATAATCTAAAATATTAATTATTAAATTAAAATGTCCCTCTTTATATCAATATGAAATTCACTAAAACCCTATCTAATTATTTGGAAGAAATTTGTGAGAATATTATCCTGAGGTTTTAAATTTGGAACTTCTAAAATGTAATAATAGGTGCCTACTTCGTGCTCTTCACCATTCCAGTCATTTTTATAATCTTCTGACTTATAAATTAAATTCCCCCAACGATTAAAAATTCGAATTTTAGAATTAGGATAAAACTGTAATCCATTAAATGAAAGCGTATTATTTATATTATCCGTATTTGGTGTTATGATATTAACCAATGGAATAGTTGCAATTACTTCATGATTAATAAAAATTGTATCTAAACAACCTCTATTAGATCTTACAATCAACATCACAGGATAAATTCCGGGCGCATCATAAGCATGTGTTTGTGTAGGTGCCGGGAAATTTGAATCACCATCACCAAAATACCAATAACAATTTGTTATTGAACCAACAGAAATTGTTGATGTACTACTAAAATAAACCGGAGAATTGTAATCTGAAGGCTCAGGTGCTGCCGTAAAATTAGCATTAGGTATCGCATAATAGTTCAGATTAAAATTAGCTGAAGCAGTACAACCAAAAACAGTATCGACAAAAGTAGCAATGTATTGTCCGGGTGTAGAAGTAAAAACAGTATCGTTATTCCCAAGACCTGCAGGTAACCAATTTAAAATATAGGTATTGCCATAATTAGTAAGATTTGTACTCACATTTGCCTTAATAAAGCCTGTATCTAAAGGGCAAATAAATGGAGTCCCTGATAAATTAATGGTAGGTTGAAATAAATCAATTTCTATCGTGTCTTTTCCAATACATCCATTACCATCAGTAACTATTAAATAATAGGTGCCCGCTAGTAATATTTTCAACGAATCGTTGGTTGCATTTATACCTGATGCCGGAGACCATTGATAACTGTAAGGAGCAACGCCACTATTCATAGATGCAGTTAATAACTTATCCTCTTTAAAACAAAGGATGGTATCTGGAGCAAGAGGATTGGTTAATGTTTGAGAAATTATTGTAGGATTTGGCCCTTGAAATGCATCAATAGCAAGAATTTCAGGATTGTTACTTGGACAAGATCCTCCAACTGTAGCAGAGACAGTATAAGTTGTACCAGGCACAGAGTTAATAACAGAGCCGGTTAATCCGCTAGGCTGCCAAGTAATTTGATAAGTGCCGGGAGGTGAAACAACTGCTCTTACTGTTGTTTGCTGACCAATACAAACTGAATCATTAAACAAAGTTATAATTGGTTGAGTAAGTGCAGTTAAACTCACCGTATTTGAAAAGACACAACCATTTAATGTTGCCTGAACAGTGTAAGAAATATTACTTGTTGGGTTTACAGTTATTACCTGAGCATCTGGATATGTACTAGCTGGATTTGATGACCAAGTATAAGATGCACCAGGTGTAGAAGCGGTTAATGTTACAGGTATTGTAGGGCAAAATTCTGTGTTAGATGGCGTTATTGAAATTGTTGGTGTAATATTCGTTACGGTTACTGTATCGCTTCCAACACAGCCATTTGCATCCGTTACTGTTACGTAAACCTGACCTGCAGCTGAAATAGTTGCATTTTGCGTAGTAGCTCCAGAATTCCAACCATAGGTATTTATAGGCACTGTTGTTCCTGTTACATTTGCAGATAATGTTACACTGTTATTATTACAAAAATTGGTTTCGCCTGTAATTTGAACTATTGGATTTGGATTAATGGTAACTTGCTGAAAAGATGTTTTTACACACCCACTTGTAGATACTACAGTTACACTTGTTTGTCCGGTTTGATTTAATACTACGCTGCAACCATTTGATCCATCAGCCCATTGAATGGATGTAAAATCACTGCAGTTATTTAAGGAAACTGTTGCTCCAACATTACCACAAATAGGGCCTGATGGAGAAACACTTAGCACGGGATTGGGCAATACAACATCGGGAATTTCTATTAAATAATCTATTGTTGTACTTAAACTGGGCACACCATTATCAGTTGCAGTTATGGATATAATGTGTGTTCCTGCTAAGGCAGCTGAAGAAGAGACTAAGAATACCGCATTACCATTTGAATTACTTAATGTACTTAATGCACTTCCCAAAGTATTACATGATGCTGTAATGGTTAATGTTTGGTTACTTTCCGGCGCAGTAAAAGATACAGGTATTAATAAAGAATCAGATGCTGAGCATAACTCAAGTGTATCAACTCTGCAAGAATAAGATTCAGAATTAGCAATTGGGGCCACATTAGTTGATGAACCACAAGTATTAAAATAATAGATTTTATCATCTAAATAACTAACACCATTACCATTAGTTGCATTTTGAACAAAGTTTGTTCCTGCAACATCAAATCTTCCAATCTGAAAAAAAGAGGTCCCGTTTCCGCTATTAGCACCAACAGTTGCTGGTACGCCACCAAATCCATTTGATCCTTGGGACGCATCACCTGTTGTCCATTGCATATCTCCATAACAAAATGCTACATTGTTGTCTCCGGGAATTAACGTGTCATTCCCATTAGAAATAATTAATTGAAATGTGTTTTTTTTATCAGCGTAATTATTATAATAACCGACATTTTCCCATTTCACAATCATATATGAATCTGTAATTTTATAATGCACAACGCCACTTGCAGGATTTCTTGTATCCACATCTCCCCAAAATGGCGCAATCATTTTATACTGAGTGCTTGGAAACCCGGATGCTGAAAATGTTGAATATCCTGTTCCAAAAGATACATTCCCATTATTATTAATATATACTGAATTATAATTTGTTCCATAAAAACAAAAATCAAAAGGTAATAACTTAGCTCCTGTAGAAGCATCATCATTACGGTATTGGTTAGAAGCAGATAAACCAAACCCAGTAAATTGAGCAATGGTAAAAGTATTGTCAAGTGGGATTATACACTGACAGTCTGTGTTAGCTATTCTATTAGTTGAAGGATTTTTGTCTGAAGAAGGTATTATTTCTTTTTCCTTAAATTCATCTTTTTGAATATATAGTGTATTCTCTTTTAATAATCCGGCAGCTTTTTGTTTATCATATTCATCAACAGTAATTAATTTAATATTTTGAGCCATTAAACAATTAACTGACAATACCAACAAAGCTACTAATAATGTAAATCTTTTTTGCATGCAATCTTATCTTAAGTTAAACGAATAAAAATATAAATTTCTTTTTAATAATTATTCACTCTATCCATCAGCGGTAAATTTAGATGAAGAAACTAATCTTGTTCTGACAAAAAAACTAATTTATCACAAACGAGCTGTTTAAATAAATAATTATCTATCAATTGCTTAAAATTATAAATACATTATTTGAAATAAATTAGTAGTTTTTTAACATAAAATTTAAAAAAACAATAATTTTATTGTCACCCCCCCTTTTTTATTAACTATTTATTAAAATAATTAATTTTTTTAGCACTACCCCCCCATTTTTTAAATACATTTGTCAAAAATTTTATAAAAAATGAATAATCGTCGTTTTTTGGCCATTCAGGAAGTAATGAAACGCCAACCCGTAGAACTTAACTTTGAAGGTAAACAAATCTCCAGCTACTATGGATCAAATGTATTTGGATACGATGCCATGAAAGAATTCTTTTCAGAGGAAGCTTTTGAAATGGTACAAAATGCCATGGAAAAAGGCCAAAAACTGGATAGAAAAATTGCCGATCAGGTTGCTGCAAGCATGAAAGCCTGGGCAATATCAAAAGGTTGCACTCATTATACACATTGGTTTCAGCCATTAACCGGTACAACTGCCGAAAAACACGATGGTTTTTTTGAACCTGCTGATAAAGGTCGTGCAATCGAGCGTTTTAGCGGAAGTCAGTTAGTGCAACAAGAACCCGATGCTTCAAGTTTTCCTAATGGAGGAATTCGTAATACGTTTGAAGCACGCGGATATACTGCTTGGGATCCAACTTCTCCGGCATTTATTTTTGATAAAACATTATGTATTCCTACCATATTTGTCTCCTATACCGGCGAAGCATTGGATTTTAAAACCCCTCTTTTAAAATCAATACATGCTTTGGATAAAGCAGCGACTGATGTTTGCCAGTATTTTGATAAAAATGTAACGAAAACCATTGCAACACTTGGTTGGGAACAAGAGTATTTTGTGGTTGACTCTGCTTTACACGCTTGCCGTTACGATTTACAACAAACCGGAAGAACACTTTTAGGTGCATCACCTGCAAAAGGCCAGCAATTAGAAGATCATTACTGGGGTTCAATTCCTGAGCGCGTTTCAGCTTTTATGCGTGATTTTGAATATGAGTCTCATTTGTTAGGAATTCCAGTACGCACTCGTCATAACGAAGTTGCTCCGGCTCAATTTGAGTGTGCACCTGTTTTTGAAGAGGTAAACCTTGCTGTTGATCACAATCAATTGTTAATGGATGTTATGGAGAAAGTAGCTATGCGTCATAATTTACGCGTATTACTTCACGAAAAACCATTTGCAGGAGTTAACGGAAGTGGTAAACACAACAATTGGAGTTTAGCAACCAACACCGGGAAAAATTTATTAAGCCCTGGTAAAACGCCAAAAACAAACTTAATGTTTTTAACGTTTTTCATCAACACCATTAAAGCAGTTCACGAGCATGCTGATTTAATGCGTGCTTCCATTGCCTCAGCAAATAACGACCATCGTTTAGGTGCTAATGAAGCACCGCCTGCAATTATGTCTGTTTTCTTGGGTGCCCAATTGAGTGCTGTTTTAGATGAATTGGAAAAAGCGGTACATACCGGTAAAATGACTCCGGAAGAAAAAACAGCATTAAAATTAGGTATCGGAAAAATTCCGGATATTATGTTGGATAACACAGACAGAAACAGAACTTCACCTTTTGCTTTTACAGGTAATAAATTTGAATTCAGAGCTGTTGGTTCATCCGCAAACTGCTCAGGACCAATGACGGTACTAAACACGATTGTTGCTCAGCAATTGAATCAATTTAAAAATGATGTGGAAAAATTAATTGCCAAAAAAGTAGAAAAAGATGAGGCGATTTTACAAGTACTAAAAAAATACATCGTAGAATCAAAAGTAATTCGTTTTGAAGGAAATGGTTATGGTGAAGAGTGGAAAAAAGAAGCTAAACGCAGAGGATTAAGCAACATACCAACCACACCTCCGGCTTTGGATGCATACGTTTCAGAAAAAACATTACATCTTTTCGAAAGCATGGGAATTTTGAGTCACAGAGAGCAAGAAGCTCGATATGAAATTGCCCTGGAAACGTACACGAAAAAAATCCAGATTGAATCACGTATAATTGGTGACATTGTAATGAATCAAATCATCCCTGCATCTATTGATTACCAAAAGAAATTGGTAGATAATGTTAATGGTTTAAAAAACTTGTTTGCTGCAGCAGATTTCAAAAAATTAGCGGGAGCTCAGCTCGACATGATTAAAGAAATCTCTGAACGCATCTCAACCATTAAAATAGATACTGAAAAAATGATTGAAGAACGCAAGAAAGCTAACAATTTAGATAACGCTAAAAAACAAGCTTTTGCTTATTGCGATAAGGTAAAACCTTATTTTGACACCATCCGTTATCATGTTGATAAGCTTGAACTTATCGTTGATGATAGTGCTTGGCCATTGCCAAAATACCGTGAATTATTAAATTTGAAATAATAAAAAACAAAAAACTATGCTGCTTATTTGGGCAGCATAGTTTTTACATAAATCGATACAGCTTTCGCTTGTTCTTCCGATAAACCTTCTATTTTTTTCATGTTGCCTTTACCCATTAAAATAACATTTGTAATGGCAACTGTATCCATTTGAGTGGCCGAGATATCAGCAGCTCCGGCCATGCCTAATTTACCATCAGCCCCATGGCAAAGCGCACATTTTTTCTCATAAATTTCCTTACCGTTATCATCAGTAATTTTATCTCCAGAATTTTTTGCAGCAATCTCAGCTAAACCGTAAGAAGCTGTAATCATTAATAATGAAAGGGCTCCTAATATTTTGTTTTTTTTCTTAAATCCAACAATTGCAATTGGAATAGATAAAAATACCAATCCTACTTTAACAATCATTAAAGGTTTAATTTCAGGTATTTGTGTCAATAAGTATATTCCGGTAAGTAAAAACAATGCGCTTACTATCATTTCAGGCACTTTTAAAGTTTTTGTCAGTTTGGCTAACAAATCTTCCTTGTTACTGATTAGTAAGATTGTTTTTATAAAATAAATCAGTAAAAATAGTATTACTGAAATTTTGTGGATGAGTTTAATTGTTTCAAACATAATTTTTGATTTTAACTCAAAAATATCATGTTGAAGTGATTATTATTAGTTAAAAAAAAAATGAAGTTAACAGCATCCTGTTAACTTCATTAATATTATTTGAAAAAATTATTTTGTTGGCGCTGGAGCTGGAGCAGGAGCCTGAGTAGAAGGTGCGGAAGCAGCTGGAGCAGCACTAGCGCGTTTTTTAGTTGCAGATTCTACACCAGTTGCACTACCTTCAACAGCAGATGAGCTTCTTGGTGAAGATGCTAAAGACAAAATCAATAACAAACCTGCTAATCCCCAAGTAGCCTTTTCTAAAAAATCACTTGTTTTACGAACTCCCATATATTGGTTATTAGAAGCAAATCCGCTTGATAATCCACCACCTTTAGAGTTTTGAACTAATACGATTAATATTAGCAACACACATACTATTAAAATTAAAACTGATACTATTCCCATGATTATTTATTTTTTAGTTCTTCAATAAGGGACGCAAAGTAAATACTTTTTTCGGGAAATTTCAAACTTAAAATTTCATAAGCGCGTATTGCTTTCGAAAAATTGCCCTGCATCGCGTAAATTTTAGCCAAAGTTTCACTTACCAGGTTTTCATCTTCCACAACACCTGATTTTGCTTTAGTTCCTGGCGAAAAAAAGTTTTTTTCCGTTTTTAACTTAGAAATTTTAGGTTCTTCGGAAATTATTTTATCTATTATATTTCGCTTAGTGTCTTTATTTATAGGTGCTTCCGACTTTTTAATGCCCGGCTCAACGTCAACTTTTTCTGTCTTTTCCTCCTTAATCACATTTTCTTTTAGCGATTCTGTTTTAGTTTTGGACATATTTTTTAACCAATCACTGAAACTTTGAGGTTCATTACTGATTTCTACAGTTTCTTCTTGTTTTTCTTGAGTCTTTGGATGTATTTCAGTTACTTTTAATAAATCCCTTTCCACAAAAGCATTTACCAAATGATTTTTTACCAAATCATCTATAGATTCTACTTGCTTTTCTTTTTTAACAGTTAATATTTGCAGATTTAAATCCTCTGTTTGTTTTGTTTCATCTTTAGTTTCAACAGGAGTTTGGATTTTATGCTCATCCCTGTTTTTTTCCTTATAAAAAACTTGTTTCTGGTTGTTTTCGGGTAAATTACTAGTTAATACAATTTCGTTTGATTCAACAACCGTTTCTTCTTTTTTCTCCTCAACTTTAACATCTACTTCTATCGGAGTTTCAATCTTTTCAGGCGCCTCAATAATTTCAGGTGTTTGCTGTTTTAACTCCGGAACTCGTTTGATTAAATCAAATAACACTTTTCGGTTAGAAGTAGAAATGGCTGTTTTTTTAAGTTCATCATAAAAATCAATATGATTTAATTGATGAAGCAATTTTACATATAATAAGCGCGAAGTTTGGAAAAGAGGGTATTTTTCAGAAACTTTTTTTAAGGTATCTAATTGCTTTTCCTGCAACAATTCAGGCCGACGAATATATGTAATCAAATCAAACGAATCCATTACCAATTATTGAAAGCTTTTTGAAACACGTCTTCTGCAATTTGCCTATTAATTTCGTCAAGCGCCTCCGATTCAATTGCGCTTAAGGTTTTAGAGGAGGAATAGTCGTAAAAACGCTGAAAGTTTTGATTGAAACTTTTAGACTGATCAATGGAATTAATGTATTTTACATTAATTGTTACGGTGAGTCGATTTAATGCTGCCTGGTCGGTGCTTTGAACCGCAACTGGGCTTACAGCATAATCAACTATTGCGCCTTCAAATTGCAAATCACCGTTTTGTTTGGTTAATGCCAAGTTGGTTTGAGAAGAAACCATATCTCGCATTTTTTCTGTAAATTTTTGAGACTCGGAAGGACTTGCCATTGCCGCATTATTTTGAAAAAAAGCTATAGAAATGGTTTTTGCCTCCGGAGGTATGGAAATGCCTTTAAAACCATAATTTACCTTACAGGAAATAAAGACAACAACTATAACTAAATATGTAAAAAACCTCAACACCAGAACAAAGTTATTAAACTATTTCAAAACTTCTTGTATTGCTTTTAAATACAAATGCTTATTGACTTCTACGCTGTATTTTTCTTCAACTGTTTTTCTTGCATTTTCTCCCAGTTTTTTTCGTAATTCAGCATTTTCAATCAAAAGACTTAAGTAGTTTAGCCAATCCTCATCTGTATTAGCCAAAAAACCATTTTCACCATGTTGAATGATTTCTGAATTTACGCCAACCGGTGACAAAATAGTAGGAATTGCGCATGACATATAAGATATTCCTTTTAATCCGCATTTTCCTTTTGCCCATTCATCATCAGGCAAAGGCATAATTCCAATATCGAATGAGTTGATTATATCAACTTCTGAATTGTGCGACCAAGCTATACCAATTATATCTAATTCATCAAAAGTAAATGAATCATCTCCCATTACTTTAAATTCAATTTTCTTTCCATATTTTACTTTCAATTTTAATAAAACAGGAATTGCTGATTCAAAATGCTTGATGGTAGTTTTACTACCGCTCCAACCAATTGTTATAACATCATTATTTGTTTTTTTTGATAATGGCTGATGAAAATCAGTGTCAATTGTGGTTGGTATTAATTTCACGTTTGAATTGAATTGCAAAGCATAATTCATTAGATATGAATTTCCAGCAATTACTAAATCAGATGCGGTAATTATTTCTTTTGTTTTATTGGGATTTTTAAGCCACTCCCATTTTTTGTTTGCTGCTGATGTATCTAATTTCCAAATGGCATCATCAAAATCAAAAATAAATTTTGCCTTGCTGTTTTTAATTTTACGTTCAAAGAAACTTGAACCAATCATTAAAGCTTCACGTTGCACAAAAATAATATCGTAATTCGAATAATTATTCCAGTCTTTTAAGCGAATAAAAATGGATTTTAAAAAAATAAAAAGTTTACGAATTAATTTTCCTTCACCATAAAAAACGGCATCATCTTTTTCTGAAATGATGAATGAAAGTTTAGATTGAATGTTGTTTTGTTTAAAGAAATCAAAATACTGTTCAAAACGATAACGCTGGCTTGGCGAACGATTAAATCGATGGGGCGCTATGAATAATATTTTAATCAAGTGTTTACTAATATTTCAGAATAAACAGTAAAATAATTATTTGCGGCAAATGGCAAATCAAAATGATTGATGGCATACTTTCTTAGTTCATCTTTATTAAAAGTACATTGTTCAAATTCTGCAATGCTTCTGGCATATTCATTTTCATTGAACTCTTTAACTAAGCAACCTGCCTTGCTTTTAGTAATGATTTCATCCGTATCACCAACACCTGAGTTGCAATAAACCGGAATGCCCATGGCCATTATTTCTGCCTGTTTGGTTGGACTACTACTTATTTTTGAATAAGTAGGTCGTATAAAAAAAACCGATGCAACCGAAAGGCTTAACAGCTCAGGGATTTCGTTTCTGCTTGCACCATGCAAAATGAGTTCATGTTGAACTCCTCTAATAGAAGCAGCTTCTAAAATCTTAGAATGCTCTTCGTGTGTGATGAATAAAAATCTGCAATTCTTTTTATTTTTTCTCCACACCACATAAAAATCAAGCATTTCATTTAACATATACCAAGTGCCAATGGAACCTAAATACGAAATGACTTGACTCGAATTGTTCAATGAAAATTTTTGTTTCCAGGATTCAATATTTTTCTGTTGCAAATGTTCACGGTTAAATCTGGAAGTATCCACACAACAAGGAATAACTGTAATTTTATTTTTTACTGATTGATGAATATTCCAACTGATTAATTCATCTTTCCCTTTTTGAGTTAAACTGATAATGTGATTTGAATGAATTAAAAACTCTTTTTCTTTATTCTTAAAATAAGAATAGACTTTCTTATAAATTGGACTATTCAGATTCCAAGCGCCTGCATCAACTTTTTCATTAGCCCATAAACCGCGCATATCAAATAAAAATTTAATCCCATACTTTATTTTAAATTTTAATCCAACAAGCGAAGAAATGTATCCTCTGCAATGCAATAATGAAAAGTTTTTTTTGAGGTGTAATTGCAAAGCAAGTTTTCGTATTGAGTAAATATCCCATATGGTAGAAAAAACTGGAGGCCATTTATGGTAAGCTATGGGTTGCCAATCAATGTTATTTTCTGAGCAAATCGTGCGTATTAAATCCTTGTTTTTTTCGAATTTCTCTTTTTTCTCGCAACTGATTAATGTAAAACGAAATCCTTTTTTACTTAATTCAATGACGTAAGGCAAAACCTGACTTTGACCCAATTGATCTGTCATTCCATCATAAGAGATATATAAAACCTGTTGCAAAATTTAGAAAAAATGAAACAAAAACCTCAAAGATAATTAAAAAAAACAGCTGTAAAATTCAATTAAACTCTCTTTAATAAATAGCGTATTTCAAATAGGATAATAATTTTAATTTAGCTCAACAAAATTTTGTCAGTTTATCGTTTTTTCTATTTTTGTAATCCTTTTTAAAAAAATAAAAATGAAAATATTAGTTGCAATTAGTAATGTGCCAGACACCACTGCAAAAATTTCTTTTACCAATGGTGATACTGAATTTAATTCTGCCGGAGTAACCTACATTATAAATCCTTACGACGAATGGTATTCACTTGTTCGTGCTCTAGAATTAAAAGAAGGAGGCAAAGCAACACATGTTACATTAATTCATGTTGGATTAGCAGATAGCGAAGCTACAATCCGTAAAGGTTTAGCAATTGGAGCGGATGATGCAGTTAGGATAAATTCTGCAGGGCCGGACGCGTTTTTTGTTGCTAATCAAATTGCAGAATATGCAAAAAACAATGGATATGAACTTGTTTTAGTTGGTAAAGAAACAATCAACTACAATGGTTCATCAGTTGGCGGAATGATTGCAGGCGTAACTGATTGGCCTTTTGTTTCACTAGCTACAAAACTTGATGTGGAAGGTGTTAAAATCACATTGGAACACGATATTGATGGCGGAACACAAGTAGTTGAAGCAGGTTTACCACTAGTGGTATCTTGTGCTAAAGGAATGGCTGAACAACGTATTCCAAACATGAGAGGAATTATGGCTTCAAGAACTAAACCGATTACAGTTGTTGAACCTACATCAAACGAACAATTAACTCAGGTTAAATCATTCACCCTTGCAAAAGGAAGAACAGATTGCAAGTTTATTGATGAAAACAATATTGATGAGTTAGTAAATTTATTGCACACAGAGGCGAAAGTGATTTAATTAAATTTTAAAAACAAGAAATTATGTCAGTTCTAGTATATACAGAAGTAAATAAAGGAAAAATTAAAAAATCCTCTTTGGAATGTGTTAATTATGGTGCTCAAATTGCGCGCACACTTGGCACTAGCGTAACCGCAATAGTTGCAAATGCAGACGAACAATCTATTCTGGAAATTGGCAAAGCAGGTGCTGCAAAAATTTTATTAATAAAAAATGAAGCGTTAAGTTCTGACAGCATGGTAATTAGTGCTATTGTTGAACAAGCTGCAAAATCAGAAAATAGCAAAGTAATTATATTTGCATTTGATGTAACAGGTAAAGCTGTTGCTCCACGTTTATCAGGAAAATTAAAAGCAGGTTTAGTTGCTGGTGCAGTTGATTACCCAGTTTTAAATGGAAGTTCACTAGAAGTGAGAAAAAATGTTTTCTCAGGAAAAGCAACTTCAGTTTATGCCATTACGAGTGATGTTAAGATTATTTCCTTATTACCAAATTCTTTCCCTGTTAATTTAGGTGATCATACTGCTACTGTAGTTGATTTCAATGCAGATTTATCCACAATTAAATCAGGGATTACAATAAAAGAAACCAAAACCAACTCATCAGGAAATGCAATTCCTTTACCTGAGGCAGAATTAGTGGTATCTGCCGGAAGAGGAATGAAAGGGCCCGAAAATTGGGGATTAGTGGAAGATTTAGCAAATGTAATCGGAGCAACTACAGCTTGTTCTCGTCCGGTTGCAGATATGCATTGGAGACCTCATCACGAACATGTTGGGCAAACAGGAATTGCTATTCGTCCTAATTTATATATTGCAATTGGTATTTCAGGTGCAATACAACATTTAGCGGGTGTTAACGGAAGTAAAACAATTGTTGTAATAAACAGTGATAAAGAAGCTCCGTTTTTTAAATCAGCGGATTATGGTATAGTCGGAGATGCATTTAGCATTTTACCTAAACTAACTGAAGCTATTAAAAAATTAAAAGCTAACGCTAACTAAAACTTTTTGTTTTTCTTTTTTTCTTATCTTTCATAAATGAAAAAAATCAGACTGGACATTGTTGGGTTGAGTTATAGTCAAACTCAAACAGGCGCATATGCACTTGTTTTGGGAGAAAGTGGTGGAAAAAGAAGATTACCTATTATTATTGGTGGTTTCGAAGCTCAGGCGATTGCGATTGAGTTAGAAAAAATGACTCCAAGCAGGCCGTTAACGCACGACTTATTTAAATCGTTTGCACAAGTTTTTGATATTGAAATAACAGAAGTTATTATTTACAACTTAGTTGAAGGAATTTTCTTTGCAAAAATAATTTGTTCAAACGGGGTAAGCGAGAATGAAATTGATGCGCGAACAAGTGATGCAATTGCTTTAGCTGTTCGTTTTAATTGCCCTATTTCAACTTATGATTTTATATTGTCCTCATCTGGAATTTTGCTCGAGGATGATTCTCAAGGCTTGCCTTCTGCAGAACAAGAAGATGTTATTGAGACTCAGATTAATTCATTGATAGAAGATGCAGAAGGAGAATATTCAGCTAAATCTACGGAAGAATTAAAAACAATGCTTCAAAACGCTTTGGAAAATGAACAATACGAAGCTGCCTCTAAAATTAGAGATGAAATAAACTCAAGAAAAAAATCTTAATTCAACGAAAAAGTAAGTTTTTATCATTCATTTTATTTTGTTAATTTTAATATTTTATATTAACTTTAACAATCTTTAAATTTTTAAAAGAAATATGCACATTGCCATAGCCGGAAATATAGGTTCAGGAAAAACTACTTTAACGTCTCTTCTGGCGAAACACTATAAATGGCAGCCTCATTTTGAAGATGCCGATGATAATCCTTATTTAAATGATTTTTACGAAGACATGCAGCGCTGGTCGTTTAACCTGCAAGTTTATTTTCTAAACTGTCGTTTTGGACAAGTACAAGATATTCGTAAAAGTGGTAAAACGGTTATTCAAGATAGAACTATTTATGAAGATGCATACATTTTTGCTCCAAATCTTCATTCTATGGGGTTAATGACAACTCGTGATTTTGAAAACTATTTCTCTCTATTTAAATTAATGGAAAGCTTAATTAAAGCTCCTGATTTATTAATTTATTTACGAGCATCTGTTCCTACATTGGTAAAACAAATTCAAAAAAGAGGAAGAGAATATGAAAACGCAATCCGATTAGATTATCTTAAACGATTAAATGAAAGATATGAAGCTTGGATTTCTTCATATGATTCAGGAAAATTTATAATTATTGATGTTGATGATCTCAATATTGAAGACCGACCTGAAGATTTAGGAAAAATTATTCGACAAATAGATTCACAGATTAACGGTCTTTTTTAAATAGTGGAAAATAAGGCGAGCATAGATTATACGTTTTTTGAATCTCGTTTTGAAGATTTACTAAAAACGCTGTCTATTGACAATGCCATACTTGTAAAACATTTTGGAGATTTAAATCAAGATGTTATCTCTTCTCTTGAAGGGCAAGTAGAGTCAACCATTATAGAAAACGCAATTCCAAAAGGCCCTTTACGTAAAATATTCTTTATCGCTGTTGAAACCCTTCAAAACATGCATATACATGGGCATAAAAATGCCGAAGGCACTCAACGTAATTTTTTTATTCTAACAAAAAACAACAATCAGGTAGAACTGATTTCTGCAAATTTAATTCATAATAAGTCTGTTCCTATTCTTGAAAAGCAAATAGATACAATTAATGATTTTGATGACCCTGCAGAACTTAAGCGTTATTACATGGATCATCTTGAAACCAATCAAATATCCGAAAAAGGTGGCGCAGGATTAGGGTTTATAACTATAGCTATGAAGTCAGGGAATAAACTTAAAATTAACTTCAATAAAATTGATGATAATTATTCAATATTTATATTGAATTCTACTGTGAATATTGAATAAGCTTAAAGCTTATTGATATTTTGCAACAAACCCTTCTCTAATTTTTAAAACCTTACTACGTAATTTATCTGAACAATTACTTGATTAAAATTAAGTTCCGTTTTATTCACTAAAGTTGGCTGAAACAAATAATAATTTTCTTCCCAATTTCTGTACACAAAAGCAATGTCAATGTGTCTGTTTGGCTGAAATTGCCACCCAAAACCTAATGAATAATGTTGACGAGAATTAAAGTCTGAAAATGAATTTCCAAAAGGTGAGCCTAAAGTGGCATATCCAAATCTCAGTGCAACCGGAGCTATATTCCATTCGATGCCACATCTGTAATTTATAGTGCTAGTATATTTTGCTTGCATTCCTTTATTCACATCATCAAAAGTATAGGTTTTTGAACTTAAATTACCCTTTTGATAATTCATATACTCAGCATCGATATTTATTGAAAATACCTTTTTAAAAATAAATGCTCCTGAAACCCCTATTCTTAATGGTGTTTTAATTTTATATTTAAAACTTCCAGACCCCGATGAATCATTAATAAAAACATTTTTTTGTCCAAACAATGAATCATAACTTACATCTATCCTACTAGAATAAGCGTCAGTTAAGGCTATAGCTGTAGGTGTGTGAATATATGCACCGGCTCTAAAAAACTCTGAAAATCTAGAGATATAACCCAATTTTAAATTGATGCCAATAGATCGTGTTTGTACATTTTCAGTAAACTTTAGGCTTTTAAAATATTCTGTACTATCTCCCAAATCAGATTCTTCGTAAGCTGCATTATAATTCCATTTTCCATTTAATATTCCTACCGAAGCCCCAAAATAATGTTTATTATCTAAGGCATATGCATAATTAAAGCCATATGAATTTATACCACCTGTAATTTGAATGGTTTTTTGATGCTGAAAAGATTTATCTAAATAAAAATAAGTTCCATAATCGGTTAATGTACTAGGCATGGTATCAATTAAATACGTATTAAAAGCAAGACCCTCGTAAAAAGGATTTAATAGAGTTGGCGCATAGTTTTGTGCAGCCCCTAAAAAATCATTAATAATACTTTGCTGAAAGGCATTGCCTTTTATACTGATGTTTTGTTGAAACTGCGCTAGCTTATTATAAGTAATACTTATTACATGCCTTCTGCTCCAGTTTTTAAATTTATTCCTGCTTGTTTCATCTTTAAAAGGCGACTCTTCCTCCATTGAATTTGCCATTCCCAAACTACCAATAAATAAATTTAATCGTACATCATTAGTTGTTGTATTATTATAATTTGCTTTACAAGTTGTAGTTTGTAAACCAAGTGAGGCATTTAATTCGCCTTTACGATAAAGACCTAGCCCTGCAGGATTAAAATTAACACATGATAGGTTTGCGCCCAAAGCCCCCATACTTCCTCCAAGAGAGATAAATCGAGCATCACCTGCTATTGAAGGTTGAGAATAACGCAGGACATCTAAATCATTTTGCGCAGCAAGATGATTGAAAAAAACAATTAAAAAAACAATATAATTAAACCTTATTTTCATTTAATTGAATAAAGGTAAAAACAAATTGACAAACTAAATTTTGATTGTAGTTTTAATTCACTTTTTTAAAATTTAATAACACGATGAAGTAACCACAAATAGTTTTGTCTAATTGGTTTTCTTAACTTGTTTTAAATTCAATAAATTCATGGGGTTATTGCCTAAGTTAGCAATGTTGTGACGTACTAAACGAATAATCTGATCGTAATATAAAGGAATAACAGGCGCATCATCAATTAGCAATTGATCCATTTTTTGATAAAGAACTGTTTTTAGAGAATCATTTTTTTCCACTTGTGCCAAATCAAATAACTTATCAAACTCTTCGTTTTTATAATGCGTATAGTTAAATCCTTTTGGTGAAAAATTTTTGGAGTAAAACAGACTCATAAAATTTTCCTCATCGGCATAATCGCCAATCCACGATTTTTTAAACAGGTTAAATTCATTTTTAGCTACACCTGTTTTTAATACTGTTGAGTTTTGAATGTTAATTTTTAGTTTGATATTATTCTCATTCAACTGCCCTTGAATGTATTCTAAAATATCCATATAATTTTCGGTAGTGTTTAAGGTAATTACAGGTAAACCTTTACCATTTGGATATCCTGCTTCAGCTAAATATTTTTTTACTTTTTCTGGGCTATAATAATACCCTTTCACTTTTTTAGGGTTATAAGATTTTAAACCTTTGGGAATAAATCCTGAATTAGCAGCATAACCAATATTATTATGAAAATATTTTATAAGTTTTTCTCTATCAAAAGCATAGTTAATTGCTTTTCGAATTGCTTTTAATTTTAAAGGGCTGTTTTTTACATGAGGCAAACTATCATCCACTAAAATCCCGATATAATCTGTTTTAATGTAAGATTGAGTTTGTAGGTAAAATTTATCTTGATAAAATGCTTTTAATTTTCCATCTGCATCCAACACCTCAGCTGGATTAAAAGCATCAATACCTGAGAGCATGTCTATGTCGCCTTTTAAAAACTGCATGAATGCAGCTTCTTTTTCACGAATAAAAGTTACAGAAACTGCATCAAGGTAGGGCAAACGATGCTTGTTTTCAAACTCAAAATACTTTTCGTTTTTATGCATCACCAAACGAGTTCCTTCTTCCCAATACTTAAATTTAAACGGACCTGTTCCAACTGGGTTTCTTCTAAAATCTTCTTTAAATTTAAGTGCTGCTTCCTCCGGAACAACCGAAAAAAACTTCATTGTTAAAATTCCTAGAAAAGGACTAAAAGGTTTTTTTAAATAAATGATGAACGTTTCGTCATTTGAAGCATCAAAGCCTTTTTTTCCTTTATCCTGATTAATATTTTCTAGCAAGGATAAAGCACTTGAGACCTTCGGGTCGTACAATCGATTAAAACTATACACAAAATCTTTTGCAACTACCTTTCTTCCAATTCCTCCAATAAAAACTTCGTGATCGTGAAAAAACACATCGTTTCTTAATTTAAATGTATAGGCTAAACCATCTTCACTAATCACCCATGATTTTGCAATGCAAGGTAAAATTTTCAGCGAATCGCTCATTTGTACCAAACCATTGTAAAGTTGATTTACGGCCCAGATATTTTCAAAATTGCTTGTTGCAGCTGGATCAAGTGAGGAAAGCCCCCCCATTTCATTGTAACAAAAAACAGTGCGTGGATCTTTTTTGGTTTCTTTATTTCCACATGAAAATAAAAAAGTAAAAAGCAAAGCAGAGACAATGAAAAAAAGGTATTGTTTTAATGATTTCATTTCAGTTTTTTGAACACTCAATTTTACTAAAATTGCTTATTAAGTTCGCTGTTGTTTTAAAGGTTTATAAACAGAATTGTGTTTACATTAAAA
Organism: Bacteroidia bacterium; assembly: GCA_044352985.1. Taxonomy (GTDB): domain Bacteria; phylum Bacteroidota; class Bacteroidia; order B-17B0; family Aurantibacillaceae; genus JADJDM01. The sequence continues at coordinate 22,345 of JBILCU010000010.1, forward strand.
ATTGTTCTTTTTTCCCTAAATTTGATGCGTGATAGGAGTTGGAAAAAAAGTTGCGTTTCATACGCTAGGTTGCAAATTAAATTTTGCAGAAACCTCAACCATTGCTCGATTGTTTGAAAAAGAAGGCTTTGAAAAAGTCGAATTCCCAAAAGCAGCCGACGTTTATGTAATAAATACCTGTTCGGTTACCGAAAATGCCGACAAGGAATGCAAAACAGTTGTAAAATCAGCTCTAAAAAATTCACCAGATGCTTTTGTGGCAATTATTGGTTGCTATGCGCAATTAAAGCCTGAGGAAATTGCCAAAATTGAAGGAGTTGATGTTGTTTTGGGCGCTTCTGAAAAATTCAAGTTACTCAACTATATCCAGTTTTCACAAAAAAATCAATCAACTGAAATACACAGTTGCGAAATTGATGATGTACAGCAATTCATTTCATCTTATTCTGCAGGAGACAGAACCCGTTCATTTCTTAAAGTTCAAGATGGCTGTGATTATACTTGTACCTATTGCACCATTCCATTGGCCAGAGGCGCAAGCAGAAGCGATACCATTTTGAATGTGATTGAAAATGCAAAAAAAATTGCAGATTCAGGCATTAAAGAAATTGTATTAACCGGAGTAAATATTGGTGACTTTGGATTTAACCAACACCAAAACGAACAAGGCAAAAAACAAGAGAAATTTCTGGATTTAATTCAAGAACTGGATAAAGTAGAAGGCATTGAACGCCTAAGAATTTCTTCTATTGAACCCAATTTACTAAAAGATGAAGTCATTGAATTTGTTGCACAATCAACCCGATTTGTTCCTCATTTTCATGTGCCTTTGCAAAGCGGTTCCAATAAAATTTTGAATTTAATGCGTAGAAGGTATTTACGCGAACTTTATGTTGATCGTGTGAATAAAATAAAACAATTAATGCCTCATGCCTGTATTGGTGTTGATGTGATTGTTGGTTTTCCAGGCGAAACGGAAGAGGATTTTTTAGAAACGTATGATTTTATCAATCAATTAAACGTTTCTTATTTACATGTTTTCACTTACTCTGAACGTGAAAATACAGATGCTGCTTTAATGCAAGGAAAAGTTGAAATGAGTGTACGAAAGAAAAGAAATAAGATGCTACGCATTTTATCTGCCAAAAAAACAAGGGCATTTTATGAAGAGCATTTAGGGAAAACTTATCCTGTATTGATGGAGCATGAAAACAAGAATGATTTCATGTTTGGATTTACACCAAATTACATTAAAATTAAAATCCCTTATAACAGTTCAAATTTCAACACTATCCTTAATTTAAAATTAGATAGTATTGATTCAGATGGCAATGTAATGGCTGAATTTAAAGATCAAATAGCGCTAGTTTAAATTAGATTTACTAAAAAATTATTTTTTGTAAATCTCTGACTTCAAAATCCCGATTTTGTTAAAGAAATGGACAAAAGAAGTACCTAAAACACCTAAGCCATACTTAGCACTTCTTCTGAAATTAATAGATGATGCATCATCAAAATATTTTGTAGGGCAAGTTATTTCAGCAATCTCAAAACCCGCATAAAATAATTGAGAAATCATCTGATTATCGAACACGAAATCATCACTGTTTGCATGATAATTGATTGCCTGAATTGCTTCTTTTGAAAAAGCACGGTAACCTGTGTGGTACTCAGATAACTTCTGGTTTATTAAAATATTTTGCGAAAGTGTTAAACAACGATTAAATATATACTTGTACATTGGCATTCCTCCTTTTAGCGCTCCTTTTCCAAGAATTCTGGAACCAAACACAACAGGATACAAGCCACTTGCAATTAAATGAGCAATAGAAGGGATTAACTTTGGAGTATATTGATAGTCAGGATGAAGCATAATGACAATATCAGCTCCCAATTCCATGGCTTTATCATAACACGTTTTTTGATTACCGCCATAACCTCTGTTTTTTTCATGACGGATGACGTGTTTTATACCAATACTTTTGGCTAATTCGCTTGTATTATCTTTACTACAATCATCTACCAAAACAACGTCATCTACAATATCAAAAGGAATTTCATCATACGTTCGTTGTAAAGTTTTTTCCGCATTATACGCAGGAAGAACTACTACTATTTTTTTTCCGTTAATCATAAGCAACAAAATTAATTAAAAATCATTAAAAATTGTCTTATTTATCTATTCAATAGAAAAATCAACAATTAAAAACATTTTGTCTATAATTATTTTACATATAAGAATTAAAGAATTGATATTAAGTATATTTGCAAGCTAAATGCCTAAGGATACATTAATAAATAAAGACAGTTCGTTAATTCTTTTAGCAAAAGATGTTACAATTGAGCATATTTTCACCAATCATCAGCTCATTAAAAAAAACAAAGAACCTATAGGTCAGCAAATTAATGATGATGTTTGGACAGCAACATTACTTACCTTGGTTTTTATTTTCTTAGTAATTTTTAGGGTTACTAGCGAAAAAAAATACAATTTAATTCTTAAATCTTTTTTTTCTTTTAGCTCTTCTCGGCAATTGTTAAGAGAGGATTACCGAATAAACAAGGGAACCTCAATATTATTAATACTTATTTTCCTCATTAGTTTTGCCTTTTTTCTTTTGAAGATAAATTACTTTTACAATTACTATTCGGTTGAGAATTCACTCTCATTTTTCTTTGTGATTTTACTGATTTTACTCATAACATATGCCTTTAAGTTTATGAGTTTAATTTCTTTATCATCATTATTTAACTCAAGAGAAATGGTTGAAGAATACATTAATCATATCTTTTTTTCAATAAAAGCAATCGGAGTATTTATATTTCCACTTTTGGTTTTACTCGAATTTTCTAAACTAAATCCGCTGCCACTTGTTGTTTTTGGTTTGTTAATTTGTCTTTTATTTTACTCAATTCGAGTTTCTAGAGGAATTATTTTACTAATGAACAATAAGTTAATATCCTTTTCACATATATTTTTGTATTTTTGCGCGCTTGAAATTTTGCCCTTAATTGTTATTATAAAAATCATGATGAGCGGGTTTCAGGTTACAGAATAAAAATTAATTGAACATGGCGAAGACAACAACAACGATAATCAAGGGAAAAAAAGTTGCCAAAAAATCTGTAAAAAAAAGTAGTGCAAAAAAAAACAGTAACTCATCTGTAAGCAAAAAAGATGAGAAAAAGAGTGTTATTTCTAAAACCAAATTAAAAACTACTGTTAAGCCTGAAAAAAAACAAAATGTTTCAAAGAAAAAAACAGAACCACTACAAGTTAAAGAAACAAAAAAAATTAACGTTTCTTTAGTAAGTAAAAAAGAGGAATCTTCAAAAGTTGTAAAAAAAGAAACAGCTGCTCCCGCAATTCAATTTGTTGAAGCAGATAAAAACTATCTCAAGGCTAAAGTTAAAACAATGTTAATCTCTCAGCCTAAACCTGAGAATGATAAATCTCCTTTTGTTGATTTAGCACGTTTACATAACATTAAAATAAATTTCAGACAATTTATACAAATTGACCCTGTATCTGCTAAAGATTTCAGGTTACAACGAATTAATTTAATGGATCATCATGCCATTATTTTAACAAGCAGAATTGCAATTGACCATTATTTCAGAATGTGTAATGAAATGCGATACACAGTTCCAGAAACTACAAAATACTTCTGCCTTACGGAATCAATTGCATTATACCTTCAAAAATATGTGCAATACAGAAAACGTAAAATTTTCTTTGGACAACAATCAATTAACGATTTAGTTGATGTAATTAAAAAACATAAAGAAGAAAAATTCTTATTACCCGTTTCTGATGTTCATCGTGAAAAAATTGTTGATTTACTAGATGAATTAGAAATAAATTATTCTAAGGCTATTTTTTATAAAACAGTAAGTGCTGATTTATCTGATTTTGAGGGAAAATTAGACTATGATGTTTTAGTTTTCTTTACGCCAATGGGAATAAGCTCTTTATTTAAAAACTTTCCTAAATTTAAACAAGGCGAAACAAGAATTGCTGCTTTTGGTCATGCAACTTGTGAAGAAGTAAAGAAAAACAAACTCAGACTTGATATCGCTGCTCCTTCTAAAGAGACACCTTCTATGGCATCTGCTTTAGAAAAATACATTAAAGAAGTAAATAAGCGTTAATCGCTATACATGTTTACATTTAAAAAAGCCGAACGTTTATCAAGTAAAAAAGATATTGAAGCTCTTTTTAAAAAACCAGGTTCGTTTTTAGTATATCCTATTAAATTTTCATATCGAGTTTCCCCTTTTGAGGAAACCGGATTTCCTGCAAGGTTATTAGTAAGTGTTCCAAAAAGAAATTTTAAAAAAGCAGTCGACAGAAACTTACTTAAAAGAAGAATAAGAGAATCTTACAGGCAATTAAAACCAAGCTTTTACGAAGACCTTAACTCATTACAGTTAAAAATAGATTTGCAAATCAGTTTTATTGGAAAAGAAATTTTAGAATTTGCTAAAATTGAACAAGCCATAAAAAACGGTTTACAAAAAATACCCTTGCAATTAAAAAAAACACCAAAGCCCTAATAAACAACTTAAACAAGGCAAATCATTTCTTTGTATTTCAGCAATTATCTTACGTTAATAAAGAGATTTACGTTAAATTCGTGTTTTTAAAATTTGAATATGTTACGTACAGTTAATTGCGGAGAATTAAGATTATCAGACAACCACAAAGAAGTTACATTATGTGGTTGGGTGCAACGCAGCAGAGATAAAGGAAGTTTAATGTGGGTGGATTTGCGCGATCGTTATGGAATTACCCAATTGTTTTTTGATGAAACTCAGGATTCAAGCTTGATACAATCAGCGAGAAAATTAGGGCGCGAATTTGTTATTCAGGCGAAAGGTATTGTTATTGAAAGAGAATCAAAAAACTTAAATATATCAACCGGGGAAATTGAAATTAAAGTTACTTCCCTGCGCATTTTAAATGAATCCATTACACCACCTTTTACAATTGATGATGAAACTGATGGTGGTGATGAACTTCGTATGAAATACCGTTATTTGGATTTACGTAGAAACGCAGTAAGAAAAAATTTAGAACTTCGTCACCGTTTAGCCATTGAAACGCGTAATTATTTGGATGCACAGCAATTTCTAGAAGTGGAAACTCCTGTACTAATTAAATCAACTCCGGAAGGGGCAAGAGATTTCGTAGTGCCAAGCAGAATGAATGAAAGGCAATTTTATGCCCTCCCGCAATCTCCACAAACCTTTAAACAGTTATTGATGGTGAGCGGATTTGACCGCTATTATCAAATTGTAAAATGTTTCCGTGATGAAGATTTGCGCGCCGATCGTCAGCCGGAGTTTACTCAAATAGACTGCGAAATGAGTTTTGTGGAGCAGGAAGACATTCTTCAAACCTTTGAAGGTTTGGTTAAGCATTTATTCAGAAAAGTAAAAGGTGTTGAAATACCTGATATGCCACGGATGGCTTATGCTGATGCCATGAGAAATTATGGTAATGACAAGCCAGATATTCGTTTTGAAATGAAATTTGTTTACTTAAACGAAGTAACAAATAATGTTGTAGGCGGTAAAAACTTTAAAGTGTTTGATGATGCAGAAACGGTTATTGGCATTTGCGCAAAAGGTGCTGCAGAATATACACGCAAACAATTGGATGAACTCACCGAATTTGTAAAACGCCCGCAAATAGGCGCAACCGGATTGGTATACGCGCGTTACAATTCCGATGAAACAATTAAATCTTCAGTAGATAAATTTTATTCGGAAGAAGATTTAAAAAAATGGGCTACTGCATTTGGCGCTGAAAAAGGTGATTTAATGCTGATTTTGGCTGGTGCAAAAGAAAAAACACAAAAAGCACTTTCCGAATTACGTCTGGAAATGGGCACACGATTAGGACTTCGCGATAAAGACAAATTCTCTTGCCTTTGGGTAATTGATTTTCCATTATTAGAATGGAACGAAGGCGATCCTAATTTGCTAGCTTCCTTATCAGGCAGATGGCATGCCAAGCATCATCCGTTTACTTCACCAAAACCTGAGGATATTGAATTATTAAAAACAAGTCCAGGTGAAGTTAGGGCCAACGCGTACGATATGGTTATTAATGGTGTGGAAGTTGGTGGCGGAAGTATCCGAATCCACAACAAAAACTTACAGGCACAAATGTTCGAAGTGCTAGGCTTTACCAAGGAAGAAGCGCAAAAACAATTTGGCTTTTTAATGAATGCCTTTGAATATGGCGCACCACCACATGGTGGTATTGCTTTTGGCTTCGACAGGTTATGTTCCTTGTTTGGTGGTGCAGATAGCATTCGTGATTACATTGCTTTCCCAAAAAACAATTCAGGAAGAGATGTGATGATTGACTCTCCATCTGAAATTAGCCAAGAGCAATTGGATGAGTTGAATATTGCTGTTCGGGATAAGTAATACATCAAAACAGCATGAAACAATCCATCGCAAAAATCATTTCGTATTTATTTCATCCGGTATTTGCACCAACTTATGGTTTTGCTTTGATATTGTTTACTAACAACTATTTCTCTTACTTTTTTAATGATTCTATAAAATGGTTATTGCTCGCAGTTACCTTTTCGTTTACAGCTGTTCTTCCTTTTTTTAATTTGATGATTTTAAAACGGTTTCGATTAATCAGTTCATTTTTTTTACAAAATGCAAGAGAACGAACATTTCCTTATTTAATTACATCTTTGTTTTATGTAGGTTTAATATACCTCATCAAAGATTTTAGATTACCCGGAATTTATGTTTCATTTTTAATTGCCTCTGCTATATGTATTTTTATTGCGGCGCTTATAAATCTCAAATGGAAAATCAGTGCTCATTTAATAGGTAATGGCGGCTTGGCAGGTTCAATATTAGCGATATCGTGGATACTGCATCAAAATTGGTTACCATGGTTATGTTTAATGCTATTTATTTCGGGCTTAACTGCATTTGCACGTATTGTATTAGAAGAACACACACCTCAACAAACCTATGCAGGATTTTTGCTTGGGTTTATCGGGATGTTTTTTTTATTGATTGGTGCTTACATTATAAATCTTCATACCATCTTTTAACGTGGCAGTATTGGTAACAGGTTCAACCGGATTAATTGGCTCACATTTAACTGCACAGCTTTTACTGAATGGTGAAAAAGTACGTGCATTGGTAAGAAAAAGCAGTAAGAGAGATAACATAAAAGAAGTTCTTGGTTTTTATACTAATCAAGCTGAAGATCTTTATAGTCAAATTGATTTTTTTATTGGAGACGTAACTGATGTTTTTTCCATTTCAGATGCTTTAGATGGCATCAATGAAGTTTATCATTGCGCCGGCATGGTTGACTTTAATGAAAAAAATTTAAAACAACTTTTGTTGATTAATGAAACTGGAACGTCTAACTTAGTTAACGCAGCATTGGAAAAACCGGAGATTCGAGTTTGCCATGTTAGCTCTGTGGCAACCTTACCCAATCATGATAAGAAAGCGATAGTTGATGAATCTGTTTTCTGGAAATCTTCTCCAAAAAATGCTGCTTATTCCATCAGCAAATACAATGCTGAGCGTGAGGCGTGGCGAGGTGTTTCGGAAGGATTGGATTTGTTTATGGTAAACCCAAGCGTTGTTTTGGGTGCAGGATGCTGGAATCAAAGCACAGGAAAAATAATGGAGCAATGTAGCAAAGGAGTTGGCTTTTATACGAAAGGTGTAACTGGTTTTGTTGACGTAAGAGATGTTGTTGCAGTGATGATGAAACTTATGAAATCAACCATTAAAGCACAGCGATTTATTCTTAATGGAGAAAATTATTCCTACCAAAACTTGCTTAATGAATTTCATGATGCATTTGGTAAAAAAAGACCTTCCATTGAAGCCAATTCATTCATGCTAAGTATTGCATCCATTCTCGATCGTATCTTTTCTAAAGAACGACGCTTGAATAAACAAGTTGTTGAATCTATGTTGAGTAAAACGTATTTTTCAAATAAAAAAATCAGCGACACAATCGGGCACCAGTTTTATCCGATTTCTGAAACTATTAAATACGTTTCAGAGCGATATAAAAAACATTCTACTCTTTAAGAAGTTTTCACCAATGGCAAAACAATGTCCTTGATTTCTTCAAAATCCCAAGGTTTATTAATGATGGCATCCAATCCATAATCCTTATCAAATTGCTGAATAAGTTCTGCATCGGCTTGGCCGGTTAAAATGGCTTTTTTTACTGTTGGAAAATGAGAAAAGGCATGTTTTAAAACATCCGTTCCCTTTGCATCATCTAAATTAAAATCAGAAATAACAAGCACAAGGTCTTTTTGGTTTTGTTTAAATTCCTCAATTAATTGAAATGATTCTTCACCCGTTGAAGACGCTTCCAATAAAACATGATCGGGCAAAATTCTACTGATTTGAATCCTAAGTGATTCCAAAATGATGAACTCATCATCAATAATTAATATTGCTTTTTGACTATACATTTACTGCAATGCTATTGATTATATTCATTAAATCCTTCTCTTTCCAAGGTTTTTGCAGCACCTTTAAAATAATATTCTTATTAACTAACTCTATTGATCTTTCTTCGGTAATTTGACCAGTTAGCAATATGATGTTCACGCCTGGCAAATTTGATTTTAATGTTGTTGCAAATTCGTCGCCTTTCATGCCGGGCATCATGTAGTCAGAAATAACAAGTAATAAATCAATCCCTTCAGCTACTAAATCATCTATCACTTCTAATGCTTCTTCAGCGCTTTCTGCATATTCAAATAAATACTGATTATTGAAGTTTTTTTCAATCTGAATTTTTATAGAATCCAAAATGATTCGTTCATCATCAACAGATAGTATGGCTAACTTCATGATTTTAATTCTTTAGGTAGTGTAATTGTGAAAGTAGTTAATTTTTCATTACTTGTACAACTTATTTTACCAAGGTGTTTTTCAACGATATTTTTTACAATATTTAAGCCTAATCCGGTTCCTTCGCCTCTTTTTTTTGTTGTAAAAAACTCATCAAATATTTTTTCAATTACATCATCAGGTATCTTTGGTCCGTCGTTGCTTATATTAATTACATGTTGATTATTAGTAGAACTATAATCAATTAAAATTGTGCATTTGTTAATACTGGCCTGTAACGCATTATTAATAATGTTCGTCCAAACTTGAGCTAATTCGTCTTCAAGTCCATAAACAAAAATATCATCCGGGATATTATTTTTAATTACAGCATGGTATTTAATTTTATTCCAGAAAAGCGTAATTATATTTTCAAAATTTTCTCTTAAATTAAAGTTATTGACCTGAGCTTCATTTGTGCCATGAGAATAAGTATTTAACGCTTTTATGATTTTACTACTTTTTACGGCGCCTTCGTTAATTGTTTTTATTGAGCGTTGAATATTAACAAGTAGCTTTATAGTTTTAATTATATCCTCTGAGTTATTATTAAGGATAATTTTATTCACATCTTCATTTAATTCATTAAATCCTAATACTGCGAGTTCTTTTGATAAAAAACTACTTGTTGAAAGTTGAGGGTATTTACGTGTAATTTCTTGTTCTAAGTGTTTAGCGTTTTGTCTTTGTAAAATTGTGCTTATTGTTTGATGATTTTTTAACTTATTAAAAATATCCAAGGATAATTTAAACTCATCTAATGGTAAGAAAGAAATAAGTTGATTAAATTCTTGAAGAAACAGAAAGTCTAAATTATCAGCAGAAGCCTTTATTGCTCCTAAAGGTGTATTTATTTCATGGGCAATTCCAGCAACTAATAAACCTAGCGTTGCTAATTTTTCTTTTTTAATTATTTCTTCTTGTGATTTTTGTAGTTGTAAAAAACTTAATTCTAAATCTTTTGTTTTTTCAATAACCTTCTGTTCTAAGCTTTCATTCATTGAACTTATTTCTTCTCGATTTTGTTCAATTTCTTTGATGTAATTACTAATGAGTTGCTCTTTCTCTTTTCTATCAGTAATATCAATTTCAATGGCCATAAATCCTTCTGCTGTTCCTTTTTCATTCAATAAAGGCTGAATGTAAAGCTCTAACCAATATTTTTGGCCATACTTAGTGATATTGCAAATTTCAGTTTTGAATGAGCGCAGGGCAAGTAAATTTTCTCTTATTGTTCTTCTTGTATCAATACAAGTTTCTTCAAACTGAAACATTTTTGGCGTGTTACCAATAACCTCATCTCTTGTGTAACCCGTCATTTTTAATAAACTATCATTCACCCATAAAATTTTCTGATTTAAATCGGTTATGACAATACTGTTAAATGAATTTTTAACTGCAAGTGAAAGCTTATTTAATTCCGCTTCCGCATTTTTCCTGAATGTAATGTCTTGTATTGTTGCTCTTACAACAATTAATGAAGTTTGTATATCTTTTAGTTTTTGACCTGTAATTGCTAACCATTTATTTGTTCCAACAACTGCATCATATTGTTTTGTTTTAACTTCTATGTTAAATTGGTTGTTAGTTAAAAGACTAACTTCAAAATCATTTAAATAATCAACATCAATAGCATCTTTAAACTGGCCGAAAGAGTTAATTTTAGTTCCACTTAATCCCATTATCATTTCGAGATTATCAGAGCATTGAAATTCGTTTTTATCTGGAAAATAAGTGAAGTAACTTAAAGAGGCAATATCTTGCGCTTCATTTAATCGATTTAATGTTTGATTAAGATTTTCTGTCCGTTCTAAAATTTTTTGTTCCAGATTATCAAGGATGTTTTTGTTTTCTTGTTTTTGAAACAACAAACTGTCTTTTAAACTAACTAATGCATTTTGAAGCAACGTAATCTCATCCTTTGATTTTTTTGGAATAATATCGAATGATTCAAATTCATTGTTTTGTAAAAATTGTGCATTTTTAATTGCCTTGTTTATTGGTGAAGAAATGCTACGCGCAACAACATAAAATAAAAAAATAGTAATAATCAATATACCTAATAGAATAAGGTATATAGGATAGTTTGTTTTTTGAACTTCTTCCGCAATGCGTTTCTTACTTAATCCAATTACAACTTTACCATCCATTACATCAGTGGTGAAGCTTTCGGAATTTATTAAATACAAAGAAGTGTCTATCTTAAAATAATCAAACTGTTTATCATCATGAATTTTTGCAAATACACTTTCTTGTTTGGTTAATAAATCCTGCTGCAGAACTACCAAAAAATCAAAATCATTTTTTTTGTTTTGATAATATTTTATGGATTTATTTAGTTTTTGAAAGTCGTTAATATCAAGAGAAAATTCTACGCCAAGTGCGATTGTTCGGCATAATTCTTTTAATTCTTTTCCGCGGTATTTTTCGATTGATTTTTTTTGCTGATTAGGAAAATAAAAAACAACAACGCCAAGCGCAATAATTAAAATCGCAGTAAAATAAATCCAGATTTTAAATGATATGCTCCTGAAAAGTTTCATTATTTTTCATTTACTTCAACAATGTAATTTGCTGCTTTGGATTTATTTTTAGTCTGAATAAATCCAATCGATCCTTTATTCTTTTCAATAAAATTTATTGTTTCTTCATCCGAATTAAAAAAAATGGGTGGATCTGCGCGACCCTGAAAAACCAATGATAGCCAATATTTTTGAACGCCTGTTTCGGTTGTTTTAAAAACAGTTTGAGCAATTTGTGAAGCAATTTCGGATTTTGTTGATGGTAAACTAATAATTACTTTCTTGCCGTTTTTCCAGAAATTCTTTTCTCCTTTTGCATAAGCTATCACTTGTTTTTTTGTTAGCGAATTTGCTCCTATATCATTACCAATAACAGTAATATCATCTGCCAACTGAGCAAATATGTTGTTGCTAAAAGATAAAAGCAACAAAACAACTATTCGTAGTATTACTTTATTAAAAACCATAAGACAGTTGTATTTTAAATTCATAACTATCTGGTCCATTGTTGTGGCTATGGCTACTTATTAGAGCATGGTTTGGAGAAATTCTGGCAACATGCGTTTTGATGTTTAGTAAATGATTGAATTCATACCTTAAACCAAGAATAATTTTGTTTTTACTGAAATGACCAATATGTAAATCTTTATTGGAAACATCTATAAAATCATAAGTGACAAATGGAGTTATTTTTTCATTTATTTTATATCCTAAATAAGTATAACTACTGATATTAATGGCAATTCCTAATGAATCAGTAGATGTTTTATTTAAATTGGATTCATTTAGAAACTCTATTTTATTTGAAAAATAAGCAGTTGAAAGTGAAAACAATTCATAAACAACATTCCCTTTATATTTAGTAGCTAAACTTTGGTGCAAGGATGTAGCGTGGCCACTATGAACGCCTGAAAAATTTCCTTGAATAAAATCATAATAATACGAAGCGCCAATCCTTAAATTATCTATAGGTTTAATATGAATGGCTGCGAGTAATGAGTTATTTATCCCTATATCAGCTGCGTCTGTTGAAGAAATACCATTACCAGCTACAACATCATATCCAAATTTTATATCTCCTAAATTTTGACCTTGCAATCTTGCTCCAAGTGTATGTAATGGAACTATGTATGAAAAAGAAAGAGGCCGGTCAATAGTAGGGAAGAACAATCTACCATGATGGTAAACATCGTTCCAGTAATTTACAGGCGTATGCATTTTTCCAACAACTAAACTGTGATTTTTAAAGTAATCGAATTTGAGTTGGGCTCGTTCAATACTTGGAATAAATAAAGATGAAGATTTACTGTCAACACGAATTACATTTTCTCCTAAAAAGGAGATTTTTTCTGTGATTTTTGAGGTAATGAAAAAATCTTGCTCACCTAAACTAAAATAAGAATTATTACCTGTTGATAAGGCATCAAAATCATATTCTATATGACCGAAAAGATTAATGCGTGTTTTTTTGTTTTCATCTTGTGCAATTAGTTTAATAGTCATTCCAAACAAAATGAAAATTAAAATGCTAAAAATAGTAGTTGAATTGCGCATTAATTTTTTTGTTTAGGTAAGGTTATGATAAATGTTGTTAGTTCTTCATTACTGAGGCAAGTGATTTGCCCATTGTGTTTTTCAATTATTTTTTTTACAATATTTAAACCTAAACCGGTTCCATCGCCTCTTTTTTTAGTAGAGTAAAAAGCATCAAAAATTTTAGGCAAAGCAAATTCCGGAATTGCCGGGCCATTATTAGCAATTGAAATAATATGATTGTTTCCCTCCTCCTTACTATTTAACCAAATCGTGCATTTATTGTTGGATGCCTGCAAGGCGTTGTTTACAATGTTAGTCCATACCTGCGATAATTCTTCAGGATTTGCAGTGATGTTCATCTGCTTATCAATAGAGTTAACAACTGTAGAGCCATATTTTATTTTATTCCAGAGCAAGGTAATAACCGACTCCACATTATCGTATAGGTTAAAAGTTGAAATTTCATTTTCAATGTTCCCATGAGAGAATGTATTTAATGCTTTCACCACTTTGCTTGCTTTGTCTACTGCCAAACTAATGGTATTAATGGATTTCATGATTTTATTTAAATCACTTGAAAAAGCAAACACTTCCAAATTATTTTGATGCATTAAAAATGATTGCAAGGTTTCTTCCACTTCTTTAAATCCAATTTCAACTAACTTACGAGCAAAATAGTTTTTGTTTTCTAATGTAGGATTTTGCTGATTTAATTGCTCTTCAATTTTCTTAACATGTTGTCGCTCTTCACGGGTAGTTAATTTCAATTCTTCTTTTTTACTTAACGCAAAAAGTTTCGCGCTTTCTGTAATAACCTCTTTAGGAGTTGACTTAATTTTTTCAATCAAATTAAGCATTATGCCTTGTTCCAGATTTTCGTTGGATGCTTTAATTGCTCCAAGCGGCGTATTAATTTCATGCGCTATCCCGGCAATCAACATGCCTAGTGTTGCTAACTTTTCCTGCTGAATTATATCGGATTGCATATTAACCAACTGATCTAAGGCTTCGCGTAAGGATTCGTTTTTTTGTTTTAACTCTTCACGAGATAGTTTAAGCTGTTCGGTTTCGTATGCCAAAACAATTATATCTGCAATCGAACGGGCAAAAGAAATATCATTATCAGAAAATGTTTTTTGATCGCCGACATATTCATTACAAATTACACCAATTGAATTTTCCGCTTGCAACAATGGAATATCCAGCTTGGATTTAATGTTTAATGGTTTAAGGTAAACATCTTTAAATTCGTAAGTAGCAGGATGCGTTTCTACATCAACCGCAGTAATTACTTGTTTGCTTTTCAATGCCTCGAAGTATTGCGGGACATCTTTGGCAAAGATACTTGTTCCATTTACAATCTGGTCCTCAGCTTTAATGTAAATAAAATCTGCTGTAATGCAGTTTCTTTCTTCATTATAAAACCAAACAGAAGTTCTGTCGCATTGAATAGCTGTAGCTGTTTTTCTATAAATGATTTTTATTTTTTCATCAATAGGTAGTTCTGCAGGTATTGAACGTAAATCCAACAATACTTTTTGTTGTAAAATAAATGCCTCACTTTTTTCCTGATCAAGTCTTTCCTTTAAACGAATTTGAGTTATATCGTGTAAATACAGACGAAACGCTTGCTTACCTTCTATGTAAAAAATATTTAACTCGTAAATCGTATCGTTAAGTTCAAACTCAATTTTCGAATTATCTTTCTTGGCTATTGATTCTTCGGAGATTTTAAACCATTTCAATAAATCGTTATAACAACAAGTAAACTTATTATCGATTTTTTCTTTTGCAGCAGGGTTAATGTAACTAATTTGTTTTTTACCATAATCAACTTCAAAAACTGGATTTGGATTTTGTTCTGGAAATAAAGCAAGGTGTTTAATTTCTTTTGTGCGTTGATATACACGTTCTTCTAGAATAGTATTTGTATTTAACAAAATATTTTTTGAAAGCTCGAGATCTTTATTTTTTTGCTGTAAAAGGTCGTTCAGTTTTTTTGAATCCTCTAAGCCTTTGGTTGCTGCTTGTTGTAAAAACAAGTACTCGGCAATGTAATCTTGTTTTGGGAAATTATTAATATTAACCTTGTAATTTGCAATGGGAAGTTGTGTATTAATTACAGGCGATGCAAAAATAAAATAAGAATTTTCACTTTGTTTTTTTACTGAACATTTAAACTTTTGGTTTTGATTATGCGATGAAAAAAACAAAATTCGTTGATGTAAATCACTGCCATCTAATAATTTTGAAGAATCAAAACGCGAGTTCCAAAAAAACATGGAGCTAAATGATTTTCCTTTTTCAATCTCAGGATTAAATTTTGAAAAATTGCTTCCAAATTCAAGTACTTCGTTCTTATTATTGATAAGTAAAAAGTAAGGTGATGAAAAATTTATGCAATCAATTAAATGACTCATAGACTCTTCCAGTAATTTATTTTTTTTCTTAATGTTTAAAAGTGCAATAACTTTTTTAGAGAGAATTTTGAGTGCTTTAATTTGTTGTTCAGTTAATTCTCTTGGCTTTGTGTCAATTGCGCAAATGGTTCCAAGCGCAAAACCATTTTCATCAACTAATGGTACTCCTGCATAAAATACAATATCCGGATTTCCTGTTACCAATGGGTTATCATGAAAGCGTTCATCTTTTCGTGCATCTTGCACAATCATTACTTCTTCCGGATTTAATATAGCATGCCCACAAAAAGAAACTTCTCTACTTGTTTCGCTAGCTGTTAATCCAACTTTTGATTTAAACCATTGACGGTTAGCATCAACTAAACTGATAACACAAATTGGTGTTTGACAAATTTCTGATGCAACAATAGTTATATCGTTATATTCTTGCTCATCAATTGAATCAAGGATTTCATAGCTTTGCAAGGCCATGAGTCGTTCCTGTTCATTATCAGGGAATGCAGGTGCTTTCATTTTTTAGTTGTCATTTTTTAAGACAATTTGTTTTTCGGTTTTAGATTTTTTGAATTGACATTGATTTTAAAAACTAAAATGTTGTTGCTTGGCCTCACTTCCTTACTCCTCTACGAAAGAGAGGATAGATACTTTTTAATTTTTCAAAACAAAAAACTCACAATCGCCCTCTCCTTAGGAGAGGGTTGGTGTTAGTTACTTAATTCCATTCTATTTTAAACACATCGCATTCTTTATTTTCAGCTTTATGCTCTGTTTGTTTTACTATGTAATTTTCCAATTTAAAACGTTGTCCTAAACCTTTTAATAAGCCAACCACCATTGGTGCCATTCCCTCACGATGAGATCTGTATTCTAATTCAATGGAATTTGTTGTTTCGTTTCGTGTTGAAAATTGTGGCGCAACCAAATGTGGCATAATGTTGTTTAAACGATTGTGCAACATATCCAGGTTATTCAAAAACTCAGGAAGATTATCGCCTGCTAATTCCATCATATCTCCGTAACCTTCGTTTACGGTGTATAAAACCCAATATTCACCAAATGCCTCAAGTACAACTGAAGCATCAGCTCCCAATACTTTAGATGAATTTTTCACCAAAGTATATGTAAGTGAATCGGGATAAGATTGCAAACCAATAAAAAAATCATCTTCAAAGCCGGATAATTTTTTTATTTCCTGCCATTTATCTTCGCCAAATTTTTCGCATACCAAATCTTGAATGGCTTTATTTACTAATCCGTACATATTTTAATTTTTAGTTATTGTTTTTATTTGTGCATTTGAAGGGCAAATTCCTAAAAACACCATGTCATCGGTTTGTTCGGTATTATTTTGCCATTTACGCAAGAAAATATCTAATTCAATTTGTTTACGATGAGACGGCAATTCTTTTACAGAATCTAAAAACTCGATCAATCGTTTTTTCATTAATTTTTTCCCTTCCGGTCCACCAAACTGATCGGTAATTCCATCAGAGAAAAAATAGAAATAATCGTCTTTCTCAAATTTTATTTCTTCAAACGGAATACTTTCCACATCAGCAATTGGTGTTCCTAAACTATTTCCTTTTAAACTTATATAACGATGAGTTTTTGTAACAGAATCGTAATGAATAAACGGACGTTTAATACCGGCAATTTGAATCACTTGTTGCTCGGGCATCACACGGAATAAAATCAAATCCAAGCTGTCAGAAATTTTATTTTCCTTGTTGTGACTTGAAAAGTTACGAATGATATTGTTGTTTAAATAATTGATGATGTTTTTTAATTCCTTGTGTTTACGCACATTATTGCTCAACATTTCGTGGCTCAATACAGACAACAAAGCAGCAGGAACACCGTGCCCAGTGCAATCACCAACACCACCCACAATGTCTCCGTTTTTACGACGTTTCATTAAACATAAAAAATCGCCACTAATAACGTGTTTAGGACGATTAATGAAAATGCTATTTTTAAACGTTGAATTAATTTCTTTTAGCTGAGGAAAAATTGCCTTTTGGATGCGCTCTGCATAAATGATGGAATCATTAAGGTCGTTCAATGAATCAATGATGTTTTCTAACTCATCTGGTGCTACTGGTTTGGAAAGAAAACCTTTCATATTGGTATTGATGGCTCTTCGGAAGTTAGATTCTTCGGTATTACCAGAAACATAAACTACCGGTGTTGGCGACAACTCCTGAATTTTTGCCATGGCTTCAATTCCATCCATACTGTCTTCCAATCGAATATCCATCATAATTAAATCTGCGGAATTCTCTTTAAAAAAATCTATGGCTTCCTTGCCACTTACAAATGCCCCAACGACTTCGTGTCCTAAATTCTCAACGTAATGGCGGTGTAATTCTTGTATGATATAATCATCTTCTACAATTACTATTCTTTTCTTCATGTTTTATGTAGTAAATTCTAATTCAAAATTAAAATGGTTGTTTTCCGGAAAAGTTCCTTTGCCTTTTAATTGTTTAATAAAGTTATCAATTAATCGGAAACCAAAACCGCCGTTTTTAAAGTTTTTCATGCTTTCAGGTAAGCCGTTTCCTGAGTCGGTATAATTCATGATTAAAGCATCATCTTGCTTTTTAATACAAATACCAATCTTTACCTGATTATTGATAATGGCGTATTTGCAACTGTTTGAAATAAGTTCGCTCAACAATAAGCCAAATGAAATTGATTTAGATAATGACAATGTATTTTCTTGTTTTATCTGAATATCAAACTGTATTTGTTTGCTGTTATTTGCATCAAACAATCGTTTGTAATGATTGCCTAATTCGTTTATATAATCAAATAGGTTAATCGCTGAGAAATTTCCGCTTTGATATAATTTTTGATGCACCAATGCAATACTCTTTATGCGCATTTGAATATCTGTTAAATTCTCGCTTAACAATGCATCAGTAGAACGGCTCTTTTTTAATTCAATGATTCCATCAATGATTGCTAAATTATTTTTTACGCGGTGATGCACTTCGCCAATGAGAACATCATTTTCTTTAAGTTTTAATTCTAATTGCTCAATGAGTTTTTTCTCATCGGTGATATCAATGATGAATGCAATAACTTTTACTTCGTTTTCGGAAATTTTTATGGTAGAAAAACGAAGTGAATACACCTTTTCAATTTCAGTTCCGGGCAGGGCATATTTCCAGTCAATTGTTTCAAGAAAGTTTTCTGATTTGCATAAATTTTCAACTGAAATTTTGTTTTTAAAATCCTCATCTAGAAAACGAAACACTTCATTTAACTCAATTTGTTTGGAAGAAAGTTGCAGTAGTTTTTCTGCAAATTCGTTGGAATATTCTGTTACAAAATGTTTTCTGTAATTATCCATTTTAAATAAGATGAAACCGCCACGGGTATTATTGATGATGGATAACAATAATTTTTCCTTTTTTTCAACTTCTGCAGCTGCATGTTTAAAATCACTTATGTCAACAGAGAAACCAAATAAATCGTAATTGTTTTTTTCCTGATTATAAATGGCTTTTTTACCACATAAAAAATGACGGGTTTCTTTTCCAAAATCAACATCCATTTCAAACTTTACAATGTTATCTGGATTTTTTAATGCCTTTTCATCGGTATCTTTTAATTGCAAAACACAAGTACTTGGAAATAATTCTTTATCAGAATATTTCACCACATCAGAACTAAGTGTTTTTTGCATGGTGGTGTTAGCGTGAAGGTAATTACCTGATGTATCTTTAATGTAAAGGCAAATAGGAACCGTATTAAAAACTGTTTGCAGTATTTTTTCCTGTTCAATGATTTTATCCATTGCCTGTTTTTTATCTGTCACATCACGAAAAAAAGCATGAGTTGCCACCATTTTTCCCTTTTCAATAAGGGGAACAACATTACCTTCTAATATATATCTCTTACCACTTTTAGAAACAAACTCAACAGCAATATCTTTTAATGCTTTTCCGGAAAGCACCTCCTGAAACATCATGGAGCAATGTGCCTTATATTCATCAGCAATAATGTCAAAGAGGTTCATGTTTTCAACCTCTTCCTTCGAATATTCTAGTTTTTGATGCCATACAGAATTACAGAATAATAATTTGCCTTCTGCATTAAAACTCTGAATAATCTCGGGACTGTTTTCAATAAAATCTTTGTATTTTTTTTCACCTTCTGCAATTACGCTTTTCGATTCAACAATTTCTGTAACATCTATTATGGAACCAACAATGAGTGGTTGCTCGTCTTTTTCAATATACAAATCAGAATTAATGGAAATGTAGATGGTTTTACCTGATTTTGTTTTTGCTTTTAAAGCAAAACCTTGTGTGTGATTTTTTAAGTGTATCTCATCGAGAAAAAGTTTTCTTTCGTTTTTATTAAAATAAAAAGAAGAAGTATTGTGTTTTAATACTTCTTCTTTAGAATCGTAACCAAACATCTTCACAAAGGAATCGTTGCAATCTTTTAATTGACCTTCGAGCGTACTAATATAAAACCCTGTTTGACTATTTTTAAAAAGTATACTTTCGAGGTTACTGTAATGCATATTAACAATTTGGAAAAAGTAAATTTAATGAAAACAATTGATTGGCAATAAGTTTTAACAGTGATTAAAACACCTTATAATACTATGAATTTGAAAAGCAAAAACTGACATTAGTCAGTTTTTGCAGTTATGCATTTGTAAAAGGAAAAGCGAAAGAAATTCAAACAATATTTCTTTGCTTTTTTATGTTTTCATAGGCTTTTTGTAAAACCTTGAATTTTTCAGCAGCAGATTTTTCAACTGCTTCGCCCATTCCTGTAACCTTATCAGGATGATATTTCATCGCCATTCTACGGTATGCTTTTTTAATTTTGTCTGAAGTAGCATCCGGACTAATTTCTAAAATCTTATAATCACTTTCAACATCACGGTAATACATGGCTTTAATTGATGCTGCATCTGCTCCGGGAATATTGAGGTAATTTGCAATATTATCGATTAACTCTACTTCATTTACACTTACATCGCCATCAGCTTTTGATATTCCATACAAATAGTGTAAAAGTTGCAAACGCGCACTAACAGGCATGTAATCTCGTATTTGAACACAAACATCATAAACAGGAATGTCTTTTTTCATGATGTCGTTAAGCACTTTTAGCAATTCTTTCGCATCCGATTCGCCAAACTGCTGAATAAGAAAATTTTTAATGAAATCAAGTTCAGATTTCATTGCTTTTCCGTCGCTTTTCATAACTGCCGCAGAAAGCACTAAAAGTGAAATGGCAAAATCTCCAGGTTGAGTTTGCTTATTACCCGAACTTTGATTAGTTTGATTTACATTTTCAGCATTATCAAAAAAAGCCCCTAAAGCAAAGCCAACAATACCACCAATTGGTCCACCAAGTGCCCAACCTAAACCTCCACCTAACCATTTTCCAAATTTTGCCATGTAACTAAAATTATAATTTCAAAAATAAGTACAAAGTAAATAAGTTGTTGTATATATTCATTGAATAAAACTATATTTTTTTCTTTTTAAAACCATACAATTCCATTAATTTTACCTCATATGAGTAAGATTACTATTGCCATAGATGGCTTTTCATCCTGCGGAAAAAGCACATTAGCAAAAGCGCTGGCATCTCGTTTAAACTATGAGTATATTGATTCTGGTGCCATGTATCGTTGTGTAGCTTTACATTGCTTAAATAAAGGTATTATTAAAAATAAAAAATACAACGAACTTTCTGTTATTGAATCGCTAGCTGAAATCGAATTTCAGTTTCAATATAATAGCCACACCAAAGTATCTGAAACATATATGAATGGCGTAAATGTAGAGAAAGAAATTCGCAGCTTACATGTTGCTGAATATGTAAGTAAAATAAGTATGATTAAAGAAGTACGACAACATTTAGTAGCTGCGCAACGAAGTTTTGGTTTAAATAAAGGCGTAGTTATGGATGGAAGAGATATTGGTACACATGTTTTTCCGAATGCTGAATTAAAACTATTTATGACTGCCGATATTGATACGCGTATTCAACGAAGAGTGGATGAACTTAACAGTAAAGGGCAACATGTAGATTTTGATGAAGTAAAAACCAATTTATTGCAAAGAGATCACGATGATACTCACCGAAAAGAAAGCCCGTTGATTAAAGCCAATGATGCTATTGAACTAGATAACACCGATTTATCGAAAGAAGAGCAATTAGAATTTGTGTTGAAATTAATTAGTGATTTATACCTTACCCGCGATTAACATTTAACTTGAAAACACTTCATGTAATTGCCTTTGATGTTCCCTATCCTGCAAATTACGGAGGAGTTATTGATGTGTTTTACAAACTAAAATACTTACATGAATGTGGAGTAGAAATTATTTTACATTGTTTCGAATATGGCCGAGGAGAACAAAATGAATTAAATAAGTACTGTAAAAAAGTTTTTTATTACAAAAGGACTAAGAATATTCAACATCAGTTTAGCCAACTACCTTTTATAGTTAAAACAAGAATAAACGAAAAACTTATAGCTAATTTGTTACAAGATGAAGGAGCAATTTTATTTGAAGGCCTTCATACTTGTGGAATTTTAAATGATCATCGTTTAAAAAACAGATTTAAAATTTACAGAGAAAGTAATATAGAGCATGAATACTACGAGCAACTAAGTAAAACAGAAACATCGTTACTAAAAAAAATATATTTTAAACTAGAAGCTAATAAATTAAAAAGGTTTGAACGCATTTTACAACATGCTGATTACATGCTAACTGTTTCAAAAAAAGATAACGAGTATTTAAAAAGTAAATTCCCAACAAACAGAATAGAATATTTGCCCAGCTTTCATCCTTACAAAACCGTTGAAACCCTCACGGGAAAAGGTGATTATGTTTTGTATCATGGCAACTTACAAATAACTGAAAATCATGTAGCGGCAGTTTATTTAGTAAAACATGTGTTTATTGATGAACGATTGAATTACAAGATTGCAGGACTTCAACCTCAGCAGGAATTAAAAAAATTAGTACTTAATAAGCCAAATGTTGAGTTAATTGAAAACCCTGATGAAGCAGCATTAAAAAAACTCATTCAACATGCGCATTTAAATTGCCTTATTACATTTCAGGAAAGTGGATTAAAATTAAAACTCTTGCACGCACTTTATGCGGGGCGTTTTTGTATTGTTAACGAACCCATGCTTTACGGAACTGATTTAGCTGAACTTTGTATGGTGACAAACACCGCACAAGAAACAGTTGATGCTATAGCAAATGCGTTCAAAATAAATTTTGAAGCAAACATAAGCGACGAACGAAAAATAAAGTTGTTACAATTTGATGTGATGCGTAATGCTGAACGAATAAAAGAACTGATTCAGTAATTAAAGGCTATACTTTTTTCAAATTCAACAGCTCGTTCATTTTTAATGAAAAATCCATTAAAACAATTTTAGGATTTGCATTTCTTTCAATGTGAAAAATGGTTTTGTTAAACTCCTCAGTTATGCCTTCGATATTATTAAAATGAACAAATGGCGCGAATTTTTTCAAAAAATCCAATTCCTCAGGATTGCATTTTACAAGTTGCTCTGATGAAAAATTGATTACAATACAATCGCGCAACAATTGAAGGCCATAATTAAAAAACTGTTTTTGTTTTTCCCTTCCTAACGACGCGGTTGCATCAATCCATTGATTGATTTTAAAAGGATTAAATTTTAATGCTATGCGCATGAACTGTTGAAAATGTTCCAACAGATTAACTTCCTGAGAATCCTGTTCATTGTTGAGTGTATCCAAAGCCTTGTTGATGTTGCCATCTGCTAACTTTGCTGCATATACAGATTTTTGCTGATTATAGCCTTTTGCTTGAAGTACCTCAATAATTTCACTCTCGCTGTTAACAGAAAATTTAACCAACTGTGTTCGTGATAGAATTGTACTAAGCAACTGATCATACTGATGACAAACTAAAATAAAAATTGTTTTCTCAGGAGGTTCTTCTACTATTTTTAACAATTTATTGGCAGCTGAATCATTCATTTTTTCAGGGCTCCAAATAATCATCACTTTATAACCACCTTCAAAGCTAGTATAGCTCAATTGCTTAATGATGTTATTACTTTCATCAGCTGCAATAACAAGTTGTTTGTTATCTGCGCCAATTTCATTTAGCCAATCTTGTTGATTTAAATACGGATTATTTAAAAATGCATGCCTGAAATCAGCCATCATTATTTCGCTGATGCGTACATCTTTTGAGAGCACAATTGGAAAAACAAAGTGCAGATCGGGATGAGCAAGCTTATTAATTTTTAAGCAGGAAGGGCAAACGTTACAGGGTTCATTATTTTGTTTGTTTGCACAAAAGAGATACTTAGCAAAAACAACAGCAGTGAGTAAATTACCATATCCATCAGGAGCCAGAAACAAGAGTGCGTGCGGAATACGACCTTCATTTACCATAGTAAACAATCGCTGCTTTACACTAATTTGTCCGGGTATGTCTTTAAAAAACATGTAATGGTTTTTTTACTTTTCTGTGTTAACTAAAATCCATTTAGTCAGTTCGAGCGAAGATGAGAACTATTTGTGTAGAAATTCAATTGAAATTAAATTTCAGGTCTTTAATTACCCTAAAATCTCTTTTACTTTTTCCTCTAAAGCCGGGCCCCTTAATCCTTTTGCAATTATTTTTCCATCTTTACTTACCAATATGGTAAATGGAATAGAAGAAATATTGAACTGAGAGCAAACAGAAGAACTCCAGCCACCTAAATCAGAAACGTGAATCCAATTTAATCCGTCTTTTTCAATCGCTTTCACCCATTTATCTTTTTCTTCATCTAATGATACGCTGTAAATTTCAAAACCTTTGTTTTTATATGTATTGTATAATCTAACCACGTTTGGATTCTCTTTTCTGCATGGCCCGCACCAGCTTGCCCAGAAATCAATTAAAACCAACTTTCCTTTTAATGAGGACAAAGCAATTTCTTTTCCTTCAGGATTTTTTAATTTAATATCAGGCATAACTTTTCCATCGCCCAACTGCTGATCTTGTTTGTTTTGTAAATCAAATTGTTGTTTGTATTGAGTAATGCTGTTTGCTAATTGAGAAGTATATGAAGAGGTAGGGATTTTTTCTTGTAATGCTTTTAATACTTTTTCATATAGTGATAAATTCTTTTCAATATTAATTACATTAAACGCGCTGAAATTAGCAATGGTTCCGGGGAATGCCTCTACTTTTTTCACTAATACAGCGGCAGCTTTTTCGTAGATTGCATTAAACTGACCTTCTGCCTGAGCATTCATCATTTCCATACGAACTGAATCCATTTTGCTGCTTGCCATGTCCTTTTGATATACAGCTTGAAGGGAATCTAATGATTTACTAATTTTTTGTAACTCATTATTAATTTCAATGAATTGTTTAGTGTCCTCAGAACCTTCAACCTGATAGTTCTTAGCTAAATTTTTTGCATCACCGGTTAAATAAATTTCCTGTGTTGAATCTGCAATTAATATGGCAAAATTAGCTTCATTTGTTTTTATTCTGAAAAAATCCATTGCTGTTGCCTTTACATTCGCAAATTCAAACTCACCATTTTCATTTATAACTGCTGAGTCTATAACAACAGGATTATTACTGGATAATTGTTCTAATATTAAAGTTTCACCGGATGAATTTTCAAGTTTTCCTTTTAAAGAAAAGCCGGGAGATTTTTTTGAATTACCACACGATGAAAAAATTAATAACGCTAAAAGAGCAAACAATAATGGATAAGTGTGTTTTTTCATTTTTTTATTTAATTAAATTATAATTTATCTAAAGTATCTTTTACCAACTTACTGGCAACTTTCGGATCGGCTTTTCCACCGGATAGCTTCATTACTTCTCCCATGAATAAACCAACTAGGTTTACTTTTCCGTTTTTATATTCGGTTACTTTTTCTGGGTATTTTGAAATTGCTTGATTGACTAATTCTTGCAACGCATCTTGATTACTTTCTTGAATTAAGTTTAACTCCGAAGCAATTTGCAAAGGGGATTTTTCAGGATGATTTACCATAGCCGGAAACACATTTAAGTTGGCAACGGTATTACTGATTTTTCCTTCATCAATAATGGCAATCAATTCTGCAATTTTTTCAGGGCCAATTTTAAATTTTTCAATAGTTATTGCGTTTTCGTTTAAGTAACTTTTAACAGCACCCATCATCCAATTGGCAGCAGCTTTATAATTGCTTGTTTTTTTTGTGAGCTCAGAAAAATACAATGCTATTCCTTTGGTGTCTGTTAAGTTAAGTGAGTCGTAAGCAGATAAGCCTAATTTATTTACAAAATGATCATACAATTCATGCGGTAATTCGGGCAGTGCAGCTCGTTGTTTTTCAATGTATGAATCGGTAATGATAATTGGTTGTAAATCGGGCTCAGGAAAATAACGGTAATCGTTTGCGCTTTCTTTACTTCTTAAAGAAAATGTTGTTCCGGCAACAGCATCAAAACTGCGGGTTTCTACTGCAATTTCTTCTCCAGCTTCTATAGCTGTAATTTGACGACTAATTTCAAAATCAATGGCGCGTTGTACATTTCGGATGGAGTTCATATTTTTTACTTCCACCTTCTTGCCAAATTTTTCAGCACCTTTTAAACGTACAGAAATATTAGCATCACATCGTAATGAACCTTCTTCCATGTTGCCATCACACACATCTAAGTAACGAACCAATTTACGCACTTCGGTTAAATAAGCATAGGCTTCATCAGAGGTACGAATATCGGGTTCAGATACAATTTCCAATAAAGGAACACCGGCACGGTTAAGATCAATTAAAGAATCAAAAGGATCTTGGTCATGCATGCTTTTTCCTGCATCTTCCTCCATGTGAATTCGAGTTAAGCCAATTTTTTTCTCAACTCCATCTTTTAATTTTATCGCTATAAAACCACCGTTGCATATTGGTGTTTTGTCTTGTGTTATTTGATACCCTTTTGGTAAATCGGCATAAAAATAATTTTTACGGGCAAATTGATTTTCCCTTCTGATGGTAGAATTTAAGGCCAAGCCTAATTTTACAGCAAACTCAATTGCTTTTTTATTCACTTTTGGAAGTGTTCCCGGGTGACCTAAACTAATTACGCTAACATTTGAATTAGGGAGTGAACCATATTGGTTAACATCAGTTGAATACATTTTACTTTCAGTAAGCAATTGGATGTGTACTTCTAAACCAATAACAGCTTCGTATTTATCAAAAAGAGACATGACAGGTAAAAAAATTAAGTCTCAAAGATACCATTTTTAAGATAAAAGGCAGTTGGATTAAACCCTTAAATAGTTTTAATTTTTTTAGTGCCAATTTTTATAACTTCGTTAAAAATTGATCCATTGAACAAAATTATATTTGCCAGCCACAATAAAAATAAAGCAAAAGAAATTGAAGCTTTATTACCCAAGAATTTATCATTGTTTACATTGAGTGATCTTAACTATTTTGAAGAAATTGAAGAAACAGGAAAGACCTTGCCTGAAAACGCATTGATTAAAGCACGATTTATAAACAATAAATTTACTGTTTTTTGTTTTGCAGATGATTCGGGTTTGGAAATAGAAGCATTAAATGGTGACCCAGGTGTTTATTCTGCCAGGTATGCAGGTACAGAAAAAAATGATGATGCAAACATGAACAAAGTACTTGAGCTCATGCAACATATTACTAATAGAAATGCGCGTTTTGTTACAGTAATTGCATTAATAAAAGATGGTAAAGAGTATTTGTTTGAAGGTGAAATAAAAGGCAAAATCAGTTTTGAGAAAAAAGGGGCAAATGGATTTGGCTATGATCCTTTGTTTATACCAAATGGCATGGATAAAACATTTGCTGAGCTAAGTAAAGAAGAAAAAAATGCAATTTCACATCGAGCAAAAGCAGTTAAAAAATTAGTAGCGTTTCTTAACGAATCAAACTAAAAGTACCTGCTTTTTGATGCGGTAAATTCTCCACAATATCAAAATAACGGATTTTATAAACGTATACATCCTGTTGACATTTTTCGCCTTTATACGTTCCATCCCAGCCCTCATCTGTATTCGTAGTTTGAAAAATAAGTTCACCCCATCTATCAAAAACAAAAAATTCATAATCATAAACTCCGCTTACTTCGGGTTTAAAGATTTCGTTTTTCGAATCTTTATTTGGAGTAAATGCATTGGGTAAATAAAACACATAATCATCTACAATAACTAATTTTAGTGAAAATGTATCGGGGCAACCATTATCCCCTTTCACAATTTGAACAACATTGTATTCGCCTAAATTATCATAAACGTGCATTGGGGGTACAGATGAATACAATGTACCATCTCCCATATTCATTGAGACGATTACCGCATTTTGCGAAATGTCGTTAAAATTAAAAATAGGATTCATAAATGAGGCAGTGAGCTGATCTACCTGAAATCCAGCCAAAGGAGAAGAATAAACGTTTATAGCCTGTGGCAACACATTAAAACTAGTATCAACACAACCTGTTTGAGATATAATCATTAAAGAAACATCGTAACTTCCTGTATCCGCATAAACATGAGAAGGATTTTGTAAAGTACTAAACGAACCATCTCCGAATGTCCATAAATAAGTTAAAGCAGAAGCCGACATACTACTATCCCTAAATTGAACGGATAGTGGCTGACAGCCATTAAAATTAGCCAACGAAAAATCTGCTATTGGCGGCCTGTATACTTGTACTACTTGGCTTACAGAATCTTTACACAAAGCCTGAGAAATGGTTAAGGTAACTGGGAAACTGCCACTTCCAAAAAACTGGACATTATTTTGATTTTGCGAAGATGAAAACTGCGGAACAGCACTTGATCCAAAATTCCAATTGAAAGTTGAATACGAAGCAAAAGCACCGTCACCACTAAAATCAAAAGAATTATTAGTTACACAAGCATTCAAATAACTATAAGTAAAATCGGCATCTAACAACGGATAAACATAAAAATCAACTTTAGCAGTATCAGCACAAGGATTACCTCCGTTAACTACTAAAGTTACTTCATATCTGCCGGTATCCGGATAAGTATAAGTTGGTTCAAAAAGACGAGATGTATCCGACTGTAAAGAGTCCACACCAAAATCCCAAAAGTAAGAAGTTGCACCGGGAAGGTTACTGAAACTTAAATTATCAAAATCAACATTAAAACCATTACAATATGTTGTTTGACTTGCAACAGCTGCTGAATTGGCAACATTACAAGGTGAAACATTAAATTGAAAATCACGAGTATGTGTGCCAATTAATACGCCATTACGAAACTCCTGAACACAAATAGCTACAACCCATTGTCCGTTGATATTAGGGACTCCGTTTAAAAAGCCTGTTGACGAATTAATATTCATTGCCGGATTTGAACTTAGCGGATAAGTACCACTGTAAGGGGGTTGATAAATTACGTTTTGATAAGGAGGGGGGGTATTTACTTGTGGGCAAGTGGGGGGTGGCGAAGGGCAAGATGAGTTTACACTTGGAGTATACCCAACTAAAGGACAACATTTATCTAAGCCATTAAAAGCAGAACAAATGGAATAGACCAATTGATCACCATCTGGATCAGTAGCCGCATGGTTAAATTCAATTGGAATACCATTACAAATATAAACCGGTGGAAATAAATTATATCTTGGAGAGTTATTTTGACTAACTACCTCAGATCCTGGAATATGTTCCCAGTAGCTTGATCCTGCTTCACCTGGATTTACAAGGTTTAAAATAGAGTTGTTTCGGCAACACCTTTGATAGACTATATAATAGCCCCCAGGTATTGAGGGCAATGTGAGTGGATCCGAAGAATAAGCGCCTTTTTGAACACAAACATTATTTGGTGGATTGATACATGGGTTATTGATTGTTTGTTGATCTATAATCCTAGTAGAGTCTAAGTTAAGATTCAATGTGATTACAACTGAATTGGTTGAATTGTAAATAGTAACAAAAGCTGGATTATCTAACGGCGGTATGCCATTATAACAATCCCTGAAAACATCTAAAAAAATTTTATATTGATTATTTCCTAAATAGTTGTAGTAAACTTCTCCTCCAACTATATGTGTAGCGGATAAAATTTTTGGGAGAAAAATTAAAATGAGAACAAGTTTTGTTACAAACAACTTCATGAAACAAAACTAAATCATTTTATGAGTTTATTAAAATAAAAAAAGTCGCCCAATCGGCGACTTTTAATTTCATTAAGATGAATATGAAATTATTTTTTCTTTTTTCCACCTTTTGCTTCAGCTTCAGCTTTTGCAATTGAATCAGCAGCAGCAGCAGCAGCTAATGAATCAGCAGCAGCTTTCTCAACAGCAGCAATTGAATCAGCTTTAGCAACGTTAGCTAAAGAATCAGCTAATGCTACAGCAGCGATTGAATCAGATTTAGCTTTTTCAGCAGCTTCTAATTCTTCTTTGCTTGGTCCACAAGATACAACAGTTGCAGTTAAAGCAGCAACAGCAATTAATGATAATACTTTTTTCATTTTGTTTTCTAGTTTTTTAATTTTGCTGCAAATGTACAGTTTTTTTTAATTCAGCAAAAAAAATGTGAAATTTTTTTAAAACCATGATTTTTTGAGTTTTACGTCAAGCGTAGATGTTAATTTAAACACTAACAAATAAACAAAATTTCGAAAAAACTAATGAGATATTTACAAATTAAATAACAAAACGAAATCGTTTATCGATTTAAGATTCTCTTGAGACCATATTTTAATTATTGGTTATATTTGTCTTCAATCATAAAAATAATGCATTTTACATCATCAGCCATTCGCTTTCTATGTTTATCTACTGTGATTTTAACTTTTAATCTTTTAAAATCTCAACCAAAATTCAAAAACAATCAACTACGTATTTTAATTACTGGCGCCAATATACACACCGGAAAAGGTGATGTGCTAAAAAATGGCGCAATTGGTTTTAAAGATGGTAAAATTAATTTATTACTAAGTGCGGAGGAACTGCAACGCGTTAAAATTAACCGAACAGAATTTGACACCATAATTAATTTAAATGGCAAAGAAATTTATCCTGCATTTATAGCTCCTAATTCTACACTGGGTTTAAATGAAGTGGATGCAGTACGTGCCACACAAGATTTTGCTGAAACTGGAATTTATAATCCACACGTTCGTTCTATTATTGCATACAATACAGATAGTAAAGTTACGCCAACCGTTAGAACTAACGGCGTTTTATATGCACAGGTTACCCCGCGCGATGGTGTTATAAGTGGCAAATCGAGTGTTGTTCAATTTGATGCTTGGAACTGGGAAGATGCTGCTGTCAAAATCGATGACGGCATTCACCTCAACTTTCCATCCATGCTCCAACGTTCGGGATGGTGGGCAGAGCCTGAGGCTTCATCTACAAATACTAAATATGATGAACAAATCAACGAATTGAAACAGTTTTTTAATGACGCATCCTACTACTCAAAAACAACAGATCATCCAGAGAAAAACTTAAGATTGGATGCTATGCGTTGTATTTTTAATGGTTCAGCAAACTTATATGTTCATGCAGATTATGTAAAAGACATTAGTGCCGCTATCCAATTCTTAAAATCTTATAATATTGCTAAAATTGTTTTAGTGGGCGGAAAAGATGCCTGGAAAATTACATTACTATTAAAACAACATAGCATTCCAGTTATGTTAAACCGTGTTCATGATTTACCTAACTCAGAACATGACGATATTGATTTACCTTTTAAGCTTCCTTACTTATTACAAAAAGACAGCGTATTGTTTTGCTTGCAAAACCAAGGAGATATGGAAGGAATGAACACACGAAATCTTCCTTTCCTTGCAGGTACAGCTTGCGCTTATGGCTTAACAAAAGAGCAAGCCATTGCTGCTATAAGTTACAATACTGCAAAAATTTTAGGCATTGATGATAAAATTGGAAGTCTAGAAATTGGTAAACAAGCATCTTTAATTATTTCAGGCGGCGATGTTTTAGATATGAAAACTAGTATTATTGAACTTGCATTTATTGATGGTAGAATAATTGATTTGGATAATCACCAAAAACAATTATATAAAAAGTTCAGCAATAAATATAATCTAATCGAAAAATAAATTTCATGAATGTTTTAATTTTAGGATCAGGTGGAAGAGAACATGCCTTTGCCTGGAAACTATCGCAAAGTAAGCAACTCGAAAATCTTTTTATTGCACCAGGAAATGCCGGAACCTCTAACTGTGGAACTAATGTAAATATTAGTCCTACAGATTTTGAAGCTATTAAAAAATTGGTTTGGGAAAAAAATATTGATTTGGTATTAGTTGGCCCAGAAGACCCGCTAGTGAAAGGCGTTCATGATTTCTTTTTAGCCGATGAAGTATTGTGCGAAATACCGGTTATTGGTCCAAAAAAAGACGGAGCAATTTTAGAAGGCAGTAAAGATTTTTCAAAAGCATTTATGTATAGGCACGGAATACCTACAGCTGCTTACCAAACATTTACCAGCAATAACATGAGCGAAGCTCCTGCTTTTTTAGAAAAAATGAAAGCGCCATATGTGTTAAAAGCGGATGGACTTGCTGCAGGAAAAGGTGTACTCATTTTAAATGATTTAGAGGAAGCCAAAATGGAATTGAATGCCATGATTAACGATGCCAAATTTGGCGATGCCGGATCAAGAGTAGTTATTGAAGAATACTTGCACGGCATTGAACTATCTGTATTTGTATTAACAGATGGGAAATCATATAAAATTTTACCTGCCGCAAAAGACTACAAACGTATAGGAGTTGGCGATACCGGATTAAATACCGGAGGAATGGGAGCAATCAGCCCCGTGCCTTTTGCTGATGCTGCTTTTTTGAAAAAAGTAGAAGAACAAATTGTTAAGCCTACCATTAACGGATTGGTAAAAGAAAATATTGATTACAGAGGCTTTATTTTTATAGGATTAATGAATTGCGATGGCGAACCTAAAGTAATTGAATACAATTGCCGCATGGGTGATCCTGAAACGGAGGTAGTTATTCCTAGAATCAAATCGGATTTGCTGGATTTATTATCTGCTGTTGCCAAACAAGAATTGCATAACAGTAATTTTGAAATTGATGAACGAATTGCTGCAACCGTAATGCTTGTTGCTGGTGGTTACCCCGAAGAATATGAAAAAGGAAACATCATTACCGGGTTGGAAAATGTTGAAGGAAGTATAGCATTTCATGCCGGAACAAAGCAACAAGGCAATGATATTTTAACCAACGGAGGCCGTTTAATTGCCGTTACTTCATATGGTTCAAGTATATCGGAAGCAACTTCAAAAAGCTTTACTAATATTGAAAAAATAAATTATAAAGGCAAATATTTCAGAAACGATGTTGGCAAAGATTTATTAAACTATCAATCATAATTAAGCAATGAGGCATTTGATTTTATTAATTAGTTCGTTGGTATTACTTTTTTCATGTACTGAGGAAGACGAAGTATTTACGCCAAAACCAAAAGCTTTTATGCGTATTGAGTTTCCTGAAAAAAATTATGTAAAGTATGATAGTACTTGTCCTTTTACATTTGATGTACCAAAATATGCCGCAATTACATTTGATAAAAATGCCAATCATGAGCCCTGCTGGTTTAACGTAAGCTATCTTCCTTTTAATGCCCAATTACATATCAGTTACAAAAGCTTAAACAATAATTTACGAAATATGGTAGAAGATAGTCGTGAGCTTGCTATTAAACATCAGATTAAAGCAAGTGGCTTAGATCAAAGTGAAATTAGAAGAGACAGTGCAAAAGTATATGGATTGATTTACGATATATCAGGCAATACTGCCTCTTCTATGCAGTTTTTTTTAACGGATAGTAGCAACCATTTTTTAAGAGGCTCACTTTACTTTAATGTGGCGCCTAATATTGATTCGTTACAAATTGTAGTTGACTTTTTAAAAAAAGACATCCATCAAATGATTAATTCATTTAAATGGAAAAAATAAATTATCCATTTATTTAATCGGTTTAATTACTCCTAAATTTCCTGTACCCTTTCTAACATTTCCATCGGCACTTAAGGCAACTAAAAATAAAGGGCAAGGAAGAGATGCCAAACAATATAAAGTAGTTAAACCTGGCTTTAATCTTACACGTTGAGAGTTTACATAAAACACATCATTTATTACAGTAATATTTAATGGATTAACTGCCTTTCTTTCCTTTTTAGGAGTTTTATCGGCATTTATAATAATTTCTTCTTTCTTATAAGAGCCATCATTATTATTAAATACAGCGTATTCCACTCTGTCTCTTAAATCTGATTTTGATTTTTTTGATTTGCGATTTTTCACATCAGCATCCAATCCAAAACGTGAGCCATACACAGCATAAAAATTGTTGTTTTGTTTCATTACACGCACATCATAAATGTTCCATCCGCTATATGTCATCTCCCTGTCTAAGTTAGAAGCCCATACTAAATCTCCATTTTTATTTACTTTAAAAGTTGTTATATTATCTTTTGTACAATAATAACGTGTTGTACAATTTCCTTTGCTATCGCATGTTGTTGTTGACCAATTCGTCATTTTTGAAGTAAACAAGATAATATCGTCTCCGTCGGTTTGAACATTTTCAATTTCAAATCGACCATCTAAAGACTCGTCATCAGAAACTTTAGCTTGTTGGTTTCTTGTTTTTTTCTTTCCAGTTTTTTGATCTTCTTTATCCTTAGCAAACAATTTATCTAATGTTGCTTTATCAAAGTAAGTAAAATTGGTAGCAGTCATTGTCATTTGTTTGCTATCCAAAATGGAATAAAAAATACCATGCATATCATTACCCTGAGGATCTTTATTTAAATCACAAAAAAATCCATATACCTTAACTCCAGTTTTTGTTACAGTATACCCGAGATTAAAAATATTTTTATTATCGAATTTAAATGTGAATGGAACCAATTTGCCATTAGCAATATCAATTGCAGAAAAAATAGAATAAGACATTGACTCGCCTTTTTTAGCCAATTTTCTTTCTTCTTTTGACATAGAAACAAAACTGCTGATGTATAAATTACCATCATCACCGAAAGTATAATTAGAAGTTAATCCGTAATTTTTTCCGAGTAATTTAATCGGTAATTCTACCTGATTAGCATTTGCAAAAGTTAAATCGCTATTTAATAGTTTGTATTCAAACTTTACATTTTGTTCTTTTTCTGCAGGTAACTCTCCTCCAATAACAACTTTTTCGCCAAATTTTTTATTACTTAATACTAAAATTGATCTGCCATATTTTGATCGCTTTGAAGTGTTACTGGATATTTCATATATCTTTTTTAATGGTGCAATTAATTTTAAACCTGCATCATAAGTTTCAACAAACAACTCTTCTTTTTGTTTTTCTTCTCTGATCCAGAAAGAATAAATAACATTTTCAAAAACTAATGTTTTATAATAATTTAATCCATCAAATTTTTGCTGTTCTGTTTTGCCATCACCATAACCTTTCACTCTTGCTTCAGCCACTTTTTCCATGGTGTTTTTATCATAAGCAATGAATTTGATTTTACGGTTTGCTTTTTTAGGTTTTATAGCCAAATTATTATATTTAGCATAAACGTATTTAGAGTTAGCATCAATAAATTCATTAAAAAAACCATCTAATTTATTATCGTACATCATAGTTTTACTCCATTTGAGATCTAACGATTGCGCATAGGTAAAGAATGAAATAATTGATATACTGCAAATGAGAGCGATTTGTTTTTTCATGTTGTTATTTATTTAATTAAAATCCAAAGCCTAAAATATATCCTAACGTTACCATAGGCGCTGTTACTGTTTCTGTGCTAATTTTTTTTTGATGTAATGTAATGGGTTGACCATATTGATCATAACCTACTGTAGGTTCAAATACATTGTAATTTATTTTTTTTATTCCAAAACCGATTAAAAATTCGTGACTAGTTTGCACCTGATTACCTGCAGTAAATTGATAACCCCAATGAATTAAATAAGAAGTATTTTTAATTAATAAATTATTGCCATTTTCCACTCTTTCTGAATATAATTTTAAATCGTATAAATTTGTGTTTACTGCTGAGTACCTGCATTCAAACTGAATAAAATTTCTTCGTTCATCATCGTTTAAATAGGAATACAATCCGTCGTATGATATTTTTAAAGCAGCAGAAGCAAATAAATTTGGGCCATTATCATACACACTATTTTTAATGATTTGATTAACGCTTAACGAGGAAACTGAATTATCTATGATGTAAAAATCATCTTCTGCAGAAGCTGTTTGGATTTTGTCTTTTTTGTAATTATAGCCTAAACCACCCACTAAAGAAATAACATCATTCAGTTTTCTCTCATAATGCAAAGCAAAGGTGCTTCGAGCAAATAATCCAAAATTCAATTTTAAGAAGTTCTTTTTATCCAAAACATAAGTAGTAGCTGGATTTAAAATTGCTTTTGATGAAGTTTTATCTGGAGAATAAATATTATCGAGCTCATTAGGTTTTCCAGGCTTTATTTCCTGCGAAAACATAACTATATAGCACAATAAAAATAGACCAGTAAAATATGTTTTAAAAAATTTCAAGAACTTATTTTATTTTAATGAGTACAACGTAATTTAATAACTGTTTTATTTTTTCCTCAAGTGTTAATGCTTGTATTTCGTTTTTAGATGGCAACTCTATAGTTTCAGGCAACACTTCGATTAGGTTTTTAATATAATTCAATTTAACTGCATACGAAACATTGTCTGCATCAGCTATTTTTGCATTGATAACACCAACTAATTCGCCTTTATCATTAAAAACTCCTCCCCCGCTATTCCCCGGTTGAACCGGAATTGAAGTCTGAAATGTGTTTAGCGCACCATTATATCCTGTTTTTGCACTTACTTTTCCATCGGTAAACTTTGCTTCCTTGCCCATTCCGTTTAATGCAAAAGGAAATCCAATGGTAAAAACAGTTGAACCAACATCCACCGAACCATTTTCTTTAAAAGAATAATTAATTGAATTTAACGAAGTAAAAGTTTCATCACTTATTTTTAGAATTGCCAAATCATTTTCACTATCTTTTTGAATCAATTTTGCTTTAAATACTTTTTGTTGATCTTGAATTAATAACTCAACTAAAATAGAATTTGCATTTTCTACTACATGATAGTTCGTTAAAATGTATCCTCCTTTGCTAATTACAATACCCGATCCGCTTGCCTTCACATCACTTTCTGAAGTTGAACCGGATGAAAACGAATTTTCAGATTTGAACTGTTTGTATACTAATTTATCAGAAGTTATTTTTGATTTTCCACTTACCATAATACCCACATTACTTCCGTAATTACGTGTTCGGTCGGTACTAAATTGTAACTCGCCATTTATTGAAAATAAATTTTTTTCACCATTAGCAATGATTTTTAAGGTATTTGACTTTTCCGCTTGAATTGCCGGAGAAAACATGCCTTCGGCACGAATGGCAGAAATGCCTTCAAAAACAAAGCCTATGTAAAATGAAGATTGCGTGATGTAGAAAAAATTGTAATTCTGCCAATCTTTAAACCCATAAATGATTCCAGACTTATCAGTGTTTTTTAAATTCTTGATATCTAATTCAGCTTCAAGCGCAAAGCTATTTGCTTCGCCCATAATGCTTTTAAATCTTGATGTTCCACTGTTAGTAAATGATATTAACTCTAATTTTCCGTTTCCAATTGCGGCATAACTTTTATCGCTATGGTATAAATCCCAATCATTAGCATTGTTACTGAAATTTTCTTCAAAAATAGTAGCCTGCTGACCATCTTCGCTGTATTCTTTAAATCTGTTTTCTATTAATATCCCTTTTTCAAATATTAATTCTTTCCACACTTTTCCGCTCTCAAAATAATATATGCTTTTGCCCTCTTCTTGCCCTTGCTCATTAAACTTTCTTTCTGATTTTAGTTTAGCATTTTTATGATACCACTTGCAAAGGCCTTGATACACATTTTTACTTTCATCGTTTGAACTTGCATCAATTATTTTCCCTTCAAAAAAAACAGAGCCATTTAAATAATAACTTTTAAACTCATTTTCTGAATTTAATTTTTCACGATAATAAAATGCTTGATTTTCTGAAGTACTTTTTCCTGAACGATCGAAATAAACTTTTTGTGCTAAAGCCAGCTGAGTTAAACTAATAAGTATAAAAAAACAAAAAGATTTGAACATAAAAATGAATCTCAAAGATAAGAATATTTAACGTTCAGATTAATAAGTAATATGATTAAAATTGTCTATTGATTTTTTGATTCGATTAGTTTTGACAAACTAAGTAAAGCCTTTTCTTCAAAAGGTTTAGCCATTAATTGAACCCCAATTGGCATGTTATTTTTATTTTTTCCTGCCGGAATAGAAATTGCAGGTATACCAACCATATTGGCCTGAACAGTAAAAATATCTTCCAAATACATTTGAATTGGATCGGTAGAATTTTTACCAAATTCAAATGCAACACTTGGAGTTGATGGCGTTAAAATAATATCGTATTTAGAAAATATTTCAACTGTTTTTTCTCGCAGCAAGCGCCTTACTTTTTGGGCTTTTGAGTAATAAGCATCGTAATAACCCGCACTTAGTACAAATGTTCCCAACATAATTCGGCGTTTTACTTCTTTACCAAAACCTTCTGAACGAGATTTTTTGTAGGTGCTTTCTAAATCAACTGCATTCGGGCTTCTGTAACCGTAATGCACTCCATCGTAACGGGAAAGATTGGAAGAAGCTTCTGCAGTTGTTAATACATAATATGCCGGAACCAAATACTCTAAAAAAGGAAAATCAACTGGCTCAACAACATTGCCGTTATTTTTAAGTTGCTGAATGATTTTTTCGGTTGCTGATTTTACTTCCGGATCAAGTCCTGAACTATTTAAACAATCACTCAAATAAGCAACTTTCAAATTTTTTGCTTCGCTAAGTTGAATAGAAGAATATTCTTTTATTGGTTGTTGAGAAACAGTGCTATCATAATCATCAGCACCCGCTATTACCTCTAGTATCAATGCAGCATCAGCCACATTTTTGGTTATTGGACCAATTTGATCAAACGATGAAGCGTAAGAAAGTAAACCCCATCTAGAAACCCTACCATAAGTTGGCTTTAAACCAACTACCCCGCAAAATGAAGCCGGCTGACGAATAGAACCACCGGTATCGCTACCCAAAGCAACATGACATAAACCTGCAGCTACAGCAGCCGCAGAACCGCCTGAAGAACCGCCTGGAACTGTATTGGTGTTAACCGGATTTAGTACTTTACCATAAGCTGAATTTTCATTTGAGGAACCCATTGCAAATTCATCACAACTTGTTCTTCCAATGATTATTGCATCTTCAGCCAATAAGCGCTCTAGAACAGTAGCAGTAAATAATGAAGTAAACCCATCTAAAATTTTAGAAGATGCAGAAACTTTATGGTTTTTATAGGTGATGTTATCTTTAATTGCAATAATAACCCCGGCAAGTCTTCCGGCATTATCCGCTTTTATTTTTTCATCAATTTCTTTAGCTTTTGCTAAAGCAGAATCAGCAAAAACCTCATTAAAAGCATTTAAATGCTTGTTTTTTTCAATTGAGGAAAGGCATTCATCAGTAAGCTGAATAGCAGTAATTTTACCTGCCTTCAAATCCTGATGAAGTGAGTGAATGTTGAGAAAAGAATACACGATAATGCGAGAGAAATTATTTTTTATCTAAATCAGTAGAAGCTCCTTCACCTTTAGATGCATCTTTAAATTCTTTCATTCCTTTTCCTAAACCACGCATAAGCTCAGGAATTTTTTTTCCACCGAAAAACAATAATAATGCTATAATAATCATTGTCATTTCAGGGCCTCCCAAACCAAACATTCCAAGTAAAATCATTTGTTTATTTTTTTAAAATATAAAACTACAATTTATAAATCAGTTAAAAAAATCTAATTAGAAGTTCCCTTTTGCTTTAATTCCTAATTCGATTTTCTTTAAAGCAGTAATGTATGCACCAATACGCATAGTTGATTTGTACTCCTGACTGTTTTTCCAAACTGCATCAAAAGCCACTTCTATATTGATATCGTGTTTTTCATTTACTTCTTTTTCCGACCAGTAATATCCCATTTTATTTTGAACCCACTCAAAATAAGAAACGGTTACACCGCCTGAGTTAGCCAAAATATCAGGGACAACTAAAATATTTTTTTCTTTTAAAATCACATCGGCTTCAGGAGTTGTAGGGCCGTTTGCGCCTTCAATTATTAATTTTGCCTGAATATCGGAAGCAATTTCTTCAGTGATTACATTTTGTAATGCCGCAGGAACTAAAACATCACATTTTGCAGTTAGCAATTGTGCGCCTGTAATTTCTGCACCACCTGTAAAACCCTTTAATGTGTTGGAATTTGATTTAGTATAATCTAATGCTGCTTTAACATCAATCCCGTTTTCATTATAATATGAAGCAGTATGATCACCAATTGCAACAATTTTAACCCCTTTTTCAGCTAACAAACGAGCAGCATGAGAACCTACATTTCCAAAACCCTGAACGGAAGCAGAAACCGATTTCGGATCTAAGCCCATTTTTTTAAGTGCACAAAGAGTGCTTACCATTACTCCTCTTCCTGTTGCTGCATCTCTACCTAATGATCCGCCAATTCCTACTGGTTTTCCTGTAGTTACACCAGGGCTATCATCTCCGGTAATTTTATTGAATTCATCTACTAACCAAGCCATTTCTCTTCCGCTTGTTCCCATATCCGGAGCAGGAATATCTTTATTTACTCCAAAAACATCTTTCATAGAACGAGTGTAAGCGCGAGTTAAACGCTCTAACTCGCCTACACTTAATTTTCTTGGATCGCATTTAATACCG
The DNA here is from genome assembly GCA_044352985.1 of Bacteroidia bacterium. Taxonomy (GTDB): domain Bacteria; phylum Bacteroidota; class Bacteroidia; order B-17B0; family Aurantibacillaceae; genus JADJDM01. Next base: position 62,676 of record JBILCU010000010.1, read on the forward strand.
CCTTTACCACCGCCATAAGGCAAATTAGCTACAGCACATTTAAAACTCATCCAAGCAGAAAGCGCCATCACTTCATCCTGACAAACATCCATTGCATAACGGATACCGCCTTTAGAAGGTCCAAGAATAGTTGAATGAACACATCTGAAACCTTCAAAAACTTCAACTTTTCCATTATCCATCATTACCGGTAAACTAACTTGAACCAATTTTTGGGGACTTCTAAGCACTTTAGCGGCAGTTTCGTCCAAGTTCATTGTTTTCGCAGCTACATCCAAACGGGCTAATACCGAATCGAACATGCTATCGTGTTTTGAAGTTGAATTTGCGGTTTGAGAACTCATAATGTAATTGTATTAAGTTATTATTTAATAAGTTAGAAACAAAGCGGTGCAAAGTTAACAATTTATTAAATTGTTCGACATATTCTTATAAAAATCAATGTTAAATGTGCTATTAATATCTTATAATTAATTGACTGCGTGTTTATTGAATTAAAAAACCCAATTTAATTTAAAAACTACTCAACAATTTAATTTCATTTCTATATAGAATTAATTTTTTATCGTTTTCCAATTGCTTTAATAATCTTGAAATAACAACTCTGCTTGTGCCCATCTCCTCTGCAATTTGATTATGTGATAATTGCAAAGAACTTTTACCTGAAAGTTTTGATTTGTTTTTAAGATAATTAATTAATCGTTCATCCAACTTATGAAAGGCGATACTTTCTAAAGAACGCAAAAGCTCATTGAATCTTAAGGTAAAACTTTTAAAAATATAGCTCTTCCAACTTGGATATTTCATTAGCCATTCATCCAATTTTTCATGTGGAATTTTTATAAGTTCTACATTATCTTCTGCAACGGCTTTCACTTCACTTAATTTTGCTTCCATACAACATGCGTAGGCCATGGCACAACTTTCGTTATTGGTAAGGTAGTACAAAATAATTTCTCTTCCCTCTTCATCTTTTCGCATCACTCTAATTGTACCATTTACGATGATTGGTAAAAATCTAACTTTTTTTCCATAATCCATGATTATATCACCTTCTTTTACCTCAATTACTTCAGCAAAGCCTAAAATTTCTTCAACTAATTTGTTTTCGAAAATGTGTGAAAGTTTATTTTTTAACGTGTCGATTGGCATATATACTAAAAACGTTTTATTCTATAACTTAAAATCTAAAATGAAATTAAAGTTAATCATATTTACTTTATTGTAAATGTATTTTGGATTGCTATATGTTTCTCCTTCTTTAATTTTATAGGCAATTAATGATCTTATCTCCATTCCTTTAAAAAAACCGTTAAACTGATATGCAATATCAAAATTTAGTTGATGATAGGATGGCATACTGTATTTATTTAAGCGATAATTTAAAATATCGGGTAATTTAAAATAACCATACGCCAATCCTGTTTTTAATTTATTATTAAAAAATTTAGTTGTTGCCTTCAATGCAATAGCATGCACATTACCTAAGCCTTCATTTCTTTCTCTGGGCATGAACGTATAAAATGCCTCTCTCCCCCACTCACGTGGCATCAAATATCTTCCATCTCCTGTGATGTGCGTATAATTAAAAGAAAAATTAGTTCTGTTGTTTTTTATTCCTACTTGAGCACTTATTACATTCGATTGTGAATTTTCACTCATATATGTTTTTCGCTGGTCGCTATTTCCTCCATGGTTGATTGCATCCTGATGAATATAAATCAAGCCCTGAAAGAATGAATATGAATGTGATGTTGATTGGTTAGTGTTTATTTCAAGCATTGCTGTATTCATAACATTATCTACTAATCCGTTCCATAAATTAATTTTAAATTTATCATTCGGTTGAAAATAAAGATTGGCAATTGCTATACCACTGCTTGATATGTTATCATGATACATTGATTTTTCTCCGAATGTATTAAGCCCAGAAGAGTAAACACCAAAAGATTTTTCCAATTTAAACCACTGTACAGTTGAGCGAGGTGAAACATCCCAAATCCAACCACCGCTAAAACCAATTTTTTTCGATTCATTTACTGTAATCCAAACTCCTTCTTCCAGAGTTGGGCGCATACGTCCATCCTGAGGATTAACAAATGGTGTGTTTAGATTTATTTTCCCAAAGGCAATGCTACTTTTAGAAATACTGTATTTCAAGTATAACTCTTCCAGTCTGTCGAGGTCATTTTTGTTCGATGGATTTTCAATATCGAACAAGCCTATTTCATAGCGATTTGGAGAGTGAGAAACAGTGTCCTGATTTTGAATTGCAGAAGATGCTAAATTATAAATAAAAAACCCACTTATACCCAATTGCAATCCATAAAACGGTTTAGTTAATACACCTACACCAGCACCACTTGCCAAAGCGTAGTCATCTTTTAGAATTCCTTCATTTATGGTTGACATAAAAAAACTTCGGGTATGAGCCTCCCAATGTGCTGATAAAAAACATTCTTTTAAGCAAATTGAATCTTTAGGTTGATTTGAGATATGATAATCATTTTGCTCCTGACAAAACAACTTGCTCTTTAATAAAATTAAAATGTAAATAAAAATGTTGGTTTTAGTCATTTATTATCTAGAGAAATCATTATCTAATTAGGAAGTTTATCTTTAAGGATACCAAACAAAAATGTTCCAACTAAAGCAAAGAAGAAAACAATAGCCATGCTTAAAAATCCATAGCCAATATTAACGACCATTGGGCCAGGGCATGCACCACTAAGCGCCCAACCTAATCCAAATAATATTCCTCCAATTAAATACCTTGACACAGATTTTTCTTTTGGAAAAAATTTTATTGGATTCCCGTGATAATCACGAATATTGAATTTCTTTATTAAGCCTATACCTATAGCCCCAAGCGTAACAGCAGTTCCAATTATACCATACATATGAAACGATTGAAAGCGAAACATTTCCTGTATTCGATACCACGACATGGCCTCTGATTTTGCCATTACGATTCCAAAGACAATCCCAAGAATTAAAAACTTAATGAATTTCATATGTTGATATTTATTGTTTTTTAGTTGTCATATGTTATACGCCATGTATCTTGATTTGTGTTTATGCGCTGAGGCACATGGCTATTTCATATGTAGATATTTATTGTTTTTTAGTTGCCATATGTTATACGCCATGTATCTTAATTTGTGTTTGTGCGCTGTGGCACATGGCTATTTCATATGTAGATATTTATTGTTTTTTAGTTGCCATATGTTATACGCCATGTATCTTAATTTGTGTTTGTGCGCTGTGGCACATGGCTATTTCATATGTTGATATTTATTGTTTTTTAGTTGTCATATGTTATACGCCATGTAACTTAATTTGTGTTTGTGCGCTGCGGAACATGGCTATTTCATATGTTGATATTTATTGTTTTTTAGTTGTCATATGTTATACGCCATGTATCTTAATTTGTGTTTGTGCGCTGAGGCACATAGCTATTTCATTTTAAAACAATAAAGGAAAAATTAAAAATGTCATGATTAAACCACCGATAAAAAACCCCATCACCGCAATTAATGAAGGCAACTGCAAATTAGATAAACCACTTATAGCATGCCCGGAGGTACAACCACCGGCATACCTTGATCCGAAACCAACCAATAATCCACCAACTGCTAGAAGTAAAAAACCTTTTAACGAAAATGCAGCTTCTAAACTGAATAACTCTGTTGGTTGAAGAGACAAAGGTTTTGCAAAGCCAAGAAGTTTTAAATCCTGAATTGTTTTTTCTGAAATTGATATAGTAGCATCTGAAGATAAAAACTGTTTTGCAATATAACCACCAATAATGGCTCCCACTAAAAAAACAATATTCCATAATTGAGATTTCCAATTGAAATCAAAAAACTTTACTTGTTTACCGCAACCTGCAGCGGAGCATATTGTCCGGAGGTTTGAGGAGAATCCAAAAGATTGACCGAAGTAAATTAAGAAAAACATGATACCTGCTATCAAAGTTCCCGATATAAACCAAGACCAGGTTTGTGTTATAAAATCCGGCATAATTTAATTATTAAGATGAAATGTAATAATGGGTTTAAATAAATGATTAATTAATTTTTCAGCAGCACTGCTATGAAATATCCCTCCTCTACCATGTGTGCCGATGCAAACCAAATCTACATCATGCATTTGATTGAAATGTACAACACCATTTTCAATGTCAGTATCATGTAAAAGGTGTTTTTCATAGTTTGAAATATCATTCATATTTGCATATTCATCCATTTGATCAAAATACTTTTTTCTTTCATTTTCGGATGGTGAATCGATTATTTGAAGAAAATGAGTTTTTGATTCAAAAGCTGAAACAAATTTTTTTAATAAACTTAGATTATCATTATTTACTTGATTAAAATCGTGAACCAATAAAATATTTTTTATTACTAAATCCGTTCGATCACACATTAAGGTTAAAAGTGGAATTTTAGATTTTCTTGCTATAAATTGTGCCTCAGAACCAGAAATTATTTCTTTTATACCCCAGGCACCTTTTGTACCCATTACTATCAAATCAAAATTGTGTTTTTCTGAATAATTAATGATAGCATCAGTTAGTTTACCAAGAATAAGCTGAACAGAAATATGATTTCCGTATAGTGTTTTTAAATTACTTAATTTTCTATTGGCAATGTCTCGCTGTGTTACCACGTATTCAACATCAATTTCACCGCAGGTTTCAATATTACCCGTTTCGTCGATAGTTACTGAATCTGGTAAGTCGAGCACATGCACAAAATGAATATCAATAGGCGCTTTTTCTTCCAGTTTTTTAACCATTAGATATGCGTATTCTGCCTGAACTGAAAAATCAGTAGGAATAAGTATTTTCATTTTTCCCATATGTTACACGTGTTGATTTACACTTTGCCAACTACCTCCGTTGGTAACATTGTTAAAACCGTTTGCCACTAGCGTGCGTTTTGCCATGCCACTTCTGGCGCCACTCCTGCAACAAGTAATAATGTGATTGTGTTTTTTAAGCTTTGTTATATTAGCACTTACTTGCTCTAAAGGTATATTAATTGAACCCTTAACATGTCCAGAAGCATATTCTGCTTTACTCCTTACATCAATAACTACAGCTCCTTCTCTAATTAAAGCTCCCAAGTCAACATTTCCGCCGAAGCCAAATAATTTTTTAATTAAACCAAACATAATTTTATTTTTTACAAAAGTATGTTTCGGTTAGTAAAGAGTTTGTTACAAATGTTACATAGGTTCCAAATTAAAAACAAAATAAATTGTGTTTTATAATATTATTTTAGCTTTCTTAATGCTATAATTAACCAGTCAAATAGTTTTGGCTGTATGATTTGGCAGTACATTCTAAATTTAATAACAATTGAAGAACTTAATGTTAATATTCCAACAACAACAATAGAAATTGTAATTCCAAAAAAATCAGAAATAACACCTGTTAACAATGCACCAAAAGCATAACCTAAGTCACGCCATAATCTAAATACTCCAAAACTTTTAGGCCTATCTTCAGGATTTGTGTTCTCAGCTAATGTTGTAAGAAATGTAGGATATACCATAGCGGTTCCCCATCCAAGCACTGATGATAAAACTATAAATTCAATAAAGCTTGATGCAAATGCCATTGCCAACAATGCAATTCCTTGCAATAACATTCCCCAAAACAAAATGCTTTTCTTACAAAATTTATCAGACATTTTCCCGGTAAATAACTGACTAATTCCCCATACAGCAGGATAAATAGCAGTAATTATTGCAATTTCGGTAAGTTCAAATTTATTCTGAACTAAAAGAATTGGTAGTAGGCCCCATACCATGCCATCATTTAAATTATTAATTAAACCGGCTTGCGTAACTGCACTAAGATTCTTATTCAATAATGAGGTGTCCAAAAATATGTTTTTTAATTTTGGAATCTTACTTGTTTCTTTTTCTTTAGATACATGATGTTTAGTATCTTTAATAAGAAATAATGATGATAATAATCCGGAAATAGATAATAGTATTCCTATATAAAATGGATACGGTCTTAAACCAAATTGACTTGCAACAATACCTGTAGTAAATGAAACAATTGCAACTGATAAATATCCAGCAAATTCATTTATACCCATTGCAAAACCACGTTGTTTATCTCCTACAAGATCAATCTTCATTATAACTGTTGAGCTCCAAGTTAAGCCTTGATTTATCCCAAGTAATATGTTTGCAATAACTATCCAATTCCAGTTGTTTGCAAACATTAAAATAAATGGGACGGGAAGAGCAAAAAGCCAGCCAATTACAAGTAAATTTTTTTTACCTATTTTATTTGCAAGTACACCAGTATAATAATTTGTAAATCCTTTTGCTAAACCAAAAACAATTATAAACGATAGGATTGCTGTTTTTGCTGCTATATGAAATTCAGCTTCGGCAATTTTAGGAAGGATTGTGCGTTCAAGGCCAACCATGCCCCCAACAAACGCATTAACAAATACAAGTAAAATAAATTGATTGAGATTTTCTCGTATGCCTAATTTTACTTGCAAAATTTAAAAAATAATTTTTGACATGTTGATTAAAAAAATCTACTAATATTCAGTTTTGATAGTATTATGAAATAGCCGTATAACCCGCAAAAAAATATAAGATGACAAATGGTTTATAAAAAATATGGTGATTAAAATCAATACATAAATTATTCTTACAATTTATTATCAAATCTATTCAGATGATAGTTTTCCAATGGCGCAACTTACATAAGATTTTACTTTAGCAATTGCATTGTTATTACCCTTTTCAGGATAACCTAATTGGGTTAATCTATCAACAATATTTTGACGGTTTAAATTTACACCAGAAATAATTACTTGCTCTGTTTCTTGATTAATAGTTATTATATTAACTCCATCGATTTTATTTAGTTGTTCTTTGATGATCGTCATACAAGCACTGCATTTAATATTCTCTACAAAAATTATTTCTTTTTTCATTTTTACTTAGTTTTAATCTGCTATTTTTTTAGACTCAAATATGTTAAAGAATAAAACACCCATTAACATTCCATACAAAGTACTAATTATTGGACTTGATTTAATGGCACATGAACCGTTGGAACAACCTATGAAATAATAATACAAAAAACCAAAAGCACCTCCTATAAATGAACCAATAAATATTAGTTTATTTTTTATCAACCACTTCTTCATACTTTATGTCTTCGGTTTTTTGTTTTGAAGAATAATCTGAAGACATGTAACATGCGCCTGCAGCACAGCCAGATCCAAATAATGTTAGCCCGGTAAATAATGTTCCGATAGTAATGGATGTAGCATCTAACACTACCATGCCTTGAATAAAAACCATAAAGCCTAAAATCAATCTAACGATTCTAAATGCGTTCCAGTTTGTTGTTAAATTTTGTAACATGTTATTAATTATTACATGTAACATTTTGCCAAGGGCCTAAATTCTCTACCTCTTTTGAATAGCCTGCATGCAATAATTTTGCTTTTGCTATGCCCGCACGATTTCCACTTCTACAAACTAATACTACTTTATCGTAAGCCTTTAGTTCTTCTATTTTATTTTCAAACTCATCTAACGGGTAATTAACAGAACATGCTGCATGGCCATCCATTTGCCACTCTTCGGTGGTTCTTACATCTACAATAATTTGTTTTTCGATTTTCATGATTTCTATTTTTTTAGTTTCTGATTTGCACATAGTGAAAAATATTGAAAATGGAGCAAGTATCAAAAGCAGTTTCTGTTTCTTCATTTAATATTATTTCACAAGTTTACTTTGACAAACAAAGTTTGTTTTAGGAACTCCTGCATCCGCAATGGCTTTGAAACCACCCTCTATTTCCTTGAAGTTGTGAATTCCTCTTGCTTTAAGTATACTTGCTGCAATCATACTTCTGTAACCACCGGCGCAGTGTAAGTAAAAAGGCCTATCTGAGTCTATTTTATTAAACCAGTTATTAATTGCTGAAAGTGGTCTACTAAATGCTTCTTCAACATGCTCAGCAACATATTCGCTATCTCTTCTCACATCCAACACCAAACTTTCGCCAATTTTTAATTCATTTTTTAATTGACTTGCTGTAATTCGATTTACTGTATCTATTTCTTTTCCGTCATTTATCCATGATTTTATACCTCCTTTTAAATATCCAATAACGTGATCAAACCCTACGCGAGCCAATCTCAATACACTTTCTTGCTCTTCACCTTCATTGGCAAGTAATAAAATCGGTTGCTTTACATCAACTATTAATGCTCCAACCCAAGGAGCAAAATCACCATGCAACCCAATATTAATCGATTTTGGAATAAATCCTTTATGGAAATCCGTTGCATTTCTTACATCTAAAATTAAAGCATCCGTTACATCGGCAGCAGCTTCAAATTCATTTGGATTTAAAGCCTTTAAACCTTTTTCAAGTATTGAATCAATACTATCAATACCTTTTTTATTCATTGCTACATTCATCCCAAAATACTCGGGTGGAGGTAACAACCCATCAGTTACAGCTTTTATAAAATCCTCTTTACTGGGTTGATTCAAAGCGTAATTAATTTTTTTTTGGTTTCCTAATGAATCTACAGTTTCCTTCATCATGTTTTTACCACACGCACTTCCTGCTCCATGTGCTGGATATACAGTAATCTCATCAGACAAGGGTAAAATTTTCGTGTAAAGTGATTCATAAAGCAGGCCTGCTAAATCTTCCTGAGTCATGGAAGTTGCTTTTTGAGCCAAATCAGGCCTTCCTACATCACCAAGGAATAACGTGTCACCACTAAACAAAGCATAATCCTTGCCATTTTCGTCTTTCAACAAAAAACAAGAACTTTCAAGTGTATGTCCAGGCGTGTGAATTACCTTAATTGTAATTGCACCAATCTTAAACTCTTCGTTATCTTTCGCAATAATAGCATCAAATTCAGGCTTTGCAGTTGGCCCATAAACAATGGGAGCGCCTGTCTTATTACTTAAATCAAGATGTCCGGAAACAAAATCAGCATGAAAGTGTGTTTCAAAAACATACTTAATTTTCACTCCGTCTTTGGTTGCCCTATCAATGTACGGCTGTACTTCTCTTAGAGGATCAATAATTGCTCCTTCTCCATTAGAGGTGATGTAATATGCACCTTGTGCTAAACAACCGGTATAAATCTGTTCTATTTTCATTTTGTATAGTTTTTTATTATTTATTTTAAAAACGTTTCTTTTACTATTATGTAAATACCCATTACAAGTACAAACCACCCAAACATTGGCTTTAATTTTGCACCATCAATTTTTTTAGAAAGGAATATTCCAATGAAAATTCCCAAGGTAGCAACAAGCGAAACAATCGATAATAGTGGCCAATCAATCAATGTCTCATTACTCTCTCCAAAAAAACCAATCAATGATTTTGCCGCGATAATTACTAGTGAAGTACCAACAGCTTCTTTCATCGGCAACTTAGATAAGAGCACTAAAGCAGGTATAATAAGGAAACCACCACCTGCTCCAACTAATCCGGTTATAAGTCCAACAATTAACCCTTCAAGAAGAATCATCGAATAATTAAATTTTTGTTGCCCTTCTTTTATGCTACCGTTTTTCTTTTTATCTTTTTTAATCATACTAAATGAGGCTGCAATCATTAAAACAGCAAATAATAAAAGCATTAACATGCTTTTCGTTACAACAAAATTTCCAACTGTAAATACTTCTTTAGGGATAGCTGGAACAATATATGCACGAGTAAAAAATACTGATATAATAGAAGGCAGACCAAAAACAATAGCTGTTTTGATATTAACTAATCCTTTTTTAAAATATGCAACAGAACCTATTGCGGCTGTGAAACCAACGATAAAAAGTGAATAGGCAGTTGCTGATACAGCATCAACAGTAAAAAGATATACTAATACAGGTACAGTTAAAATACTTCCACCACTTCCAATTAATCCAAGTGAAATTCCAATGAGAACAGAAGCAATATATCCAATAATTTCCATGTCTTAGTTTTAATTTACTTCGACAAAGATCTATTGTCAATACTTAATTAACGGTTACATTTGTTACATATCATTCTAAAGGAAACATTTCCAAAAAACCTTGTAATGAAAAATTAAAAAAATTGCATGAAGAATATAAAACAAGAAATTATTAAGGAGATAGAAATTAAAGCAAATGATGATTTTACAACAAAATAATAAGACCAACTTAACTAATTAACAACAGTAAAAAAACAAAAGGTAGTACATAGATTAAACTATCGAAACGATCTAATATGCCTCCGTGGCCTGGCATCACATTTCCTGAATCTTTAACACCAACACTTCGTTTTAACATGGATTCGATTAAATCTCCAATTGTTCCAAAAACGGCAACAATACATCCTATCATCACCCAGTTTGAAAATGATAAAACACCAAACCATTGGTGAAAAAAAGATGAAAATAAAACCGTTAGTAATGCCCCACCAACAGTTCCCTCCCAGGTTTTACCAGGAGAAATGCGTTCATACATTTTATGTTTACCTATAAAACTTCCTACTAAATAGGCAAACGTATCATTCGACCATATCAACAAAAACAAACCAAAAACAATGTGTGACTCGTAATGTTTTGCACCAAAAGATAATAAAGAAAGTGCATCTGGACATGCAATAAAATGAAACAAACAAAATGGGAGAATTGCATACAGTACTCCGAAAAAGGTTACTGCACTGTTTTCAAAAGGTTTTTCTTTGTTTCTAAATAATTCAACTGCAGAAACAATAAATATAAGTACCAATGAAAGAAATAAGAGAAGCATTAAAACTGAACCTTTAACATCAATAATTTCCAATTCATCAGCGCACCATAAAAAAGAAAACAAATACCATAATATACCAATTGAAAAACCAATCGTTCTGTTTGGTGACAATTGTTTTATTTCCATGAGCTTATAAAACTCATGCAATGCCCAAAGTGATACAATAAAAAACAATACAGAAAAAGTTAGGTATCCTAATAAAATAGACGATAATAAAACGATAGCAAAAACTACTGCGCTAAGCGTTCGGGTGATGAATTTTTTTTTGTCGAGTGCCATTTAAAATGCGATTCCAAGATTTAAACCAAATGCAACACGAAATATAAATGCTGCACTTTTATTTTCAACTGAACTATTTATTTCTGAAGGCTTAATGAATCGATTAATTCCTGTTGCAAAATAAGTTTGTAAAACACAATTTTTAATTGGCCGATATGCTATGCCGCTTTTAATATTGAATGTTTGAAAATAATCTGAATAATTAGTTGTTATGGTTTGATTTAAGTAAGGTGAAGGATAGTATGCCCCGGTATAAACTAATTTAGAGTAAGTAACTTTTGAAAATGAATTCCCAAAATCGGCACCAAAACCAATCCAATAAGTGATTTTTTTATGCGCATAAGGATATACTTTCAATTGAAAGCCAAAATAGTTTTTTTTATAATAAAAGGCATCGTAGTTTGGTACTGGATTTACTTTTACTTCCTTTCTTGTATATGTAGAACTGCTGTATTCACTTTCAAATCCATAGTTATAGTATAACTCAACGCCAATTGTTCTTTTTGGGAATATATATTCAACAACCGGCTGAAAATGTTTAATCATTAATTGTGCAGCATCTATACTGATAATAATTGGCGCAAAATCTTTTTTCTTAATCACACCAAATTCAGGATCTTTTACACAATTATCGTAACCTACCTCTTTCATTTCTATACACCCACTTCTTAATGATATTCTTTCAATCATTTTCTTTTTAATTACAATAGTTGGTCCTGTTGAATCTCTTGGGTTTTTATACTTAATTGTACCATCAGAAACTTCTTTAATAATTGCAGAAATTTTATTTCCATTTATTAGATGAATGGTATCGAACTGAGCAATTGATTTAAAACATGTCAATAATAATAAAAGGGCAAGTAGTGTTAATTTTCGCATTTACTTTTTTGTTTTCTTAAATGGAATTTTTCCGAAAATTAAACCTAATAGATCGAGCAGTTTTTTTAAAACATCAAAATACAAGGTTAACATTAATGTAAGCGACATGAACCAAACTACAAAAATATTAAACCAAAAGGTTGGAATTAAAATACCAAACATTTTTTTATTAGGCGCTAAAAAATGAGCGCGACCAAAATTATTTGAAGGATTGAGGTAAACAGGATCAACGCGCTGAATCAATTCACCGTCTTTTTCAAGGCATTTTGGACCAAGATCGTTAGAGTTCTGCATCATTTGAGTTAATGCCTCATTTTCGTAATCGTTTCTTAATTGGTTAAACTGTTGTTTTTTTTCTTCGGAAAGATTTTGATAAATTTTATCTTTCTCTGCTCTTGCTTTATTGTTTCTGGCAATGTAATAATTAGCATAAGTTTCGCCAAGATAAACCTCAATCTCTTCAATTACTTTTTGATTAATATTTTCGGGTTGTAATTTTTCGGCTAGTGGAAAATAAAGTTGCTTGTGCAGTTTCCCTTCTTTAATCAATTCATTTTTTACTAAGATTATATCAGCAGCTAACTGAACTTTTTTATCCGATAAATTTAATTCATTTTCAATCTTGCTTAATTTTTTTTCAATCTCGTCTTTCCAGTAATTGTTTTTGTATTGCGCTTCGGATATTGCTTTTTCGAATTTATAAAAAGGTTTGAAATAGGCATTTGATTTAAACTGGTTTACAGCAAGTGCTTCATAGGACCATCGCGAAGTCATCATTTCACCAACAATTGGTACGCCACCTTGTTTAGCAAGTGCTGGATTTAATTTATCAAACTTTACTATAACACCACTTAATAACAATTGAGGAATAATTAAAAATGGTATTAAAATATAAATAGTAACGGCGCTATTAAAACTGGCTGAAATATTTAAACCCAACATGTTGGCAAAGCATGATGTAGTAAATAATACCAACCAGTAATCGAGCCACATGCCTTTAATTCCCATTACACTATTACCAACTAAAACAAACAACAGAGTTTGAATAGCTGAAAGTGTAAACATGATGGCAATTTTAGAAATCAAATAACTGCTTCTACTTAAATTTAAAAACGATTCGCGTTTTAAAATTTTACGATCTTTAATGATTTCTTCTGCAGCAACTGTTAATCCAATAAATAAAGCAACCACCACACTCATGAACATGTAAGCCGGCATATTTTCATTTTCCCTGAAAACATAACCTACATTATCTTCTTCATCGGTATTAAAATAACGAACAAGGTAGGCCAAAACAAAAGCAAGCACAGGTGCCTCCAATAAACCAATAGCCATGTATTGGGAATTGGTTAATTTTGATTTTATGTCTCTGACCATAAAAATCAAAAATTGTTTGATGCGGCCAGGAATACTGAATGTGCTTTGAGGAATATTATTTTGTTCCTCAATTGGTTCCAGTTTTTTTTCTATCTGATCAATGTAGTGCGTATTCCATTCTGTTGGCTTAAACTTACGTATGTTGGTTTGATTGCCATATTCATCAACCACTTTTGTTTCAATGATGTTGAATATCAATTCGGGGTTAACATTTCCGCAACTAATACATTCGCTTTCTTCAGAATTTACATGGTAAACCAATCGTTTAAAATAGATAACTGCATCAACTGGATTACCGTAATAAACAGGATACCCGCCAACATCCAGTATCATCAGTTTATCAAACATTTTAAAGATTTCGGAAGAAGGTTGATGAATTACAACAAAAACCAACTTGCCTTTTAATGCAAGTTCTTTGAGCAAATCCATAATGTTTTCTGAATCGCGAGATGATAAACCGGATGTAGGCTCATCAACAAATAAAACCGCAGGCTCACGAATTAATTCTAATCCGATATTTAAGCGTTTGCGTTGCCCGCCTGAAATGGTTTTTTCCAGGGGAGAACCAACTTTCAAATCCTTGGTATGTTCAAGCCCTAAATCGGTTAAGGTGCGCATTACCATTTGGGCAATTTGTTCGTCGGAGTATTTACCAAAACACAGTTTAGCATTGTAAAATAAGTTTTGGTAAACCGTTAATTCTTCAATTAATAAATCATCTTGAGAAACATGGCCAATGATACCTTCAATTTTCTTTTTCTCAGTATGGATATTAATCCCATTAATATAAACACCCCCACCGGAAGGTTTTTCTTGACCATTTAATACATTTAACAAGGTAGATTTTCCGGCACCCGAACCGCCCATGATACCGATTAATTTACCGCTCTCTTCAGCAACATTGATGTTTCTTAAGCCAAGCTTTCCTGATTTAAATTTAAATTCGAGGTCTTTGGCAACAAAAGAAATTTTTGAATGAGAACTATCCGCAAGAAAACGTGAAATAATATCGCTGTAATAAATAGGCTTTACTTTTGTGCTTCTAAGTGAAGATCCAGGCGTAAGAATGTAAATTCTATCTCTTACAATTGCCTGACCATTAAGCATTAATTCTTGATTGCCCAGCATTTTTAAAATGTACATCCCTACACTTTTTATGCTTAGTACCCAAACCTCAACTTCGTTTAAAAACTGGCTGCATTGAATTTGTTTAATTTCCTGTTTTCCAAAGCCGGTATCATTATTTATGACCAATAAATGTGGGGCATCAGGAAAAAACTCTATTTTATCGTCGATAAATGACTTGATATTAGCAAACTCTTCTGCATCTATATTAAATGTTTCGGCAACCGTTTTAATAAATTCAATTTCCTGTTCACTAATATCAGCTGATGATTTAACGAATTCGATTAAACGAACAAGAACAATAATTTTTTGATCTTGCTGTAGCTCTTTGTTGATCTCTGTACATATTTTTAAAACCTTAACCGAGTTTACAGATGTACGTTTTTCTGTGCCATCTTTTCGTTTCGAAACCTGATGAAATGTCTCTAAATAATCATCAAACAAGGAAAGATACACATCAACCAATTCCTGGTTTAATTGTTTCTTTAAAAATGCCTGCACTATGTTTCGTCCTGTATTGGTTACGCCATCAACATTTGCAATAATGGCAAACAATTGCATGAGGGCCCGAAGTATATTTTCACTCATAACTTAGTGTAATGTGTAAATTATTGGCAATATACTAAATTAAATAAAATCGGAATGATGAGAATACCAAAGTGAAAAGATAAACATAAAGTGTTTTTATTTTTTACATTTATGGTGAATGAATGACAAAACAAATAACAAACCTGATTTAAATTCTACCTTTCTATCAACTATCCGAGTAGAAAAAGCCAACGAAAATGATTTTGAAACCATTAAATTTCTTATTCAACAATTTGAGCTTGACAATAGAAACTTGGAGTTAAACCAATTTTTGGTAGCAAAACAAAATAATTTACTGCTAGGCTTTGGGAGAATTAGAAAACACAATGGGTGTGATGAATTTTGTTCACTAGGAGTAATTGAAGAAAAACGATTTCATGGTATTGCAAAGTTGCTAGTAGAAGCGCGAATTGAAATAGCAACACAGCCTATATATTTAGTTTGCATTCAACCTAAATACTTTGAAAAGTTAGGATTTGTAGTGGTTAATGACTATCCGTCAGAAATGGAAGACAAATTAAACTATTGCACAAAAGAATTAGTAGTGCCGGAAAATTACGTAGTGATGCATTATAAAAACTAAACTTTTCTGTTATCTGTTAGCACGGATTTCAAATCAATGCAAGCAGTAAAATCCGTGCAAGAAATTACGTAGTGATGCACTAAAAAAATTTAAGTATTATTCAATAATTAACTTTTTAGAAATAATCAACTGAGCATCTATTACTTGTAAATTATAAACTCCGGTAGCCAAATCACCTAGTTCTATTTCCAAATTTTCTTGAGTAGTTTTTGATTTAAAAATAGTTTTGCCCAGCATATCTGTTATTACTATTTTCTGATTTTGCTGTAACCCTTTAATAGTAAATAAACCGTGATTTGGATTTGGTAATAAAATAACATCATGAGTGGTTTGATCACAGTTTATTGAAACAGGTCCAAAGTAAGTTGTATTTCCATTAAAATCAGTTTGCTTTAAACGATAGTAAGCTGTTGCATTTGATGCCTCATTAGAATAAAAATAATTATTGATTTGTGTAGAATTTCCGGCACCATCAATTTGAGCTATTTCAAAATAGGCACTTCCATCAAAACTTTTTTCTAGAGCAAAATAATCGTTGTTATTTTCTGCAATAGTGGTCCAAGAAATAGTGATTTGCTTTTCATTACAAATAGCCGTAAACTCTTTTAAATCAATGGGAAGGGGATTATTGTTTGTACTTGAGCTTAAAGTAAATGGGGTTGTAGAATTAAATGCACTTACGTTTGTTGAAGTAATATTTCCTGAAGAATTAGTACCTGTTCTTGCTGCATTACCTTGACTCTCCCATTGAGTTCCACTCCAACGTGCAACTAATAATTCAGAAATATTATTAATTGTGCAGCTTCTTGGTGATCCCCAAGTTAAATCTACAGACACACTTGAAGTTCCGTTTGTTTTATTAATGATCCAATATTCACATGCACTAACATTATTAATTGAGGATTCTTTAGAGCTGCGCGTGTAAGGAACTGTATTTGGATCGGCTGAAAAATATTCTGCTGTAAAATGGTCTGTTGTCAAGCTTGGTGCAGAAATTCCTGCGGCAGCAAAATAACCCCCTTTCCCAATTGGGAAAGTAAATGCGCTATTGCCTATTTTCCTTACCGGGCCAACAACATAGCTGTTTGATGATGCATTGCTTTCGCTTGCGCCATTTCTAAAAATAAATAAATTACTAGAGCTTGAATTAATTAAACCTAATGTGAAATCAGTGTTGGTTACAATTTCAGTGGTTCTATTTAATGTTAGCGTTCCTGAAGCGCTTGATTTATTAATTTTAATTTTATTAAAAACTTCGCTACTTGTATTGGAAGAATTTATAGTTTGAGCAGCCGAACCCACAAAATTTACTATCCCATTATTTGCTGTAAAAACTGCTGTTGAAAGGGGGTTATTGTTTTTCCAATCTCCTTCTAGTGTAATTTGAGAAGTTGATGAAGGGGTAATTGTTCCTTCAGCTTTTGATTCAAAATCACCACTTGTTCCCCCACTAATATAAACTTGAGCTGCTCCTGAAAAAACGATTTTAGCCCCGTTATTTATAAAGCCCTGAGAGAAAACTTTTGGCGCAGAAAAAATAAAAAAGCATATAAACGAATTGATAGCAATTTTTTTAAATTCGGAGTAATTGTTGTTTATAACGATGAAAATAGACATAGGATCGATCCTTAATAAAATCTAATGAAAAATTATTTTTTTGACCTACTTAATTTTTCTGATTGCTTTTGAATTTCTTCCATTTTTTTACTTCTGCCAATAATGTTATCGTCTACTTTATCATGCCTAACATTTTTTCCATCAAACCATATTGGATTACCCAACGAAGTTGTATCATAATCATTATGCATAACACCTTCCATATTTGATTCAAATTTTACATTTAAAATCTCTTCTTCATTGAAAGATTCTGAATTTTTTATAGTACCGGAAATAATGTAATTAACGAAAAAATTATGTGTCCCGGCATTATTTTCTTTTAAAATAATATAATCGTTAGTTATTTCTTTAATAAAAACTCCATTACTTTCTCCTAAAGGAGTTGCAGTAATAATTAATGTTGAAATATCACAAATATTTTTCAATTCATCATTTAAAAAAATCTTAGATTCACCACCTTTAACTTCAATTTTGCCTTTTACAATCAATTCATGAGATAAAGATGTGGTTGCATAACTTGGAACACGTTTATCAGATTCGCTAACTTTATTTAGCTGAATAAATTTATTATTTGTAAGGGCATTACCATGAACATAAACTCCATATTTTTGCCCAGATAAATTTGTTCCATAAACCAACCCTCTTATCCAACCACCCATAACACCTCCGTAAACCCCTAAACCTACCTGATTATTAGCAGGTATATTTCCTGAAATTCTACCATTTATTCCTCCTGTTGCAACAGCTGTACCAAAACCATATAAAGAATAATCATTGCCGTTGTTAGCATAATAACCACATGCACCCCATAAAATATTTCCATTATTGCCAATTACACCTCCACTGCGAGTACTAATACCACCAATTCCATGTACACCAAACCTGTAATTACCTAATGAGGAACTATTTCCAGCGACACCATTTTTTGTGGAAATAAAACTAAAACTTGTTCCGCTTGTGGCATCAGTCATATAAGAACCATAAACTCCATTACCAAAACCTGATCCCTTATATTCTCCTTGCACAGCAGAATAATTTGTAGTACCAGAGGTTACGCTACCATATACACCACCACCATCTTGAGCGCTGTAACCATTAACAGCCCAAGGCAACCCTGAATTAGAAACAGCACATAAAGCATCCCCAGCTAAGCCAGAAGTTTGAGCACCTATAACAACTTCACCGTCTATCGGATTTATACGCATGCGTTCTAAATTGTTAGCTGCAAAAACAATAGCTTTACTGTCAGTAGTACCAATAAAATTATTATTTACAGCAGAACCATAGGCTGCTGTAGATGCAGTAGTTCCTGAATTACCTGTAGTTTCCCAGGTGTTTTTATTACTTGCATATACTTTAACCCAGTTTGGAGATGCAGAGGTCCCTGAATTGTAATAAAATCCGACTCCATTTCCGCTAGTAATACTAGCATTGGTATTATAAACCATTAAACCAGTTGCAGGAGCTGAAATTGTTGTCCCATCTGTTACAGATGATAATGCTATTCGTGGGATCAATAATCCTTTATTTGTTGACACTACATCTAACATAGCACTTTCATCTGGAGTCGCACCCGTTGAATTTATCCCAACATTTTGAGCATTTAACGAACTATTAAACACTGCAATAAAAAAAAAGAATAGAGGTAATGTAAATTTTTTCATATTGTCCTATTTTAAAATTTAGAAACTTGCCAAATTGGCTAAGCATACAAAGGTAGTGCGCTTATTTTTACTAATTTACAATTAATTGTGAGATTTATACAATCGGTAAATTAACTGATTTAATCGGTAGAAATATTAGATTAAATCTTCACAGCAATAGTATAGGCTACTGTTACTTTTAAATAAGATTAAAAAGGTTATTTACACCAACAAAACGGTTAACCGTAAAGCCTTCGGCATAAGGAACGCCAATTGCTCTTCCGAACACACTCATTTTACCAAACACACTTTCTAAAAATTCGGGGCTAGAAATTGGAGTTTGTGGTTCTTGAGATTCGGGGTTATAAAACTGCGAGGAAAAACACAAGATGGCTTCGCGTTTTTTATCGGCAAACTCACTTACATCAACTACAAAATCAGGCTTTAATGTATAATCCTGTATGTAATGGTAAATCGCTTTTGGTCGCCAAGCTTGTTGAGGTATACCGTTATTACCTGTTTCAATTTTTGCTAAACCAGAGTAAAAGCAAGCATCGGAAACTAATTGTGCAGCCCTTCCGTGATCAGGGTGCCTGTCGTTAACCGCATTTGCTAAAACTATTTCGGGGCGGTATTTTCTTATGACTTCAATAATTTTTAATTGAGATGTTGAATCGTTTTCAAAAAAACCATCTTTTAAGCCTAATTGTTCTCTGCAAGCTAAGCCTAAAATTTTGGCAGCAGCATTTGCTTCCAAGGCTCTTAATTCTGAATTTCCTCTTGAACCCAGTTCGCCCTGAGTAAGATCTAAAATGCCACAGATTTTTCCTTGTTGAACATGACTTAATAATGTGCCGGAACAACCTAGTTCAACATCATCCGGATGAACTCCAACTGCAAGTATATCTAACTTAATCACCCTCAAATTTAGCAATTTAGCTGTTAAATTTTATTATTAACGAAAATTTAATTATATATTTGCATCAAATTTAAAAAACAAACAAATGAAAAAAATCTACTTATTAGGTTTAGCTTCGATTGTAGCGTTAGGAGTTCAGGCTCAAACGACGATTAAAGTAAAAAACCCTTTAAAAGGAAAAATGAAGTATGAAAATGCTACTTCAAAACAAGGGAATGGTAATAATGCTGTTCAACAAGTTGCTGGTTCAATTTCATGTAATAATCAGTATACTGCTGGTACAAGCATGGTATTAGATTTCACACTTACATTAACAAACACAGATGAAGAATATGTTGATTCTTTATCATTAACATTTCCAGCTGGTATGACGCCAACTGCTGCTCCAAACCCATTTCCAGGCCCACAAGGTGGGGGTCAAGCTGCTGAAGCACTTAATGGAATAAATGGGCAAACTATATCTTGGGGGGATAATGATAATACCTATGGTGGGATTCAAACTCCAACTCCAACCGGAGGCGCTGTAACTTATAACTTTTCAATTGATGTTACAATTGACGCAAATTTAACCGGAAATCAAACAGCTAATTTTCATATGTCAGGCGATGGCTTTGGTGCTTCACCTGGTGGCTTAGATGGAACAATTACTATCTACCCTGTAGGTGCACAATTAGTTGATTTATTTGTTATGGGCGTTCGTCCAATAAACAATATCAACTTAGACAGATCTTGTGGAATGGGTTTAGATACAGTTTTAACTTTAGTTAAAAACATTGGTACTACAACTGAATCAAACATCGCGGTTAACTACAGTGTTAATGGAGTAGCTGCTGGATCTACAGTTATCCCTGGTCCTTTAGCTCCTGGCGATTCAACATTTGCATTCTTTTTACCAGCGTATGATTTCACAGGTACAGGTGCAAAAACCTTAAAAGCATGGGTTGCACAAGCTAATGATATTGCTTTAGCAAACGATACAGTAACTGAAGGTTTCTTTAACGCTGTTCCTACTGCTTTAACAAGTTCTACTTATATAAATGGTATTGAACCAGGAAACGATGTAAACAGTGTATCAATCTACGGTACTGCTGCTCCATACACAGGAATTTCTACTGCAACTAAAAGATCTGGAGATCAAGCTTTATTTACAACTGTAAATGTGAGCAATGGTGGTGTAGCAGGAACAACTTACTCTTACCAATTAATTTTACCTTGTATGGATGTTGTTCAAGGTGAAACATACCGTATCGTTTATTACAGAAGAACAAATGGTACTGCTGCTAACGCAAATGGAGAAACAGCAGTTTATACTGGAACTGAATCATCAGAAGCTGGTATGTCAACAGAATTAAAACCATACTCTGCAATTACTACTTATGCAACTTGGTTAAAAGATTCAGTTGAATATACTGCAACTGCTTCTGAAACAAGATATTTTTCAATTTCTGGAAGAGGTACTGTAACTTCTGCATCTCAAATGAATGTTCGTTTAGATGACATTTCTATCTTCTTAGTTCCAACTGTAGGTGTTAAAGAAAATGTTATTGCTGATGCAATTTCTATCTTCCCTAACCCAAGCAATGGTGTATTCACTGTAAAAGTTTCTGAAAACGAAGCTTCAATGGAAGTGTATAGCATCATTGGTGAGAACGTTTATTCTTCTAAAGTAGTTAAAGGTAACAACACTGTTGACCTTTCTAACTTAGCTGCTGGTTCTTACATTGTTAAATTAAACAATGGTGGAAAATCAACTGCAAAAAGAATTGTAATCAACAAATAATCGATTCACAAATCAAATTTAAAAGAGCTGCTCAAATGAGCAGCTTTTTTTGTTTCAGATCATTTAGCCTTGTTTCAGGCAGTAGGTTTAGTAAAAGATTACTCAAACTCTTTTCATATAGCCAATAACTTTATTCCTTAATCAAGTTAAATCTTGCTCCAACCTGAAGAAAGTAAATAAATCCTCCTGAAGAGGCATTGTAAGTAGTTTGACCTAATGTCTTTGTTTCTGTACCGCTCAAATTAAAACTCCATCCAAAACTAGCATCAGCATAAAAAAATTTTTTGAATGGGAAAAGCCTGAATCCCAATCGGGGCACAACGTAACTTTTCACAATGGTTTCTTTTGCTCTACTTATTTTATCTTCCATCAAGAACCACTCCGGGCCACCTAAAATGCCTGCATAAAGTCCTTTTCTATCTTTACGCAGATAATAGTTTGCATAAAGCTCAACGGCATTGTTTCTTGTCACTTTAATATTATCGGCATTTTCAAAGAATGTGTTTTTGATATAGTCGGGAGGAACTACACTAAATCCAATTACTCCAACTTGCCAGTTACTAAATTCAAGCCCTATGCTTCCGCCTCCACCTTTTGAAAGAAATAAAAAAGGATAAGCATCAATGCTTAACTGCAAAGGGACTACATCTTTTTCTTTGCCTAAAATTTGGTTTTGAAAGAAGCTTGTTTTGTCTTGCGCAAAAAGACTTGATGTTAAACAAACAACTGCTACGATTAAAGTAAACTTTTTCATTGTGCTAATTTTTTAAATTATTTATTGCACAAAATTCAACAGAGTAGTGTCTTGTTTTTGTTGATGATTGTTAAGATTTTCTTCTGGCCCTAATTCTACTTAAACTTTCCGGGCTTATCCCGAGGAGATTAGCCAAGTAACGTTGGGGCACTTCTTGAAATAAATCTGGACGTTGTTTTAGTAGTTTTTCAACCCTTTCCTCTGGCTTATCAGAAGATAATGACATTGCAATTTCTATTGTACGTTGTGCTACTTGCTCAGCCATTATTCTCCCAAAAGATTCTATATTTCTATTTTCTGCATAGAGCCTTAATAAATCGTTTTTGTTAATCACAAACAATTCAGCGTCTTTAAGAATTTGAAAATTATAATTGGTTGGTGTATTTTGTGTGAGACTTTTAAAGTCGGTAATAAAATTATGTTGTAAGGTAATGTCACATGTTATTTCATTTCCTTCTTTTATATGATAGTGCCTAATAACCCCCGAATTTAAAAATGCTATAAAATCACAAAACATACCTTCTTTGAGCAAGTATTCCTTTCGTTTGAGTTTAATTGGTTTGAAATTTAATTCAATTGCTTGTTGGTCTAACTCTGCAAGCTGAATATATCTTGAACAGTAATTGAGGAGGTTTTCGATCACTTTTTATTATCTATATGATTGAACTAAATGGCTACAGTTAACTTTAATGCCATTATTACTTAAAACAAAAAAAATTGGAGTTATAAGCGCCAATCAGCTCGTGTCAACTACACAACAATTAAAATTATGCTTCTTTAGCCCAGTTTAAACGATCAGCTTGAGCAAATTGCCACGGTGCACCATTGTTTTCCATATTGGTAAACATGCCGTTTAACTCGCTAGGAGAAGAGCTTTGCTCCATCACTAAATATTGGCGTAAATCCATGATGATGGATAAAGGATCAATATTTACAGGGCACTCCTGAACGCATGCATTACAAGTATTACATGCCCAGATTTCTTCAGGCGTTATGTAATCTCCAAGTAAGGATTTTCCATCATCTTTAAAAACACCACCGTTTGCATCTATATTTTTACCAACTTCAGTTAAACGGTCGCGGGTGCTCATCATAATTTTACGAGGAGACAATAATTTACCTGTTATGTTCTGTGGGCAAGAAGATGTACATCTTCCACATTCCGTACAAGTATATGCATCCAATAATTGTTTCCAAGTTAAATCCTGAACATCTTTTGCACCAAATCGCTGCGGAGCATTTGGATCAGTGACAGGTTGGTAACTCGGTTCAAAGTTGGGTTTTACAACATCAGTAACACTTTCTAAATTTTTAAACTTGCCTTTTTGATCTAAATTACTGTAATACGTAGTTGGAAAGGCAAGCACAATGTGCAAATGCTTAGAATAAGGAAGGTAATTTAAAAATGCAAAAATTCCTATAATGTGTAACCACCAACAAAAACGTTCAATTAAAATTAAAGAGCCCTCACTCATCCCTTCAAAGAGAGGTGCAATGATGCTACTGATTGGAAAAGAACCCGCCTTTGGATAATGCGTGCTATTTAATAATTGTAGATTTTGATCGGCCGCATTCATAATAAATAAAGCCGACATCATTACGATTTCTGCCATTAATATTATGTTGGCATCTAAACGTGGAAATCCATCTAAATCCTTACTTAAAAATCGTTTTATTTTTCCTACATTTCTTCGTAACCAAAACGCAACAACACCAATAAAAACACCTAAAGCTAAAAATTCAAAAAAGCCAATTAGAAAATTATAGAATCCACCCAAAAAAGAAAACAAACGATGTTGCCCGGTGAACCCATCTAATAGCATTTCCAACACTTCAATGTTTATTAGCACAAAGCCAACATAAACCAAAATATGCATAAAGGCTGATAATGGGCGTGTAACCATTTTTGACTGACCTAAGGCAACACGGAACATGGCTGACCAACGTTCGTTAGAGCGATCACTTAAATCAAGGTCTCTTCCTAAAAAAATGTTTCTTCTGATTTTTTTTACATTCAGTGTAAAAAAAACGATTGAAGAAATGGAAAGTAAAAAAAACAAAATAATAGCTATCATAACTTAATCTTTTGGTTTGTTTCTGTCTTTTCGCCCGAAAACAGAGATATGTACATATCTTTCCGGGTTAATTCGTAAATCTTTAAGCAATTTATCTAAATCATCAGAAGATTTAGATAAACTTATGTAAAGCGAATCACTATTAATTAATTTTCCGGCAGTACCCTGTCCGGAATTAATTTGATTGATGATTTTATTTACCCCTGCTAACGCAACGTTAGTTTCTTCAACAGTTTTTTTAAGATTTGACTTTGCTAACGAGTCGCTAATGTTGTTAAAATTACTTATTGCCTGGCTAATTTTTTCATTATTTTTTTCGATGTTGGATACAATAGAATTTGTTTTTTGGATAATTGAAGCGATAGCATAACGCTCAGTACCCATTAATGTATCTAATTGATAGGTGGTGCGCTCTAAAGCAATAATTGTATTTTTTATACTTTCGAAACTGGATATTAAATTTTGGCGAACATTTGCGTTTAACACTTCTTTAACCACAAACATTACCGAATCGATTGAGGAAATTAAATCTTCTGCTTTTTTTTGTAATGGTTGAATTTGTTTATTAACAGCTGTTTTTAAATCATCATCGCTACCAGATAAAAGAGTATCGCCATTATTTACAAATACTGTTTCTTTACTTGGAATTAATTCTACCGCTTTTGAACCTAATAAATCGGATGAAAAAACTTTTGCGATAGAGTTCTTTGGAATTTGCACATCAGAGTTTAAAAGAAAAGTAACTAATATTTTATTGTTACTGCTATTTTGAGTTAACTCAATTTTTTTTACCTGACCTATTTTAAATCCATTCAACAACAAAGGATTTGCTTCAATCAATCCATCTATACGAGAATAAACTGCGTATAATTTACGCTCAGGATTAAAAATAGAATGCCCTTTTAAAAAGTTAAACCCATAAATGAATAGTGCAATTGCAACAATAACTACTATTCCTACTTTAACTTCTTTTTTCACAAATGAATTTTAATTATTCAAAAATAATCTTTTGAACTATTTTATCCTAAAAAATTTGAGCAAGCCCTGTTTTTATTTTTTTATTCGGTTTGATTGTTGTTGTTTTGTTTTAAATTTTAAAGTAATTCTTACATTATATTTACATTACTATGAAAATACATTTACTACTTGTCCTTATCGTTTTAATTTTATTGTCTCAAATTTCGGTTGCTAAAACAAATTTACCCACTATTAAAAACAACATTAAAGAACAAAAATTCTATAAAAAATTTAGTGGAACCATTGGTAATTACCCAATTGTTGTTGACCTCATAAAAAACAATAAAAGAATATACGGAACTTACTATTATGTTAAAATGGGAATTCCAATACAAATTAGTGGTGAGGAAAAAGAAAAAAATAAATTTTCATTAAATGAATACGACAATAAAGGAGAACTTACCGGAACTTTTGAATGTGTTTTTGTTTCCGAATTTGTTATCGAGGGGACATGGCAAAATCCTAAAACAAAAAAATTACTTTCTGTAAATTTACAAGAAGCAGTTTTAATTTACCCAACAATACAACTTAATAAAAACTACACTGAAGATTGCGAACGAGTTAAAAAAAACAAATTAAAACCATCCAATGAAATAGAATATCATGATACTTTATGCTCAACACTATCGATTGAAACAGCAGAAATAAATTTTAAAAACAAACTAGTTCAAGATAAAATAAATCAAAAATTGCTTGAATTGCTTATTGGTAATGAATTTAAATCAATAGAAGATTTTAAAGCTGTAAATTTTAAATCAGATGCAGAAAGCGGAATTAATCAAGAACTCATTTGTGATCCGGCTATGGTTGATGCAAAAGTGTTATCGTTTTCTTTCATTAATTATACCTATTATTTTGGGGCTGCCCATCCCGGAACATATATTAGTTATGCAAATTTTGATCTAAATACAGGTAACGTTTTGAAACTGGAAAATCTTCTAATTAATAACTTTAAAAAAGAACTGAATACTATTGCCGAGAAAAAATTTATTAAAGAATACGGGAATGAAGGTTGGGATTTTGAACCCGGTAAATTTACCATTACCGATAACTTTTTAATATCGCCATCCGGCTTAATTTTTACCTACAATCAATACGAGATTGGTCCATACGCAGTAGGTTCACCAACTTTTGTTATAGCTTACAAAGAAATTGCTCACCTTTTTAATGAAAAGAGTTTATTAAAAGAATATTATAAAAAATAGATTTAAAAAGTTAATCTGTACTGTGGCACAAAGAAAAATTTCAATTGATAATCTGTACGTATTGTTTTTGTACTAATATCAAAACTCTGCTGAAACACATTGTTGTGTTGGGTTAAATTTTGAATATCGACGCTTACTTCATGCGTTACACGTTTTGAATTTAAACGATAAGATGTTTTTAAATCAATCCTGAAATAAGGGTCATATTGCGGCGAATAAGCTTTGTCATTAAAATAAAGCTGTCGATTATATAACATCGATTTATCAATGTCAATGGGTACGTATCTCTTTCCTCCGGCATAAACAACTTTAACATCAAGCGCAAACGTGTGTTTGGTTTTTATTTTAAACTCTTTACCTGCCAATGCATTAACAACATAGTTGCCGTTAAAAGCAGTATTTCTCATCACATTATCACTTCCTTTGTATTTGCTTTCAAATACCGATGCTGTGAGCAAATAATAAAATCCTTTACTGTAAAATTTCTCCAACGTAAACTCAATACCGTAATTTTCACCAGTGCCATTGCTTATTAAACTATCAATATTCGGACTTTCGAAGTCGGCACCCAAATTAATTGCAGAAAAATAATCTTTACGAATTCGAATTGGAATGTTATACAGATATTGATAATAACTTTCAATTTTAATCCGTGCATTTTTAAATAAGGTTCTATCGTAAGCTAATACAGCATGCACTGCCCTACTGAAATCTAAATTTCGATTGGTCTCTACAATACCTGATGCAGTAGATGAAGTTGAGAAATAAACATATAATGGCTGTAACTGACTATGCATGCCTGTTCCTAAGCTTAAAGCATCTTTATTACTGATTTCATACTTTAAACCTATACGTGGCTCAAGTGCAAAAGAATTGTTTAAATAAAATTGTTGTGCACTCAATCCTGCATTTAAAGTAAGCTTCTGATTAATCTTATGTTGCCACTGACTAAATAATCGGCACAAAATGGAATTTCCTTTAAAATCACGTAAAGGCAATAATCCTAATCCGGTAAATGCATTGGTACTATCTACAAATAAGGTTGAAAATAAATCAGCATACACACCGGCATTGATGAAATTACGCGAATTAATTTTTTTATTAAAAGTGCTGTTAAATGAATAACGTAGTGTATAGGATTTATTTCTGTATTCTGGAGAGATGATGTTAGGAACAACATTCGTGTCAATACGATCAGCAATGATTAAATTGTATTGACCGCTAACGCCAATATTTGTTTTAATGTAGGAAGATGGATTTAATAAGTACACGTGTGAAATACCCGTTGCTCCTACATTGGATTGATATGAAATGTTTCTTCCGCTGTAACCGTAAAGGTTATTTTCCTTGGATTGATCTTTTGCTTTTAAATCAATGAAACTAATTCCGCCGATGCCCCACAATGTATATTTGCCAAATTTTTTAGTTGGAAATTCCAGTTTATAAGTGATGTCTTGATACTGCGGAATTGCAGCGCCGGTACCAAAATCAATGTTTAAATATTTGAAAACGGAAAGCGTGGAATACCTATAATTTATTAGGAAAGAGGCGTTTTTATTTTTTTTAGAGAACGGACCTTCGGCACCCAATTCAAAACCGTTGAATCCCATTTGTGCAAGGTATTCGTATTTTTCATTATTGCCTGTTCGCATTTTTAAATCAAAAACACCAGCGGTTGCATTACCATAATCTGCGGGGAAAGCACCGGTCATAAAATCGGAGTTATCCAACGTGTTGTTATTTAAAATACTAATTGGTCCGCCGGTTGAACCCAGGGATCCAAAATGATTTGGATTAGGAATATCTAAACCATTTACTCGCCACAACACACCTAATGGTGAGTTGCCACGAATGATGATATCATTTCTGCTATCATTTGCACCGCTAACACCGGCAAAATTGGCCGCCATACGTGCAGGATCGTTTCTGCTTCCTGCATAGCGAGCCGCTTCTTCAGTTGAAAACAAACGCGAACTCACAGTTGCCATTTTGTTGTTTGATTTTGTTTTATCCTGTTCAGCAATAATGGTTACTTCATCTGCTTGCACCGCATTTTCTTCTAACTCCACCTGCAACACAATCTCTTTACCTGATGTGAGAATGATGGATTGTACTTTTTCCTTGTAACTGAGAAGCGAAAATTTAATTTGCCACCTTCCTAGTGGAACTGCTTCTAATCTGAATTTTCCATTTTCATCGGTGCTACAAGCTTTTATAGGATCACTGTTCAGCAATTGAATCATTGCGCCAGGCAAAGGACTTTGTGTTTGTTTATCTATAATAGTACCGCGTATCGTTTGAGATAAATCCTGTGATTTTATGTAATTAAAAATTACAATAAATAAAAAAATAAAATACTGTTTTTTCATCCGTATCAATTTAACTGCAACAGCTCTTTTGCATTATTAATGGCTGCCTCGCCTGGTTTGCCTGAGCTTAACATTTTTGCAATTTCCATAATACGTTCTTCATTTTGTAGTTGCTTTATTTTTGAAATTGTTTTTGTAGGATGATCTTCTTTATATACAAACAAATGTGAAGTGCCTTTTGAAGCAATTTGCGGAAGATGGGTAATGGAAATAACCTGTCTGTTTTTTCCCATTGCCTTAAGTATTGAACCAATTTTATCTGCAACATCTCCGGAAACTCCGGTATCAATTTCATCAAATATAATAACTGGCAAAGCAGTTTTTTGTGCAGCCAGTGATTTAATGCAAAGCATCAAACGAGATAATTCACCTCCTGATGCCACTTTTTCAATGTCTTTGAACTCACTTCCTTTGTTGGCAGAAAATAAAAAGTTGATTTCATCTTTTCCTAAAATTCCAAATTCAGCTTTTTCTTTCAACTCAATTTTAAATTTGGCATTGGGCATAGACAGCTGTTCAAGCATACTTGATACATTTTTTTCAATTTCAGGAATAATTTTTTTGCGATGATCGGAAAGTAATTTTGCCTGTGAAACCAATTTTTTGTGTAAGGCGTTCATTTCTTTTTCCAAGCGCTCCACATCATCATCGAATGATTGAATAACAGCAATTTTCTCTTCCATTTCTCTCCAAAGAGCAATCAACTCTTTTTCATTTGCAACACTGTGTTTTTTGAGTAAACGATTGTAGGTATCCAAACGTTCATTTACAATTTGCAATCGCTCAGGATCTGCCGTAACATCATCACATAAAGAAGAACTTTCTGATGCAATATCTTTTAATTCTATGTAAATTTCCGTGAAACGTTTGTTTAGTTCATTATAATTTTCACCATAACGCGCAAGCTGTGCTAAAACTGGCTTTAATACATTCAGTTTTGAAATCATATTTTCATGATCTCCATTAATAAGCTCTGAAATGGTAGTTAACTGTTGTTTTATTGATTCCGCATTTTCAAGCACTTCGCTTTCTTTTTCAAGAGTTTCCAACTCTTCTTCCTTTGGTGAAAATTGTTCCAATTCATCCAATTGAAATTGCAAAAAATCCTGTTCCTTTTTTAGCTGTGCTTCTTTTGCTTTTAATTCGTTAAGTTGTTTTTTTACTGCTTGATAATTTGAAAAATCTTCTGCGTAATTAATTAATTGTTGTTTAAGTTGAGCAAAAGCATCTATCAACTTAAATTGAAAAGCATGTTGATTCAGCATTAAAGTTTGATGTTGCGAATGCACATCAATTAATCGTTCTGAAAGTTCTTTCAATACAGCAAGTGTAACAGGTGTATCGTTTACAAAAGCTCTTGATTTTCCATCTGCATTGATCTCTCTTCTAATACATGTTTCTTTTTCAAAATCAATGTCGTGATTCGTAAACAGTTCTTCTAATTGTAAATTAGAAACATCAAAAACAGCTTCAACCACGCATTTTTTTGTTTTATCAAACAAGGCGTCAGAATCTGCCCTGTTTCCCAACACCAATCCTAAAGCACCTAAGAGGATTGATTTTCCAGCACCAGTTTCACCTGTGATTACAATGTAACCATCAGGAAAATGAATGGTGCTTTCTTCAATCAGTGCGTAATTTTTTATGCTGAGTTGCTGTAACATATAGCTTGAAAAATTTGTGATTTACCTGACTATACTTTTATTAAATAATAATTTTTCTTGCCTTTTTGAACAAGTAAATATTTTTGATTGATTAAATGCTCCGTAGTTACAACTTGTGTTTCGGTTTCAATTTTCTGTTTGTTTAAAGAAACACCACCTCCGCTAATCATTTTTCTTGCTTCGCCTTTGCTTGGAAAAACTGTTGTGTTCGCTGTTAAGAAATCAATAATGTTTATGCCTGTTGATAGTTGTTCTTTATTGATTTCAAATTGTGGAACACCATCAAACACATCCAGAAATGTTGCTTCATTTAAATTGCCTAATTGTTCTAAAGTACCTTTGAATAGTATTTCGGAAGCTTCAATAGCTGTATGGTAATCGGCCTCAGAATGTACGCGAATGGTTACATCTTTTGCCAATGCTTTTTGCAAAATACGCAAATGGGGCGCTGCATCGTGTTCTTTATCGAGCTGTTCAATTTCTTCTTTACTTAATAAAGTAAAGTAACGAATGTATTTTTTAGCGTCCTCATCGCTGGTGTTTAACCAGAACTGATAAAATTTGTAAGGCGATGTTTTTTTAGCATCCAGCCAGACATTACCTGATTCGGATTTACCGAACTTTGATCCATCAGCTTTTGTAATGAGCTGTGTTGTTAATGCAAATGCCTGTCCACCAGTTTTTCTGCGAATCAATTCGGTTCCGGTAGTGATGTTTCCCCACTGATCGCTTCCGCCCATTTGCAATAAACAGCTTTTCTCTTTGAATAAGTGAAAGAAATCGTAACCTTGAATTAACTGATAACTAAATTCAGTAAATGACATTCCAACTCCAGTTGTTCCATCAATACGTTTTTTCACCGAATCTTTTGCCATCATGTAATTTACGGTGATATGTTTACCTGCATCACGAATAAAATCTAAAAAGGAAAAGTTTTTAAACCAATCGAAATTATTTACCATTTCGGCACTATTCGCACCACAATTGAAATCGAGAAATTTCTCGAGTTGTTTATGAATGGAATCCACATTATGTTTTAAAGTGGCTTCATCCAATAAATTTCTTTCCTGCGATTTACCACTTGGATCACCCACCATACCAGTTGCACCCCCAACCAAAGCAAATGGTTTATGCCCGGCTTTTTGAAAACGGACAAGTGTCATAATTTGAGATAAACTACCCACATGTAATGAATCTGCAGTTGGATCAAATCCAATATAAGCTGCTGTTAATTCTTTATTCAATTGCTCTTGTGTGCCCGGCATTGCATCATGTAATAAACCGCGCCACTTTAATTCTTCTACAAAATCCATTGCCATAACTAAAATTTAAAGCAGTAAAAATAAGAAATTGTAGGTTAAGAATAGAATAAGGTTTTTTTTGATATTAAACGTCTAGAATTAAAATAATAGATATTAAAACACGTCCGTTTATTTAAAACAAATTAATTGATTTTGGATTTTACCTTGCAATACTTTTTTTTATTTTAAATCTATCCTAAATTGTATATCGAAACAATCTTTTATCCAGATAGTTTACCAAGATAAGTTGTTAATGCTTCTGCCATTAGTTTCTAAAATAAAAAAACGAGATGCGTAAGTAACATAAGAGCAACAATCTATAAGATAATTAACTTGATCCGGGGCTTAAAAACAAAAAAACCCCCACTATTGTGGAGGTTTGGTAGCCCGTACGGGAATCGAACCCGTGTTTCATCCGTGAAAGGGATGCGTCCTAACCCCTAGACGAACGGGCCATTTTTTCAAATGGGAGTGCAAATATAAATCTTTTTTTATTTTCAGCAAAAAAAATTAAAAATTAAACTCAAAACCTGATGAGGAATCGTTTTGCATTTTAAATCCCAGTCGTTTGCCCGTTTTTAAACGATCGCTTTGTACACGTTCTTGAATTTCGTGTAAGGAAATTTCGTTAACAGCCTGAACAGGTGGAGTAAACAAATCAAAACTAACGCAATAAATAATTAATTCGTTAATGACTTCTTTTAAAATTTCCTTATTTATTGGAGTGGCAGAAAAATTTTGATATTTATACCCTAAACTGGGCTTAGACTCAAGAAAAAAATGAGTTTCACGATTGATAAATATGCGGGATATTAAATATCCTAAATCATTTAATCGATTGTATTTAAAACTATCAGATAAAAAATTATAAACGTAAATTATACCACTGTATGAATTATAATGATTTTCTTTAATGTATCCTGTTTTAAACATTGGATGTGATTTCTCAAATTCAAACACATTGGTGTGCATGTAAAAAACGAGTGTATCTCCCGCAACTTTTAATTCCAATTGATAATCGCCAACAGAATTAAATTCAATATTAATTCTTGAATCTATAGCTTTTGCCTCATGCTTAAGCTCTTCGTAAATTTCATTAACTACCACCTTAATATTTTCAAAAACAGCTTTTGTGTTTTTAAAAATATCTTGTTTCATTACTGATTTTTCTTTCAGTAATTGAACGATTTGATCTTTTTGAGTCATGACAACAAAATTAAGTTGCTATTAAATTTAACACAAAAAGCTTTAATATGCAATAGCAAATAATACACGTTCTTTACTCGATTGTCCGGTTAAGATACATTTACCTTCTTCCTGAACGTTATTTAATGGAATACAACGAATGGTTGCTTTTGTCATTTCTTTTATTTTTTGTTCAGTTTCCGGAGTTCCATCCCAGTGCGCTGAAACAAATCCTCCTTTGTTTTCAAGTAATGTAACAAACTCTTCCCAAGTATCCGCTTTAGTAGTTAATTCTGCTCTTCTTTGTATTGCTCTGCTGAAAAGATTAGATTGAATTTCATCTAATAAGGATTTTATTTTTTCTTCAATGCCTTCCAAATTAACTGTCTCTTTTGTAAGGGTATCTCTTCTTGCTAATTCAACCGTGCCGTTTGCCAAATCGCGATCGCCTAAAGCAATACGAACAGGCACACCTTTTAATTCGTATTCGGCAAATTTCCAGCCCGGACGGTGCGTATCGCGGTTATCGTATTTTACGCTAATGCCTAAACTTTCGAGTTTTTTCTTTAATGGAATTGCCACTTCATTCATTTTTGCTAAACCTTCATCGCCTTTGTAAATAGGCACAATGACAACTTGTATTGGCGCTAATTTTGGTGGCAATACCAAGCCATTGTCGTCACTATGACTCATGATTAACGCACCCATTAAACGAGTGGATACGCCCCAAGAAGTTGCCCAAACGTAGTCTAACTTACCTTCTTTGCTGGTGAATTTCACATCAAATGCTTTTGCAAAATTCTGCCCTAAAAAGTGAGAGGTGCCTGCCTGAAGAGCTTTCCCGTCTTGCAACATGGCCTCAATACAATACGTATCTAAGGCGCCAGCAAATCGTTCGTTAGGAGTTTTTACTCCTTTTATTACCGGCACTGCCATGAAGTTTTCTGCAAAATCAGCATAAACATCTAGCATACGTTTTGTTTCTTCAATTGCTTCTTCGGCACTTGCGTGTGCGGTGTGTCCTTCTTGCCATAAGAACTCTGCAGTACGTAAAAACAAACGCGTACGCATTTCCCAACGCACAACGTTTGCCCATTGGTTAACTAATATAGGTAAGTCGCGATAGGATTGAATCCAGCCTTTGTAGGTATTCCAAATGATGGTTTCAGAAGTTGGGCGAACAATTAATTCTTCTTCCAGTTTTGCATCTTTATCTACGATGATGTTTCCATCAGCATCGTTTGTTAATCGGTAATGCGTAACTACAGCACATTCTTTTGCAAAACCATCCACGTGGCTGGCTTCTTTGCTAAAAAACGATTTTGGAATGAACAAAGGGAAATAGGCATTTACATGTCCGGTATCTTTAAACATTTTATCAAGTGCCTGTTGCATTTTTTCCCAGATGGCATAGCCATGAGGTTTAATTACCATGCAACCTCTTACTGCACTATGTTCAGCCAAGTCGGCTTTTAATACTAATTCGTTGTACCATTTCGAAAAATCATCGGCGCGTGTTCCTAATTCCTTGCTCATAAAAAAGTTAAAAATGTGTGTTTACGTTATAAATTTCTTAAATTTGATTTGCGTTTGCATAGCAAAAGTAAACTTAATTTTAATACTAGTTTATCATGAAAAAATTTATTGTACTCTTCCCGATTATGATGCTTGTGATAAACGTATTTACATCTTGTTCGGCTATTAAAAATTCTAGTACAAGCATTAACGATGATGTTTATCTAGATCCTGTTGCAGACCGTTCTTATTTTTATGATGATAAAAAAGTAGTTGAATCTGGGGAGAAAAAAATAGCTCGTGAAGTAAACCGTGAAGCCTATAATAATTCATCTTATTCATCATTCAACTCAACCAATTTTTTTCAAAGCAATTTGTACCCAAATAATTACTTAAATCTTGGGTTTGGAGTATCAAGCATGTTTGGAGTTAATCCGATGTTTCCCGGTTATGGAATTTATAATGCTTATCAATTGCCTGGTTCTTATTTTTCAAACTCTTACTACAATGGTTTAATGCCTTTTTATTCAGGAGGATTAACTAATTATACATTTATGAATGATCCTTTTTTTATGAATTCGATGGCTTACAATAACCCGTATTCATTTAATAATCCGTATTCATTTTACAACAATGGATTTTATTCGCCTTACAACAATTACAATTCGATATACGGTTATTCAGGCTTAATGAATAATTTTTTCTGGAGTTCTCCCGGAAACACGAATCAAAATTACATTAACAACAATGTAGTGCATTATGGGCCACGAGTAAGTCATTCAGGCGCAAACAGTCAACAAGTAATAAATCCAAATTTTCGTGGAGAAAGAAGAGCATTTTCAGGAGCTGATAATAACACAGACCATCCTAGACCAGTTGTTCGTTCGAGAGGAGAAACGGTAAATGATAATTATAATGAACCAATTATTAATTCTGGTCCATCGATTAATCCGAACAATGTAAAACCAAGATCTCAACAATCAACTTCTCCAGTTGTAAATGAACAACAACCTGTAAAAGGAAAAAAAGGAAGAATTGCAGAGTTTTTTAATACCCCACCAGAAAGTAATGACCATCAATGGAATAATTCTTCCCGTGATTCATACAACTACCCAAACAATTCAAACAGCAATACTATTAATTCAGTTAATCCTGGTAGAGGATCAGGAAACTCAAATCATTCGGGCGGGAATAATGTTATAAGGCCGAGAAGATAATATCCTATTTTATTCTTGTTTCCACTGTAAAAACATGTCATTAAACCGACTTCGTGTTTTTTCAATAAAACCAGCGTTAATGATACTTTTTAAACCCTCTAAGCCTTTCACCTCTACTTGGTTGAATTTAAAAACCTGCTCCATTGGACCCGCTTCAAATTTCACAATAAACTTATCGTTCATTTGAAAAATTGTGATTGTAATAGAGGGATGGGGAATTGTTTCTAAAACACGCATTTAAAATGAAATTTTTACCATAAACCGCCAAAACCACCTAAATCAGTAACTTCATTAATTACAGGCTTAAATGTCATAACAGGGATTTTAGAATCATGTATAATGTGATGAGAAAACTGCCCTAACAATTTTGATGCACCACCTTCTTGATCACTCATAATAGAAATTAAGTCTGCTTTATGTTTTGCAGCAAACTTGATGATTTTATGAGAAGCATCATCTGTTTCAACTATGGTGACTGTTGTTATTAGTTTTCGTTTTTTTGCACTATCTTGAATTTGTTTCAGAACAAATTCCATTTTAGATTTTTCGTCTTTTTCATCTTTTGCTAATATGCCTAATAAATGGATTTTTGCCGCAAACTTTTCAGCAAACTCTAGAGTAGCAAGTACTTTTTGCCGACTATGTGAAGTAGTATCAATTGGCATCACTATGTTTTTATATCCTAACACATGCGTATTTGCTCTGATTGTTATTACCGGGCAGTTTGTTTTTGCAATTACACGATATGCATTACTACCTAACATTAAACTGCTTTGAGAGTCGCCTCCATGAGTTCCCATAACAATCATGTCTACTTCATTTTCTTCAGCTATTGAAACAATTTCGCTTGTAATATTGCCAAGTGACACTAAGCTTGTAACTTTTATTCCAAATTCTTTTTTTACATCAGCCACAAGTGTTTGTAATTTAGAATTTAAATAATCTGTAATTATTGTAAAATCCTTTAGTTTAAACGCAGGAAAAATAACATCAATTAAATCAGTCTTTTTTTGAACGTTTAACAAGATAAGTTCTCCTTTATTTAGCTTTGCGATAAATGCTCCATGCTTAATTGCTTTAAGTGAAGTTTTTGAGAAATCAACCGGAATTAAAATTTTACTAGGACTGAATTTTTTCATAAAAATAAATTTATTGTTATTCTACAAATTAATGAAATTATTTGATTAAAAAAACTGATATAAATCAATTATAACTATTTTTTAATGGGATAATTTTTTGTTTCCTGAAGTGTACCTGTTGAGTCGTAAAAACTCCAAACACTATCGGCAACATCCATTTTATAATATCCATTATAAAACAATTCACCGTTTGGGTGATATACCCTTGATTCACCATTCATTTTATCATCTTTAAAAAAAGCCTCGCTCCACATTATTCCATTTGGATAAAAATACATCCATTTCCCACTTTTTTTTCCAAACCTATAATAACCTCTTACTTTCACAATACCTGTGTTGTATTTTTCAAAATAATCGCCAGTGTAATTACTATCCGGTGGAGTAAAAACACCAATTTGATTTTCTTTTTTAGTTAAATCTATTTTGAGACTATCCTCATTCTTATTTGCTGCAAGGTCTTTTTGATTGGAGTTGCATGATGGGAATAAAAAAACTAAAAAAACAAAAACTACAATTGGCAGATAATAGTTGTTTTTAAATAAGTTGATATTATTTCTCATTTAATCGAATTTTAGTTGAACATTATTTTGTTCGGTTTATTGAATAATGAACTAATTTTTCCAAGGCTTCTTTAGCAATAGTATTTGGAAATTCATTTAAAACCTGTAATGCTTTATCGCGATAAAAAAACATTTTTTTCTCTGCATATTCGATGCCTTTTTTCTCGATAACAAATTGAATTACCTTAGCAACGGCTTCAGGATCATCGTGGTGATTTTTAACAAGGTTTATTATCTTTCTTTTTTCGTTTGCGGTAGAGTTAGATAAAGCATAAATAAGCGGCAAAGTCATTTTCTTTTCTTTAATATCAATTCCGGTTGGCTTTCCTATATTTATGCTATCACCAAAATCAAATAAATCATCTTTCAACTGAAAAGCTATTCCTGTTAATGAGCCAAAATCCGCCATTTTTGAAATCAGTTCTTTATCATTTGATATAGATGCAACACCGCATGAACAACATGCCTCTATTAATACCGCTGTTTTTTTACGAATAATTTCAAAATAAACTTCTTCTGTTATATCTAATTTTCTAGCTTTTTCAATTTGCAGTAATTCACCTTCACTCATTTCTCTTACAGCATTGCTAACTATTTTTAGCAAGTGAAAATCATCATTATCAAGTGAAAGAAGTAAGCCTCGGGATAAAAGATAATCGCCAATTAAAACTGCAATTTTATTTTTCCATAATGCGTTAACAGAAAAAAAACCTCTGCGCTCATTACTGTCGTCAACAACATCATCGTGCACTAAAGTTGCAGTATGCAATAGCTCAATAAGTGCAGCGGAACGATAGGTTGATTCATTTACATCGCCAATAGTTTTTGCAGCTAAAAAAACAAACATTGGTCGAAGTTGTTTGCCCTTACGTTTTACAATGTAAGTTGTAATTTTTTCAAGTAACGGGACATTACTTTTCATGGATTCTCGAAATTTTTTTTCAAAAATCTGGAGATTTTCCTCGATAGGTGATTTTATAAAATCTAAATCAGACAATGATGTTATTTAAGCGACCTCGAAGATAATACTTTTAAGCGCTTAAACGCAATGAAATAATGAAATTGAAGTTTTTCAATTTGATATCATTTTTCTCGATGAAGTTTTTTATGTAATTTCGCGCAAAATTTCTAAAACACATACAATTAAATGAAAAAAAAATTACTACTTATTGGATTACTGATTGCAGGTTTTAAAGCCTCATCGCAACAATTACTTGTTGAAAATTTTGAAAATTTAAATGTTGGACCAATTGCAACTGATATTGTAGGAGCAACTCCTGGTCAAAACGGATGGTCTATCTTTTCTGCTGCCTCCACTGTTAGCCCTAACGATTTAAGTGTAGCTGCTCAACCTTCAGGAAATAAAGTATTAGCTTTAACAGGCCCTGCGGGTCCAACAGCAACTCCAAGTGTAACGCGTTATGCTTTTAAAGATTTTGATTGGACAACTAGAAACAGTTCAAACTTTGTTGCTTACACTCAAGTTAAACTATATACAGGCGCTGGTACTACAACAAGTTTAAATGCGCATAATGCAATATTAGCCTCAACTGACGGAACCTTTTTATGCGGATTTAATTACGTCGCAAAAACTAGAACAATTAGAGGTTTAGCACGATATAATAATGCAGGAACAGTTAATTTTTTTTCATTTAATTTAGGGGCAAGTAATACTCCATTAATTTTAAACGCTAATGATTCTATTAATTTAGCTTTTACTTTTGATCCAATAACTGGGTCTGTTTTTTGGATGGGACAAGGCGCTGGAGCTAGTTTTAGTTTTAAAATCCCTGGTGCAGGAGCGGGTAAAATCCCTTCAGAGGTTGATTTTTATGCAACTGCTGGAACAGGAAATGCAGCAGCCGCTACAGTAGAATTTGATGATTTATATACTGCAGCACAAACATGTGCAATTGAACCGGCTAATTATGTTCCAATTACATTGGATGCAACTGCAAACCAAATTTTATGTAATGGTGGCAAAGGTTCTGCAGTTTTAACTGCTCAAAACACACTTGGCAACTACTACTTTAGCAATAACTTAACAACAGCTGCTACTGGCCCTGCAACAATTTCTAATTTATTAGCAGGTACATATCCTTATTATGTTATTGATGATAATGGATGTTTAGCTCTAGATACAGCTATTATCCTTACTGAACCTGCTGCTATTGT
Source organism: Bacteroidia bacterium (assembly GCA_044352985.1). GTDB lineage: Bacteria > Bacteroidota > Bacteroidia > B-17B0 > Aurantibacillaceae > JADJDM01. The sequence continues at coordinate 102,449 of JBILCU010000010.1, forward strand.
ATTTACTGCAACTCCAACTCAACCTTTATGTAACGGGAGTTTTGGTACTGTTTTGCTTTCTGCAACTGGAGGTACAGGCACAATAATTTATGACCCAACTGTACCAACTATCGATTTATTAGCTGGCACTTACACTTACACTGTTGTAGATGCTAACTTGTGTCAAGTTACTGCTATTGTAACAATAAATGATGCTCCAGCTGCTATTTCTATATCATCTTCAACAACCAATCCTTTATGTAATGGTTTAAACACAGGAAGTGTAATCTTAAATGCAACTGGAGGAACAGGAGCTATTACTTTTGATAATACACCTACTACAAACTTAAATGCTGGAACATATACCTATGTTGCAACTGATGCAAATGGTTGTACCTCAACTTACTCAGTAACAATAACTGAACCTGACTTTTTGAGTCTATCAGCGTTTGGTAATTTTCCAACTTGTAATGGTGGAAACAATGGTAGCGTACTATTATCAACAACCGGAGGTACCCCACCATATACTTATAATAATACTCCAATTTCTAATTTAACTGCAGGTACGTATTCTTATACTGTTACAGATGCTAATGGATGTTTACCTGTTGATGTTACCGTTACACTTTCTGAGCCTGCTGCAATTAGTGGCACAGCATCTATTACTGATCAATCAACTACACCTGCTGATGGAGCAATTGATTTAACTGTTGCTGGCGGTACTGCACCTTATACTTATTTATGGTCGAATAATGCTAATACTGAAGATTTAACTGCTGTAGAAGCAGGAACTTATTCTGTATCTGTCACAGATGCTAATAACTGTACTTTAACATTAAATTATACTGTTGGGTCTACTGTTTCCTTAAACACTAATTCTTCAAGTGTTATTGAATTATACCCTAATCCATCTAATGGCTTATTTACAATTAATGCTACCCAAGTTAATTCAGAAGTATTTATTTACAATGTGTTAGGAGAAAATGTATTCTCTGGTAAATTAACAAAAGGGAAAAACAGCATCGATCTAAAGTCAATCAATTCAGGAAGTTATTTAGTTAAAATTAATTCTAACGGAGTTGTTTCAACAAGCAGATTGATTATAAATAAATAATCTAGTCAATCATCTTCAATAAAAAAAGGCAGCCAAATGGCTGCCTTTTTTTATTGTACTCACAAAATGAACAAATTCAAAATATCCACAACTATTTCTCAGTACATTAGCTAATTTGATTTTTTAGGCAAATAGAAAACAATAAAGTTTAAAATTTTTTTACCTTTTGCACTGTTTATTTAAACCAATTTTATCAAAAAGGTCAGTTTTAAAATGTATTCGGAATTTTAGAGAAGACAATTAATTTAAAACAACTTAATCAATCGTTGCAATTACCTTTAATTCAATGGCAATTGGTGTTGGTAAGCAGTTTATTTCAACAGTTGTTCTGCACGGCTGATTATCTTTGAAATATTCAGCATAAACACGATTGTATGTTTTAAAATCGTCTTTCATATTGGTTAAAAAAACCTGAACATCAACAATTTTATCCCAACTACTTCCTGCGTCTTCTAAAATATATCTGATATTTCTGAAAACACTATGGCATTGTGTTTCTATGTCGTATGAAACAATGTTTCCGTTTTCGTCAAGCTCAACGCCGGGAATTTTTTTTGTACCTCTTTCTCTAGGACCAACCCCTGATAAAAACAACAAGTTACCCACTTTACGTGCATGCGGATACAAGCCAACTGGCTCAGGTGCTTTTGAAGATTCTATTTTATCTGACATATATAAATTAATTTATTGTTTTTGTTCGCCAATGATTTCTAATGCTTCTTGTATTGAAATTACATCTCCATTAAATGTTGCAATTACAAAAGCATCATTAAATCCTGATTCTGCAATTGTACTTTTTTCGGCTTGAGCGGATTTGTAATCATGAAATTCGCCAATGGTGTATCTTGTTAAGCCCGATGAAGTAAGTGATTTATGAACATCTTTAAGTAGCTTAATACGCTCCTCAAATACCGCATCGTTAGCTTTTTTAAGTGAACCAACCTGTACTTTAAAAATTACAAATGCTTTATCAAGAGCACTTTTTTTATTGTGACTTTCGTTTAAATCTTCATTTACTGCATCTGCCTTATTTTCAAAGGTGGCTCCTGCCTCCGCTAATGAAATACGCTTTCCATTTTTGTAAGCAGTAACAAAGGCATCGGCATAGCCATCTATTACTAATTCTGCTCTTCGCAACATTGCACTTTGTAAATTAGGGAAAGCTTCTGTTACATATTTATGATAATTATCCTCTGTTTTTAATTCAACTACTTTACCAGTATGTTTAAAAAAGGTTTTTGCTAATTGATTTTTATACGCACCTAGTTGGACACGATAAAAAACTCCATGTTCATCTGTTTTAACTTTGTTATCAATTAAATGAACTCCGTTTTTAGCCATAGCTGAATCAGATACTGCAATTTCTTCTTTTAATTTACCGTTTGAATTATCTAACGGAAAGTATTTTTCTCCTTGAAAATAGCCTACTTTAGCATCTTTAAACCCATTAGCCACAAACTCTTTTTGGCGCTGAATAGCTAAATTAATGTCTTCATAAGAACCTGCAGTATAGAAAATAGTTTCATCTCCTACTTCTGTTGACCTTACATCACCAACACTTAACAAAAACGCCATTACATCATCAGGCACACCGCCTTTAAAAGAAGCCAACTCAACAGTATATTCCTTTCGTTTATCTTTAACATCATCCGTTTTTTTGTCTTTACGCTTTAACGAATCCAAATAAACTGTTTTGCCCTTCATGGCTGCCGTATCATAATAAGCCTTATACCATGCAAGTGCCATTTTATCAGTAATTCCAACACCTAATCCATTTGCTATCATACCAGTAGGAGTAGGTAATTCTTCATCATAATAATCAGGTATCATGTCACCATCTTCATCAACAGGGCAACCAAATTTATCAATTTTTGCACCTTTAGGAGTTTGATGGCAATTATCTTTAAAATCTGTTACTCCATCCCCGTCTTCATCTTCATTCATAAATGATTTAAAATCCACATCCTTGAATTTATCGGATTTAGATTTAGGATCAAAATGACCTCCCAAAGTATAGTGCAAAGAAATGGATGTCATTACAAATTGATCTTTGGTTTTATTTCCTGCCCTGTAATTTTTACTTTCAGCAGAAATTCCATCAATTTCATCAGTGAACGAAAAATGAACTGTGGTGCAAAATTTAACTTGAATGTTATTGTTTAGGTGAAATAAAAAACCTGCTCCTATTGGAACAGCCCATGAACGTTCAGGATATTTGCCTTTTCCATCTGCATTCAATTCTCTAATATCTGTTTCATAAACATAATCTCTATAAATACGAATGGCATTTTTTGCATCAGGATCATTTTCTGCTTTATTTTTTATTGTTCCATCAGTCCAATAATGATAAGTGTTCCCATTTCTGTCTTTTAAATCTGTTTTTGATAAGTATTCAAATCCTTCTATGCCTAATGAAATCAATGGCCTTACTATATGATGAGCAGGAATAACATGTTTAAAATCATAATACAATTGAAGGCCTCCCATTCTGATTTCTGCTTCAAAATTTTGATTACGAAACCCTAAACGTTCGTTTGCCCCAAGCTTTCCAAACAAGGTGTAAAAATTCACATTTAATCCATGATTAAGGGATTGTGTAAGGGAAAATTCGGTAGCAAATCGAGAATTCGAAAATGATTGCGCGTGTTTTTTATATAAATCTCCAATAAAAGTAAAAGCGCCGGTTCCTATGCCTAAAGTTGGTTTAAACAACTTTCCTAGTTCGGGAGGTTCTGGTTCTTCGCTTTTTTTCGCTAACTCTTTTTTTTGAGCAAAAGAAATAAGTGAGAAAAGAAGTAATAAAGTAAAAAAAGAATATTTAAGTTTCATATAAAATGAGCCAAACAAATGTTGCTCAAATTTAGGGCATTTAATTATAAATTAAAAACTATGGTGCCCATTTTTGACTTGTAATCATTAAAGCTTCTTGAACGGTGACACGTTTTGGCCCGTTATAAGCAGAAACAAAGGCATCTTTTACCTTACCTGATCGTAATGTCTCGCGTTTGTTTCTTGCTTCTTTGTATTCAGAAAAATTACCTACTAAAAATTTATTTAATCCTTCGTGCATATCACTATTTATAATATCGGTAAGGTTTAGTTCGGCAGCTACTTTTTCGGTGGTTACATTGTTTTTGTAAGCGCCAATTTGAACATGATAATTGATACTGCCAGGCTTGGAACCAATACCTGAAATTGTTGAGTTATTTGATTTGCTTGATGAAGCATTATTCGCTACAGCAGTAGCATTTGTGCCTGATGAATTAATTGATTGATTAGCTTTTGCTGAGGCATTAGAACTATTGGTAGCTGACACCTGGCTATTATTTGTTTTACCGTTATTTGACGAAACGCCTGTAACATTTTCAGAATTAGCGGTAGTAGATGATGGCTGTTTAGCAGCAGACGCGCCCGATGCTATCGTATTTGAAGTTGTTGTAGAAACTGACTGATTTGAATTTGAAGAATTATTATTGGTTGCAGCTGTTTGATTTGCCTGATTGGAAGTAGCTGCTGCAATTGGAGCCGAAAGAGGAACGGCATCTTCATCAGAATATACTTTTTTAGTTTCTTCCTGATCTAAATAAATAAATTCACCTTTTACAACTCCATTTGCAGGAGGTGTAGCTACTTGATCAATGATATAGCTAATTCTTACCTCTTCTTTATCCGGCAATGATGCCCATAAATACTTTACAAATGTTTGATTAGCATTAAATGAAGCTCCTGAAGATTTTTCTTCTTTAGCTTTAAATCCTTCAGGAATTTTTTCAGTATGTTTTGCAAAACCTAGAATGTTGTCTTTTAAAAACACCACCTCAACACGGTAAGAGTTATCAGTAATTCGAGTTATTTTACGATGAATACTTAGAGGCTCATTTTCTTTTTTTACCGGATTAAAATCACTTGAAGTAGATGTGGTTGAGTTTGAACTGCTCGTTGAGGATGTTCCTGAATTAGCAGAGGAATTAGCAGAATTTGTAGTTGGAGAATTTGAGCCAGATTGTGCAACATCTTCTGAAAAGGCAATCTGAACAGGACCAAATTCATTTTGTTTTTTTTCATTATTCAATAAATAAGAAAACTTCCCTTTGATGTCTTTTGTTCCAGAACAAGTTCCATCTGCAGTTACATTAAATTTTAAAACAAAAGATTCTTCAGCAGGTAAGGCCGTCCAAATAAACTTAACGATGCCATTAGTGCAAGAGAATGTTGAACCTTTATTATCTAATTCTTTTGCAGTTAAACCTTCCGGCAACTCAATCTGTAATTTAGCAAAGCCTGAAACATTGCTTTTATTTACGATTATCTCAGCTACAAACTCAGAGTTTGGTTTAGCTTTTTCCGGAAATTTTGGTGTTATACTTACACCATCGCCAAATAGTAAATTATAAACTAAAACGGTAATAGTATTTACTAAAAGAAAAATATACTTAAACATATTTTTTTATTTATTGTTCAAAAAAGTAATCGATTAACTGATTAATTTTTTCTGCTGTAAAATCATTTTTTCCGTCAAAAAAATCATCAATTGCTCTTGTAATTTCATCTGCAGAAATTACTTCATCGTTATTGTAATCTGCTTCTTTAAATTGACTTGGCATTTTTGAATTTGAATTTTTTGATGAATTGCCTTCTCCAGAATTTGACGATGTATTTTTTGAAGCCATATTTGTAGGTTGAGAAGGGATAGAAACTTGGGCAAGCTCATTGCTTGAACCATTACTTTCAACTATTACAGTTTTTACCTTTTTTACCTGAACTGAATCTCCTACTCTATTTGTTGCCCATTCACCTTCCTTAATGGTAACTCCATTTACATCTACAACCGCATCAGGACTTGAATTAATTTCTTTATCGAGGTAATCAGCAACACCATCATTATCTGTATCAATAGGGCAACCATTTGCGTCTATTTTAACATCTTTCGGCGTATCCATACACATGTCTTTTCCATCTTCAATTCCATCTTTATCACTATCTTCATGATCGAGTTGATCGAAATTTACTTCCTCTGATTTTGACTTATTTTTCTTTTTAAACTCAAACTGTAACCCTACGTTTGCCTGAAAATAGCTATCGTTTCCACCATTTTTATAATTATCAATATAATCACTTAAACACATTACATAATTTGCACCTATTGAAGCTACCCAACGCTCTCCAAAATGAAAATTAAACCCTGCACCAAAAGGTAAAACCAAAGAATTTCTTTCGTAATTAGAAGTGGAATCTTTTAATTGAGTTTCATAAGTGTAATCTCTTTTAATAAGTTTTGAGCTATACTTATAAATGGGCAATTCCGGCTTATCTCTAATCGAACCATCCTGCCAATAATAATAAGGATTGGACCCGTTTTTTAAATCGCCGTATGGATCAAACATCATATATCCAATTCCGGCATTTAAGAAAGGAGACACATTTGGTTCTTCCTTAAAAACCTTATCAAAATTAGCCGTTATTAATAATTCACCTTGCAAAACGGATGTTTCAAAATTTCTTTTTGATGATTCGCTATTATCATTGCCGGCCATTTTTCCCATCATGCCACCGAGAGAAATTCCTAAAACTTTACCAAAACGTTGTTCTAAAGCAAAGTAATATCCAATTCGAGCATCTCTTAATGGGCTCACATCAGTTTGTTTTCCTACGTCACCTGTAAACTTTAAGGTAGTAAAACCTAGTGTTAAAGATGGTTTATGTAATGCCTCCTCTTGAGCAAATAAACTGAACCCAATTAAACAAAACGTAAAAAAGCCAACTAAAAATATACTATGTTTTAAAAAACGAATAATGAACGCCATTTTATCTATTAAAAAAATAGATGAAAGTAAAAAAATATTAACTTATTCACAAGTTTTTAACTGATTTTTAGGCAAAAAAGTTACGTTTTCCGTTAAAAATTTGAGAGTTAAATGAAATGAAAAAATTAATTAAACAGTTTTTTCTTCCCAAATAATTAATAAACAAACAATTACATTTACCGCTTTTTGCATATCCTGAATGCTTACCCATTCTTGTTTACTATGAAAAGCATGTTCACCGGCAAAAATATTTGGACAAGGCAAACCCATAAACGAAAGTCGAGAACCATCTGTGCCTCCGCGTATGCTTGATAAAACAGGCTCAATACCTACTCGTTTTACAGCCTCAACAGCATAATCAACTATATGGGGGCAGGTATCCAAAACATCTTTCATGTTTCGGTATTGTTCCTGAACATCAATTTGGTAAGAACATTTATTAAACCGTGCAATTACCTCTTCGGTAATTTGTTTTAATTCATGCTCTAATTGTTCCAGTTCTTTAGTAGAAAAAGCTCTGATTATAAACTTAATAACAACTTCATCCAATCCGCCATTAATTGAAACGGGATGAATAAATGCTTCTTTTTTTTCTGTTGTTTCTGGGCTTTTCTCTTTTGGTAATTTTTCAATGATTGCAGAAGCAATTTTAATGGCATGCTGCATTTTGTCTTTTGCAAACCCAGGATGGGTTGGAAAACCTTTAATAGTAATTGTTACACCATCTGCACTGAAGGTTTCATTTTCAATGTGACCTAATGTCTCACCATCCATTGTGTAAGCAAAATCAGCTCCTAATTTATTAAGATCAACTTTATCTACCCCTCTACCAATTTCCTCATCAGGTGTAAATAAAATTTTTATTTCGCCGTGAGGTATATGCTTGTTATTGATTAAAAAATGTGCGGCATCCATAATCTCAGCTACTCCAGCTTTATTGTCTGCGCCAAGTAAAGTTGTACCGTCAGTTGTAATAATATCATTGCCAATTTGATCTTTTAATGCAGGGTGCTCATTAAATTTAATGACTTGTGTTGTATCTTTTGGAAGTACTATATCTTGGCCATTAAAATTTTCATGCACTATTGGTTGCACGTTTTTACCGCTGCAATCAGGTGAAGTATCCATGTGGGCGCAAAAACAAATAACCGGAACTTTTTTACTCGAAGTTGATGGGATTGTAGCATAAACATAACCAAACTCATCCATTTCAGCATCTGTAATGCCCATAGCAAGTAATTCTTCAACCAATACTTTCCCTAAATCTTTTTGTTTTTCAGTTGAAGGTGTACTTGATGATGTTGGATCAGATTGAGTGTCTATTTTTACATAACGTAAAAAGCGTTCTGTAACGGTGTAACTGTATTTATCTAACATAGTTATGCCGCCTTTAATTTAAGCAGTTTGGATCTTTCCATTTTTTCTTTAGCATAATCAAAAGTAAGCGTAAATGTTTTGCTAGAATTTTCAGAAGAAGGGATATCAAACATAGCATCCAGCATAATAGCTTCGCAAATGGAACGTAAACCACGAGCTCCTAATTTAAATTCCATAGCTTTATCTACAATAAATTCAATAGCAGCAGGCTCTACTTTTAATTTTACACCGTCAATTTCAAACAAATATTCATATTGTTTAATCAATGCGTTTTTGGGTTGGGTTAAAATTAATTTTAAAGTTGATCTGTCCAATGGATTTAAATAGGTAAGTACAGGTAACCTTCCTATTAACTCAGGGATTAAACCAAACGATTTTAAATCTTGAGGAGAAACATACTGTAACATGTTTTCCTTATCAATCTCATTTTCGTTATTGGTTCCAAAACCTATTGCTTGTGTATTTAAACGTTTGGCGATCATTTTATCAATGCCGTCAAAAGCTCCGCCGCAAATAAATAAAATATTTTTGGTGTTTACCTGAATCATTTTTGCATCGGGGTGTTTTCTGCCCCCTTGAGGTGGAACATTGGCAATGGAATCTTCCAATAATTTTAACAATGCCTGTTGTGTACCCTCTTTAATATCTCGAGTAATGGAAGGGTTATCACCTTTTCGTGAAATTTTATCAATCTCATCTATAAATACGATTCCTCGTTCTGCTGCCGCAACATCGTAATTGGATTCCTGCAACAAACGCGTAATGATGCTTTCCACATCTTCTCCAACGTAACCTGCTTCAGTAAAAACTGTTGCATCAGCAATACAAAACGGTACATTCAACAATTTTGCAATGGTGCGGGCAATAAGTGTTTTACCGGTTCCGGTTTCGCCAACCATGATCACGTTCGATTTTTCAATTTCAATCTCGTTTTTATTTTCTTTTTTAGAATTAACAACGCGTTTAAAATGATTGTAAACTGCAACACTGATTATTTTTTTTGCCTCATCTTGCCCAACAATATACTGATCAAGGTATTCCTTAATCGCATGAGGTTTTAAAAGCTTTAATGATTGACTTGCATTTTCTTTAGCTAGCGATTCAGCATCAGCGGATACAATTTTAAACGCTTCAGCCACACAATGATCACAAATATGCCCCTGTTGTCCGGCTATCAACATTTTAGCCTCTCGTTTATCTCTGCCACAAAACGAACAACGAATTAGATTATCTTTTGCCATTTAATATTAAATTAACGTTCAAATTTAATAAATATGAAGGATATACTGCCTTTTAAACTATTCCCTATATTTGTTAATTAAACTGAAAGATATAAATAAACGATGAAAGCAAACATTATTTCAAAGTTGGAAGAGTTATTAGCTAATGCTGATATCAGTGCTGTTGCTAACAAGGTTAAAGATTTACAGCGTGAGTATGAACAATCTTTTTCCAAAGAAATGGAAAAAGCAAAACAGGAATTTGTTGACGATGGGGGCAAAGCAAAAGATTTTGTTTATACTAAAACAATTGAAGACACTAAAATCATTCAGTTGTTTGAACAATACAGAAAACTTAAAAAACAAGATGAAGAAAAGCTTGCTGCTGAACAAAATAAAAACCTGGAAGTAAAACTTCGCATCATTAAAGACATTAATGACTTAAGTCAATTGGAAGTTAATGTAGGCAGCGCCATTAAAAAATTACAGGAATTGCAATTGGCCTGGAAAGAAACAGGCGCAGTTTCTCCACACAAATACAAAGAACTACAATCAGAATACAGTAAAGCGGTAGAAAGTTTTAATTACAACATTAATATTTTCCGTCAGTTGCAAGATCACGACTTTAAAAAGAATACTGAATTAAAGTTAGAAATCATTCAAAAGATTAATGCATTAATTGAAAAAGATAACGTTAAAGAAGTTGAACAATTGATTAAGGTTTACCGCAATGATTGGGAAGAAATTGGGCCTGTTTTGCAAGATAACTGGACGGAACTGAAATTAACCTATAAAGATGCCATTGATAAAGTGTATGCGAAAATAAAATCGTATTACAACGAAATGGAAGATCGCAAAAAACAAAACCTGGATGGCAAAAAATCAATTGTTGAAAAAGCAAAAACATTTTTAAATGAACTTCCTGAAAGTGATGACAAATGGAAAGCAAAAACAGAACAATTAATTAAATTACAGGAAGAATATAAAAATATTGGGTATACCGAAAAACCTGCCGGTGATATTGTTTATAGAGAATTTCGTAATGTTTGCGATGAGTTTTTTAATAAGAAAAAAGATTTTTATACGCATTTAAAAGAAAAACATGCAACTGCCAAACAACAAAAAATGACGTTGATAGAAAAGGCAGAAGCATTGCAAAACGAAACCACAAACTGGAAAGATACAACAGATAAAATTATTCGTTTGCAAGATGACTGGAAAAAAATTGCAAATGCAGGGCCAGAAGAACCTCGTTTGTTTCAACGATTCAGAAAAGCTTGCAATACTTTCTTTGATGCTAAAAAACTTTTTTTTGAAGCAAAAGAAAGCGAATATTCAGGCAATCTTCAAGCAAAAGAAGACTTATTGAAAAAAATAAATGAATTTCAATTAAGTGGCGAAAATGCAACAGACAGAGAAGAGCTTAAAAAGTTTTCGGAAGCGTGGCATGCCGCTGGATTGGTTCCTGCAAAAGAAAAACAACGCATTAATGAAGCTTTTTATAAAAAACTGGATGAATTGTATGATGTTGTCATCAGCAACCAATCAGAGAAATTTTTAATGAAATTTAAAAACAAACTTGAACGTTTTAAATCCTCTTCCGATAGTGAAACTTTTTTGAAAAAAGAACGTGAATTTTTAAAAAAGCAAATCGATGAAATTAATGGCAGCATAAGAACCTATGAAAACAATATGGGCTTTTTTAAAAATGCAAAAGGAAAAAACGATTTCATGACGGAGTTGGAAAAGAAAATTGATTTTGAAAAAAGTAAATTAAAAGATTTTCAAATCCGAATGAATTTGGTAAAAGAAACCATCGATTCAATAAAACAGCATGCTTAATCGATACGTGCGAACATTAGTTTGCACGGCACTGCTTTTTCAAAGCATAAGCTTTATAAAAGCGGAATCAGATTCTGCACATTTCTTTAAAAAAAGGCAAACTATTTTAAAATCAAGTTCAATTGGTGGCGGTATCGCTACTGGAACTGTGCTTTATTTTGCCTGGTATAAAAATTACAGCACAAACAATTTTCATTTTTTTAATGATTCGCCCGAGTGGTTGCAAATGGATAAAGCTGGGCATGTGTATTCCAATTACCAATTGAGTTTACTTGGATATAACGCTTGCAAATGGGCAAATTACTCCGATAAACAATCAATGATTTACTCTTCTATTGCAGTATTTGCTTACTTTACTTCAATTGAAATCATGGATGGTTTTTCAACCGGATGGGGATTTTCTGCATGCGATTTACTAGCCAACGCAAGCGGGATTTCATTGTTTGCTATGCAACACTATTTTTTAAAGGATCAGTTCATTAAACTAAAGTTTTCCTTTCACCAAACTGAATATCCAAAATTACGTCAAGAATTGCTTGGGAAAAATTTAGCAGAACAATTACTCAAAGATTACAATGGTCAAACCTATTGGTTGTCGTTTAATCCATTTTATTTTTCTGGCGAAAATTGCAAGTTTCCAAAATGGCTTAACCTGGCTATTGGCTATGGTGCAGAAGGCATGATTAGCGGACGCGACAATTATGTAATCATTCCTTCAAATGGAAGCATCATCGGAAATAATCGTAATCGAAAATTACTTTTATCCTTAGACATTGATTTAACTAAAATCAAAACAAAATATAAATTATTAAAAAGTGTTTTTTTTATGTTTAATTCTTTAAAAATTCCTGCGCCAGCTTTGGAGTTAAATAGAAATTCCATAAAAGCGCATAGTTTTTATCATTAAATTACTTCATCAAAAGTTCTCTTAAATATGGGTAAATCAATTGTAAAAGAATTATTACTTTTACGTCGTGAAATTTAAAGCGGCATTATTACTTTTTTTTGTTTTTTTTGATCAGGTTTTTTACAGCTCAACAAATTACAAAACAACACCTGTTCCAAACTGCAAGGAAATTGTGTTAAAAATGATTTCTGCTATTAGAAATGTTGAGGGCTTAAAGTACAATTTAAAAATTACTGAACGAACTGAAGGAAAGTTTAATTATTTTTCTTCTTCCGTAAAATTAAACCGAAATCCTAGAAAATTATATTTAAGCACAAATGGAATTGAAGTGCTTTGGTTGCAAGGTACAAACAAAGGCGACGCATTAGTTAAACCAAATTCCTTTCCATACATCAACCTCAATTTAAATCCGATGGGATCCTTAATGCGTGATGGCCAACACCATACCATTAACGAAATGGGGTTTGATTACTTTGGTAATATTATTGCACACACAGTTTTAAAAGCGGGGGATCGTTTTAACGACTATTTTAAATATGAAGGAGAAGAAACTTTAAACGGAAGAACTTGTTACAAATTTAGTATTACCAATTCTGATTTTAAATTTATTGATTACACTGTAAGTAAATATGAAAACCTTGTAACTATTGCAAGAAAATTACACGTTGGCGAATACATGATTCTTGAAAACAATAAAAAAATAGATGGCTATAAAGATGTTAAGGAAGGGCAAATAATTAAAGTTCCAACAGCATACGCTAAATTTGTTTTAATATATGTAGACAAACAAACCTACTTGCCTACTGGTTCCCGCATTTATGATAATCAGGGCTTGTACGAACAGTACGATTATTCAAATCTGCAATTAAACCCAAAGTTTGAAGAAGGAGAATTTACAGAAGATTTTAAAGGATACGGCTTTTAGTCTGTTCAATTTACACTCTTATTCATGCTTAGATATTTACTATTTTTGTTTTTTGTTATATTTTTAATTACATTCGATTGTAGTAAACTTCATTTTACAAATTGTAGTTTAGGATTTTTTAGTTTTATGCTTCTTGAATTTTGAAAAAACTGTTTTACATATTATCAAATTTTTATGTATTTATCATGTTTGCTCAAACCTATGAATTAGACCCCTCAAACAAAAAAGATACGATTAATAAAATTGATGTAGAAGGAAAAAAACAAGGCAAATGGATTGTTTTAGGTAAAACAAAAACAGAGTCTTGTTATGCCTCATCTGCTGTTGTTGAAGAAGGTTTTTATGTAGAAAATAAAAAAATTGGAATCTGGAAAGACTACTATTGTAATGGCAATCTAAAAACCAAAATAACTTACGTAAACGGAAGACCTGATGGCCCAGCATCAAAATATTATGAAAACGGCAAGTTAAAAGAAGAAGGAATCTGGAAAATCAGCAAATGGGTTGGTGAGTATAAATTATATTATGCAAATGGCCAGACTCGTCATGAATTTAATTTTAATGCAAACGGAAAAAGGGAAGGTAATCAGCGGTATTTTCATGAAAACGGAAAAGTTATGATTGAAGGAAATTGGTCGGGCGGTCAGGAAAGTGGCCTAGTTAAAGAATATTATGAAACCGGTGAAGTAAAATCTGAAAAAAACTTCAGCGGTGGAGCCATTGATTTTGCATCAATAAAGGACTTTGACCCTAAAAAACCTTTAAAACCTGAAGTCCCGAAAGAAAGTAAAAAGGTAACACTTAAAAAAGAAGAAATTATCGAAAACGTAAAAGCAAATGCTCCGCTAATTTTAAATGGATATCATGTTTTGTTTAATAAAAATAGACAAATTTCTAAAGATGGTGATTTTAAAGATAATGTTTTAATAAGCGGAAAAAATTATGTTTATGATGAAAATGGAATTTTAATTAGAATTGAAGTTTATAAAGGCGGTTATTACGTGGGAAATTCCCAAATTGATGATTAATTGTTTTATCTTTTTTATTAAAATTATTCATCATTTTGATTAAATGAGATCATTCATTACATTTGCCAAGTGAGTTCAAAGAAAAAAATAGTTATTAGTAGTGTGTTCTTGGTAATTGCAATTTTTATTGCAACTCCTAAAGTATACATTCATAAACTTCTTGGCCACGATCATTCTATAGAACATTCTCTAAAGAATCAAAAAACTTCAATTACTAATGACAAAAATCAAGATTGTAACTTAGACAAGTTTGAAACACCTGTTTATTTTACCATTTTTAAGTTTATCATTAAGTGGTCACCATTAAAACAACGCGTTGAAAAAGTACAATTTGATTATAATCCCTCATTTTCATCACAGAATAGATGTACTCTAGCACTTCTTCGTGCACCACCTTTAGCTTAATAATTGGGATGTTACTCTATTATTAAACTTAAAAAGTCGTGAAGTACATATTTATAGCACTGATAAAGTTTTATCGTTATTCCATATCTCCACTAACTCCTGCATCTTGCAGATTTCATCCAACATGTTCGCAATACGGATTGGAAGCATTTAGCAAGTACGGAGCAATAAAAGGATTATGGTTAACTGCAAAACGAATTTCCAAGTGCCATCCCTGGGGCCCACACGGTCATGACCCCGTTCCATAAATAAGTACTTCTGCAAAAGCAGTAGTGAAAAAATTTATTCTCGTTTTCTTTCTTGTTTGTCTGCAACATGCTATTGCACAAAAATGTGATGTTGTGATGAGTGGTAAGGTATGTGATAAAGATAATGAAGAAGGCCTTCCTTTTACTGTTATCTCTATTAAAGAACTTAACATTTCTTTTCAGTCCGATGAGAAGGGTAATTTTAAGAAAACTAACCTTTGCCCCGGAACCTACACCCTGCGATTTGTTCATGTAGGTTGCAGCGATACACTCATTCAATTAAAGCTAGATAAAAACACCCGAATGCATGTTAAACTACCGCACAGCATGCACGAATTATTGGATGTAGAAATAACAGAACGCGCCGACTACAAGCCTACTCAAACACAGGAAGAAATTTCCGTTGAGGAAATGGATCGTGCAAAAGGGAAATCATTGGGCGACGCATTAAAAAGTGCAACAGGAGTTACCACATTAAACACAGGTACTAGCATTGTAAAACCAATGTTGCACGGCTTGCAAGGTTACCGCATTTTAATTCTTAACAATGGCATTCGTCAGGAAGGACAACAGTGGGGCAACGAACATGCGCCCGAAATTGATCCTTTTATTGCAAAAAAAATGCGTGTTGTAAAAGGCTCTTCAACTGTAAGGTACGGAAGTGATGCCTTAGCCGGTGCAATATTAATTGAACCGGATGATTTGCCCGATACTGCAGGTGTTACCGGAGAATTAAATCTTGTTGGCTTAACAAATGGTCGAGCCGGCGTTGTATCCGGAAACGCGCAAGGAGCTTTCCAGAAATTAAAAGGTTTTGCATGGCGCGTTCAGGGAACACTCAAACAATCCGGTAATATTAGTACACCAACTTACATTCAAAAAAACACCGGCGTTAAAGAACATAATTTTTCTTATGCCTTAGGCTATCACCACAAAAAATTCGGTACTGAATTATTTTATTCTCAGTTTAACTCTACCATAGGTGTATTTAGTAGCGCGCACATCGGTAATTTAACGGATTTACAAAACGCCTTTGCAAGCTCAAAACCACAGGATAGTCTTGCTAAATTCTCTTATGCAATAGGTAGACCACGACAAGAAATTGTTCATGAACTCATCAAAAGCAAATCTCACTTCCATACCGGCAAACGCTCACGACTGCAAGTAATTGCGGCCTGGCAACACAACATCAGAAAAGAATTTGATAAACATATTCCTAAAAACTCAAAATTATATGATACTACTAAAGCTGATTTAGATTACCGCATAACTTCTAAAACACTTGATCTGGTATGGGAACACGATAATATTAATGCGTTCAGAGGAACTTATGGAATATCCTACATCAATCAGGAAAATGTTTACCTGGGCAGATTTTTAATACCGAACTTCATTAATAATTCATGGGGCGCTTTTGCAGTTGAACGATATGTACAACACCACCATGAATTTGAATTGGGCTTACGCTACGATAAAAAATACTTGCAAAGTTTTTACTACAAAAAACAAGTGTTGCAAGAACCAGTAATTGATTTGGAAAACTGGAGCATTAATGGTGGATGGATTTTTAAACCTGATTCAAAACTACATGTTTATACAAACGCTGGAAGTGCTTGGAGAGCACCTGCAGTAAACGAATTGTATTCCGATGGGCTTCATCATGGTACTGCCTCAATTGAAAAAGGAAATGCAGCATTAAAACAAGAACGCTGTTTTAATTTCATAAGCACCTTAGTGTACAGAACTAAGTTTATAGAAGCAGATATCAGTGCCTACTCCAATTACTTCAAAGATTTTATTTACTTAATGCCTGGCAAACAACCCGAGTTAACTATTAAAGGGGCATTTCCGGTATTTTATTATCAACAAAGCGATGCCTTAATTTCAGGTATTGATTACAAAATAAAAATTTTAATTGCTAAACACATTGAATGGGAAACCAAAGGAATGTTTTTGCGAGGTAATAATCTTAGCACTAACGATTGGCTAGTATGGATGCCTTCAGACAGAGTGCAAAGTACGTTAACTTATATTTTTAATTCGGGCAAGAAACAAAAACAGACCCGTATTGGCATTAACGCAGAATACATCACCAAACAATGGCGAGTTCCTGCCAACAGTGATTATGCGCCTCCACCAAAAGGATATTTTCTTTTAGGCGCAGATGTGTCTTCTACATTATTAGTTAAACAACAAGAGATAAGAATAGGTATTAATTGCTCGAATGGCTTAAATACTATTTACCGCGATTACCTCGATCGCTTTAGGTATTATACCGATGCGCAAGGAATCAATATTCAATTCAGATTACAAGTTCCTTTTACAATTTTTTCAAATAAATAATAACCAATAAAATAAATCAAAAATGAAAACAAACAAAAACACAACAAAAATGAAAACAACTTTAAGATTAGCTACCTACGCGGTAGCAGCAGCAATGGCTTTTACAGCTTGTAAAAAAGACAAACAAGAAGAACCAAAGCCAAATAATCCTACACCAACTCCAAATGCATCAGAGGTTATTACAACTTTAAAAATTTATTTAAGAGATAGTGTTTCAGGTATTCCAGTAGCAGGATCTCCTTTCGTTTTTAAAGATGCTGATGGTGACGGAGGAAATGCCGGGGCTTTTTTACCAACAGCAGCGGATTCAATTATTAACCTTGATGCAAATAAAACGTATTTGGCCGAAATTATTTTGTTGGATGAAACCAAAAATCCTGCCGACTCGATCTCCAATGAAGTAGTTGAAGAAGGAGCAGAACACATGTTCTTTTTTGAGCAAGTTGATCCAAGCGGAACACCATATCAACTAACTATTCCAGGATCGGATGCAAAAATTACCTATTTAGATTTAGATGCAAACAACAGAGGAATAGGGCAACAATTTAAAATCAGAGCAAACACTGCAAATGCTAATCAATTGCCTTTCCGTGTAACATTAAAACACCAACCGGAAGTTAAAAACGGAACTTTTGCACCTGGTGATTCAGATGTTGAAGTGAAATTTAAAATTAAAGTAAACTAATAAAATAATTTTTACTAGGCTAATTTATCCTATAGTTTAAACGCTTTTTAGTATATAATTAATGCTGTATAGCACCATTTGTGTTAGCTTATAAATGTTGTAAGAAATTCAATGTTTCAGTAACGATAATCACTTAATTTTCAAATTACTAAGAAAAACTTAACCACTTCTTGTATTTTGAAGATCTTACGTGTATAAACATTGCTTTCTTAAAACTTAACACTACTTAATCGCTATTTAAACTATTAAAAATCAACTGTTTAATAAAAATAATAAAATAGCTAAATAAATAGCTAAATTGTTATATTTGCACCCTTAAATTAAGACGAACTATTTTTATGCAGAACAAAGGCGCTATCAATTTATTTGCTATCCTCCTGGGATTGGCATGTATTTTTTATCTATCGTTTACGTGGGTAACCCGCGGTGTAGAAAGCGATGCAAAAGCATTTGCTGATTCATATGTAAAACTTTTACCTGTTCAAAAAGCAGCTAAAGAATTTGCAAGTGGCGATGCGAATAAAGAAAAAGCATTTATCGATTCAGTATTTACAGCTAAAGAATCTTCATACCTTGATTCAATGAAAAACCAACCGGTATACAATATCGGTCTAACAGAGTACACTTACGAACAAGCTAAAGGAAAAGAAATAAATCTTGGTTTGGATTTAAGAGGTGGTATCAACGTAACTCTTGAGTTATCTGTTGGTGATATCATTAAAGGTTTATCAAACAATAATCCTGATCCTGCATTTAATAATGCTGTAACTGAAACTCAAAAAAATTTGGGTAAAGAAAATAATAAAGATTTCGTTTCTCTTTTTGCAGATAATTACAAGAGATTGGTACCTGGCGGAAGATTAGCTCCTTTATTCCAAACTATGGAAAATAAAGGAAGTATAGATTATAACTCTACCAACGAACAAGTTATTGAATACATCCGCGAACGAGTTAACGAAGCAGTTGATAATGCTAAAAAAACTTACCGTTCACGTATCGACCGTTTTGGTGTAACGCAGCCAAATATTCAGCAATTAGAGGCAAGCGGTCGTATTTTAATTGAGTTACCCGGAGTACAAGATAAAGATCGTGTACGTAAATTATTACAAGGTACGGCAAACCTTGAATTTTGGGAAACTTACGAAAACTATGAAATCGCAAATGCTTTAGGCGAAGCGAACAAAAAAGTAAAATCATTTTTAAATCCTGAAGCTGAAAAAGTTGATTCTACAAAAAAGGATTCAGTTGCTGTGGTTGATAAATCTAAAATGACAAAAGCAGAATTAGAAAAATTCATCGCTGATTCATTAGCTAAAGCTAAAGAACCTAAGAAAGATTCTACACTTGCCGAAAAATTAGCTGCTAAAGCTAAGACTAAAGATGCAAAATCCACTAAAGATACTTCAGCTACTGCCTTCTTGAGCGAAAACCCATTATATGCTGTTTTATCTCCATCATTAGGTCAAAATGAACAAAAACAATTTTACCCATTACCTGGATCGGTTGTTGGTCGTGCACGAGTTAAAGACACTTCTACCGTAAACAAATACTTATCTATTCCTGCTGTAAAAAACTTATTGCCTTCAAAAGTAAAGTTCATGTGGTCGGCAAAACCTGAAAAAGGTACTGATTACTTAGAACTACATGCGATTAAAGTAATCGATAGAAATGGTAAACCTGCATTATATGGCGACATCATTGCTCGTGCTGATAAAGGAATGGAAAATGGAAAAATTGTTATTTCCATGAACATGAATCCTGATGCGGCTCAAAAATGGAAAAAATTAACTGCTGCTAATTCACCTAAAAACCCTCAGGATCCTAACGACAGAGGCCGTTGTATCGCCATTGTAATGGATGGTTTAGTTTATTCTGCACCAACAGTTAATGGCGAAATTCCTAACGGTAGTTCTCAAATTTCAGGAAATTTTGATCAGGCAGAAGCTGATGCATTGGTTGCTATTTTAAGTGCAGGTAAATTACCAGCTCCTGCTCGTATTGTTCAGTCAACAATTGTTGGGCCTACTTTAGGTCAGGAAGCAATTGACAATGGGTTAATTTCATTTGTAATTGCCTTTATCGTAATCTTAATTTTTATGGCCATGTATTATAATAAAGCGGGTTGGGTTGCTAACTTAGCTTTATTAATCAACTTGTTCTTTATCATGGGTGTTTTGGTTTCTTTAGGAGCCGTATTAACATTGCCAGGTATTGCAGGTATCGTATTAACAATTGGTCTTTCGGTTGATGCTAACATCTTGATCTTTGAACGTATACGTGAAGAGTTGGCATTAGGCAAAACAATTTCTTTGTCCATTAAAGAAGGTTTTAAACATGCAATGTCATCCATCATCGATTCTAACGTTACTTTATTGATTTTAGGTATCATTCTTTACATATTCGGTAGCGGACCAGTTCAAGGTTTTGCAACTACTTTGTGTATTGGTATTATTTCTTCATTATTTGCAGCTGTTCTTTTATCTCGTGTGGTATTTGACACCATGTTGAATAAAAAAGTTAACATTCCTTTTGACAACAGCATGACTCGTAATGCTTTTAAAAACATTGCATTTGATTTTGTTGGAAGAAGAAAAGTATATTATGCAATTTCTGCTGTAACTATTGTATTAGGTGCTTTGTTTTATTTTAAAAATGGCGGTTTAAATCTTGGTGTTGATTTTAAAGGTGGTAGAACATACCTTGTTCGTTTCGACAGAGATATGAAAACAGAAGATGTAAAATCTAAATTGACTGTTGCATTTGAAAACGAAGCCCCTGAAGTAAAAACTGCAGGTTCCGCGAGTCAATTAAAAATTACTACTTCTCATCAAATAGCTAATCAAAACGAAAGTGCAGATAAAGAAGTAGAAGAAAAACTAGATAAAGGTTTAGCAACAACAGGCGCTAAATTTAAAGTAGAAAGTTCACAAAAAGTTGGACCTGCTATAGCAACAGATATTGTTTACGGAGCTTACGGAGCAATCTTGTTCTCTTGTTTAGTGATGTTTATTTACATCGTTATACGATTCAAAAAATGGCAATATGGTTTAGGTGCAGTTATCGCTTTATTCCACGATGCTTTAGTAGTATTGTCATTCTACACCATTTTTGACGGCATGTTGCCATTCTCATTAGAAATTGGTCAGGATTTTATCGCAGCCATTTTAACAGTAATGGGTTACACCATGACAGAAACTGTTGTTGTATTCGACCGTATCCGTGAGAAATTATCTGAAAGCGGCAAATCAGATGTGTTTGGTGAAGAAAGAAATAAGCTGATTAACTTTGCATTAAACAGTACATTAAGCCGTACCATATTAACTTCGTTAACTGTATTCTTCGTGTTATTAGTAATCTTCATCTTTGGTGGCGATAGTATTCGCGGATTTATCTTTGCATTATTAATTGGCCGTGTAATTGGTACTTATTCTTCGTTATGTATTTCAACACCTGTGGTTGTTGATTTCGATAAAAAGAAATAATTGTTCACTTAAATAATTTAAAAGGGCTGCTCAAATTTTATGAGCAGCCCTTTTAGTTTTAATAGGAACATAAAACAAATTAAACAGCTTCAGCATGTCTTTCTTTGTTCTTTGTTTTTTCGAAATACATTTCTAATAGTTCCGGAATTTTTTCAAATGCTGTATTTAAAGCCCTGCTTGTTTTTGTTGGAATAAATTCAATTTTTTCACCTCTTGTTGCTAAAAAACCAAGCGGAGTAATGCCCGCCCCTCCTGCTCCACCAGTTCCAGTTGCTTCGCCATCTCTTTTCTGTTTTAATTTACCTTCTCCTTCAGCGCCGCCAATACCAATACCTACTGACATTACCGGTATGCAGGTAAATTCTCCTAATTTAAATTGTTGGCCAATAATAGTTTCTGTTTTTGTTTCCGACTTTAAAAAGTCGCTGATTGATTTGATTGTTTCATTTAAATTATTCATGATTTTTAATTTATTGTTTTTGAGCTAATGATTGCCCAGCTCAAACGGGCAAGATTGTTTTTTACAATAATTTTTATCGTGTTTTTACCATTGAAGTTGACTCTGAAATTTTTATTTAAGAAAAAAGATAACAGAAAAAAGAAAGGATATAGAATTCCATTTAATGGGTAATTTCCTGTATCGAGATTAATATTAAGATAAGTGATTTTAAATGACTTTACAATTGAAAATAAAAGTCTAGTTTTTAGATTAAATAAATTCTTAAATGGGCTTGATGTAGTAATGTCATTCTTATTCAAACTGTAATCTATAGAGAAAAAGTTAAGAAAGGTAAACGTGATTTTTTTGGTGTCTGTACAAAAAGAAATATAAAAGGGATAAAATAAAAAAATGAATAAAAAAGAAAAAACAAATAAAATTATTACAGCTTTAATCATATCAACACCTATTACAAGACAAATCAAAACTATTTGGAATTAGTTTTAATTGATATGATATTATGCAGGTTGAAAGATAATACTAAATACAAATCAATGTTTATTTTCTCATTTAAAATGGCCGAATTATGGGGAAGCTTACACTTCTCTGCGTTAAGGATGAAAAAAATTATTGTTGGTTACGCATCGTAGAACCCACATTTAAAAAAGCGTTTTCGGAGCTTCGGCTGTGCTCAGCAACCAAAAAAAATCCCTGAATCGTAAATCAAAATTTAGTTTTCACATTGTCATGCTGACGAAGGAAGCATCTGTTTTTGTGGTTCCTACTCTGCGTTAAGGATGAAAAAAATTATTGTTGATTGCGCATAGTAGAACCCACATTTAAAAAAGCATTTTCGGTGCTTCGGCTGTGCTCAGCATCAGAAAAAAATCCCTGAATCGTAAATCAAAATTTAGTTTTCACATTGTCATGCTGACGAAGGAAGCATCTGTTTTTGTAGTTCCTTCTCTGCGTTAAGGATGAAAAAAATTATTGTTGGTTGCGCATAGTAGAGCCCACATTTAAAAAAGCATTTTCGGTGCTTCGGCTGTGCTCAGCAACAGAAAAAAATCCCTGAATCGTAAATCAAAATTTAGTTTTCACATTGTCATGCTGACGAAGGAAGCATCTGTTTTTGTAGTTCCTTCTCTGCGTTAAGGATGAAAAAAATTATTGTTGGTTGCGCA
>JBILCU010000011.1:0-122756 GCA_044352985.1 Bacteroidia bacterium
ACAATGTTTTTGCAGGAATGGGTACTGGAAAAAATTTAGATGTTACTTCTACTTCAGCTGTTCGTAATTGGTTTAACTCAAATGGTAATGATACAACTTTAGCAAGTAATGCAGCAGGTTTATTAGTTTCTCCTTATAATTTTACTGCAGGTGACTATCGTTTAAAATTAAATAGTGCAGCTGCATCAGGTGCTAATTTTACTGATTTGTTTATTACTGCTAATGGTATTAGTAATAATACAATCAATTTAACTTCAATTTCAGGAACAAATAATCAAACAATTTGTTCTAATAATGCAATTACTTCAATTACATATGCTACTACAGGTGCAACAGGAGCAACATTCACAGGATTACCTGCAGGTGTTACAGGATCTTGGAATGCAAACACAATTACAATCAGTGGTGCTCCAACTGCAACTGGAACATTTAATTATACGGTAACATTAACTGGAGGGTGCAATAGCTCAATAGTAACTAGTCAAGGTACAATTATTGTTAATGCTTTACCAACTCTTTCTATTACAGGTAATAATTCAATTTGTGTTGGTCAATCAACAACGTTAACTGCATCAGGTGCTGCTACCTATTCTTGGAATACTAGCGCTACAACATCTACCTTAACTGTTAATCCAACATCATCTACAGGTTATACTGTTACTGGAACAGCATCAAATGGTTGTTCATCTACTGCAACGGCTTCTGTAGTTGTTAATTCATTACCAGTAATTTCTGTAAGTGGAGGTTCTGCAATTTGTAACGGTCAAAATGCTGCATTAATTGCAAGTGGCGCTTCATCTTATAGCTGGAACACTGGTGCTGTAAATGCGCAATTAGTTGTAAATCCAACTAATACTACTTCGTATACCGTAACTGGTACAGATGCAAACAATTGTTCTTCAACAGCGTCAGCAACAGTTACCGTTAATCAATTGCCTACAGTTGCAATAACAGGTACAACAACTATTTGTAATGGTCAGTCAACTACTTTAACTGGTACAGGTGCTTCAGCTTATTCATGGAATACTGGAGCTTCATTTGCTGCTTTAACTGTTAATCCAACTTCAACTACATCATATACTGTTACAGGTACTGATGCTAATGGTTGTTTTGCGAGCACAAGCACAACAATAACAGTAAATGCATTACCTACAGTTGCAATTACTGGCGCTACTACAATTTGTGATGGTCAATCAGCTACCTTAACAGCTTCGGGTGCCACTTCTTATTCTTGGAACACAAGCGCTACAACATCTACTATTAGCGTTTCTCCAAGTGCGAATACTTCTTACACTGTAACAGGTACTGATGCTAATGGCTGTTCTTCTACTGCTACTAGTAATTTAACTGTAAATGCTCTACCTACAGTAACTATTACAGGTACAACAACAATTTGTGAAGGTCAATCTACTACATTAACTGCAGGCGGCGCTGATAATTATACTTGGAATACAGGTTTCCCATCAGCAGCATTTAATGTTAGTCCAACTACTTTAACTTCATATACTGTAACAGGATCTTCAAATAATGGTTGTTCTTCTACTGCTACTGTTTCAG
Source organism: Bacteroidia bacterium (assembly GCA_044352985.1). Lineage (GTDB taxonomy): Bacteria > Bacteroidota > Bacteroidia > B-17B0 > Aurantibacillaceae > JADJDM01. Next base: position 1,558 of record JBILCU010000011.1, read on the forward strand.
TTACAGTTAATTCATTGCCAAGTTTAACTTCTAATCCTACAATTGTAAATGCGAGTTGCGGTACTGCTGATGGTTCAATCAGTGGAATTGTAATTGGTGGAAATGGTACATTAGTTTACGCTTGGAAAGATGCAAATAATGCTACAATAGCTTCAACAATAGACCTATCAAATGTTGTTGCGGGTGTTTATAATTTAACGGTTACTGATGCTAATACTTGTTCTTCAAACTTTGGTCCTTACAGTGTTTCTAATCCTGGTGCTCCTCAAGTACCTTCGATTACAATCAGTAATGATACTGTTTGCGTTGGCGCATCAATTACATTAACAGCTAATACTTCTGGCACAAATGTAACTTATCAATGGTCAGGTCCTGGAGGATTCTCTTCAACAAATGCGTCTGAAACAATTAGTTCTGTTTCATTGAATAATGCAGGTGTTATTTCAGTTACTGCAACAGAAAGTAATTGTACAAGTGCTCCGTCATCATTTACATTAACCGTTAATCAATTGCCAGTTGTAGGTTTAGGTTCATCTACCTCAAGTGTTTGTGAACAAGGTTCTATTGTAACTTTAACCGGCGCTCCAACAGGAGGTATTTATTCAGGAATAGGTGTTAATGGTAACTCTTTTTCTCCTGCAACTTTAGCAGTTGGAACGTATACTTTAACATATACTTATGTAGATGTGAATTCATGTTCGAACACTGCGACTACTACTATTGTAATAAATTCTATACCAAGTGTTAGTAGTTCTGCAGCCAATTCATCAATTTGTGCAAACTCAACTACTAATGCATTATCAGGTTTACCTACAGGTGGTACATTTAGTGGGGCAGGTGTTAGCGGAAATAACTTTAATGCATCAGTTGCTGGTTCGGGTTCACAAGTAATTACTTACTCTTATACTGATGTTAATGGTTGCTCTGCATCTTCAACTACTACAATTTTTGTAAATGCTTTACCAACAGTTTCTTTATCAGCAGCTAATGATAGTGCTTGTGTTAATCAAACAACATTAGCATTAACAGGTTTGCCTTCAGGCGGAACATATTCAGGTACTGGTGTAACAGGAAGTACGTTTAATCCATCAGCTGCAGGTTTAGGACCTAAAGTAGTAACTTACTCTTACAGTGATGCAAATAACTGTTCTAATACCGCTTCAACAACAATTATAGTGGATGCTTGTGTTGGTGTTGATGAATTAACTAAAAATGAACCCTTAGTTAATGTTTACCCAAATCCTGCTAATGATCAAGTAAATATTTATATCTCTGAAATGAGTAATAAAATATCATGTGCATTATTTAATTCTGTTGGTCAATTGGTAAAAGTTATGAAAGCAGAATCTGAAATTTTAATTGATAACAATACAATTAACTTCTCTACTGATAACTTTAACAATGGATTATATTTCATTAAAGTTTATGATAACAATGGATTTACAAAAACCATTCGTTTAATCATCAATAAATAAAAATCAATGTTTGTGAATTGTAAAATGGGCTATCTTCTAGATAGCCCATTTTTATTAAATCTAGCGTGAATTATTTTTTTAAACTATTTATTACTGTAAAAAATTAAAATCTATTAACGTTAATTTAACAATATATTAAGTTAAGGGTAATTTATAGTAAATGTAAAGGAAACATTGTGTTTTTATTTTTACAAAAAAATCACAAACAAACTATGAAAAAAATTTATTTATCAGTATTAAGTTTAATTACGGCAGGTAGTATTTATTCACAGGCATTTTGGACGCCAACGTCGTTTAAGGGTGCATTTCCTGTAACAGATGGTCAAACAGGTGTTAACTCAAATGATTGGACAGCGGGTTGGTGTAATTGGGATCCTCAAAATGCAAATTATCCTTCAACAACTACTACAGTAAGTTCAGATATTACTACAAATACTACATGGTCAAGTGGAACGGTAGTTTTATTACAAAACAAAATTTATGTTACAAATGGCGCTACGTTGACCATAGAGCCAGGTGTTATTATTCGTGGTGATCAGGCTACAGGTGGAACATTAATCGTTTCACGTGGTTCAAAAATAAATGCTCAAGGCACACAATCTAATCCAATTGTATTTACATCTAATCAAGCAGCAGGTTCTCGTAACTTAGGCGACTGGGGAGGCGTTATTATTTTAGGTAATGCGCGCAACAATCAAGCAGGTGGAGTTGCTGTAATTGAAGGTGGTTTAGATCCTGTAAAAGCACAGTTTGGCGGAACAGATGATTCAGATAATTCAGGAGTATTTTCTTTTGTTAGAATTGAATTTGCAGGTATTCCATTTCAGGTTGATAAAGAAATTAATGGTTTAACAATGGGATCAGTAGGTTCTGGAACTACCCTTGATCATATACAATGTTCATTCACCAATGATGATTCATTCGAGTGGTTTGGTGGAACTGTTAATGCAAAATATTTAGTTGCATTCAGAGGTTTAGATGATGATTTTGACACAGACTTTGGTTACAGAGGAAATGTTCAATTTGGTTTAATTGTAAGAGATCCTAATATTGCAGATCAATCTGCTAATTCTACCTCTGAGGGATTTGAATCGGATAATGATGGAAATGGAACAAATGCAACTCCATACACTGCACCTGTTTTCTCTAATATTACCTTAATAGGACCATACCGTGGAAGTACAGGAAATTCAATTGATGCAAAATTCAGAAGAGCTTTACGCTTAAGGAAAAATACCTACACTTCTGTTTTTAATTCAATCTTTACCGATTTCCCAACAGGAATTCATATTGATGGTAGTGCAGCGATTGCAAATGCATTATCAGATAGTTTACGTTTTGAAAACAATGTTTTTGCTGGGATGGGTACAGGTAAAAACTTGGATGTGTCTTCTACAACTGCAATTCGTACATGGTTTAACTCAAATGCTAATGATACAACCTTAGCAACTAATGCAAGTGGTTTGTTAGTTTCACCTTATAATTTTACCGCTGGAGATTATCGTTTATCAGCAAATAGCCTTGCAGCAACTGGAGCTGATTTTACAGATTCGTATATTTTAGCAGCCGGAGTAGGAATTCGTGATTTAACAAAATCATCTTATGAGTTTGTAGCTTCTTTATATCCAAATCCTGCAAAAGATAATGTAGTTATTCTATTAAATCATGAAGTTGATGGAGCTTCAGTAAATATTGAAGTAATGGACGTTACAGGCAAAATTGTTTTATGTAAAACAGAGAACAGTAAAACAACTAAAATCAATTTAAGTACAGATGATTTAATTAATGGGTTATATTTTATAAAAATAAAATCCGGAAAATTTATCAGTACTCAAAAATTGCTTATTAATAAATAAACAATTCAACATGATACCACCACAAATTTTGTGGTGGTATCATGTTTAAAATTATGGCTAAGTCTGGAACAATAATCGTTTGTGATAATGATGTTTATGCTCTTATGAATTTAAAAGATTCTTTAGAGCTATTTGGTTTTGAAATTATCCCTGCAAATAATAAGAAAGAGCTTATTCATTTTTTACATCATTACGCATCTGATTTTGTATTATTAAATTTAGATTTAAAGGATACTGATGGTATTAGTATCAGTCTTGAAATAAGACAACAAAAGGATGTAAAACAACCATTTATTGTAATTTATAGTCAGAAATCAGATGATTTTATTCAAATTACAGCATTTAATTCAGGTGCTGATGACTATCTTATTACACCGTTAAAGCCAAATTTAGTTGCAGCTCGCTTAAAGGCAATGCTTAAACGAAAAAAAGAGCAACAAATTGAAAAAATTATTCCTCAAAAAGGTATTACCATAGACAAAGAGAGTTTCAAAATCTATAAAGATGGTAATTCATTCATCTTACCTAAAAAAGAATTTGAAATTGTAAATTTTTTATTTTCTAATCCAAACAAAGTCTTTACGCGCGAAGAAATTGCGGTTAGCGTTTGGGGAAAAATTGATGTTGCAAAACAACGTACCATTGATATTCATATTCGTAATATAAGAAAAACATTAGGTAACGATTCAATTAAAACATTAAAAGGTATTGGTTATAGTATTGTTTAATACTATTTGTTTATTCTCAATATTAAGTAATGTCATAATTTTAAGACAATGTAAAGTAAAATTAAATTTTACTATCAAGTTATGGTAGTTAAATTAAGGTTTTAATAATTATCCATTAATCAAGTGTCTTTCTCATCAAACTATTTTTGCAAAAAAATTAATAATGAGAAAAAATCTATTTACACTTCTAGCTGCTTTATCTTGTAGTGCAGTTTTTTCCCAAACGGTAGCGTTTTGGGATTTCAATTCAACAACAAATGATGCAACCACTAGTACTGGCTCTGCATTACCATCTCAAGGTAGTGGTACTTTAACTAATATCGGAGGTGTTACAAATTCTTTTTCTGCCGGAACATTAACAGATCCTAATACCACTGATAATTCAGGCTATAATTCAACTAATTATCCAGCACAAGGCTTAAATTCAAAAACTGCCGGTATTCAAATTGATTTCAGTACAGTAGGTTTATCCAATATATTGTTTGAGTTTGAACAGCGGATGAGTAATACTGCTGCTAATACATACGTATTACAATATACATTAGACCGAACTGTAACTACGCCAGTTTGGCAAGATGCGCAAACGTTTACATTTGTTCCAGGAACAACAACAGGAAGTGTTTGGTATCAAAGAAATTTTAATTTCACATCAATAACAGGTATTAATAATAATCCTAATGTTGCAGTTAGAATTGTATCTGCTTTTGACCCTACCTCAGGCACTTATTTAGCATCTGCTTCAACAAGTACTTATGGTGGTGGTGGAACCTGCAGATATGATTTAATTAAGATATCAAGTTTACCATCTATTCAGCCATATACGTTAGCATTTTTAAGAGCAGATAGATCAGTTGATGAAAATAGTGGAACTGCAAAAGTTTGGTTAAAAGTTACAGCGGCAGGTAATACAGCAGGATCTGTTTCATTATCGGTTTCAGCAGCTTCTAATTTAACTGCTTCCACAGATTATTCAATTTCTTCGTTAACCATTCCTGTATCTGATACTTTAGTTGTTAATGATACTATTGCTCTTGAAGTTAATTTAACTGATGATGCAATTGCTGAATCTGATGAATATTTAATTTTTAAAATTGGTAACGGTACAAACGTTAACTTTTCTGCAACTGCTCAACATACTCTATATGTAAAAGATAATGATAGAACAATACCTGTTGCCAATAATAGTTTGCAATTAAATTTATTAAATAGTTTTAATAATGGTCCATTTGCGAGTAATTCTGCAGAAATATCTGCATACGATGAATTAAGTAAACGAATTTTTACGGCTAACAGTATTGCCTCAAAATTAGAAATCGTTGATTTTAGAAATCCACAAGCTCCTATTTTAAAAACTTCTTTAGATATTTCATCTTACGGAAGTATTAATAGTGTTGCTGTAAAAAATGGAATTGTAGCTCTTGCAATTGAAAATTCTTTAAACAAGCAAGATTCTGGTAAAGTGGTGTTTTTAGATACAAATGGCGTTTTTATAAAGCAAGTTACAGTTGGTGTGATGCCTGATATGATTGCATTTAATCATGCTGGTAATAAAGTGTACACTACCAATGAGGGCGAACCAAACGACTCTTATACTTTAGATCCTGAAGGCTCTATCAGTATAGTTGATATTACAAATGGCCTTCAAAATTTAACAGGTGCAAATGTTACTCATATTACATTTACTTCTTTTAACGGAAATGAAAGTGCTCTTAAAGCTCAAGGTATTCGTATTTACGGACTAAATGCATCTGCATCAAAAGATTTTGAACCGGAATACATTACCATATCTGATGATGATACAAAAGCATGGGTTACTTTACAAGAAAATAATGCGTTGGCAGAATTAGATTTATTAACGAACACCATCACAAGATTAATTCCGTTAGGATTTAAAAATCATAATGCCATAGGAAATGGGCTAGATGCTTCTGATGTTACAAGTGGAATTAATTTCTCAAATTATCCAGTAAAAGGAATGTATCTTCCTGATGCAATCGGTCATTATTCTGCTAATGGAAATATTTACTTGTTAACTGCAAATGAAGGTGACGCAAGAGCTTACACAGGATTTAATGAAGAAACAACAATTGGAAATGCCTCTTATGTTTTAGATGCAACAGTATTTCCTAATGCTGCTGATTTAAAAAACAATAGTGTATTGGGTAAATTAAAAACAACTAATAAATTGGGTGATTTAGATAATGATGGTGATTTTGATGAAATCTATGTTTATGGAGGTCGTTCTTTTACCATATGGGACGCAGCTACAGCTGCTAATATTTATGATAGTGGTGATGAATTTGAAAGAATAACTGCTAATCATCCACAATACGGTAATTTATTTAATGCAAGTAATGGTACTTCTATAGCAAAGAAAAACAGAAGCGATGATAAAGGTCCTGAGCCTGAAGGTGTAGCTACTGGAACTATTAATGGTAGAACGTATGCTTTTATTGCACTTGAACGAGTTGGTGGCGTTATAATTTATGATGTAACAAATCCTAATGCTCCACAATATGTTACTTATTCTAATAATCGTGGACCGGATAGAGGTGCTGAAGGAATTATTTTTATTTCAGCAAATGAAAGTCCGAATGGGAAAAATTTATTGGTATTATCAAATGAAACAAGTAGCACTTTAACTATTTTTGAAATTAGCCCATGTACGCAACCTGGCTTAGCTAATTTTAATTCTTTAGCTACACAGTTCTGTTCAGGTGATTCGGTTAAATTATATTCAACTGTACAGTCTAATCAAAACACCTATCAGTGGTTATTGAATGATACATTAATAAATACAGCTCAAGATTCAGTATTCTATGCAAATACTTCTGGAAATTATGCGTTATATGCATTTAACGCTATTGGTTGTGAAGATAAATCTACTTCATTAAGTTTACAAGAAATTGCTAACCCTGTTGCAGGAATTGTAAGCGGTTCTCCATTAAGTTTTTGTTCAGGTGATTCAGTTGTTTTGAGCCATACATATAATTCAAATTATACTTACCAATGGATAAATAATGCAGGAAATATTAATGGAGAAACTGATACAACATTATCAGTAAATCAATCCGGAAATTATGCTTTGGTTGTTTTCAATCAAGGTATTTGCTCAGATACAACTTCATTTTCAACTATTAATGTATATGCTTCACCTTCTATACCTACAATAAATGTTTTAGGTGCTGATTTAACTTGTAGTGTAAATGCAGCTTCTTACCAATGGTTTTTAAACGGAAACAGTATAAATGGAGCTAACAATCAAACCTATTCAGTAACACAAAACGGAAATTACAGTGTTGAAATTACTGATGCTAATGGGTGTACAGCTCTATCATCTGATTATTCGTTTAACACTGTTAGTATTAATTCAGTTAATGAACAAAACACTATCTCGATTTATCCAAATCCTACAACAGGCATTGTTAAGATAAATTCTTCAACTGACGATGTAATTCAAAGTGTTGTTGTTGTTGATTTAAATGGGAAAATCGTTAATGAATTTATAGTAGCTAAAAAAGTAAATTCTGAAATTTCAATTTCATTAGATGAAAATTTATCAAATGGGATTTATTGGGTGAGAGTAATTAGTAACAATAGCATTAAAAATTTCCGTGTAGCACTTTCTAAATAAGTATACATAGTATTAAACTAAAGTAAAGGGTTGAAGTTTTTTCAACCCTTTTTTTATTATTTATTTAATATTTAAACAATTAATAATTAATATTCTTCTATTTAGTTTGCAAAGATTTATTTTAAAAAAATGGCAACTGAAAAAATTATTGCGTTGATTGATGATGATGAGGATATTCTGAATTTCCTGAATTATAATCTAGTTAAAAAAGGATATAAAGTGATTTTATTTAGTGATTGTAATCAAATTCTTGATTCATTAAAACATTTTAAACCTAATCTTATTATTTCTGATTGGATGTTGCCGGGTAAACAAGGAATTGATTTATTAGTAGAGATAAGAAAAGATGAAGAATTAAGATCAACTCCTTTTGTGATGATTACATGCAATAATTCATATATGGATATTTCAAAAGCATTTAATAAAGGCATCAATGATTATTTTGTAAAGCCGTTTAAAATAGCTGATTTTTTATCAAGGGTTGATCACCTTTCAAAATTAACTTCTGGTAAAGATTAATGATTTATTAATCTTTTTGTGCAAATCCCATAACAGATGTATTGTTGTTTTGTAAAAAAAAACAATGCAACCCAAACGCGAATTAGACTTAGTAATCATCAGCGATGTTCATCTTGGAACTTACGGCTGTCATGCAAAAGAACTTTTGCATTACCTAAAAACTATTCAACCTAAAACCTTAGTTCTTAATGGAGATATTATTGACATGTGGAATTTTAGTAAAAATTATTTTCCAAATTCACACATGGAGGTTTTACGCTATTTGATGAAGCTTGCAATGGAAGATACCGAAGTGTATTACATTACTGGTAATCACGATGAAATGTTGCGTAAATACAGTGAATTAAAACTTGGTAATTTTCATATAGCTGATAAATTGATATTAAACCTTGATGGTAAGCAGGCATGGATTTTTCATGGCGATGTGTTTGACTCAACCACAAAAGGTTATGCAAAATTATTGGCGAAATTAGGTGGTAAGGGTTATGATTTATTAATCTTAATAAATCGATTTGTAAACTGGTGTTTAGAGTTAGTGGGTAGTGATAAAATGAGTTTCTCTAAAAAGGTAAAAGAAAGTGTAAAAAAAGCTGTTTCTTTTATTTCAAACTTTGAGCAAACAGCTGCTGAGTTAGCTATTGAAAAAAATTATGAATATGTAATTTGCGGTCATATACATGTGCCTCAAATGCGTGAAGTAAGTAATGATAAAGGTAAAGTGATGTATTTAAATAGTGGCGATTGGGTAGAGAACCTAACTGCTTTAGAATATAATAATGGTGACTGGGAACTATTTTATTACGATAAAAATTATTTGGATTTAATTTATCCGGTCGAAAATTCAGTTAAACAAGATTTAAAATATCAGATACTTTATAGTTAATGCTTAAAATTTTATATGCTGTTCAAGGTACTGGTAATGGTCACATTACGCGTGCAATTGAACTTATTCCTTGTTTTAAAAAACATGGTGAGGTGGATGTTTTAGTTAGCGGTATTCAATCTGATATTGAATTGCCTTTTAAAGTAACTTATCGCTTTAAAGGTTTATCTTTTATTTTTGGCAAAAAGGGCGGAGTCGATATCTGGAAGACCTACCAAAAAATGAATACAGTGAATTTATTTAAGGAGATCAAACAATTACCGGTAAAAAAATACGATTTAATTATTAGTGATTTCGAACCTGTTTCTTCTTGGGCTTGTTTAAAAGCTAAAATTAATTGTATTGGATTAAGTAATCAAGCTGCTACTTTGCACCCGCTTGCTCCAAAACCCAAAAAAACTGATGTTATTGGTAAACTAGTTTTAGTTAAATACGCACCGTGTAATTATCAATACGGATTTCACTTCAAATCTTTAGATCAAAATGTATTTACACCTATTATTCGTAAAGAACTAAGAGAAGCAAAAACAACTAGTGAAGGGCATTATACCGTTTATTTACCTGCATATGATAATGAACGTATTATAAAATATCTTAGTGTTTTTAAGCAGGTTAAATGGCAGGTATTCTCAAAACATACAACAAAAAAAATTAAGAAAAAGAACATTAACATTTACCCCATTGAGAATAAATTGTTTTTAAAGTCATTACTTTCATGTGAAGGTGTATTGTGTAATTCAGGTTTTGGAACTACTAGCGAAGCATTATTTCTACATAAAAAATTATTGGTTATTCCAATGAAAAAACAATACGAACAGTATTGTAATGCTGCTATGCTAAAAAGCATGGGAGTACCTGTTATGAAAAAATTGAATTCGGAAAATACTAGTGTTTTAAAAGAATGGTTGCAAACCGATAATAGGGTAGAAGTAGATTATAAAGATAATGCACAGGAAATAGCCGATTTAATTGTAAAGAATCACGCTACCTCAAAACATGTAAATACCACTCACGAATCGCAACATTACTCGATCTTTCAATAATAGTTATGCATTGTAAATTATTTGGAGATGACTTCATCTTCGGTGTTTCATCATCAGCTGCACAAATTGAGGGAGCACATTTAACCGATGGAAGAGGTTTATCTATTTGGGATGTTTTCTCAACAAAAAAGAAAAAGATTTTAAATGGTGATACACCTTTTACAGCCACTGATTTTTATCATCGCTACAAAGAAGACATTCTGCTGATTAAGGAAATGGGTTTTAAACAATTTCGTTTTTCTATTTCCTGGCCTCGTATATTGCCAGATGGGACAGGAGAAATTAACCAAAAAGGTATTTTGTTTTATCACGATGTTATTAATGAATGCATTAAGAATGGCATAGAGCCGTGGGTAACTTTATATCATTGGGATTTGCCACAGGCTTTAGAAGATAAAGGTGGTTGGACAAATCGCGAAATAACAAATTGGTTCAAAAATTACGTTGAAATTTGCGTAAATGAATATCATGAAAAAGTAAAACATTGGATGGTTTTAAACGAACCAATGGTATTTACAGGTGCAGGTTATTTTTTAGGGGCTCATGCTCCTGGCCGTAAAGGAATTTCGAATTTTGCAGCTGCTATTCATTATGCAGTACTATGTCAGGCAATTGGTTTTAAAGCCATTAAATCAAAGGATAAAGAAGCGAAAGTAGGAACTACTTTTTCATGTTCTTATGTTACGCCCTATTCAAATTCATTAAAAGACATTAATGCAGCAAATCGTGTAAACACATTATTAAATCGTATTTTCATAGAGCCTTCATTAGGTTTAGGTTATCCTGATAAAGATCTGCCTGTTTTAAAAAAAATAAACAACTTCATTTTACCTGGTGATGAACAATTAATGGGAGTGAATTTTGACTTTGTAGGCATACAAGTTTACACACGTGAGGTTGTTAAACACAATTGGCTTACACCTTATGTAAAAGCAAAAATTGTTCCGGCAGATAAACGTAAGGTCTACAGAACCCTTATGGATTGGGAAGTTCATCCTGAATCCATTTATCAAATGATAAAATTATTTTCATCGTACTCTTCCGTTAAAGAAATTTATATAACAGAAAATGGCGCCTCTTTTCCTGATGAATTAGAAGGGATATCGGTGCACGATAATGAACGTAAAAACTTTTTCGAATCGTATTTAAAACAAGTGCTGCGTGCTAAAAAAGAAGGAATGAATGTTAAAGGATATTTTGTATGGTCCTTAACCGATAACTTTGAATGGGCCGAAGGTTATCGTCAGCGATTTGGTTTGGTATATATTGACTATGTCACTCAAAAACGAATAATTAAAAATTCCGGAAAATGGTTTAAGGGTTTTTTACAATCCTAATGATGCTTTAGTATTCCCCGCCAATTTTACGCTTATTCCAATTGGGTTGGTTTTTAAATTTAGGAAGTATGTTGGGCTTGGTTGTAATTCCTGATGTATCTGTCAATGCATTCATAAATGCTATTACATCTTTCATTTCTTTATTAGTTAATTTTAATTCATCAAAGGGAAGGGTTTGATGTTCTAAAACAATTCCAATTCCTTTTCCCCCACCTTTATTATAAAAGTCCATTACATCTTCTAAATTTTTGTAACTGCCGTTATGCATATATGGAAATGTAAGCTTACTGTTTCTAACGGTTGGGGTTTTAAATGCATATTGGTTATAAAAAACTTTTTCTTTTAATAATGCAGCACCTCTTCCCTCATCAGTATCAATTTTAGGTTTTTTTACATATGGGTTTTCAGGAACACCTAAAACCTCACTCTCTGAATCTTTATAATCAGGAGGAACAGTTCCATTAAATATAGGGGCAAAATGACAGGTTCCGCAAACTGCTTTACCCATAAAAATATTAAAACCATGTATTACATCTTTATTAATTTTAGTTGTCTCACCCCTGATGTATTTATCAAATTCAGAATCCATGCCGGTTAAACTTGCCACATAAACTGATAAAGCCATCTGTATATAAACTCCACTAATTTTATTTTCTTTAAGTTCAAATGCGCTTTTAAATAAGTTGATGTATTCTTCACTTTGATTTAATTTTTCAAGCAGTTCAATCATGCTTGAATTAAATTCGTCTTTAGATGTTAATACATGTTCCATCTGATCTACAAAAGTTCTTGCCCTCATATCATGAAACAGTCGTTCGGTGTATACCGAATTGATTAATGTAGGTGAGTTTCTTTTTAAAAAGCCTATTTTGCCACTTGCAATACTTTTTGGCAATTGATCAGTAAATGCTTTGTCAGGATTATGGCAACTTGCGCAAGCACGATCATTATTGGAAGATAAAATTGGGTCGAAAAAAAGTAATTTCCCTAATTCTTTTGTTTTGTTAGTATTAAATTTGTCGGGTACTTGTATGTAATAGGATGAGTTTATGAAATCTTCAGCAAATAAATTTTCCGAATTATAATTAAATGCTAATTTTTGCTGATATACTTCTTCTGGTAATTCTATCTCTAGCTTACGGTGTGCCCATAAAATATTTTTATATAACGGATTTAAATAATTTTTTAAAAAATAAAACCTGTCAAGTTTTTCAAAATTATTGTTTTGTTTTAAATAATTAATTGCTTGTAATAAATCTGATTGAATATGTTTTGCAAGCGCACTATCTTTTGCTATAATAGTTTTATGATAAATATTGAGGTCTTCTTGCAAAGTAATTAATACATCTGTTGCGTCTTGTATAGCATTTGCTGAGCCTGGTGTATCGTATCCTGTTAGGCCTAATGTGAACAATCTTATTAATTCTATTCTCGCACCTTCAAAAACGTCCCTATCGTATAATTTAATTGGTGTGTACTCTTTAAATTTATTTTTTAAGTAAGTAACCTGTTGAGTGATTTCTTCTTTAGTGTATTCGTCTGAAAAAATTAAATCATCTAATTGTTGTAATCCTCTAGCCGCTATGATATTGCTACCAAAACTGTTCTCCTCTATTTTAGGAAGTGGGGCAGCATTGATTTCTTCTTTAATAAATACAGGATCTTTTTGAATGGCTAGGTATTCCCATTGCTTATAATATTTTCTAAGTTTAAGATAACTTTTTTGAATTTCTTGTTTCGGTTTATTATCTATAATGGCTAATTCTAATTCATTTATGCTTTCTTTTAGTGATGCATATCGTTGAAGATAATTCTCAGTAATTAAGTCAATGCTGTTTTTTTCATTTTTATGTATTGATAATAAAAACAATGCTAAACATGAACCTAGTATAACTAAAATTGTTTTTTTCATTTAATATGTAGTGTAAAAGAAATTTGTTCAAGGTATATTCAAAAAACATCAATAGATGTGAAGTTTGAACTGAGTTTAATTGACTGAATATTTACTGTGTTAGTTAATCACATAATGCAAAAAGAGGCTGTCTTCCGAAAGACAACCTCTTTTTGTAATTGGTCACAAATTATTCAACAATAAATTTAATTGTTTTTCCATCTGTGTTTTGAATAAAATAGATGCCAGGTGTAAGTTCTGATACATCAACAGATTTTACATCGCGAGCAACACGAATTCTTTTTCCTGTAATATCGTAAATTGCGATATCTTGAGATTTACTTAAATTTAATTCGCGTGAAGTCGGATTAGGGTAAACACCAAATACATTTTCTGTTTTAGTGTTTTGCAATAATCCTACAGTTGCACCACTAAATCCACTAATTGCAAAAGTGTGTGAATTATTAAATGGAGCTGTATTTGTTGAACTTGGATGTTGTGAATTAACAAGCATTGTTTGATTATCAATCATTATTGCACCTGTGATTTCTGCACCTGGAGAACAAGCTGTAATTCTAATTAAATTATTAAATGTTGGGTTAGCAATTGACATATCTAACAAATAAGTTTCGCAATTTGTTTTAGTAAAACCACCAGGCATACGATTCCAAGTTAATCCATTTAAATCTTCTTGAATAATCATGTATGTTTTAGTGCCAATTGTCATAAAATCAAGGCCATCAGGGTTTGATAAATGAATTGAAGGATAAGTTGAAGTACTTTGAGACGCAGAGGCGGTTGCTAATGGGCCACCTTCAATGTATGAACGAACAGTATTTGTAGCTGGATTTAATTCAATTACACGTCCGTAATAATCTGCGAATTTCCCAAGGCGAACTGAGTCTGCAGCTTGTGCATCAGTTCCAGGGAATGCGGTACCATTTTTAATTTGAAAACGTATTTTGTAACCTTCTACTAATGTAGGTGAAACAACACCATTTAATGAATTTCCTGAATTAAAACTAAATGCATCTCTTCCGGTTTCTGTTATGTATACTTTACCATTATAATATTGACCCCATTCTAAACGATTGAACATCGTTGCTCCACGGCGAATAGCAACTTTATTTAATTCAACTAAGGTATCTAAGTTATTTTCAATTGCAATCCAAGAAGTTGGCGCGTCATGTTTATAAACGTATAATTGACCAGCTGTGAAATCATTTGCTATAGTAGCAACAAATTTTGATAATATTCCAGGCGACCCATCTTCAAATAAAAATACCGTTTTGTTATCAGGCATCACCACGCCACCTTCATAACCTGCACGTCCCCAATTGTATTGTTTACGAACAGCTTTTGCAGTTGTAGGATCAACTTCTACCATCCAGTTTAAGTTTTGGTATTTTTTTAAAGTTCTTCCGTTAAAGCCTGGAAAACCTGCTGGTGCAGTAGTGCCGATAATAAAATCACTTGTATCTCTTATTCCATCACCATTTGCGTAAATACCTGAATTACTTGTTTGCATCCACTCTTCTGCAGTCCACAATCTGCCATTTGCAGCAGTTATTCCACCGCAGTTCATACCTGTTTCTCCTACAGTATTAACAAAATCTACGTTAAAAAATTTACCTGATCTTCCATCAGCTAAAGTTTGATCTACAACCATTAAACTATCATTAGCACTGTTACGACGTAATTTAAACATCGTCATGCCACCACCATCACCAATTTTGTCATTTTTAGAAACCATTTCGTGATTTACAACTGCCCAACCAATATCTCCACTGTTTGAATTATCACGAGCAAAACCAATGAAGTCATGCCATTGTTTAGCTAGTGAAGTTCCAGCAACTGAATTATATGTTGCAGTTGTTTGAACAGTATCTTGCCCTCCAATAAAAATATTTTGAAATTTTAAAGGTGACTTTGGCATCCAAACTGTTTGTACAGACCAAGCAGTATCTATGTTAACCGGGAACGGAAGTTGAGCTTTTGCAACCGTTAACGATGCTGCACAAGCCAATGTTGCGTAAAATTTTGTTTTCATTTAATTTGTTTTAAAATTATGACACAAAGTAAATTATTCAATCTTTTTAGCGCCTTATCCAAAACTTAAGTAACAATTAAGTTTATATAATAAATTATGAGTTTATGTTAAATTTTATAAGCTAAATATTTACATAACTAAAAATAAATTTTACTTTACACATTAGTAGTTTATTCTATAAAACATCCAATGGCTTTAGTTTGTTTAACTTTAATTGATAATCCGTTTAGATATTCATTTAAAGCATTTAATAAATCATGTTCCGTAGCATTTTTTCTTTTTTTTCCGGGGGCAAAAGCCCAGTTGTCTATTCTTCCTTTATAAACGATATTATTTGAATTATCTGCTAGTACAACTTCCGGGGTAATTTGTGCTCCAAATTGATTGCTAATAGTATAAGTGCTATCCACAATTAATGGAAATTTTATATCATATTGACTTCTATAATTTGAGATTGTCTCTTGTTTAAATGATGTTCCTGAAATTACACCCATAAAATCAATTCCCTTGTATTGATAATCGTTATATAATTTGTTTATTACAGGCACATAAGAAATACATAAAGGGCACTCAGGTGAAAGAAATAAAAAAGTAGTAGCTTTTGTTTTTATCTGTGCTTGCGAGTATTGGAATAAATAAATGAAAGAGAGTAAAATTGAAATCTTAATCCTTGTATTATTTAAAGTTGGATTTTTCAAGAGAAATTTTTTCATCATTTTGTTGATATGGTAAATACAATAATACAAGTCTCATCATTTCACTGTCATCATTCATTCCCCATTCAAATTTAATATCTCGTGGTGGTTGATATGGATTATTTGGATTGCTTGTTGAATTATTATATATCGCATCTGCATGTAATACAGAACCAGCCGGTATTTTAATGATGTTTTTAAATCTATAAAATTCCTGCCAATTAAAATCCCAGTTTTGTATATTAATTAAACGTATTGTATCACCAGTCGGTGTTAATGCATATGCTTTAAAACTTTTACCTAATTGATGCATGTGCGGATTGATGTTTAATAAAGAAATATCCTGATGGAATTTTACATTTATGTGAGCTTGATAAGATGAATCATTTGCTTTAATAATCCATTCTCCTGTACCGCCGGGTTTTTTAGGTTGAAATGAGGTAAAACCAATGGAGCGTTTAATTTTATTAGCAGTAAAAAATATATTAAATCCTGATAAATCTTTTTCTTCAATTGGTGTTGGCGAATAATGAAAATTACGAATTAGTAATACTCCTTTTTTAGGAATTCGAATTCCTATTGAGTTCGGATATTCTTGAGTACTTGTTCCTGGCAACCAACCTCCATGATAAGTTTCTTTTGGGTATTTACCTGACTTCCCGATTAAATTAAAGTGTCGATAATCATGTTCGTCTGAAACTCGATTTAAACTGTCTTCATTAAATCTAAAATAATTTTCTCCAGAATATATATCTACATCATTTTCTACTTCTAGAATTTGGTAACTGGCATGATGCACAACTTTTTTATTTCCGGGTATAAATTCTATTGCATTAGCAAATGTGTCATTTTTTATTTCGAAAGGAATTTTATAACAGATGTAAACGTTTTGATTAATTGCAGGTACAATATACGGTTCCTTCATTTTTAAAATTAAATCGGGCTTTCTGTTTATTTGAGATCCATGTGTAAATTTTAGATCTTCCGATTTTTCAACCCATTCGGGGCATCCCGTTTTTAACCAGTTAAGTATATTTGCTTTTTCTGATTTACTTAATGATTTAGTATTTGCAAAATTTCTATACAATGTATCAGCTCTCCATGGAGGCATGATATTGTTTTCAATTACATGTTGAATGAATTTCTCTCTTTTTTTAAAGTCTGAAGTGTTTTCTAATACTACGGGAGAATAACCACCTTGATGATGACAAGAAACGCATTTATTAATCAGAATATTCTTTACTTTATTTGCCAAATCTAAATCCTGAGCAAACAAGGTGGCATTTAATAGGAAAATAGTTAAAACGCGAAGCATGTAAATATTTATCAAAATTACTTGAATGATGTTAAGTTAATTGGAATAAATCATTAAGATAGAGCGATAAAATCTACCTGTTTACATTGGTTAGTTGTTCATTTTTTAAATTGATTACAGCTAATATAATCTTAATTAGATTAAAATTAATGAAGAACTTAAACGCGTTATAGTATGGTTAAACAACTTTCTAATAGAAAGCTTTTAAAGTACAGTATAGTTATTTTCCTTTGCGTTATTGTCCAAATATTAACTTAATTGAAACACATTTATTTTTCCCGTTAACTTGAATAAAATAAATACCCGAAGCAAATTCAGAATTATTTAGCTGTATACTTCTTGTTTTTAAATCATCAGTACTAAATTTCTTTATTAGTTGCCCCATTGTTGAATAAATTAAAGCATCTGTATAATCTCTTTCCTCATCAATTAAAACTGTAACACCATCGTTTGAATAAACAATAGAAAAATCCTCATTGTTTTTATATTCATTGATGAAAGCAATATCGTGGTACAATCGTTTACCGTTATTGTCTATACTAAATAACTTATAATAATTAGCAGCATGAATTGCAGTTGAATCAGTAACAAAATAGTGTTTTTCATCATAATTATTTTCTTCTAATGGTAATGCATAATTTAGTGCTTGATAGTTAAAGCCATCTTCACTTTTTTCTAATTCATAGCGCAATAAATTTTCTTCATCGTTACTTTTCCATTCTATTAGATTTTTAGATTTGGAAATTCTGTTCACTTTAAAATCATACACCGTTATTGGTAAAACACTATTATTTAATCTTCCAATTGCAAATTTTGAAAAGGAAGTGAAATTTGTTCTTCGTGCAAAACCAGTCCCAGATGAATATATTCTTCCAGCTGCTCCTAGTGTTGCAATAAATGTCGTTTCTTCAAATGTATTCCAATCTGCATAAGTTGTTGAATTATCAGCACGCTTCACCACCACAAATTTATTATCGTCTGATGCGGACATATTCATATTTGTTGCAAATAAATCAACGCCATAATTTCCACTTGAAGGGTTAGTGTTAGGTATAATATTCCATTCAGATGTATTAATAACATCTATTACAGCTTCGCCTTGCTGCATGGTATTTAAATTAATATCAACATTATTTCCTGTTTCATCAATTGAATTTACATAGGTATCAATATAATTTACTCCTGATATATTTCCATTTAAAAAATTAGCAGGGTGATAACCTGTGGATGAATTACTGTAACCTATAGGCAATTGATACGTGTCTGTATTCGAATTTATATTTCGCCTTAAATTACCGTTAATGAAACTTATGCTATTGCTAATGTTGTGAACTATGCTTGATGATGAATTATTTTGAATGATCATTTTATTTGCGCCTGTATTAACTATGCCATTAGTTAATGTCAGTGTTTCATCAACGTTTATGTCAGTACCTATATTTTTATTTGAACCACCACTAATAATTAAATTTTTATAGTTAGTTATACCATTCATCAACTGGCGAGTTGCACCTGAATATTCAATACTGCCGCCTGATTGAAAATTATATGAATTATTTGTTGTACTGTAATTTCTCCATGTAGTATCATTTAAACTTGCTGTTATTGTATCAACACTTCCGAAGATGTTTAATCTCCCACCATTTTCAATGACTAATGAGTTACCTGCTAATCCGCTTGCGCTAGCTTCTAGTAAACGACATTTCACTAAACCTCCATTTTTAATTTGAATTGAAGTTGAATTTGAAGAATTATTATTTGTACAGTAAAGAATTCCATCTAAATCAAGAGTACCATATATATTATATGTTCCACCTGTTTCATTTATGTCTTTACCATTTAATCCATCAATTGAAACATTTGAAGCAACTGAGCCTGGACCTGAACACCTAACATATTTTCCCGCATTGATTGTAACATTAAAATTAGACGGATTATCTGCATCATTATAGATTACAGTTCCGGAAACACTACTCCAGGTTAGGCGGATATCCATATCAATAATTAAATTAGTATTCGTAGTATTATTAATAGATGCATCTTTTCTTATTCTTGTAGCTGAAAATATTCCTGCGCCTGTTATAGAAGTGTTTGTCCCAATTAAATCAAATGCAATATCATCACCGTTTAGATTGCCAATTATTCCGTTACACAAAATATTCCCATTTACCTGAATGTAAGAGTTACTCCCTGTAAAAGCATTGTCCCACAACTTCGCCCCTTCTTCAACTGTTAAATTATTTACATCCCAAGGTGGCGCACCTGATCCGTCATTATCAATAGTATGCCCATTTTTAATAGTTACATTAGCAGTTGAAACATCCGGAAAATCACCTGTTGCACAATTAGCCCAACCATTTCCTGTTCCCCTCTCCCATGAAGTGTTTATGCCCCAATTTCCACTTGTAATTGTTCTATAATCATTTGAAGTTGGACATGTAATTGTGGGAGTAGTAATGCTTAATGGATTGTTTGTTCCTGATGAAGTAAGATATACGGTATTACTTCCACTACAATTGTATTCATAAACCCTAAACCAGTAGGTTGTATAAGGATTTAATCCAGTAACTGAAATGCTATTTCCATTGCTATTATAAATAATTTGTTCACCACCAGTATATACTGAATTTGCTGATGGATCAGTACCATCTGTAGGGTTGGTAAATGAATTAGTAGTATTCATCTTAACAATTCTTTTACTACCATTTCCGTTTGTCCAATTTAAAGCTATTGCACTTGAGCATGAGTAATTTTCTATAATGGATGATGCTTGAGTTGTTGGTGTTGCGCATGCTGTTGATGTGCCTGTTAATTTAACATCATCAATTCTAAATTGAGGAGTAGTACTAGTTTGTCTAAATCTTATTCTTAAATTAGTTGTTACAGGAATAGAACCGGTTGGAGTTATTAATAACCAAATTGCAGTTCCTGTACCGGTCGCTCTTGAATACGTTAAGCTTGTCCAATTTGTGCCGTCTGAACTGACTTCTACAATAAGTTCATTGTTGGCAGTAGTTGTGCTTTTATAATGACCAAAACTTAGGGTTAAAGAACTGTATCCTGTAGTATTTATGCCCGCAATTATAAAATCTCTACCCACAGTATTAGTGAAAAACACATTTCTACCTCCCGATGCTCCAGTATATCCTGTTGAAATTGAAGATGTTCTAGTATCACCGGTGCCGGAAAATGTTAAGCCCGAATTATCAAAAATTGTTGAGGAAATAGAAGTATTTGTAGTTGAACAACAATTACCAATCGTTTCTGTAAAAATAGTTACCTGCCCCCATGACTTTTTTGAAAAGAAGAAAACATAAAATACTGTAAGTAATAAAAGTTTGATAATATACTTCGTTTTCATAATAAAAATATTTTATTTTTTAACGAAGTCGGTTTTAATACTCTATTATGAGTTTTTTAGGTTGTTCAACTTCAATAGTGCAATTTTCGTGATGTATTATTAATCAAATAAATTGTAATCATTAATTATTTATTAAATAATTAATGCAGCTTAAAAATTTAGAGTTTATAGATAATTTCTTGTTAATTAAAGTGATCAATAATTTAATTCAAATTTAACTTTTATGAAACATCTGTAATTTGAATCAGAAATAGTTTTGCTTCATTCATTCATTTATTATGTCAACATTCGTCGTACCTATTGGTATTAAGTTAGAAGAAATTAGTGCCGTTTTTGGAAGTAAGAATAATGAACTATTTGTCAAATTAATTTCCTCTGATGTTTATAATTATTACGATGAGGAATATAGTTTTAAAAGAGAATTAGAGGAAATTATTTTTAATTATGTTACTGTTAAAAATAGAATAATTAAACCTTCTAAGTTATTTGGATTAATAAAAGGAGATGATGGCAGAGGTTTAAATGGTGAATGGTTTGATTATGCTTTTGCATTATTGATTATCTGTCATCACTTAGGTTTACCATTTATGGCATTAAACGAAGAATTGAAAATTGATATAGACTGGGAACAATTTCAATTGCTATTATCTTCAACTTCCCCTTCCTATGATTTAAATAAGTTTTTAATATCAGAACAACTATTTGATACTCCTTTTAAAAAAGAGGAGGAAATTAAAACATGCTTATTAAATAAAGCAGAGTTGCTTCAACTAATGATGAACATTAATGGAAGTGAATTTTGATTTTATTGGAATACAATTTTACACACGTGATGTTGTTAAGTACAATTGGCTTACACCTTATGTAAAAGCTAAAATTGTTCCGGCAGATAAACGTTAGGTTTACAGAACACTAATGGATTGGGAAGTTCATCCTGAATCCATTTATCAAATGATAAAATTATTTTCATCGTACTCTTCCGTTAAAGAAATTTATATAACAGAAAATGGCGCCTCTTTTCCTGATGAATTAGAAGGTATATCGGTGCACGATAATGAACGTAAAAACTTTTTCGAATCGTATTTAAAACAAGTGCTGCGCGCTAAAAAAGAAGGGATGAATGTTAATGGATATTTTGTATGGTCCTTAACCGATAATTTTGAATGGGCCGAAGGTTACCGTCATCGATTTGGTTTGGTATATATTGACTATGCCACTCAAAAACGAATAATTAAAAATTCCAGAAAATGGTTTAAACGATTTTTGAATAATAAATTTATTAATACAACTATTTCTCAAACTATTTCTAAAGAAGAAAATACTACTATTTTTAAATCAGATAAAATTTGAAATAAAATAGATTAAAATTAATTGTAAAAATTAAGTCTAATTTTTACAATAAAATAATTTTGAGTTAACAGGAATTTTCTCAGCCGAACTTAATTTTATTTCATTAAAACAAAACCAAATGGGTATTTCAATTTTTCCTATAGGAATAAAATTAGATGAAATTAAAAAAGTTTTTGGTAGTAAAAACAACGAGTTGTTTGTTCGTTTAATATCAACTGCTATATACCACAAATACGACGAAGAATACAGTTTTAAACACGAACTGGAAGAGTTACTCTATAAGTATGTTCCCTTAAATAACAGAACAGTAAAACCACCAAAATTATTTGGTTTAATTAAAGGAGATGATGGTAGAGGATTAGATGGAGAATGGCTAGATTATGCATTTGCTTTGCTTATTTTATGCTATGAGTTAGGTGAACAATTTTTAAGTTACGATGAAGACATAAAAATAAATGAATACTGGAATCAGTTATCCAATCAATTAAAACAAATTAGTCCCGCATTCGATTTAAATAAATTATTACAAGCTCAACAGATTTTTGACACCCCTTATTCAAAAAACGACGACGTTAAGATGTCACTATTAAACAAAGCCGAAGTGCATCATTTTAAAAACAGTTTAGATGCTTATAACACTAACATCAATGAAAAATCAGATTTGTTTAATCAGATTTATAAAATAATTTCTGTTTGCGAGGAAAAGAAATTAGAACTCATCGTTTTTAATATCGATAGAATAGAAGATTAATTACTTCCTATAATTAATTTTTTATTCACTGAGTTATATTTGCTGTTTATGTTAAGCAAATAGATGCCATAGTTAAATTCCGAAAACTCAATAGTAATTAAATTGTTATTTATTTCTTGTTTGTTGATCTTTTTAATTAATTGACCTAATGCGCTGTAGAGGTTAATTTCATTGATGTTTTCTGGATTAGCAATTTCAATATTAATTTTTGTTGATTGATAATTAATACTAATACCTTCTTCTATTTTTTCGTTAAACGAAAACGCAAGTCCATGATAGTTTCTTTTTCCATTTATATCCCAACTATATAATTTATAGTAAGCAGTAAAATCAGCACTTAATGTATCAACATATAAATATTGTTTTTCATTGAAGTAATTGCTTTCAATTGGATTTACTTTGTCTAAAAAATAATAATTAATACCATCTTTACTTTTCTCCAATTCATAATGCAATAAGTTTTCTTCATCACGGCTTTTCCATTCCACTAAATTATTTTTGAGCTGTTTGTTTATTTTAAAATCATATACATCAATAGGAAGAACTGTATTGTTTAATTTACCAATCACAAATTTTGAAAACGTAGTAAAATTAGTTCTTCTTGCGAATCCATTTCCAGAACCATAAACTCTTCCGGGATCACCATAAGCAGCAATAAATGTTGTTGATTCAAATGTATTCCAATCTGCATAATCAGATGAATTATCTGGTCTTTTTACTACTACAAATTTATTATCGTCGGATGATGAAATATTCATATTAGTAACATACAAATCAACTCCATAATTACCGCTAGTTGGGGTTGAATTTGGTGTAATATTCCATTCTGCTGTATTGTCAATTCCAATTATTGGCTCACCCTGTTGTGATGTGTTAAGTCGTGTAATTATATTATTACCGGTCTCTGTAATACTATTAACAGATACATCTAAATAAGTTACACCCGTTAAACTACCATTAAGGAAATTAGCTGGGTGATAACCATTTGAGTTATTTGAAAAACCCATAGGTAATTCATAGCTATCTATGTTTGATGTAATATATCTTCTATAATTACCATTAATGAAACTGCTGCTACCTGATGAATGAGTAAGATCGGTTGATAAAGTTGATGTATGTGTTAATTTATAACTATCTGTTTGTATTTTACCATTGGTTAGCGTAAGCATTTTGTTCACATTAAAATCATTTACCAATTTTTTTAAACCACCACCTGAAACTATAAAATTACTGCAGGATGTAATTCCATTAATTTGTTGTTGCGTTGCACCAGAGTATTCAATGGTACTGCCATCTTGAAAGTCCCATGTATTATTGGTAGTGCTGAAATTATTCCAGGTGATATCATTTAATGTTGCAGTAATGGTATCAACGCTACCAAATATATTTAATTTGCCACCAGACATTATTCTTAATAAATTTCCACTTGAACCGCTAACTCCAGTTTTAATGTATCTGCATTTAATAATTCCACCATTGTTAATAATGATATTACATGAACGACCTGTGGTAGTATTATTTGTATAAGAAAATAAAACTCCATCAATATCTAGAGTTCCATTTACAGTTAAAGTACCACCAGAATTGCTATTGTCTGGAGAAGTATTATTGTTTCCATCAATAGCAACATTTGCTAAAGAACTACCAGGACCGCTACCTCTTACTGTTTTTCCATTATTAATTATTACGTTAAAATTTGATTCTGTGCCATCATTATAAATTACTGCTCCTGAAGCACTGCTCCAAGTAAGTCGAATGTCCATACTAATTGTTAATGTTGCGTCGGCTGTGCTATTAATACTAGCATCTTTTCTAATTCTTGTGGCTGTAAATGTACCATTACCAGATATTGTACAGTTGTTCCCGCCGACAATATCAAACGAAATATCATCGCCATTTGAATCGCCAATTGTACCATCACAAGTAATGTTTCCATAAATTTGTAAGTATGAATTTATTCCACCAAACTGATTATCCCATAATTTACCTCCTGTTTCTACGGTAAGATTATTTACATCCCAAGGAGGCGAACCTGATCCATCATTATCAATGATATGTCCATTTTTAATTGTAACATTTACAGTAGAATAATCTGGTATTTCAGTTGAATTTGTACAAGCAACCCACGAACTACCATTCCATTTTTCCCATGTGCTTAATGTGCCCCAATTTCCAGATTGACGAGTTTGATATTCTCCAACAACATTAATCGTTCCTGCAACATAATTTATTGAATAATTGGATATAGAAAAAGTTCCTCCTGTTGCGCTGGATGGCGTGACTTGATTAGGATAAACACCAGTTGTATTTCCATCACCCGTTGTTGCACCTGCTGAGCCATAAGTTATAGTAACAGTACCAATTGTTTCACTTCCAATAAGTCCACTAGTTGTGAACGCTATAGAGCCAGATTCCCCAGTTAATAGCAATCCTGGAGGCTTTGACACATCATTTGCCGTAATGATTAATGATTTAGGATTAATATCCGCAACAAGACTTATTGGTTGAGTAAGTATATAATTACCAGAATTAGCACCGCTTAAGCTTGAAGTTGATGTAACAGAAATTCCTGTTCCTGCATTTGCAGAGGTAAAAGTTCCACTAAGATTTAAAGTGACTACATCTGGTGAAATCACTCCTGACAAAGTTCCTGTTATTATAGCGGATGTTGTTCCATCGTATGTTTTATTGTTGGCAACAGCGCTGCTTATAGTTAATTCTTTTGCGGATATATTTGCAGTAAAACTAGGTTGTGTTAAGCTATAATAACTTGCTTGCGATCCACTCAATGTGTAACCAGAAGTGCTAACAGTTTTACCTGTACCAACAGTAGCAGTTGAGAAAGTGAATATAGGTGTACCACTCAAAGTTACATTATCTGAGCCTATAATACCTAAAAGCGAAGCTGTTCCTGATGTAGTTGCCGTTGTTAATCCGTCATAAATTTTATTGTCAGCACTTAAGCCAGTTATAGTTAATTGCTTAACACTAACAGTGCTTGAAACAGTTGCAACATTTACGTTAATTGCACCTGTGCTACTCATCACAATGTTTCCAGAATAATTTCCAGGTACAGTAGTTGCAGCCAATCGAACATAAATTGTTGTTGTAGAAATTGTTCCACAAGCATCTGGCGTAATTGTTAATGTTGTATTGTATCCTGAACCAATTGAAGTTGAAATTTCAAAACCGCTTGGAGCGCTTATAGTTAAATTAGTGGTTAGTTGGTTTGCAGAAACACTATAGCTTGTAGGAGAAGCTGAAGCTGTTCCATAGGTTGTATTTACTGCTGATAAGGTACCAGAACTATTTATAGTTGGTGAAGTTGAAACAGAAATTGAAAATGTTGGAAAAGTTGCTGCCGTGCTAGTATTTCCGAACCATTTGTTGGTGCCATCAACAAAGTATGATAGCAATGTTGCTGAAGTACCACTAATAGAAACTGAAGATGTTGATGTTATTCCATTTGCAAAATAAGTGTTGGCATAAGTTGCAGAACCCAAATTCAACCATGAAGATGAAGGAAGCAAAGAAGTAGATGGTTGAACGGTATTTGCTGCTCCAGAAGTGGAACTAAGGACTGTTCCATAATTCAAACCATACAATAAAGTAATACCACTCAATGTTGACCAATTGGCTGTACTTCCTGTAAAAATAAATAATTGATCACCGCTACCATTGAATGCCATGTTGGATGGATTATTAGTGCTCCATCCAGTACCTGAAATGTTCATTCCATTAGTCCAGGTAACAACCGTTCCAGCTGAATGTCCACCCGATGGAACAGTATAAGTTAAAAAACCTTCTCCACTTCTTGTAGTAGTTGATGCTATAAATCCATTATCGGTAAAATGAATTGCAGTATTTGCAGCAACATCTTTCAAAAAAACCATTGAGAACATATCTGGATTTGCAGAATTTATTCCAACTATCGCCAAATCACCCGCAGCCAATGATGAAGTAGGATTCATAACACTTAAAGTCTGATTAACATTAGTTGCAGCTGCATAATTTCCTCCTCCACTTTGTGAAGCTGTAATAGTAGTTGTTCCTGGGCCTACTATGTGAATGTTTCCACTTACAATAGTTGCTACGCAAGTGTTAGAACTCGTATAGCTAACTGTTAATCCTGAAGAAGCAGTTGCTCCAGGTGAATAATCGGCAGTGCCTGGAGCTACAGGCGATAAACTATTAAATGTAATAGTTTGAGATGTTTGAGTAATATCACCCGTCAATCCGGTTGGCTGAGTTAAGGTATAATTTCCTACATCTGCTCCACTTAAGGATGAAGTTGAAGTAACACTTATACCGGTTCCAACATTGGATGAAGCAAAAGTACCTGTACCCACCAATGTTACTGCATCTCCGGAAACTACCCCGGAAAGAGTTCCGGTAATGGTTGCACTTGTTGTTCCATCGTATACTTTAGAGCTAACGGCAGGGCTTGTAATCGTTAATTCTTTAGCGGAAATATCAGCAGTTAATCCTGTTGGTTGTGTAATAGAATAATTTGAACTAGGGGCAGTATATCCTAAGAAAGTTACAGTTTTTCCATTTGCAACATTTTTATTGCTGAATGATGCACTTGGAGTTCCTGTTACCGAGAATGATTCACTATTTACTAAGCCTGAATAAGCAGCTGTTCCTGTTATTGTTGCTGTAGCATTTCCATCATACGTTTTATTGGAAATCGAAATTCCGGTTATCGTTAATCCTTTAGCTGTAACGGTATTCCCTGATGACGATGTTGTAATGTTTACAGTTGATGCTCCCGTACTTGTTAAAGCAATGTTTTGACTATTGTATGAGCCGATAACTGGCGCCGTAGCTGCCAAACGAATATATAAAGTACCACTTGCACTTCCACCACTTTGTACAAAAGTTGCTGTTGAATTATAACTAGAACCATCTGATGATACAACAAAGCCTGTCGGTGCTGTTGCAGTAATATCATCGGTCAGAGCTGAACCCGTTATTGAAAAAGATTGAGGTGTAGATGCTGTTCCATAAGTAGTTGTGAAAGCAGATGCCGTGGCAGCTCCTGAAATAGTTGGTGAAGATGGTGCTGCAGGAGTTCCTTGGGTTGTAGCACTTGCTGCTCCGCTTCCAGCAGAATTGACTGCACGGATTTGAACATCATAGGTTGTTCCGTTTGTTAAACCAGTAATAGCTAGTGGACTTGTAGTTACTGCTGGGCTTGGTGTTGTCCAATTAACTCCCCCATTGGTTGAATATTCGTAGTTTGTTATACTTGAGCCACCATTGGAAGAAGGGGCAGTAAATGCTACGCTTAATTGAGTATTCCCTGGAGTTATTCCAGTAATGCTTGGTGCTGAAGGAACAACTGCAACAATACTTGCGCTTAAGGATGGTTGCGTAACGGAATAATTAGTTGAAGGTGCAGTATAAGAACCAGTTCTCGTTAATGTTTTATTTGATCCTACATTAGCGTCAGGAAAAGCCCATGTTACAGCATCAGATGGAGTGAAAGATTCACTATTAACTAAACCTGAATAAGCTGCACTTCCTGAAACAGAAACCGATGTATTTCCATCGTAATTTTTATCTGAAGCGGAAAGTCCAATTATCGTAAGTGCTTTAGTGCTAACTGAATTACCTGTGGAAGCTGTTGTAATATTTACTGATGTCGCTCCAGTGCTTGACAACACAATGTTTTGACTATTGTATGAACCGCTTACACTAGCTGTTGCAGTAAGTCGTATTCTAAGCGTACCACTGGCAGAACCACCCGATTGAGTAAATGTTGCAGTAGAACCATAAGTAGTACCATCTGAAGAAACTTCAAAATCGGTTGGTGCCGTTGCAACCAAATTGGCTGTTAGGTTACTTCCAGAAATACTGAAAGATTGAGCAGTTGATGCAGTTCCATAAGTTGTAGTAAATGCTGTTGCAGTAGCAGCGCCTGTGATGGTGGGTGGTAAAATTGGACCTGATGCTCCAGTTAAAGCTATTGAACCAATTTGTAAATTGCCAGTGCCTGTACCAGAGTTGAATGCAGAAATTCTTATCTTCAATATCGTTGTTGTCGTATTTCCTGGCGCTGGTATGGTTGCAGTATTACTTGTAGATGATGTGGTTAAGCTTGTCACTGTTCCACCACTTGTTGGAGTTGCATTAGCAGCATTCGAACCTGATACAGCATTAAAAGTTGGAGATGAACCCCAACCATAGTATACAGTATAATTTCTTGCGGCTGCGGTAGTGCTTGAAACTTGAGCTGCAATTGCAAGACTTAATGTACTATTTTGAAATGTTTGTCCTGCCCCTAATGTAACAGTAAATTCCAAATATTTAGTATTATCTACGGTTGTAGCTGTAGTCCAACCTGTTGATCGATGAAGAGTATTGGCATTTGTTCCGCTAATTCCAGTTCCATTTAAAGAAATTATTGAAAGCGTAGCACCTGTTAGAGCAGTTGATCTTGCTGAATTTTGATTAGCTGTGTTAGTTGAATAATTAGCGCTAGTAATTGAAGTTGTAAAATTCCAACTTACATAATTCGTCTGCCCCCACCCCACAGTTGCAGTTATCATTAAACAACAAAACAATACTATTGCTTTAAAACCATTTAAAATGAATAGTAATTGGTTAATTAATTTATAGGTTTTACTTGTTAAAGTACATACAAAATAGTTCATCGCTTAGCTTCTATTACTAAATTTTAAAATCAATTTTAAATAAACATAAAACAGAACAACTTAATAATTCTAAAAAAATTAAGCACCTGTTTTAAGTTATAATTACATTTCTAAAAAAACAATTGCTAGGCGGTTCAGGAGTGTCCTTTTAGGGTGTTCGCCTATAAACAAATTTAAAATAAAAATCGAGATTTTATATTAGCAAAGTGTTAACTAACTATGATTTTTTATTGATCAAAAACAATTTAATTTTAAGTTCTTTGAATAAACTCTTAAAATTAGATAAACAAAAAATAATTTAAGGGTAAACGTAATAACTACTGATTAAAATATTTAATCAATTATTTACTTAAAATTTCAAACTCCGATCTTCTGTTTTGTTGTCTTCCTTCATCAGTATCATTAGTTGCTATTGGTCTTGTTTCTCCATAACCTTTTGCTACTAAACGATCTTTAACGATTTTCTTTTCATTAATTAAATAATTTACTACAGTTTCTGAACGAGATTGCGATAAACGCATGTTATAATCGTCACTACCTTTGCTGTCTGTGTGGCTACTTATTTCAATTTTTAATGTTGGTACATCGTTTAATAATTTCGTCAAACGTTCAAGCTCATTTGTTGATTCAGGCCTTAATGTTGATTTGTCAAAATCAAAGAATATGTTTTTTAATACAATTTTACTACCAACACTTATGCTTTGTAGTGCAATATCTTTGATGATTTCCTGGTAACCTGTTGCCTGTGGAATATCAAAGTTTTCGGAATGAAATAAATAATCAGTTGCTTTAACAGCAATACCATAATTTTTTCCGGATGGTAACATAACCGTATATTTACCAGTTGCGCTGTTTGATTTAAAAGTAGCAATAACCTGATTTTTAGTATTATCAATCAGCTCAATAGTTGCTTCTAAAGGTTTTTGTGTTTTGGCATCAGTAATTGTTCCTTTTAAAATCGTAAGCGGGTTAGATACAATCTCTACTGCTTCTGCTGCATGCACACTTTTAACGGGTTCTGCAATACCTGCTAACAAATTATCTTCGTTACTCATTTCAAAAGGCTTTTCCGGGCCTAAAAAAGTAATCATATATAAATCCTTTTCTCCAAATCCCCCTTCTTTAGCTGATGCATAATAACCTCTTCTTCCGCTACCTGACATTACAAAGTAAACATCATCATCAGGGCCATTAACCGGATAACCTAAGTTTTCCGGGGTTGACCATTTTCCATTTTCAAAAGTTGTTTTAAAAACATCATATCCACCCATAGAAGAATGCCCTCGCGAACTGAAGTAAAGTGTTTTTCCATCAGGCACCAAAAAAACTCCTTCTTCGCTGTATTTTGTGTTGAGAGGTTCACCAATATTAATTGCAGTGGTGTAATTTCCTTTTTCATCTCTATTAGCAATATATATATCACCCGCACCTTTACCTCCTTTTTTATTAGAAATGAATAATATTTTTGATCCATCATACCATTCAGAAATGGTAGTTTCTCTAAATTCTGAATTTATTGTTTTGCCCATTTTTTCAGGAGCAGACCATTCCTTACCATTTAATTTACTTCTGTAAATATCTCCACCACCTTTACCATGATGCGCATAAATGTAAAGTGTAGTTCCATCTGGAGCTAAGCCAGCAGTTGCATCGTGATCTATGCTATTAATAGGTTCACCAATGTTTTTAGCCTCAGTCCATTCGCCATTAATTTTTGTAGAAGTAAAAATATCCTCAAAATAGGCATGGTCAGCATTGTCTCTTTCTGCGCCCATTGATGTTTCTCTGCGAGAAGTAAACATTAATACCGATTCGTCAGCAGAAATATAGGCACTATAATCAGGATAACTTGAATTAATTTTCCCTCCCATATTATCAATAAAAACACGTTGTGGATTTTGTATGTATTTTTTACCGTTATTACATTCATAAATTTTTTTATCTACATCTTCTAATTTACTTTCATAAAATTGTTCACCTGCATCTAATTTTGATTTGTAAATGGCATAATATTTTATCGCATCATCCCATCTTGAATGAAGGTGGTGCGACCATCCTAAATTATAGGTTAACTCTTTTTCTATCATTGGATTTAGTTGAAAAGCTTTTTCTAAAAATGGAGTGCATTTATCATCCAAATGATTGTGCTGAAAATGTGTAAAACCAATCATCCAGTTTAGTGATGCATTATCCGGATTGAATTTTTGAGCTGCTTCAAAAAATGGCAATGCACTACTGAAAATTTCATCATCCATATGTAAATAATCTTTTCTGCTCGGTGGATAGTAACCGTACTCGGTAGCAAAATTATCTGCATATGCTTTATACTCGGAATATGCTTTTTCAAAAAGGTCTTTTCCGTTGTTATAGTTTTTTTTGGCTTCTTTAAAATCATCTTTTTCTCTTCCTGGAAAATTATCTCTTTCAAACTCAACGTTTTTTTGTGCGTAAAAAAAAGAAATGCCAAATGATAAAATGAAAAAAATAAATCTTGAACTATTTTTTGTATTAATAAGATTCATAATGATTAGTGGTTTTGTTTTTTAAACAATTAATTTTTATTCGCAAACATCAAAGTATTGCTTAGCTCTTAAAACTCCAAGTGTATTTGCCTTATGAAAATCTTCACAGGCACCTTTAAAGTCTTTCATCATCTCTTTTGAAATGCCTCGGTTTAAATAAGCTTCTCCATATTTATCATTCATGAAAATTGCTTTATCGCAATCTGCAATTGATTCTTTGTAGTTTTTCTTTTTATAATGTACATACGAACGATTGTTATAGGCATAAGCATAATCTTTATTAAGTTCAATTGCTTTATTAAAGTCTTTTATGGCAGCATCTAAATCGGTTTTTTCTAGTTTAGTAGTGCCTCTATTATTATATGCTATGTAATAATCATTTTTAAGTTCTATAGCTTTCGAATACGCTTCAATAGCCAAGTCGTATTTTTTTTCTTTACGGTATGCACTTCCAAGACTATTGTAAGTAAATGCCATAGATGAATTTAATTCAATTGCTTTTTTGTAGTTTGTTATTGCTTCTTCTGTTTTTCCTAATTCAAATAAGGAACTCGCTAAATCATTATAAGCATATGCAAAGTCAGGTTTTGCGGCTATTGCTTTTTTGTAATTTTCAGCTGCTTTTTCATATTCACTTTTTTGAAAATCCATAATACCTAATTTATACCAAGCATCAAAATTTGAAGGATTTATTTCTGCGGCTTTAAGGTAATCTTTATAAGCATCTTCTTTTTTTGATTGCTGAAAATATAATTCTGCTCTTGAAAAATATACGTAATCTGCATTTGGATTTAAACTAATTGCATTATTAAAATCAAGTACCGCATCTGCACTTTTACCAATTTCAAGATAAGCAAGGCCTCTGTTGTAATGTGGTTTTTCAAAATCATTTTTTAAATTGATGGCAGAAGTAAATGCAGTTATAGCTTCATTGTGTTTTTTGTTTTGAAACAAACTTACTCCTTCGTTAAAAAATTCTTCTGCAGTTTTTTCTCCTGTACTAATTTTTACAGTGTCTGTTTGTGAAAATAGAATATTGCACAAAAACAATGTGATGAAAAGGGTATAAAAATTTCTATTCATATTGATCTAAAATAATTAACTAAAATAACTAAAATAACTAATTGACCAAATTTTTGTTTTTACGAAAGGCAAATATCTCGCCAACTAATTTTAAATTTTGTTTAATGAATTTCTTAAGCTTTATTTTTTGGTTAATCAGTTGATTTGTTTTTAATTTGGAAAAAAAATAGAATGAAATTTTTTATTTTTCTAATTTCCATTGTTTGTTTGACTAATTGTTTAAATGCTCAAACGTATGTGTTTGCACAATTAACAGGTTCTCCAACAATGAATACAACTGGATGGAATTTAACAGGAAATACCTATGTAGGTGATACAGGAGGAGATACAGACGGAAATTCCAATGAGTTAATTTTAACAGATGCAAGTAATGGTCAAAGTGGGGGCATTTTTTATAATCAATCAATTGATTTATCAACCTGCTATCAATGGAAAGTAGAGTTTGACTTTAGAATGTGGGATGGGAATGGGGCAGACGGCATAGCATTTTGTTTTTTAGATGTACCACCAACAGGTTTTGTAAGTGGTGGAGGTGTTGGTATTCCATCATCATCAAACGGTGTATTTGTAATTTTAGATACGTATGATAACGGTTGTGGAACAAATCCGGAAATACAAATTTATCAGGGTTCCAACTACAGTGAATGTGGATCCGGCATGATCAATAGAGCAACCAATCAAAGTTATTTAAGATCGAGTAGCTACCAAACTTGCAGAATTGAATATGTAAGTGGGGCAATAAATGTTTATATAAATAATACATTACGTCTCACCGGAAATTATTCATCTAGTTTTATTGGTTACATGGGTTTTACAGCAAGTACGGGTGGTGCAAGAGATAAGCACTCTATTAAAAACGCACGAATTTTTGCAGATATCGCAACGGCTAATGCTGGATCAGATATTACTTTATGCAGTGGGCAAAGCGGGCAACTAGGCTCAGCTAATAATCCAAATTATGTTTATAATTGGACAAATGCACAGGGCTTAAATGCTACAAACGTATCAGCACCAAATGTAAGTATTGCAAATACAAGTTCTACAACAGTTACACAAACCTATACTTTGCAAGCTAATTTGGCAATTAATCCAAATTCTTGCCCATCTTATGATCAGGTAAATGTTAATGTTTTGCCTCTGCCTTCACGAGTTTCTTTTGATACAATTTGCACTGGTAGAACATTAAATTTTTATGGACAAACTTTAACTTCACCCGGTACATACACAGCATCAATTAATATGTCTCCCGGTGGTTGCGATTCGCTAATTACATTAAATCTTGCTAATTTTCCTTTAAATTCAAGCAGTTTAGCAGCCACAATCTGTAATGGCGACACCTATTCTTTTGGAGCTCAAACTTTGAATGCAGCAGGCAGCTATCAACAAATTTTAATGTCTTCTATTGGTTGTGACTCTATAGTGAATTTGAATTTAATAGTAAATCCTGTTTTTGCGAGTTCATTAAATGCAGCTATATGTCAGGGAGAAACTTATGCTTTTTATAATCAATCAATTTCAGTTGCGGGAAATTATCAACATACATTGCAAGCAATCAACGGTTGTGACTCAGTTATTAATTTAAATCTTACGGTTAATACTCCAACATTATCCAATCAAAATGCAGCTATTTGTGAAGGTACAACTTACACCTTTTTTAATCAATCATTACAAGTTGCTGGACTCTATCAGCACACCTTACAAAATGTTAATGGCTGCGATTCGGTAATTAATTTACAATTAACGGTAAATCCAAATTTGGTTACTCAGGAAAATACTTCAATTTGTCAAGGTGAATCGTATAGTTTTTATGGACAAATATTAAATACTGCAGGTACATATCAGCATTCTTTAGCAACTATAAATGGTTGTGATTCATTAATTGTTTTAAATCTTGCTATAATAGCTAATACCACAGCCAATGTACAACAAAATATATGCAGTGGAGATAGTTATGGTTTTTTTGGACAAAACTTAACTGTTGCGGGTAATTACCAACATTTGTTGAGCAATGCTGCAGGTTGCGATTCTTCGATTAATTTGAATTTATCAGTTTTAAATCATTCGTTTGCAAGTATTCAACAAAACATTTGTGATGGTGAGGTTTATTCATTTTTCGGGCAGAATTTAACCAATAACGGAACCTATAATAAAATATTAGTTTCATCAAATGGTTGCGATTCTACTATTACTTTAAATTTAACAGTGCTTCCTGTGCCTGCAGCACCTGTTATTTCAAGCAACAGTCCTTTATTGTGTCCTGGTGATGAGCTAAAACTTATAGCTCAAGCTGTTACAAATGGCCAATATTCTTGGACTGGGCCTAATAATTTTACTTCATCACTAACAGAGATAACATTTAATGCTTATCCCCAACATATAGGAACCTATGAAGCAGTAGTAACTTTGAATGGTTGCACTTCAGAGCCTTCTAGCCTTGAGGTTAAAATTGAAAACATTTTTAATTTTAATGATTTTGAATTCCCCAACATTATAACACCAAATGGCGACGGGATAAATGATGAACTCGATATTGAGTCGCACTATCACACCTGTTTACCATATACGTTACAATTATTTAATCGTTGGGGAAATTTAATTTATGAGCAAACCTATGGGGGAGATAAATTTAAAGGTTTCTTAGGCAATGGAGAGAAAGTAAGTCAAGGAGTATATTTTTATCGATTGGTATTTAAAGATGGCGAGAAAAATGGATTTATACAAATAATGTATTAATTAAGGTTCAAAGCTTAACAAGTTTTCATGTACTTTTCTAATAGGTAGTCCCATAACATTATAAAAACAACCTTCTATTTTTTCAATGCCAATATAACCTAACCAATCCTGAACACCGTAGCTTCCTGCTTTATCATAAACCGGATAATTACTAATGTAGAAATCCATTTCTTCATTCTTTAAAGGTTTAAAATAAACCTTGGTTGAGTCGTGAAAAAGAAGTTTATTTTTCTTGCTTTTTATGCAAACTGCAGTATAAACTTGGTGCATATTGCCTGAAAGTAACGTGAGCATTTCTTTTGCTTCGTTGTAATTTTCAGGTTTATTTAAAACTGTATTATTTAGCCAAACGATAGTGTCAGCAGTAAGTACAACCTCATCATTATTTTCAAAAAGATATTCATCAGCTTTTTTCTCTGCTAAAAACAAGGGAATTTCTTCTGCCTTTAAGTTTTGCGAAAATGTTTCATCAGCATGTGTAGGCTTAACCGTAAAATGTAAGCCTAAACTTTTCATCAGCTCTTGCCTTCTTGGCGAACCTGATGCTAATACAAGTTGATAAGGTAAATGGTAATAGGCAACATTATGCTGCATGATTGGATAAATAATAAATGATAAATGAAAAGCAAACTCCAATAAGCATTATGAGTTTAATTAATTTGCTTGCTCTATTAAAGTCTTTTGATACTTGAGCTTTAACTACTAAATAAAAGAGTACAATAAAAGGGAAAATAATACCAAGAATTATATATAATGTTGGAAGTAATTCTTGTGGAGAATATAATTTATAAACTACAAAAGATAGTAATAAAATGATGTTTGTTATTAAGCTTAATACGATAGTTTTAGCCACTTTTGAGCCCCATTTTATTGGAATTGTAGTGCATCCTGTTTCTTCATCTCCGTGAAAATCTTCAATATCTTTTATGATTTCGCGAATCAGTGATGAAATAAATGCAAAAACAAAAAAAGCAATTATGTATTTATAAATTGGTAAAAAATTTAATGTAATTCCCGGAAGCATGATGGTATAAGTTTCAATCACTTTTGGCAGTTCAAATAACATGATCATTATAGGAACCATTGCGCTCAAAAATGAAACGATGATGTTACCAATTAATAATTGTTTTTTAAAAGTAGTAGAGTAGTGCCAAAGCAATCCTGCAGAAATAATATGTATAAATGAGAGTTGGAAATTGCCTACATCATTTGCAACATACATTCCTAATAAAATCCCAATTATATTAAATGATATATGAAAAATCATTGCCCATCTTCTTTTGATGAAACGGTCTATAACAATTGTTTCGGGGTGATTAATACGGTCTGTTTTAATATCAAAATAATCATTGATAATGTAACCAGCAGCAGCAATAAATACGGTACTTAAAACGAGTAAATTAAAAGTAAGCGTAGATACTTGAAGAAATAATTTTTGAATGTAGAATTCGGTCCGAACAAAAAGAAGGCTATCTATTACGCAATAACGAATAAGGTATTGAGTTAAAGCGATAATAATTAAATTTTCTACCCTAATTAGCTTTAAAAAAGCCTGTGTTGAGTTAGTTATATTTTTATTAAATGAAATCAACGTATTAAAAACTTGAAAAATCAATATTTATATTTTAATTTAGCCGAATGTATTTTGCAAAATTAATTTAAAATCAATTTAATCAACTATAAAGATGAGCGTTTTAGTAAATAAAAATTCGAAAGTAATTGTTCAAGGTTTTACAGGCGGAGAAGGAACCTTCCATGCAACACAAATGATTGAGTATGGAACCAATGTTGTTGGTGGCGTAACTCCTGGAAAAGGCGGTTCTACTCATTTAGAAAAACCAGTATTTAATACGGTTTATGACGCGGTTCAAAAAACTGGTGCTGATGTTTCTATTATTTTTGTACCTGCGCCTTTTGCTGCTGATGCAATAATGGAAGCTGCTGATGCAGGAATTAAAGTGATAGTGTGTATTACAGAAGGCATTCCTGTTAAGGATATGATTGCTGTAAAAGAATACATTAAATCTAAAAATTGCCGTTTAATAGGTCCAAATTGCCCAGGTGTTATTACTGCAGGTGAAGCAAAAGTTGGTATTATGCCAGGATTTGTATTTAAAAAAGGCACTATTGGGATCGTGTCTAAATCGGGAACTTTAACATATGAAGCTGCTGATCAAATTGTAAAAGCAGGTTTAGGAATAACTACAGCTATTGGTATTGGTGGCGATCCAATTATTGGAACTCCAACCAAAGATGCTGTTGAATTATTAATGAATGACCCTGAAACAGAAGCAATTGTTATGATTGGTGAAATTGGTGGAAATTATGAAGCTGATGCAGCTCGTTGGATAAAGGCTAATGGTAACAAAAAACCTGTTGTTGGGTTTATTGCAGGACAAACAGCACCTAAAGGTAGAACTATGGGACATGCTGGAGCTATAGTTGGCGGTAAAGACGATACTGCTGAAGCTAAAATGGCAATTATGAGAGAATGCGGTATTCACGTAGTTGAATCTCCTGCAGTTATTGGTAAAACAATGGCGGCGGTATTAGGTAAGGTTACTGCATAATCGTCTATAACTTTATATTATATCAAAAAAGCAGCTATTAGCTGCTTTTTTGGTTGTTAAAAATCAGTTTTAAAGTTTAATATGGTCATTAACAAAAAACCCGAAGTAAAATTTTACTTCGGGTTTTTTGTTAATGAAATAATTAAAAATTATTCTGCTACTACTTCAAATTTAACTTCAGCTACGATGTCTTTGTACAAACGTACTTTTGCAGTATAAGAACCTAAAGCTTTAATAGCGTCTTCTTTTAATTCAATATTCTTTCTTTCAACATCGTATCCGGCTTTTTTCAAAGCTTCAGCGATTTGAATGTTAGTTACAGAACCAAAAATCTTTCCAGATTCACCTGATTTTGCACCAACAGAAATTGAAACTTCTGCAAGTTTTTCTGCATTTGCAGTTGCTTCTTTTCTAAATTTTTCTTCTTTAAAAGCACGTTGTTTAACGTTCTCAGCAAGAATCTTTTTATTTGTTTCTGTTGCTAAATTAGCAATGCCTTTTGGGATTAAAAAATTTCTTCCGTATCCCGGTCTAACTTTAACTACATCGTCTTTAAAGCCTAAACCTTTCATGTCTTGTTTTAAAATTACTTCCATGTTAACCTCCTTAATTATTATTTTAAACCATCAGCAACATAAGGCATTAAAGCCAAATGACGAGCTCTTTTTACTGCCTGAGAAACTTTACGCTGAAATTTCAACGAAGTTCCGGTTAAACGACGAGGTAAAATTTTTCCTTGCTCATTAACAAATTTCAATAAGAAATCTGCATCCTTGTAATCAATGTATTTTATTCCGCTTTTTTTGAAACGGCAATATTTTTTCTTTTTTGCTTCTACCGTTGGCGGGTTTAAGTATCTTATTTCTGCACTTGATGCCATATTAAGTTATTTTTGAGAATTAATAAATTAAGCGTCAGCTTTTTCTTTTTTTCCTTTTTTATCTCCGCTTTCGCCTTTTAATTTGTTTTTGCGTTTTTCGCTGTATTCAATAGCATATTTGTCTAATGAAACAGTTAAGAAACGTAAAATACGCTCATCACGTTTAAAAGTTACCTCAAGATCATTTACTGCGTTAATATTTTCCGTAGTGAATTCAATTAAATGATAAAAACCGGTAGTTTTTTTTTGAATAGGGTAAGCCAATTTTTTTAATCCCCAATTTTCTTCATGAATAACCTTTGCTCCCAAATCAGTTATTGTTTTTTTAATTTTTTTTGCGGCCTCCTTTGCCTGATCATCAGACAAAACGGGAGTTAAAATGAAGACCGTCTCGTAATGTTTACTCATTTTTTTAAAATTTAAGACGGCAAATGTAAAACTTTTTTTTGAACCAACAAAATGTTAACAATGTGCCTTTAATTGAATAAACTTACAGATTATTAAGAATTGATTATTAAAAACACAGGTTACTTTTTTTAATTGTCTAATTTTCTATCTTTGCCGGCTTTAAAAAAAATACACATTAACTAAATTTCTAAAGATTATGAAAAAGAGAGTATTGGCATTTTCAATTTTACCTGTTTTATTTGTTGGATTTTTAATTTCATCATGTTCAGAGCCTAAGGAAGTTGAGATAATAACTTTTTTAGAAAAAAGAAATTATACAGCAGAAGATAGTGTTATTGATTTGTATCCAAGAGAAAAAGGTGAGGCGCATGGTGGCAACTTTTTTTCAAGAACAGATAGTTCAAGAAATTATGGAATAGGTACAACTTACGCCGTTAACGATACTTGTATTAATAAAGATTTGAGAGTTAAATTTAATATTTGGCTTAGATCAAACCAGTCAGCTCCTCAAGCAGTATATGCTATTGCTTTACATGATGGAGATAAAGTTGTTTCTTGGAATGAAGTAAAATTTGATAAATACATTAAAGAAACCAACAAATGGTTAAATGTTTCTGATAGCATCACAATTCCAGCTTCGGCAATTAATAAGCCAGGACTGATTGTGAAAACATTTACATTTAATACTCAAAAACAATTGATTGTTGATAGTGATGATTTAGAACTTACATTTTCTAATGTAAGAAAAGAAATTGAACAATAATTAGTGCTTAATAACGTTATTCAGCAAATCAAATTGATATGAAAGTTGCCATTATTGGAGCTGGTCCCGCAGGAATGACTGCAGGCTATGAGCTAGCCAAACAAATTAAAGAGGTTGATGTTTATGAAGCATCGGCATCAGTTGGTGGAATGGCAAAAACAATTGATTTATGGAGTCAAAAAATTGATATTGGTCCACATCGTTTTTTCAGTAATGATACTCGTATTAATGAGTTGTGGTTAGAAGTTGCCGGGAAAGAATACGAAATGGTAGACAGACTTACCAGAATTTATTACAACAAACGCTTTTTTCATTACCCAATAAAAGCTTTTGACGCATTAAAAAACTTAGGAATTTTCACGGCAGCATCTTGCGTTATCAGTTATGGTTTTGAAAAGCTTTCGCCTACCAAAAACACCAGTACATTTGAAGGTTGGGTAAGCAATCGATTTGGTAAAAAATTGTATAGTATTTTTTTTAAAACCTACACCGAAAAATTATGGGGAATACCTTGTAATGTCTTGGATGCAGATTTTGCAGCGCAACGCATTAAAAAATTCTCATTAGGTGAAGCCATGAAATCCGCTTTGTTCGGTAATAGTGGCAAACATAAAACATTAGTTGATCAGTTTGCTTATCCACACGAAGGTACAGGAATGGTATATGAAAGAATGGCATCTTTTGTGAAAAAGCAAGGTGGAAATGTTTTTACAAATACACCTATAAAACGTGTACTAACAAAAAACAATAAAGCATACGCGATTGAGCTAGAGGATGGGAGTATTAAAGAATATGATCATATCATTTCATCCATGCCATTAACATTAATGGTATCTCGTTTACCAGAAGTTCCTGAGCAAATAAAACAAGCGGCAGCTAGCTTAAAGTTTAGAAATACAATTATTGTATACCTTAATGTTCAAGCCAAAAACTTGTTCCCAGATAATTGGTTATATGTTCACTCTACTGATTTAAGAATGGGTAGATTAACTAATTTCAGAAATTGGGTTCCGCAAATTAATGGCAATGAGGAAAGTACTATTTGTGCATTGGAATATTGGTGCTATGATGAAGATGATTTTTGGAATTGGGATAATAATAAGCTCATTGATCTTGCGAAAGAAGAATTGAAAAAAACCGGATTGATTGAAAATGCATCTATAAGTGATGGACATGTGTATAAAATTCCGCGTTGTTATCCTGTATATTCAACTGGTTACAAAGAAGTGTTATCTCCAGTAGAAAATTATCTAAAGTCAATTGATTCTCTTCATGTAATTGGAAGATATGGCTCATTTAAATACAACAATCAAGATCATAGTATTTTAATGGGTAAGTTGGCAGCAGAAAATATATTATCAAATAAAAATCATAATCTTTGGGATATTAATACCGACTACGAAGATTATCAGGAAGCAAGTGTAATTACCAAAACAGGTTTACAGAAAAAATAATCAGCTTACTGAATGGAAAAACGGGATTTTAATTTAAAATCATTTTTAACTATCCCGTTAATTCACTTATTTGTTTTTGCAATTTTATATTTGTTTTTTTCTTTTTTCGGATTGGTAAAAGAATTTCCAAATTCTGAAAACATATTACATTGGGATGCTTCATGGTATTTCAGTATAGCAAAAAACGGTTATCAGTATTTTTGGTATGAACCATCAAATTCAGCATTTTTCCCTTTGTTTCCATATTTATGGAAAATTCTAAATGTTGGTGCATTTGGAATTTGTGTTGTGAATTATTTTATGTGCATTTTAGGATTATATCTACTATATAAATACTTCGAGATTGAAAAAATAATAATGTTGATTTATATCTCGTTACCATCATGCGTTTTTTTCTTTTTACCTTTTTCTGAATCATTGTTTTTCTTATGTACTTCAGTCTTTTTAATTGGATTAAAAAACAAAAATCAAAAATGGATTCTGATTGGTCTTTTTTTGAGCTCGCTTACTCGTGCTACAGCTATGTTTTTTATTCCATCTATAATAGTCATGGAACTATTTTTTGCTGATCAATTTTTTTCTAAAAGTGCATGGAAAAACATTCTATATTATTTTGTAATTAGTATAGTTGGTTTATTATTAGTTGTATTGTTTCAATATGTTTTAACCGGTGAATGGTTTGCTT
Source organism: Bacteroidia bacterium (assembly GCA_044352985.1). Classification (GTDB taxonomy): domain Bacteria; phylum Bacteroidota; class Bacteroidia; order B-17B0; family Aurantibacillaceae; genus JADJDM01. The sequence goes on from JBILCU010000011.1 coordinate 44,203, forward strand.
TTGCAAAACAGCAAGTACGTTACTGGCAACATCGTTTTTCAATACCAGGGTTACCTTTTGTAACTTTTGGTGGCAATAGCATAATTTGGTTAGATGGTTTAGCGCTTTCATTTGGTTTATTAGCTACTTTTCTATTAATCGTTTTTGGAATTCGATTTTTTTTAAAAAAAGAAGTTTTTCAATCACAAAATAAATCTCTTTGGTTTTGTATCACTTATGCTTTTATGGTTACTCTATATTGCATCTTTTTCGATCATAAAAATTATGAAGGATCAACCGAATTAGTAAGTTTAAACAGATACCTTTTTGCAACAAGCTTCTTCCTTATTTTTCTTAATGAGATGATTAAGAATATATCCTTTAATTATAAATACTTGTCTATTTATTTATTTGTCATTTTATTGAGTGCGGTTTTCTTAGGATTAGGCAGGCCACTTTCTTTTTTAAATTCTATGTATCAGAATTACCATAAATCAACTATTTTTTTTACAATTATAATTAGTTACTTACTGCTCTTTTTTTTTAGTAAAAATGAAATTTTCGGAAAAGAAATTTCTACGATATTATTTTATACCAATATGATTCTTTCTGTTTTTGTATTTCATCTTTATTTACAAAACCATTGGATAGCATGAGGTATTTTAAAAACATATCTTATCTATTATCCTTAATTAGTGTATTGTTTTTTTCATGTATAAAAAAAATAGATGAAAAAGAACAACTATTAGAAACGATTAAAATTAGTTTTGAAGATGGGACTTTTTTTAGCGGCCATAGAATGCCTGATCCTTCAAGATCTGGTAATTATATATCAAAAATAAGTAACGAAATTCCATACGGAGGAGGGTTTTACTTTAAAATCCCAGACAGTTTAATCAATAAAGACATTAAAGTTTTAGTGAAATCAAAACTTAGAACAAATGAATTTTATACACACGGACATTTTTTTACTATTACCTTAAATTCATCTAATAAACAATTGTTTTGGCGCCAAATAGATTTAGATAAGCACATTGAAAATAAAAAAACATGGAATGAAATGATTGATAGTACACTTATTCCATCAATAATAAATAATAAAGCAGGGTTAGAGCTAAAATTTTTTGGATTTAATGTTAGCAAAAAGAGTTATATGGAATACGATGATATTGAGGTTAAATTACTAATCATAAGCAAATAAAAACAGATGTTTAATACTTATTTTTCCGGATTACAATTTAGTCTTTTAGTAGCATCTTTAATTAGTTTTTTAACTGCTATTTATTTTGTGTATGTAAAAAATAAAATTTCAACTGGGGTTGTTTTTTTAATTGTTTCTACGTTCTTTTTCAAATTATTTCAAATTTATTTAGATCCTTTTTTAAACCTGTGGGATGAGCAAATGCATGCGCTTGTTGCCAAAAATTTAAGTAATAATTTTTTTGAACCTAAATTATATCCTGACCCAATTCTTAAGTATGATTATACAAATTGGGTTGGTAATTATATCTGGCTTCATAAACAGCCATTGTATTTATGGCAAATGGCAATTTCAATTAAATTGTTTGGAGCAACACCTTTTGCTGTAAGATTTCCAAGTGTATTGTGTTTTTGTTTAGCTGCCTTCGGTGTTTTTAGAATTGGAAAATTACTTACTAACGAAAAAATTGGGTTCAATGCTGCATTGCTTTTTTCTACTTCCTATTTTTTAGGCGAATTAATTTCCGGATCAATTCCTACAGATCAAAATGATGTTGTTTTTATTTCCTATGTAACTGCTTCCTTCTGGTGTTTTTTTGAATTCATTCATCTGCCTGATAAAAAAAGGTATTGGATTCTTATGGCAATTTTTTCTGGTTTTGCTGTATTAACTAAATGGTTGGTTGGTTTATTGGTATATGGTTCTTTCTTTATCTATCTTATATTTCAAATTAAACAAAAAGATAACTTCATTAGTTTACTTAAAATATGTTTGTATTCATTTTTAATTACAGCATCAATTTTTGTTCCATGGCAGATTTATATTTTTTCTGTTTTTCCAATAGAGGCAAGCCATGAATTAGAATATAATACTAAGCACTTTTTTGAAGCTTTGGAAGGACATGAAGGGGATAATTACTATCATTTCGATAATATGAAATTAATTTATGGTTATATCTTGCCTTTTTTTAGTGTTGCCGGATTAATTTATTTGTACAATTTTTTTAAAATAAAACGTAATTATTTATTGTTGTTGGCACCACTTGCAATGACCTATTTGTTTTTTACAATTGCTGAAACTAAAATGCTAGCTTTTACTGCTGTAGTTTCATTTGTAATGTTTTTGGCATTAGGAAGTTTGATATATTCTTCATTTATTTTTTTAAAAATTTATTCTAGAAATAAAAAAATTCTATTTTCCATTCTTTTATTTATAGCTGTTATATTTAATATTAATATCGAAAACATTCAACTTCGACATACTACGTGGAAGAAAAATTTGTTTTTTTATTATGATCGAATAGAACAAGTGGAGTGGAAAAATTTTTGTGAAACTTTAGATAAACAATTAACTAAACATCAATATGTTGTTTATAATTGCCCTTTACCATTACAGAATATTAAGTTAATGTTCTATTCAAACTATATAGGTTATTGCGGATTACCAACTTATGCCGATTGTTTAGCCACTTTTAAAAAGGGGTATAAAGTTGCAATTTATGATGACGGTACTTTACCCGATTCAATTTTGAAAAATAAGTTTTATAAAATTGTTAATGCGCCATCGGGTAAACGAATTAAAAGCGATACTACATATTTAAAAACAAGTAACAAAGAATTTTTATTTACAGATTGGGAAGGTAAATTAGTTGCTACAAAAGACATTTCACAAAAACAAAAATTTATTATACAGCAATTTGCAGATGGTAGTTATATGATTAAAAATTTAAATGGTATTATTGCATCAATAGCTTTTGAAGCAAACGGAAAAATATATTTTAAAAAGAATGATCATAAAGCAACTGAAAGATTTATGATGTCGTCAATAAATAAAAATAACTATCGATTAAGTTCTGAAGATTGTATTTTGATTGGCTTAAACTATAAAAATGAAGTTGTTGCTGATAATGACAAATGGGTAAATCCTATTACGTTCGTTAAATAAAATTGTTATTTGAAAACTGTAATTTTTTTTGATTAATTTCCGCTTAAAATTAATCCTGATTTTATTTCAACTTCACATTTTATTTTGAGATTGTATTTACTTCTATTGTTTTTGTGAGTTCTTCAAAATCTTTTACACTTAACTGCTCTGCGCGTTTATTTAAAATTTCAAGTGTCAGTAGTTCTTCTGTCAGCATAATTCTTAAAGCATTGCGAAGTGTTTTTCTGCGTTGATTAAATGCAGTTTTCACCACTTTAAAAAATAATCCTTCATTGCATGTTAATTGCTTAGTTTGATTTCGTTTTAATCGAATAACGCCAGATTTTACTTTTGGTGGCGGACTAAAAACACCTTCATTAACCGTAAATAAGTATTCTATATTATAATATGCCTGCAACAATACACTTAAAATGCCGTATTCTTTGCTTCCTGGTTTTTCTGCGATACGTTTTGCAACTTCACGCTGAAACATGCCGACAACATAATCTACTTGGTTTCTGTATTCCAACACACGAAACATGATTTGTGTAGAAATGTTGTAGGGAAAATTTCCGATTACATTAAAATTACCCTTTACAATTTTATTTAAATCGTAATTTAAAAAATCGGCAAATAAAAATTGCTCTGCGTTTTTTGGATAATGTTGTTTAAGGTAATCAACCGACTCTTCATCTACATCAAGGGCAACAAAGCCACTTGTTTTTTTTTGTAAAATAAAATCAGTCAACACACCTGTGCCAGGACCAATCTCCAATAAATCATATTCTAATGCCTTATCAGGTAATGCATTTACAATGCGTTCGGCAATTTTTTTATCGTGTAAAAAATGCTGACCTAAATGTTTTTTAGCTTTAACAGGTTGCATGCTTAAACAATTTGCAATAAGGTACGAAATGCAGCAAACTTTCCGTTGTATTTTTCGGTATGCTCTTTTTGAAGTGGAGGAGCGTAATGTTGACGATACCTATCATAATCGTTCATTTCATTAAAAAAATATTGAATGGAGAAAGTTGCACCTTCATCATCGCTCAATACTTTTACAATTTGATTGCTCGTAAAACAACCAGTAGCAAGCACATCTGGAATGTGTTTGCTTTTCATCCAATTTAGCCATTCTTGGGCTATTTCTTTATCAATGCTTACGGTTACGTTATAGATGTACATAATTTTAAAATGAGGGTGCTGAGATAGTTCTGTATTTTTTTAATTTAATATTTAAGTTTCGTGGATATTTAACCGAGAAACTGAGATTGATTTTTTTTAATTCTCCGGGTTCTAGCGTAATTTTCCATTTTACTTTTCCTGTTAATGGATCAAGTTCACCTTTTGAAAGTTCTACATTTTCAATAGTGATTTCACTACTTTGTGAAACTGGTATCTGATCCTCTAAATCAATTGAAACAGCAGCTTTACGATTATTCTTTACACTAATTTCGTATCCAAAAGTTGTTCTTTTATTGTTTCCAATAATTTTTTCTTTATTATAATCTTTTAACTGTGCACGCGAAACAACAATTTTATTATCTCTTCCGATGGATAAATCTAGGGTATCGCTAGTGCTTTTTGTATTGATAAATGATTGTCCAACATAAGTTCCACCAAGATAAACATTTGCATTGCCTGAAACGAGTTCCAACTCTTCCCAACCACTAATTTGCGCAAGCATAAATGCACTTTTATCAACTTTAGGGATACTAAAATGCTTGAAACTTGCAGGTAGATTGTAGCTTGTAACTTCAATGATATAAGGCTTTGCATCGGTTGGAACGGAATACTCTGTTGCAATATCAAACTCTGCGCTTAAATCGGAAATTTCCAATTGCTCTAATTCAACTTTTGGTTTTTGGGTTTGTTGCTGCATTTCTCTTCTGTCTTTTTTTGATTTGTAATCACCATCCATAGCTGCCATAGGAATACTTTCCTGAAAGTAATATTCAGCTTTAGCGCCTTTTTGATTTAATAAATTTTGTTGTGATAAACTTGATGGTGCAGAACGCGCACCTCTTCCATTATATGCATCGCCACTTACATTACTCATGTTAATAGGGTTTAAATACCATTCTTCCAATTCTGGTTTTGATGCATTTTTCATTGGATCTCCGGTAGATAATTTAATTTTAATGTTTTTCCATTCAACGTCGGTATTGTTATATACTTTTGCTCTGTATTTTAAAGTGATGGGTTTGTTTACATCTTCAGTAATGATATCATAACTTGGCGCCCAACCTGCATCAGAAACGATATATTTTAAGTCGATTGTACTGTTTTGCTTTATTGCACATGAAAGTAAAACCCTTATCTCTCCCATTGGTCCTTTAGGTGAGCCTATTTGTTCATTTAATTGTCTGTTTAAACGATTAATACTTTCGTACAAATTAGTTGTTTTTTTATTGAGTTTAAAAATATCAAGATTGATTTCTTTCATGCGTGAGCGATAAAAATCGGCGGCTAATTTTAACTCTGCAACAGTAACACCTTTTTCCTGACTGCCTATTGATTGGTTTTTAAGTAACAACTCTTTCTCACTATTTGCAGCTTCTAGTTCTGTTTGAATTTGCTGAACTAACTCATTCAATAATTTTACTGAATCACGCATTTTGTTTATTTCTGGAGTTTGTTCAGGATTTTCAAGGTAATTCAATTTGTCGGTTACAGATAAAATGCTAACCTCGCCACTTGCGGTTACCTGTATGCTTTTTGAAATTAATTTTGGTGAAACATTACTGAAAACAAGTTCTGTTCTACCTGGTAATAGTAATATTGATTTACTGTGAAATAATTCTGCGCCATCCAAATAAATAATGGCAGATTGAACAGTTGGAGTGAAAGTTATTGCAGGGTTTTGAGCATTAAGAGTTATGCTTAAAAATAAAATAACTATTATGTGTAAAGTTGTTTTTTTATTCATGATTGTGAGTTTAAGATTATTTTTCATTTAATTAATAGCATCGCCTCGCAATTTTCTGAAACGTTTACGCGCTTCTACTGTATAAATACTTCCTGGATATTTGGTAAGCATTTCCTGATAAGTAGCTTTTGCTTTTTCTAAATCGTTTAATTGATAGTGATACAATTCGGCCATTTTAAAAAATGCATCGTCTCCAAAAATCTCTTCACCAAAGTTATCTACTATTCGTTTATATGCTTCCATCGACTCTTGATACATTCCTTTTTTAGTATATATGATTCCTTTCTTGTAATAAATATCATCTGCCAAACTATGGTTATCAAATAAAATATTTATTGAGTCCATGCGCTTTAATGCCTCATCTGTTTTGTTTTGAAGTAATAATAATTCGGCGGAAGCAAAGTATTGTAGTGGAACCACATTTGTATCAATGTTAATTGCATCTCCAATAATCAAAGATAAATCCATAGCATCGTTGGCAATCAGTTTGGAGGTAGCACCTTTTAAAACATCTAATTGCGCTTTTGCCCATTTAAAATCTCCGTTAAAGTAGGATAGTTTTGCGTTTCTGAATTTCGCCTCTTGTCCTACTAAGTCGTATTTAAATGCCTTTTCAACTTGTGAATAAAGTAATGAGGCATCCCAAATGTTTCCTGAGATTAAAGTAACATCTCCCAATTCAAGTTTGGCTTCTGCTTGCATAAATTTATCTATACCCGTAGTGGCAACAGCAGTACTTAATATTTCTATTGCCTCGCTTGTACTATTCATGTAATATGCTTTTATATGAGCCCATTTGCGGCATATGGGCAAGGTTAATTGCTGTATGCCAAATTCATCAAGTATGGCTTTGAATTTAATTGATAATGCATTGAGTTGCTCAGGAGTAAATTGTCGATTAAATTTAGTGAGTTGCTCAAATTGAGCCAACGAACAATCAATTGTTGCTTGTGTGTAGTTGTAATTTTCTTTTCCTTTTTCCAAAACATAATTGTAGCATTTTTCAGCTACATCAAAGTTTTCGTTAGTAACACAAATTTTTGCTAAATCCATTAATCGATAACCATCTTCACGATTTCGCTTATCAAGTGCCTTGCTTTGCACAAATGCACCTTCAAAATCTTTTTGCTGCATTTGTATGAAAATTAAAAATTCAGAAAAAATAAGTTTAGAAGGATTTGACTGAATGCGTTTTTGTAATTCTTGTTTCAGGATTGGATTATTGAATCCTCCTTTTTCATCATCGTAACCTAAATTGTTTTGCAAATTGTTCTGCACATTCACAAACTCCGATTCTCTAAAATCAAGTGCGTCTAGGTATTGATTGATCATTTCCTTTACATCTCCTTTTTCTTTGTAAACATCAGCTTTTTCGTAGAAAAAAGGGTATGAGCCATGATTTAATTTTGCCGACTTATTAAATGTCTCGATTGCATATTCAAAAAGTTTTGCTTTCTTAAATGCTTCAGCAAGTGTTGCTGTTTGTTCGTATTCGCCATTTAATTCTTTTACGGCTTTTTCATAATTCTCTTCTGCTTTTTTCGGATCATTTTCTAAACGATAAAATTCACCTAAATCAACATAATAGTTTAATGAAAATGGAGCAAGCTTAATTTGTTTCTTTATTGTTTTTTCTGTTCGTTTTTTATCGTTTGTTTTCATTAAACAAAAAACATAGTTTTCATAATATGCAATAGGATTTTTATCGTATAACTTTTCGTAATATACAATAGCTTTATCGTATTCTTTGTCATTAAAAAATTGCAGAGCGAGTTGTTCGTTTGAACTTTGAGCAAGTAAATCTGTAGCTTTTAAAAAAACGAAAAGCAGTAATAGAAATTTAATATGGAATTTTGTTTTGAATGGCATGAATGAGTTGCTCTATTTTTTCATTGTATTTTTGAAAGGTATCAGTAGATTGTTTTGCAAGAATATAATTTGCAGTTAAGGTTTCGCTCATTTTTTCAGCTTCCATTTTTTCAATTATAAAATACTCATATACTAGCTCATCTTCTATGGCATTATTTTTTAAATCAACCGAAAGTTTTTTTAATTGTTCTTTGCTTAATAAAGATTCATTTAAAATTGACTTGTAATTTTCATTTAAAAATTGAAGTGGCGCTTCACATTTTTTGTATTGAGTGAGTGCATTAAAATAATTAACAGAAAGTGTATCTTTTAAACTATCTGAAAGCAATTTCATGTTTTGTTGTTGCCTTTTTAAATAGAAATTAATTCTTTGTGAATCGAGCGACAAAAAAACAGCAGTTTTTTTGTCGAGTTCTACATGTAAACTATCCAATGTTTTAATTTTAGCAGCAAAACGATCTTTCTCCTTGCATGACACAAGTATCAATAATGAAAATAAAGCTAATAATGAAAAAATTCTCACAATTTTAAAAGTACAATTTTTTATTTGTTGAAAGGCAATATAAATGGTAAAATTTGTAAATTATTTTGTGGCGTTTGATGTAAAAAAAGGCTTGAATTAAGTAATTTATTTTTAGCTCAAGTTATTGTTAAATTATGCCCAGAGAAATAGAGAATTAAAATAATTGACCCGATAATAATTCTATACCAACCAAATAATTTAAAGCCATTATTATTTAAAAATCCTATAAAAGTTTTAATAGCCAATAGTGCAACGATAAATGCAACAAGATTTCCGATTCCTAAAACCATAATTTGATCGGATGTTGGTACGCCATTTTGTTTTATGAATTTGTATAATTTGTAAGCAGTGGCAGCAAACATGGTTGGTACTGCCAAAAAAAATGAAAATTCTGCCGCTACTTTTCGGCTTAATCCCATGCTCATGCCACCAACTATTGTTGCGCCACTTCTTGAAACTCCTGGTATCATTGCAATACATTGAAAAAAACCAATTTTTAAAGCTGTTGGATTATTAATTTCATTTGTGTTTTGAATGCTGTTTTTTGAAAACCATTTGTCGACAAATAAAAGAATGATTCCGCCAAGGAAAAGTGAAATGGCAACACCTACTGGTGTTTCAAGAAGCATGTCGATGTAATCGCTTAATAATTTTCCTAAGATGGCAGATGGAATGAATGCGATAACTAATTTGTAATAAAAATCTTTTGATTGGAGGAAATTTCTATAATAAAGAACTAAAACTGATAGAATAGCTCCCAACTGAATGCAAATGGTAAACAATTTTACAAAATCATTAGAAGCAATTCCCATAACAGAAGAGCCAATAATCATGTGGCCGGTTGATGAAACCGGTAAAAATTCGGTAATCCCTTCAATAATGGCAAGAACAATCGCCTCAAAATAGGTCATTCCTAATCTTTTTCCTGTTTTGGTTTAAACATGATTGCAAAAATAATGAGCACAAAACCCGCAAGGCATGTTATTGGAGCAATGGTGATACGTTGTGTACTGAAAATTTCAGGATTAAATTTGTTTGGATCTTCGCTTCCACCACCAATCATTAATAGATATCCTAATACAATTAATGCAATACCAATTAGCAAAAACATATAGTTTTTTCTGGCAATGCTTGAATTTTGATTTGATTTTTCCATTTTTAAAATAAAATGTAAATATAAAAAATTATCAATTGTATTTAAATGAGGTCGATATTTCATTAAATGCATTATTTATGATAAAATTCATCCTTTGCTTCAATGTATTTTTCTATCAATCTAGGCAATGCATAATCGTTAAGTTCATTAATTGATATTTTAATAATTTCTTTATTTGGTTTTAATAAAGATTTTGTTTCGATGTGAATGAACTCAGCAAAAAGGTGCTGATGTGACAATATGTGTTTAATGGTTGAAGAGCTATGCTGAATTGAAAATGAAGTCAGGTTTAATTTGTTTTTTAAAAAAGCTTCAATTTCTTTATTTGTGTTTTTAATTACATTTTCTAATAATGGAAACTCATATAAATCTTTCCAGATATCGTTTTCAATTCGTTTTTTGATGTAGATGGAGTTGTTTTTATCTGTAATAATAAAGTAAGTAAAATGACGTGCTTTTATTTTTATTTTCTTTGATTTTATTGGTAGTTCATCTGTTTTATTTAGTTCAAAGGCAGCGCAAGATTGTTGTAATGGGCAATTAAAACAATCCGGATTTTTAGGTTTGCACTGTAATGCACCAAACTCCATAATTGCCTGATTAAATATTCCCGGATTTTTTTTAGTGATTAAAGAATTACAGAGGTTAAAAAATTCATTTTTTCCTTGTGTAGAATCTATTGGGGTTGAAATCCCAAAATAACGTGAAAGTAAACGATATACATTTCCGTCAACTACAGCTACACATTCATTAAAAGCAAACGATGCAATAGCTGCAGCTGTGTACGGACCAACACCTTTTAATGCAATTATATTATTATAGTTGGTTGGGAATTCTCCATTAAGATTTTCGCAAATGTGTTTTGCAGTTGCATGTAAATTTCTTGCACGCGAATAGTAGCCCAAGCCTTGCCATGTTTTCATAATTTCATCACTCGTAGCTTTTGCAAGATCTGTTATCTCAGGATATTTTTCTGTAAAGGCAAAGTAATAACTCATGCCTTGTTCAACTCGAGTTTGTTGCAATATAATTTCAGACAACCAGATGTGATATGGATTACTTGTATTTCTCCATGGTAAATCACGTTTATTTTTTTTATACCAATTTATGATGATGCCTGAAAAGTCCATTTATTCTATGTTTTCAGCTCAAATGTAATTCTTTTTTTAAAGCTGAAATTATGCTAACTGAATTAACTACTTAAACTTTTTTATGAATAAATACAATATGAAACTTGAAAATTTTTCCAAACTTTTTAGATTTTGTTTTAATGATTGAAATACAGTTAGTTGATTAGTTATACATTCAATTTACTCACAGTGTTAATGTTAAAAACAAAAGCTTAAATGTTAATTTCATTTTTTGGTTCACCTTAAATTTATTGAAACCTTTGTCTTGTTAGAAAAAGCCAAAATTATGTTCGAAAGAACTGCTTTTTTTGATGCGTTTTTTGAAAATCGTTGAATTTAAAAGATGGAAATTATTTTAAGGCTTAATCTGCCAAAAATTTACAAAAAGCCAAATGGTTTTTATCATTGATTTGAACGTTTAAAATTGATTTTTTAGAATTATATTATTTATATGTCAGAACCAATACTTATTGAGAACAAAGATCGCTTTGTTTTATTTCCAATAAAACACAATGCGATTTGGGAAATGTACAAAAAAGCAGAAGCTAGTTTTTGGACAGCCGAAGAGATTGATCTTGCTCAGGATTTGCAAGATTGGAACACGAAATTGAATGACGATGAGCGTCATTTTATTAAACATGTTCTTGCATTTTTTGCTGCAAGTGATGGAATAGTTAATGAAAATTTAGCAATCAACTTTTTGAATGAAGTCCAATATCCTGAGGCTCGCTGCTTTTATGGTTTTCAGGTGATGATGGAAAATATTCATTCAGAAACATATTCTTTATTAATTGATACTTATATTAAAGATCCAGTTGAAAAAGATAAATTGTTCCATGCAATTGATACTGTAGCCTGTGTTGGTAAAAAAGCAGAATGGGCATTAAAATGGATCAATTCATCGTCATTCGCAGAGCGATTAATTGCTTTTGCTGCAGTAGAAGGGATATTCTTTTCAGGGTCATTCTGTTCAATATTCTGGTTGAAAAAGCGTGGTTTAATGCCAGGATTAACATTTTCTAATGAATTAATTTCTCGCGACGAAGGATTACATTGCGATTTTGCATGTTTAATTTATAATCAGTTAAAAAATAAATTACCGGTTGAACGTATTACAGAAATCATAACTCACGCAGTTACAATTGAAAAAGAATTTGTGTCTGATGCGTTACCGGTTCGTTTAATTGGTATGAACGCAGAATTGATGTGTCAATACATTGAGTTTGTTGCAGATAGATTATTACAATCATTGGGTTGCTCTAAATTTTACAATGCTTCAAATCCTTTTCCTTTCATGGAGATGATTTCTTTACAAGGAAAAGCAAATTTCTTCGAAAAACGCGTTGCTGAATATCAAAAAGCTGGTGTAATGGGAGGAAAAACCGAAGAAAAAAATGTCTTCAAGTTAGACGAGGACTTTTAAACCTAGTTTTTATAATGAATTTGAATTGAACGAGGAAAATTCTCGTAAGGGAATTTTTGGCTTAAGATTTAAAGAAATTAAAAAACGATTGTTGATAGAATTAAAAATAACAAAACTAAAAAGGCATTTTGCCGAGTTAAATTGCAGATAACAAATTTTAAACACACATTACCTTAAAAACCCAAAACAAAATTCTTATGTTAGTTGTAAAAAGAGACGGAACCACTGAATCAGTAAAATTTGACAAAATCACAGCTCGTGTTCAAAAGCTGTGTTATGGATTAGAACCAGCACACGTTGATCCTGTTAAAGTTGCTATGAAAGTTATTGAAGGTTTGTATGATGGCGTAACTACAACCATTTTAGATAACTTAGCAGCAGAAACAGCAGCTTCGTTAACAACCAATCATCCTGATTATGCATTATTAGCTTCACGTATTGCAGTTTCTAATTTGCATAAAAACACTACAAAATCATTTTCTAAAACTATTGAAGAGCTTTACAATTACATCGATCCAAAAACTAACCAATCAGCTAAATTAATTGCTGATGATGTATACGAAATTGTAATGGCAAATGCACAAATTTTAGATTCAACAATTATTTACGACAGAGATTTCGGGTATGATTATTTTGGATTTAAAACATTAGAGCGCTCCTATCTTTTAAAGATGAATGGAAAAGTTTCAGAGCGTCCTCAGCACATGATTATGCGTGTTGCAGTAGGTATTCATAAAGAAGATATTAGCTCTGCGATTGAAACCTATAATTTAATGAGTGAAAGATGGTTTACCCATGCTACACCTACATTATTTAATGCAGGTACACCAAAACCTCAAATGTCATCTTGCTTTTTATTGCAAATGCAAGACGATAGTATTGAAGGAATTTACAATACGTTAAAGCAAAGCGCGCGCATCTCTCAAAGTGCAGGCGGAATTGGTTTAAGCATTCATAATGTTCGTGCAACAGGCTCTTATATCAAAGGAACAAATGGTACTTCAAACGGAATTATTCCGATGCTAAAAGTATTTAATGAAACAGCACGTTATGTAGATCAAGGTGGTGGAAAACGCAAAGGATCTATAGCTATGTATTTAGAACCATGGCATGCAGATGTATTTGAATTTTTAGATATTAGAAAAAATCACGGTAAAGAAGAAATGCGTGCGCGCGATTTATTTACAGCAATGTGGATTCCTGATCTTTTCATGAAGCGTGTAGAAGCTGAAGGGGAATGGAGTTTGTTCTGCCCAAATGAAGCGCCAGGATTAGGCGATTGTTGGGGTGAAAAATTTGAAGCACTTTACGAAAAATACGAGGCAGAAGGAAAGGCAAGAAAAACAATTCCGGCACGTGAATTATGGGCTGCAATCATTGAATCTCAAATTGAAACGGGAAATCCTTACATGCTTTATAAGGATGCTGCAAATAGTAAGAGTAATCAGCAAAATCTTGGAACAATTAAGTCTTCTAACTTATGTACTGAAATCATCGAATATACTTCTGCGGATGAAATTGCAGTTTGTAATTTAGCATCAATTGCTTTACCTCGTTTTGTTGATGTTGAAACAGGATCATTTGATCATCAAAAATTATTTGAAGTAACATATACTGCAACAAAAAACCTGAATAAAATAATTGATCGCAATTATTATCCAGTTCCTGAAGCACGAAACAGTAACTTACGTCATCGTCCAATCGGATTAGGTGTTCAAGGTTTAGCAGATGTATTTATTATGCTTCGTTTGCCTTTTGAAAGCGAAGAAGCACGCAAAGTAAATCGTGAAATTTTTGAAACCATTTACTATTCTGCAATGACTGCAAGTAAGGATTTATCTAAGATTGAAGGTCCTTATGAAACTTATGAAGGTTCGCCAATTTCAAAAGGAATTTTTCAATTTGACATGTGGGGCGTTACACCAAGCAACAGATGGGAATGGGAAATTTTACGCGATGAAGTAAAACAACATGGCGTTCGTAATTCATTGTTACTTGCACCTATGCCAACTGCATCTACTTCTCAGATCTTAGGAAACAACGAGTGTTTTGAGCCTTATACTTCAAACATCTACACTCGTCGTGTACTATCTGGTGAGTTTGTTGTAGTAAACAAACACTTGCTAAAAGATTTAGTGAAATTAGGTTTGTGGAATGAAACATTAAAGAACAAAATCATTGCGTCGAATGGTTCAGTTCAAAATATTGATGAAATTCCTCAAAACATTAAAGAAATCTATAAAACAGTTTGGGAAATTAAACAACGTGCAATCATCGATATGTCTGCAGAAAGAGGAGCGTTTATATGTCAAAGTCAATCATTGAATTTATTCATACAGGATGCCAACTTTGCTAAATTATCTTCTGCACACTTTTATTCGTGGAAAAAAGGCTTGAAAACTGGAATGTACTATTTGAGAACAAAAGCAGCTGCTGATGCAATTAAATTTACAGTTGATCAGGATGCATTAAAGCAACCTGTTCAGGTTCTTGGCAATGAAGATCAATTATTGGTTGAAAGAGGACAAACACATGTGTTAACTTATGAAGAACAACAAGCGCAATTATCTTGTTCTTTAGATAATCCTGAAGGTTGTGAAGCCTGTGGCTCTTAATTAATCCAACTCTAGAATTTTTAAATAAGTTCTGTTGCAATTCAAAAAATCCCGATTTAATCGGGATTTTTTATTTATTTGTTCATCAATTTTTTTTTCTATATTTGAAATAATAAGAGAAATCTTTTGAATGTATAGTTTACACGTTAAATCAAGATATTTATATTTAATTTTTTTTACAATTTGCATGTTAAATAGTATTTTGCTATTTAGCCAACCTTGTAACGTTAATATAACATCATCTTCACTTACATTCTGTGCTGGAGGTTCAGTAAAATTAAAAGCAACTGGCGGTTTAAGTGGAAGTTATGTTTGGAGTAACGGTGCTACAACTGATTCCATTATTGTTACACCAACGGCTTCCACAACATTTTCTGTAGTAGGAACTTGTAATACAGGAACTGATAATGCAAGTGTCAATATTAATTTAGTAAATCCACCAGTTGCCGCTTTTAATTCGACACCAAACACACCATGTGCAAATACGCCAATTGTATTTACAAATACAACAGTTTCTGCGACAGGATATCTTTGGAATTTTGGCGATCCACTTTCCGGTTCATTAAATAGTGTAACAACACAAAATTCTTCACACTCTTTTTCATCTGCTATTGGTTCAGGAACACAAAATTATAATGTAACCTTAACAGCATATGGTGCTCCCGGTTGTACAAGCTCAGTTACAAATCAAGTAACTGTTAAACAAAGACCAGACGCTTTACTTAAATATTTCGATGAAGATTTAGGAGTATATAATGAGTCTAGAACAATTAAATATTGTAGGGCCAGTTCTTATTTATTAGATATAATTAATCATAGCACAACTATTTCAACAAATACAGCTTATAATATAAATTGGGGTGATGGAGCACAAAGTTTTTCAGCATCAACATGGGCAGCAGATAGTTCGATTACTCATACCTATCCAAATTTTGGGTATTTTAATCTTTTACTAACAGCAAACGGACCTAACGGTTGTTCTGACACAACCTCATACAGTATTTATAACGGATCAAATCCTCGATTAATTTTTAATCTTGCTCCTAATGAGCCACAAGCGGTTAATGTATGTACACCAGATTTTTTAGATTTCGTTGCATCAGATTTTCAAAATAATGACCCTGCAACAATTTATATTTTAACCAGTAATTATGATTCAATTCAAACAAGTGTAGTTACGCACGCTAGTTTGTTAGCGAATCCTAATTTTTCATTTATGTTTGATACAACTTCATGTGGGGCATCGGGTTCGGGTTCGGGAAGTTCTTTTACTCCAAATTCTTATTATGTGCAATTAGTTGCTAAGAACGGATGCAGTGAATTACCTAAGCAATATGGTCCAATTACAACATCTATGAAACCAGAGGCGAAATATTCTGGCGATACCATTGCCTGTATTAATAAGGAAGTTAAATTTACTAATACTTCAGATTATGGCGTTGCTGTAAATGGTAACGGTATATGTGATACTACAAATAAATTTCATTGGAAAATTTCTCCATCTATCGGTTGGGGGCCAGCTACAGGAGCAAATAACGTAATAAGCCCCGGAAATCAGCTAGGAAATACAAATCCTTCTAATAATCCAGCTACATGGGGATCAAGGACTCTAAGGGTAAATTTTACAACTCAAGGTCAATATACGGTTTCCATAATTGTAGCCAATACATGCGGCAGCGATACATTTACCCAAGTAATTTGTATTGAACCACCTCCAACTCCAATAATGTCTAACTTAACATTAAAAACAGGTTGCGCACCTTTTACCATTACACCTAAAGATAACTCTCCTGTTTTATCTGCATTTTGTAAGCCTGTTGAAAGAAAATGGATAGTGACTAGATTAAATGGTGTTTGCTCTGCAGATTCAGCAGTTGCATATCGATTTACTTCAGGTACAAGTGATACTAGCAAAATTCCTTCTATAAAATTTAATAATCAAGGTACGTATTTATTAAAACTTCGATTAAAAAATTCATGTGATACATTTGTTGTTGCAGATACCATAAAAATTAAAACTAAACCTAAGTTTACTTTAGCAAATATTAATAATGCTTGCGGCGATTATAAAGTTAAACCCTCATCAACAACTATAAATTGTGGAAACAATCCATTAACTTATTCTTGGTCATTCAGTGGCGGTGTACCATCTAGCTCTACAAGTGAACAACCTGATAGTGTATTGTTTTCTGGAGTAGGAACACATACTGTAGCATTATCAGTTACAAATGAGTGCGGTACAACCAATGAAGATACTACTTTTGTAATTGCTAATCCTCCTATAGCTGAAGCAGGAATAGGGGAAACTTTATGTGAAGGCGAAACTATTCAATTAAGCGGAAGTGCTACGCAAGGATCAATACCTTACGTGTTTTCGTGGACAAGCAACCCAGTTGGATTTACATCAAGTCAGCAAAATCCTAGCACTACCGCTAGTCAAAATATTATATTTTCTTTAACCGTTACAGATGCAGGGAACTGTACTTCAACTGATGTTGTTACCTACTCTGTAATTCCTGCTCCAGTGTTAACCGTAAATTCACCTTCAATTTGTTCAGGAGATTCTGTTCAATTAATAGTTAGTGGAGGTACTGGATATTTGTGGAGTACAGGATCAACATCCAGTACGATTACAGTAAGCCCTACCAGTTCAACTTCTTACACGGTAAGCGCAAGCGATTCGGGTTCGGGATGTTCTGGCGATGAAGTATCAACTGTTACAGTTAATCAATCGCCAAATGTTGATGCTGGCCCTAATATCATTGCTTGTAGTCAACCCGTGCCAACAATATTAACTGGGTTTAGTCCTGCGGGTGGAACGTGGACAGGTACGGGCGTATCATCCACTGGAGAATTTCAATCTTTAGTGAATGATACGTATACATTATATTATTTTTATCAAGATCAAACAACAGGATGTTCTAAAACGGATAGTATGACTGTTACTGTTGTTTCTCCACAAATTGCTGATGCGGGTTTAGGATTTAGTATTTGTGCAAATGCAGCAACGCAAACATTAACTGGTTTTGCACCAACCGGAGGTACCTGGACGGGTACAAGTATAATTGGAAATAATTTTAATCCAACAACAGCAGGTACAGGTAATTTAGTATTAACATACTCATTTGGAAGTGAGTCGTGTTTAACTCAGGATACCATACACATTAATGTTTTAACCTTACCCAATTTAATTGTGAATTCAGCTGCAATCTGTTCAGGAAAACCTGCAATTTTAGTTGCAACAGGTGCAGATACCTATTCATGGAATACCGGAGAAACAAATGATTCAATTACTGTTAGTCCACCAACCGCTCAGGATTTCACTGTTACTGGAACAGATACCATAAGCGGATGTATAGTTTCTCAAGTATCAAATGTTACTGTGAATAATTTACCGGTAGTTTCATTTACAAATGTTATAAATGGATGTGAAAATACTGCTATAAGTTTTAATAATGCAACTCAAAATGCATCCGGTTTTTTATGGGATTTTGGAGATACAAATACCTCTACAGATACACAACCACAACATGTTTTTGCTGATACGGGAACTTATCAGATACAATTAATTGCTACTTCAGGCGCAGGATGTGTTGATTCCAGTTTTGGAACAATCAGAGTTTTTGATTTCCCACAAACAGCATTTACATTATCCGCACAAGAAGGTTGCGCACCTCTTTCAATAGATTATACCAACCAAACAACAGGAATGGATATTTCTTTTTCTTGGAATCTTGGAAATAGTTTGTCAACTGATACGATACCATTAGCTAACATTTATCAGCAGGGGAATAGCGATACCTCTTATGTGATAACATTAACCACTACAAATTTTTGCGGTTCATCAATTAAACAAGATACCATTTTAGTAAAACCTAAACCCGTCGCAAGTTTTGGAACTAACATCAATGAGGGTTGTTCTCCATTACCTATATTTTTTAGTAATAATTCTGCAGGAAATGCCACACAATATATTTGGGATTTTGGTGATGGTTCACCAACATCTAATGCAGTAACACCTACAGTGCATACTTTTACTACAGGCGATAGAGATACAACCTATATTATTACACTTGTAGGTATTAACGCATGTGGTACAGATACAATACAAAGAACCGTTTTAATTCATCCAAATACCGTAAATGCGTTTTTTAATACTAATCCGACAACAGGATGCGCACCGCTCAATGTAACTTTCGTTAATTTCTCCACAGGTGGTAGTTTCTTCAGTTGGAATTTCGGAGATGGAAATGTATCTTCAATTGCAGCTCCAACAAATAACTATCAAAATCCTGGAACTTACACATGTTCCTTATATGTAAATAATGGGTGTAGTTTTGATACTATTTCTCAAGTAATTACGGTAAATCCTCCTCCAACTGTTTCTTTTGTGCCAAGTGTACCAGCAGTTTGTGCCAAAAGCCCAATATCATTTATTAATAACTCCATTAATTGCATTAATTTTAATTGGAATTTTGGTGATACAACTGCAACATCAACACTTACAAATCCCCAACATACCTATCAAAATTCAGGCACATATACAGTTACTCTTACAGGAACATCTACAACCTTTGGTTGTAATGCCACATACACAATGGCATTAAATGTTAAATCATTACCCATTCCAATAATAGATAGTGATACAACATTTGGTTGCGCACCATTGGTAATTAATTTCCAAAATTTAAGTCAAAATGCAAATTTTTACACTTGGTATTTTGGTGATGGCAATACTACCTCATCAGTTTCACCAACCAATATATATGTTAACACTGGAACTTATACGGTAAAACTTAAAGCTGAAAATTTATCCGGTTGCATAGACTCTACTACTTATTCCATTAATGTTTTTGATGTGCCAACAGCTGGTTTTACAATATCAAGTAATTTTACTTGTAGTGTACCGGTTCAAATTTCAACAACGAATACATCTGTTGGGGCAACCTCTTATTTTTGGGATTTTGGGAACGGAGTTACTTCCACTTTAAATGCACCTTTAATAACTTACTTAACTTTTGAACAAGATACGATTATGTTAATCGCGAGTAATAGTTATGGTTGTAAGGATACAGTAACTGATATTTTTTATTCAGTAGAAACACCTCAAGTTAATTTTATAGCAAATCCTGATACCGGCTGTCAACCATTAAGGGTTGCGTTTCAAAACTTAACTCAATTTGCTACATCTTATTTTTGGCGATTTGGAGACAGCTTAATTTCTACCAATATGAATGTTGAACATGTTTATTATGATGTTGGAAATTATACTGTATTTCTAAAAGCAAGTAACCAGTTTTGCTCTGATTCAATTACTAAAAATAATTTAATTACTGTTTATCCAAAGCCTTCAGCAGATTTTACTTTTAATCAAATTTATATTGATGGATTACCTAATGGTACAATTCAATTTACAGATAATTCACAAGATGCTGTAAGTTATCATTGGTATTTTGGTGATAATGAAGAAAGTGAAGAAATAAATCCTTTACATCAATATCCTGGATACAATAATTATTTTCCTTCATTAGTTATTACTAATGCATTTGGATGTTTAGATACTATAACTAAATTGGTTGTGCCAGATTATTTTGAAGGCTTATTTGTACCCAATGCTTTAATGCCTAATAGTCCTGCTGCCGGAGATTCAAGAGTGTTTTTACCAAAAGGTAAATCCTTAAAAGAATATCATTTGCAAATATTTAATTCTTATGGAATTTTGATTTTTGAATCGAGACAATTGGATATTAATGGTAGCCCAACAGAAGGATGGGATGGAATTTATAAGGGAATACAATGCCAACAGGACGCTTACGTTTGGGAAATTGAAGCATCTTTTATTGGAGGGAAAAGTTGGCAGGGAGTGAAATCAGCTAATGGAAAATTTAAGAAAACAGGAACTTTAACATTGGTTAAATAATGAGAACAAAATTTATACTGCCTTTGTTTTTTTATGTCATTGTATCAATGGCACAAGATCCAACGTCTTCACAATTTTTCTTTAATCAATTGTATATGAATCCTGCGTTTTGTGGAATTACACGAGATGAACGCGTTGGTTTTGATTACAGAAGACAATGGCCTGGTGTTTCGCAATCAAAATTTGAAACGTATGATGCCTGGGGAGATATTTACAGTAACTATTTAAATGGAGGATTAGGATTAATGCTTTCACAAGACATTGCTGGTGATGGAAAATTAAAAACAACCACTGGAGGTATTGTTCAGTCGTTTGAGTATTCTATTCAAAAAATAGTTAGAATGAGAGCAGGGTACAATATTTCATTTGTTCAAAAACGAGTTGACTGGAGTAGATTAGTTTTTAGCGATCAATTAGATCCTGTTTTTGGAAATATTTATTCTTCCAATGTTGACAGACAGGTAGATAGAACTAGAACTTTTGCAGATTTTGGCGCAGGTTGCATGTTTGATTTTAGAATGATTAAAACTCATCATGAGATGATTAGTAATACTTTTGGTTACTCTGTTTATCACTTAACACAGCCTGATGAATCTGTAACTGGTGCCGCTAATAAAATACTGCCTCGCAGACATACTTTTCATTTTACTTCTACTTTTGAGCCTATAACCAATGGTGCTAAAAAAGCACCTTGGGTTTTTTCACCAAATATTATTTATGAAAGACAAGGATCCGGAACTGCTAAAGGTGTCTTCCCGTTTTCTAATGAGGCACAATTTAGTAACTTAAACATTGGCTTATATTTTATGCATCGCCCTTTAATTGGAGGTGTATTTTTTAGAAAAAGAAAAATATCCGGAGCAAAAGATAATGATGCGTTTATTTTGTTTGCTGGATTTAAATCTGAATTACCTAACAGTTTATTGATGAAGTTTGGATATAGCTATGACTTTACAGTAAGTTCATTAGCACCTAATACTTTGGGTTCTCATGAAATTACTTTATCTTTTGAGTTTAAAGATAGAACATTAAAATTCAAGAAAAATAAGAAATTCTTTAACGGTCATACAGATTGTGAGGATTTTGGACAGCGATCTTTTTTGTTTTAGGAAAGCAATATACTTTCAAATCAATACCTGATTTATTTTCATTTCTTTTTCATCAAAAACAACAAGTCCAGGTTTTTTTCCTTTTTCAATACTTCCAAATTGATGCTCTATTCCTAAAAATTCTGCCCCATTTAATGTAGCCCATTTTAAAATTTCATGTAATTCGAAAGATTTAAAATGTGTTTGAATGGTTTTTACTTCACTTAATATGGATAGTTCATGGTTACTTGCCAAACTATCTGTTCCAATACAAATTTTTTGGTTCTTACGTTTAATTAAATTTAAATCGGGCAATTTGTTTTCTATAAATAAATTAGCATTAGCGCACGTGCAAAAATAAAATATAGGCAATAAATTTTCTATAAAATTAATATCCTCTTCCATAACAAAGGTGTTGTGAACCAAGCCGATTTTTGCAATTCCTTCTAAATTTAAAATGGTTGATGCTAATGATGTTTTGCCGCTTGCGTGATGATGTGAAATATCAATCCCAAAATTGCTATATAGATTTAAAAAATCTCCACTCGCTGTTATAAAAAAATCATTCTCTGCTTCGCTCTCTTGATTGTGCATGCAGCTAATTTTACCTTTTTCATGCAAGGCAATTAATTGCATTAATTTTTTGGAAACACTGTATGGAGCATGAGCACTAAAAGAAGATTTTAATTTGTTAAATATAAATTCATCGAGCACTATTTTTCCTTTATTAAAAATATCGTTTGCAGATGAAGGATTAAATCCGATTAATTCAATAAAATTATGATAATATATTTTGCTGTTTTTTTTAACTTCAATACTATCATTGGTATTGCAAATATCACCAACTGCAACAATTCCATTTTTGAGCATAGTTTTGTCAGCAATTTCTATTGCGCTTAAAATTTCATTTTCAGAAAATTGATTGCGATGTTTTACAACTTGCTGAACAAACTCAACCAATCCGGTATGTTGAGTTATTTGACAATGAAGATGTGAAAGTTCGGTGTGACAGTGTGTGTTAATAAATCCTGGGCAAATTGAACCTTCAAAACGCTTAACTTTTGCTTTATCAATTATGGAATAGTCTTTTAGTAAATCAACGATTTCCTTTTTTTCATTAAGTACAATAATCCCATTTTTGATGGGAGCTTCACTTATAGGATAAATTGTATCTGCACTGACATAAAGCATAATCAAATATAATCAGTGCAGATGAATAAATTAAATGAATTTAATATAAAATAAAGTATGGTTTATCCTAAGGCATTTTGAATTCGGATACTTTCAATGTGAATACCTTCCATGTAAGCTGTAATGAACTCTTTGCTTAATCCTAAATGATCGCCTTTTTTAATAGCTCTTTCCAAAATCTCATTGTAACGAGAAGATTGTAAAATTGTAATCTTACTTTTCTTTTTAATATCACCAATTTGTTTAGCCACTTTCATTCGGTTAGAGATAAGTGTAATTAATTCTTCATCCAAATGATTGATTTGTTCTCGCAAATTTTCCAGCTCCATTAAAAACGATTCTTCGTTAGAATAAGCTGTTTTTTTAACGAGATTAGAAAGCAACTGGCTTAATTGTACGGGGGTAATTTGCTGATTTTTATCTGTCAATGCAGCATCAGGATTGCAGTGTGTTTCAATCATAATACCATCATAATCCAAATCAACACTTTTTTGACTGATACTCAATAAATTTTCTCTGTTACCACAAATGTGAGAAGGATCACAAATCATAGGGTAATTAGGTAACTGACGCTTCATTTCAATTGGTATTTGCCACATTGGTGGATTGCGGTATTCGGTATTACCGAATGATGTAAAGCCTCTATGAATTAAACCAATGGTTTCAATGCCTGCTTTTTGAATGCGTTCAACTGCACCCATCCATAGTTTAATATCTGTGTTAACAGGGTTTTTAATTAAAACCGGAAGTTTTACACCTTTTAATGCGTCTGCAATTTGCTGCACACTAAAAGGGTTTACGGTAGTGCGTGCGCCAATCCATAAAACATCCACATCAAAACTCAAGGCATCTTCAACATGTTTCGAAGTTGCCACTTCTACTCCTGTTTTTAATCCTGTTTGTTGTTTTGCTTTAAATAACCAAGCAAGTCCTTTTACGCCTGCACCTTCAAATCCACCGGGATTAGTTCTTGGTTTCCAAATGCCAGCGCGTAAAATATCAGTTTTGCCTTCTGTCTTTAATGCTAAAGCTGTTTCTAATAGTTGTTCTTCACTTTCTGCACTGCAAGGTCCAGCTATAATCAATCCTTTTTTATTGATGATGGATTGGATGTCTTGTTGTTCTTTTAAATTAGTTGTACTCATGTAATTTTTGTAGTTAATTATTTTGCAAACGGGGGTTGATCTCCCTTATAAACGCCTAGTATTTTCATATAAGCTGCTTCTTGTTCAATTTCTTTTACAGCTTGTTCAAATGTGTTTTTATTGCTAAATTCTATATCTAAATGAAAAGAATAAATCGTATGATCTTGTGGCGACGGCACACTTTGTACTTTGGTAATATTCAATTTATGTTTTTTTAGTATTGCTAAAATATCACATAATTTACCTGGTGTGTTATCCGCCTGTACTGTAACAGAAGCTTTATTTGGGTTCTCTTCATAATCTTCACCCTTTGTTAAAATATAAAAACGGGTATAATTATTTTTCACGTCGCTTACATTTTCTTTTAAAACTTCTAGATCATATACTTCCGTAATAGTAGGGCCGGCAATTACAGCTAATTTACCATCAGGGTTTTCGGCAACTAATTTTGCACAAGTAGCAGTATCTTTAAATTCGCTCACTTTAAAATTTTCATTTTCTGCTAGGAAAAGTTGGCTTTGCCCTAAAGCCATTGGATGCGAAACGATTTCTTCTATTTTAGATATATTACTTCCTTTTTTACCAAGTAAATGAAGTTCGATAGGCAAAAATGTTTCACCAATAATTTTAAGATCGTATTGTTCTATCAAATGATAATTCAATAAAATACTACCTGCCACTTTATTTTCAATAGCAATTATTCCATAGTCTACTTTATTTTGAGCTATTTTATCACATACTTCTTTAAAAGAGCCGCACTCAAGAGTGGTTACATCTTCTCCAAAATATTTTTTTGCTGCTAAATCATGAAATGATGCTACAGATCCTTGTATTGCTATTAAATGGTTTCTCATGGTTATAATAAATTTATGTGTTTTTTTTCTAATTGTTCTTTAATTTCTTTTGGCCAAATACTTACTTGAACTTCACCAATGTGTTGCTTTTGTAATAACAACATGGCTAAGCGTGATTGTCCTATACCACCGCCAATAGTGTAGGGTAATTCACCATTCATTAGTTTTTTATGCCAGGTTAAACTTAATCGTTTTTCTTCACCGGTAATTTTAAGTTGTTGTTCAAGTGCAATTTCATCAACTCTAATTCCCATGGAAGAAATTTCAAAAGCCGAATTTAAAGTTTTGTTCCATACCAAAATATCACCGTTTAAACCTTTTGTGCCTTTTTCGGTTTCGCTAGACCAATCATCATAATCAGGGGCTCTGCCATCGTGCTTTTTTCCATCTGCTAATTCGCCACCAATACCAATTAAAAATACAGCACCTTTTGCTTTGCAAATTTCATTTTCCCTTTCTTTAGGAGTTAAATCTGGATATAGCGCTTGAAGCTCTTCAGTATGAATAAAATAAATTTCTTTTGGCAGTTGAGGTTTTAATTCAGGATATGCAGAAATTATATAATGTTCTGTTGCTACTATTGCATCATAAATTTCAGAAACTGTTTTTTTAAGATACGTTAAGTTTCTGTTTTCTTTTAAAATTACTTTTTCCCAATCCCACTGATCAACAAAAATACTATGTACAAAAGAGAAATCTTCATCTGGACGAAGTGCTTTCATATCGGTATAAAGACCGTAACCTGGATCAACAGAAAGTTCACCTAATTTTAAACGTTTCCATTTTGCTAGCGAATGAACAATTTCTATTTCAATACCCGGTAGGTTTTTAACTTTTACACTAACCGGACTTTCAATGCCATTTAAGTCATCGTTAATACCTGTTCCTTTTTCTACAATTAAAGGCGCTTCAACCTTGAATAATTGTAATTTTTGACTTAAGTTTTTTGTAAAAACTTCTTTTAATTGAGAAATTGCTAGTTCATGTTTCCAGCCTTTTAATGTTGTTGTTGTTTCTTTAGTAATTGTTTCCATTTTTTATAGTTATTTAATTGTTTTAAAATAAAAAAGCCTTTCAAATTTGAAAGGCTTTTGCAATATGATTAGTAATAAAATCAGCCTTTCCTTTCAATAATCATTGAAGAAATTAAAATTGCTGAAATTGTTATATGTACTTGTTGATTTCATTTTTATAATTACAAACATAATTAAAAATTTAATTGGAAAATTAGCTTAAATTAAATTTGTCCTATTTGTTTTTTGATTCAGAGATTGTTTAAGTAATGAATAAGGTCTTTGTTAATATTAAAAAAAGAAGCTGAATCAACAGTTTTGTATTTTGAAACTAATGTATTTGCATCGATTATAAAATGAAAAGAATCAATTTTAGATTTTTCTATTTTAATTGTTTTTTTTATTGTTTCATAAAATTTAGATTTCTCACAAAACACAGGCAATTGATTGATTAATTTACAGTTAAAACTATTTCCACAATGTAGTTTTAAATTATAATTCCCTTCGGGTAAAAACTCAAAAAATAATTCTACATTGTTTTTAATATAATAATGCCTTGTGATTTTATTTGAAGAATCTGTAAGAAAAGCAATTGCATCATTTCCGGAATCATTAATGACTTTAACTACATCCAAAGAGTTTTTGTCTATGATAGGTTTTTCTAAGTAATTAGCGTAGGGTTCGTCACCATTCTTGAAATTAAAAGAATTTAACGGGATACTATCTTTTAAAGTTGTTGTTTTGAATTCTAGTTTTGTTTCTTGTTGTAATGTGTTGCCACTATTTCTATTGTAAATGTTAACTATAAAAAATAATAAAGCAATTGCTATGGGTATAGAAAATATAATTGCACGCGTTTCATTATATTTTTTTTTCTCTTCAGCTGCTTTTTGTTTGCCTTTTTTTTGATTGTAATTAGGATAGTGCTGCTGAAAATATTGCCTTCTTTTATGTTCTTCAGCGCTAATGTCAGAGTAACTTTTTTTTCTATGCGTTTTTAATGCATTAGTATTCGATTTTAATTTTAGATAATATTCAAGTGTTGCATCATGTTTTCTTTTTTTAGCAGGATCAATTAATACTTCATATGCCTCTTTAATGTGTTTAAATTTTTCTTCAGAATTTTTATTATCAGGATTTTTATCAGGATGATACAATTTTGCGAGTTTTCGGTATGCGTTTTTAATTTCCTGCGCATTTGCCGAATTGCTTAATCCTAGTATTTCGTAGTAATTTAACATGTATCACTTTAAGCAAAAAGCTTAATAATTGACTAAAATAATCAATAACTGTATTTTAGTCATATTTTTTTAGGTAAAATAATATATTTGCCTATTTTTACTACATTTATAAGGTTTATTTTCAAGTTAATGAAATGAAAATTATTGTGCGTATTTACATATTGTTTTTTGTAACCTTTGTTTCTTTTATTATATCTGCTCAAGATGAAGCGACGATTTTTGTTGAGGGGGTTTATCAAGGTAAAAATATATTTATTAAAAATCCATTCTCTACAAGTGGTATTGGTTTTTGTGTAAATGAAATTCTTGTAAATGGAAATCCATCAGCAGATGAAATAGCTTCTAGTGCATTTGAGATAGATTTAAAACAGCATCAACTTAGAGTTGGACAAAAGCTTGAAATAAAAATAATTCATAAATCAGATTGTAAACCTAAAGTATTAAACATTGAAGCTATACGGCCAAAGAGCACCTATGAAATGGTGAGCATGGAAGTAAATGAAGATGGTTTAATGAAATGGACAACAAAAAACGAACAAGGAAAAATTCCATATATTATTGAGCAATTCAGGTGGAATAAATGGGTTAAAATTGGCGAATTAGATGGCGCTGGAACTTCTGATTATAATAATTATGAATTTAAAGTTGCACCTCATTCCGGTAAAAATACTTTCAGATTAGCGCAAACAGATTATACCGGAAATACAAGATTATCAAAATCGGTTGAGTATGTAAGTCAGGCTTGTAATGTTGTTTTTTCACCGGCTAAAGTTTCTAAGGATATTTATTTTGATTGTTCGGGCTTAGCATCAGAAACACAATACGAGATTTACGATAAATATGGCAATATTGTTAAAATGGGTTTTGGCAATAAAATAGATTGCAGAAACTTAAAAAAAGGGGCTTATTTCCTAAATTATGATAATAAAATGGGAGAATTTATTAAAAAGTAATTCTTTCTTTTTTTCATTTCTTTTTAATCATTCAAATCCTATTACTTAAAATGACTTCCGAAGCTGTAATTAAAACAAGAATAATGATTACAGTTTTAGTGCTAAGCATTTTTCTTTTTTTTATAAAATTTGTTGCATTTTTTCTTACTCATTCTTCATCAATTTTATCAGACGCATTGGAGTCTACAGTAAATATTATTACCGGAATTTTTGCGTTATATAGTATTTATTATGCATCAAAACCAAAAGATGCCGACCATCCTTATGGGCATGGTAAAATTGAGTTTTTTTCATCCGGATTTGAAGGTTCAATGATTTTACTAGCCGGATTATCGATGATTTACAATGGAGCAACTTTGTTTTTTAAGTTGCCAGAATTAACAAGGCTTGATATAGGCTTGATTTTAACCATTATTGCCGGATTTTTAAATTTTGTTGCCGGAACTGTATTACTAAAAAAAGGAAAGCAATTTAATTCTACTACTCTCACTGCAGAGGGTAAACACTTATTAAGCGATACTTACTCCTCTATTGCAATAGTTGTTGGTTTAACTGTAATTTATTTTACGGGCTTATATTGGCTAGATTACCTAATCTCTATTGGAATGGGCATTTTTATAGCTTATTCTGGTTTTAAATTAGTAAAACACGCTATTGATAATTTATTAGACAAGGCTGATATTGATGAATTAAATAAATTGATTTTAACATTAGAGAAAAATAAAAAAAACGAATGGATTGATATGCATAATTTACGTGCATTAAAATATGGAGATCATTTACATATAGATGCTCATGTAACATTACCCTATTTTCTAAGTTTTGAAAATGCTCACGATGAAATTGATGCAATCAGTAAATTAATTAAACAAGAATTAGGTTCAAAGATAGAGTTATTCATTCATGCTGATCCTTGTGTAAAACCAGTTTCCTGCAGTATTTGCCCGATAAACAAATGTGTTAGCAGGCAATCACAATTTGTGAAAAGAATTAACTGGGAGTTGAAAAACGTACTTCCGGATTTGAAACACCAAGCATAAATTCTATTTTTGTAGTTTATGCAACAATTGTCTGTAGTCATTATTACCTTTAACGAAGAGAAAAATATTTTTCGTTGTTTAGATTCAATTAAAGGATTAACCGATGATGTAATTGTTGTAGATTCTTTTTCAATAGATAAAACAGCTGAAATTTGTTCTGCGTTTAACGTTAATTTTATTCAACGAAAATGGGAAGGCTACTCCTCAACTAAAAATTTCGCGAATTCTCAAGCTAAACACGATTGGGTATTATCTTTGGACGCTGATGAAGCTTTGAGTAAAGAATTATATAAAACCATTCATCAACTTAAAGATAATGATGAACTAAGTTATTGTTCGTTTAATCGAATGACGAATTATTGTGGAAGTTGGGTTAAACACAGTAACTGGTATCCCGATAAAAAATTACGCTTATTCAATAGAAATTTATCGGATTGGAAAGGATTGATACATGAAGAATTAAGTATACCAAAGGGAACAATTATTAAACACATCAATCAGGATATTCTTCACTATAGCTATTATACTCAAGAAGATCACTTGAAACAAATAGATAAATTTACTAGCATTGCTGCTGATGATCTTTTTAAGAAAGGAAAAAAACCTGGCGCTTATAAATTAGTTGTAAATGCAATTGCAAAATTTATTGGCCATTATTTTTTGCATTTAGGATTTATAGATGGAAAAGCAGGTTGGAACATAGCGTGGCTATCCGCATATGCAACTTATTTAAAATATAAAAAGACTCGTTGTTTATTTAAGCATGACGCAGAAGTATAACATATTAATTAGCAGAACAGATAGTATTGGTGATGTTATTCTTACGTTGCCCATGGCAGGAATTTTAAAACAAAAATTTCCAAATGCTCACATTTCTTTTTTAGGAAAAAATTACACACGCGATATTATAAATGCTTGTATACACATTGATGAATTTATCAGTTATGATGAATTGACTAAGCAAACAAATGAAGAGCAAATTTCATTAATAGCTCAAAAAAAGTTTACACATTGCATACATGTTTTTCCTGTGTATGAAATATCAAGGTTAATTCGTAAAGCAAGAATCCCTATTCGCGTTGGTACAACAAATCGTATATTTCATTGGGTAACATGTAATAAATTAGTCCGCTTATCAAGAAAAAAATCAGAATTACACGAAGCACAATTGAATTGTAAATTACTTTCGGTTTTTGGAATTAATGATGAGTTTTCTATTAAAGAATTAAGCAACTATTTTGGTTTTACAAAAGTTGAGCAATTAGATAGCAATTATCTTGCTTTACTTGATACGAATAGAAAAAATATAATCATACATCCTAAATCTCAAGGCAGTGCTCACGAATGGGCTATAGAAAACTATGTTCATTTGATTAAGAAAATTAACACGAGTAAATATAAAATTTTTGTTTCAGGTACTGAAAATGAACGGCAATACATTCAACAAATTATACAACAATGCCCTCAAGCAACTGATATTATTGGTAAAATGAATTTAAAACAATTCATTTCATTTATTACTCAAATTGATGGGCTAATTGCATGCAGTACGGGTCCATTACATATTGCTGCTGTTTGCAGTAAAACAGCTATTGGTTTATTTACATCTATTCGTCCAATGCATCCAGGAAGATGGGCGCCAATTGGTGAAAAAACAAGTATTGTGATAATGAATAATGCTGTTGATGTTGAGATTAATTCAATCATCCAGGAACTAGATAAAATATGAGCAGAATTAAAAACTTGATATTTGATTTAGGCGGTGTTTTGTTAAACATCAATTATGCTAAAACAACCGAAGCATTTAAAAAATTAGGTGTAAATAATTTTGACGCAGTTTATTCTCAAGCAAAACAAACATCATTGTTTGATGATTTTGAAACAGGAAAAATTTCTCCTGAAAAATTTGTAGTACAAGTCAAAAATTTACTAGATGTAAAATGCACAGATGATGAGATTATCACATCATGGAATGCCATGTTGTTAGATTTTCCAAAAGAAAGATTAGATTTATTACAGCAGTTAAAAAATAAATACACTATTGTATTATTAAGTAACACTAACGAAATTCATAAAAAAGCTTTTTTAAAGATTTTACAGGATCAACATCAGTTGAATAGTTTAGCTGTTATATTTCAAAAAGTATTTTATAGTCATGAAATAAATTTAAGAAAACCAAATCTTGCGTGTTTTGAATTTGTGTTAAGCAACTGTAATTTTAATAAAAATGAAACCGTTTTTTTTGATGATTCAGAACAACATATCGTTGGTGCACAACAAGCCGGAATAAAAGCTTATTTTGTAAATGGAAATAAAACAATACTTGATTATTTTGATAACGAATTTCAATTAAAAGAATATTTAAAATAAATTATAATGAATTTAAATCTTACAGGTAAACGTGCTTTGGTTTGTGGTAGCACACAAGGAATAGGAAAGGCAGCAGCAATAGAATTAGCAATGCTTGGTGCAGAAGTAATTTTAACTGCCCGTAATGAAGAACAATTAAAAAAAGTTTGTTCTGAACTCGATGCCACTCATCAGCAAAAACACAGTTACATCGCTGTTGATTTTTCTAATCCTCAGTTACTGCAAGAATTAGTGCAAAAAGAAATTGCTGCACACGGCAACATACATGTTTTAGTAAATAATACCGGCGGCCCTGCAGCCGGACCAATTGCTTCTGCTAAAACAGAGGAGTTTACCAATGCTTTTAATCAACATTTGATTTGTAATCATGTTTTAGTACAAACATTGGCTGAGGGTATGAAAAAAGATAATTACGGTAGAATTATAAATGTTATTTCAACCTCTGTAAAATTACCTTTGAAAGGTTTAGGTGTTTCCAACACCATACGTGCCGCTGTTGCCAATTGGTCTAAAACATTATCAATTGAGTTAGCTTCTTTTGGAATTACAGTGAACAATGTTTTACCTGGAGCAACCAATACAGTTCGGCTAACATCTATTATTGAAAATAAAGCTAAACGTACCGGCATTTCTGAAGAAGAAATAAAACAAGAGATGTTGCATGAAATTCCAGCAAACCGTTTTGCTGAAGCATCAGAAATTGCAAATGCTATTGCATTTTTAGCTAGTCCGGCAGCAGCTTACATCAATGGAATCAATGTTCCGGTTGATGGTGGAAGAACAGGGTGTTTGTAGGAAATAGTTTACTTAATTAAGAACTGGAATTTATTGATGTTTTTCAATGCAATTCCGGTTCCTCTTGCTACCGCTCTTAACGGATCATCTGCAACTCTAACTGGTAATTTGGTTTTAGCTGAAATACGTTTATCCAATCCTCTTAAAAGTGATCCTCCACCTGCTAAATAAATACCGGTTCTAAAGATATCTGCAGATAATTCAGGAGGTGTATTTTCTAAAGCATTTAAAATTGCCTCTTCAATTTTAGCAATTGATTTATCTAATGCATGTGCAATCTCAACATAAGAAACGAAAATTTCTTTTGGAATACCAGTCATTAAATCTCTTCCATGAACTGCATAGTCTGCAGGTGGGTTTTCTAATTCGGTTAATGCAGCACCTACTTCAATTTTAACGCGTTCAGCACTACGTTCACCAATTAAAATGTTATGCTGACGACGCATGTAATCTTCAATGTTTGCAGTAAAATCATCACCGGCAATACGAATAGATTTATCACAAACGATACCGCCTAACGCAATAACTGCAATTTCACTGGTACCACCTCCAATATCAATAATCATGTTACCCATTGGCTCTTCCACATCAATGCCCATACCAATAGCTGCTGCCATAGGTTCGTGTATCATGTAAACTTCTTTTGCACCTGCGTGTTCAGCACTATCACGTACAGCACGTTTTTCAACCTCTGTAATACCTGAAGGAATACAAATTACCATTCGTAATGAGGGTTGAAAAATTCGTTTTCCGGGATTGATCATTTTAATCATCCCTTTAATCATTTCTTCAGCTGCTTGGAAATCGGCAATTACACCGTCTTTTAATGGACGAATGGTTTTAATGTTTTCATGTGTTTTACCATGCATTTGCTGTGCTTGTTTACCTACAGCAATTACTTTTCCTGTTGTTCTGTCAACAGCTACAATTGATGGCTCATCTACAACAACTTTGTCATTATGAATAATAATTGTATTTGCAGTACCTAAGTCGATTGCAATTTCCTGTGTTAAGAAGTCGAAAACTCCCATTCGTTATAATTTCTATTTAGTTAATGTTTAAAATGTCTTGTTCCTGTAAATACCATAGCTAGGCCATGTGCGTTGCAATAATCAATACTGTCTTTATCTTTAATTGATCCACCAGGCTGAACAACGGCTGTAATTCCTGCTTTATGAGCCAATTCTACGCAATCCGGAAAAGGAAAAAATGCATCACTTGCCATCACAGCTCCTTTTAAATCGAAGCCGAATGATTTTGCTTTTTCTACACCTTGTCTTAGTGCATCAACTCGTGAAGTTTGCCCTGTACCACTTGAAACAAGAGTGTTGTTTTTTGCAAATACAATGGTGTTTGATTTAGTATGTTTTACCAATTTATTGGCAAATATCAAATCTTTAATTTCTTGTTCTTTTGGAGATTTGGATGTAACCGTTGTGAAATCGCTTGCAGTTTCAGTTTTAAAATCTTTATCCTGAATAATTACACCGTTTAATAAAGTTCTAAACGTTGAGGTTGAGAATTTAACGTTTTTCTGAACCAATATAATTCTGTTTGGTTTAACTTTTAAAATGCTTAAGGCATCATCAGAATATGCAGGAGCAATAATTACTTCGAAAAATAATTTGTTGATCTCTTCTGCCGTTGCTTTATCAATTGATGCATTACAAATTAAAATTCCTCCAAACGCAGATGTAGGATCACATGCTAATGCAGTTTTCCATGCATCCAATACGTTATCTCTACTTGCAACACCGCAGGCATTGTTATGTTTAAGAATTGCAAATGTAGTTTCGTTAAATTCTGCAATTAAATTAACAGCCGCATCTACATCCAGTAAATTATTATAAGATAATTCTTTGCCGTTTAATTTGTCAAACAATTCGTTTATTTTACCAAAGAAAACACCCTTTTGATGAGGATTTTCGCCATAACGAAGCGGATACGATTCGTTAATGCTTTCTCTGAAAATAGGTAACTGTTCGGTTTGATTAAAGTAATTGAAAATAGCAGTATCATAATGGCTGCTCATCCCAAATGCTTTTGCAGCAAATTGTTTGCGATCAGCAATATCAGATGCCCCGTTTTTTGTTTCAAGTAAATTGTAAAGAGATGCATAATCGTTACGGGAAGAAACAATAATTACATCGTGGTAATTTTTTGCAGCTGCACGAATTAAAGAAATTCCACCAATATCAATTTTTTCTATGATGTCTTCATGAGAAGCTCCTGATGCGACTGTTTCTTCAAATGGATATAAATCAACAATAACTAAATCAATATTCGGAATATTGTGTGTTTCCATTTGAGCAACATCCGTGTCTAATTCTCTTCTACCTAAAATTCCTCCAAAAATTTTCGGATGTAGGGTTTTAACTCTTCCTCCTAGTATTTCAGGAAAGTGAGTTAAATTTTCAACTGCTTCAACCGGTATATTTAAGTTTTCTATAAATTTTTGAGTACCACCTGTACTGTACAAAACAACACCTAAATCGTTTAATTTTTTTATGATAGGCTCTAAATTATCTTTATAATAGACAGAGATTAAAGCACTTTTTATTTTTTTGGTTGTAGACATAATTAATAGTTACAAATTTAACTAAATATGAGTGTTAAGTTGAGTTGAAATTAAATTGTTGAAAAATCTATTTTTTGTTTAAAAAATAAATCTGCGCGAGGACCAAAATGTTTTTGTTATCACAAAAAAGATATTACGGAATAAGCATCATTTTTTGCTATTTTTGCCGAAATGGCATCTGAATTAAATATAACCGGCGAAACAAAAAACGAAAAATATGAGTTGCTTTTTCAACAATTAAAAGCACTAACTGAAATTGAAACGGATTCAATTGCCAATTTGAGTAATTTTTGCTCCGCACTAAAATACGGAATGAATTTTTTCTGGGTTGGTTTTTATATTGTAAAAAATGATGAATTAGTTCTTGGTCCTTTTCAGGGAACAATAGCTTGTACTCGAATAAAAAAAGGAAAAGGGGTTTGCGGTACAAGTTGGTTAACTAAAGAAACGATTATTGTTGAAAATGTCGATCAATTTCCCGGACATATTGCTTGTAGTTCCGCATCAAAATCTGAAATTGTAATACCAATAATTAAAAATAACGAAGTTGTTGCTGTATTAGATATTGATGACGATAAGTATTCCACCTTTGATAAAATAGATCAGTTTTATCTTGAACAGATTGTTGCAATTACAATTAATTGGTTTAAATGAAAAATAAATTATTTCAATTTCTTTTTTCACTTAGTTTAATTTTACTTGTTTCATCATGTGCACAGGTTGTTCCATTAAGTGGCGGTGAAAAAGATACTGATGCTCCATTGTTAATTTCTTCTGTACCTAAAAACAAACAATTACTTTTTACAGGAAATAAAATTGAATTAACGTTTAATGAATACATTAAACTCAATTCTATTTCTCAATTTATTATTACACCCAGATTAAAAGTACAACCGGAAATAAATGTAATCGGGAAAAAATTAGAGATTAATTGGAAAGAAAATTTAGAACCAAATACAACGTATCACTTTAATTTTGGAAATTCAATTGTAGATATAACTGAAAACAATTCCATTAATGATTTTGAATTTACATTTAGTACCGGAGATATAATTGATACAGCTTTTGTTAAAGGCACCATTATCGATGCTTCTAGCTTAAAACCAATTTCTAATGCACTTGTAGGATTGTATACTCCCAAATCAGATAGTTTTGCTTTTTTTGATAAAGCAATCTACTCTGCCAAATCATCAAACAATGGTGCATTTAAAATACCTTTCATTAAAAAAGGAAATTATAAGCTGATATCAATTGAAGATAATAACAAAAATGAATTATACGATATAGGAGAAAAAATTGCTTTTCTTAATCATGTAATTTCTTTGGATACTTCAGAAGATGTTAGTTTAGTTGCATTTTTAGAAGAAACTCCAAAATTATATGTAAAAAAAACAGCACAATTACAGCCAGAAAAATTTTTAATTCAATTAAATAAAAAAGTAAAAAATATAGATGAGCTTATTTTGAAAAGAAAAAATCAAGAACGATTAAACGATTTTAAATTTTATCATTCACAAAATTCAGACAGCATAATATTATATATAAAAAACACTTTGTTAAGAGATACACTATCTGTTAGTTTAAAAGGTATTCAAGATTCAGCCATTCTTATTTTACAAGATAAAGGAGAACTAGTTAAACAATTTGAAAGAAAACGTTATCCTTTTGAAATTAAGCCGATACAAGCAGATAAAAATAATTTCCCTTATTTCTCGAAATTAATACTGTTAAGTAATTTTTTATTGAATGAAACAAATGAAAATAAAATTATTGTTTTAGCCGATGGTAAAGAAATTAAATTAAATGAAATTAAGAAAAGTAACGATAGTTTAATACTCTCTTACAATTGGCAGGAAGAAACCAATTATCAATTTTATTTTTACCCTGGGGCAGTAAAAGATTATTTTGGAAGAACAAATGATACGCTTCAATTTAATTTTAAAGCTACTAGTAAAGATGATTATGGTTCATTATTGATCTCAATTAAAAAAGTTGAAGGAAATAAAATAATTCAACTAATGAATACTAAAAATACTTGTGTTTTTGAAAAAATTATTACCGGATCCGAAAAGATTAAAATTGAACATCTATTGCCGGATCAATATTACATTCGAATAATTAATGATTTAAATGGCGATAACTCATTTACGCCAGGTAATTTAATTAAACAAGTACAGCCAGAAAAAATAGGTTTATACAAAGATGCAATTAAGATATTGGCAGGCTGGGAAAATGAAATTGAATTGCCCGATGAGTTTATTAATCAATAATGCATTTATTGATTTTGATCTAAAGGAATGGTGCCTGAAACTTCTTTTATTTCCCATTCTGTAAAATCCTGATTAGCTTCCATTCCTGTTCCTTTTAGTATTTCACGCTTAGTAGTTATTTCTACATATTCATTCGTGTAAATTCTACGGTTTTCTTCGTCCCAAATTATTTTTTCGGTTCGTAAAATTTCCCCGTTTTCATTTGTTACTTCCACTTTATATTTTGCCTCCATTTTTTTTGTGTTATCATATCGGATGGCATAATTAGACTTGAGAATTGTCTTTACTTTATGATTTTCATCGTAGTATTCAATGTAAACACCTTTATTAAATTCGGAGTAAGGTTCTTTTACTCCATATACAAAGTGTTCCATGTATGGCGCTTTTAATCGGAACTGCATTTTGCCGGAGTCAGTATATAGAAGGTTTAAATTTTTAGATGATTCTGTTGGACTAGTTTTTCCGCTTCCGGATAAATGTTCAACTTCTTTTAAGTCGTTTTCACATGAGGTAAAAGTAAAAATGCTTAAGAAACAAAAAATAAAAAATATAAAGAAAGATTTAATCATATTTATATTTCAGGAACCATCTGTCGTTAAAGGTAAATCCAACAGTTGCTTTAATATAATTGTATTTAATTAAATCTTTTTGTGCAGATGCAGTTTCACCTACTTCCATAGTAAGATTTAACGTGTTATATAATTTATTTGCCCCAACAGGTAATCCTAAACCAATTGATAAAGCGTAGTCGTTTATTTTAGTCGATTGAATGGTTAAATAACCATTGTTATATCTTCCTCCAATTCGATATTGTATGCGTTTTAAATACTCGGATTTTGAATTTGCAAATCGGTTTGGTACCCATTCAGCACCAATTGAAATACGGGTTTGATCTTGAAGATTATTTTTTTCATTTAAATAGCTGAATCTGCTCCAAAATTGTTTTTCTACATCTAACAAAATATTCAAATGATTTCCTTTTCTAACTGATAATCCAATACCATGTGTTTCTGGTAATTTAATTGAGCCTTTTTGATCTGCATTGTAAAAAACGGTGTCTCTAAACGATTCGTTTTTTGCAAAACCATAGTATAAAAAAGTATTTGCAAACTCTGAATAGGTTGTGCTTAATGAATTGTTTAAAGAGTAGGTATAACCAAGGGTAAGTTCAATCTTTTCTTTTAATTCTCTTGTTTTTCTTTTAGTATAGTTTACAGAATTACTGATGGTATCAATTTCTTTTGTTTTAACATGCGCAATAGTGAAAGTATTTTGCAGACCAAATGAACCTGAAAAAGCATTCATTTCAATTTGTCGGGTTAATTTGGTATTGAAGGTGTTTGATACATCAGGGTAAATTAATCTACTATACGTATTGATAGTTCCAAAATAATAATATGCATTACCGCCAATTGATAATGAAGAAAGCCATCTTTTAATGAATGTTTTTTCACGTATTGTATTAAATTGTTGACCAGATAATTCATCTTTATAAATACTAGAGTTTCTATATGAATTAAATTTGTTAGAAAACGGTTTCCATGCAGTACCAAAAAAAATCTGATTAATTCCACCATTTCCTTCGTAGTTTTCTTTTATTTCACCAATATTTGCAACTTCAGAATAGTTATTGACATCGTAGCCAGTTGTACTCAAAGGCATAATACCAAAACATGCTCCCATATTTTTTCTTATAGGAAAACCAAAAGCTAAATAATTTAAAGAAGTATTATTTGAATTAAATGTTGTAGTTGAATTACTAAATTTATTGAATGTAGAATTTACTCCCGCTTCAAAAGTGGTTAGTAAAAGACTAGAGTAGGAGGCAGGGTTAGCAACATTTATAAATAATGGTAGTAGCGTGTCGTTTTTTAGAGCGATGTGTGATCCGCCTAAGGCATTTGCTTGAGCAAAACTTTTTTGTTGAATCTGACCAATCCCAAATCGTGAATAGGGCGAATCGGTAAATCGTTGAGCAAGTAAAGGTTTAAAAATAATCAACGCAACAAAGAATGAAAAATAGCTAATGATTTTGAGTTTATTTTTTCGCATTGAATAACAAAATTTCGTTTAACCCTTCCAATATTAAATCCGGGCGTGCAAAGATGCAGTTTTTTGGTTCAAGTTCAAAAAAATTGATGTCGCCACCTGTGGTTACCACTTTTAAATCGGGGTGTTTTTTAAGGTAATGATTGATGAACCCATTAATTTCAAAGTTCATTCCATTAATTACACCCGATAAAAGTGAATTTGTAGTAGTATTTCCAGTTATTTCAACTTCTTTGTGAAAATCAGTTATTAATGGCAATTTATCCGTGAATGCATTTAGTGCTTTGAAGCGCATATTTAACCCTGGTGAAATCATACCTCCACAATACTCATTGGAGCTATTTATAAAATCAACTTTTAAACAGGTGCCCGCATCGATAATTAACGTATTTGAATTTTTAAAATTTGACCAGGCGCCAATTGCTGCTGCTAATCGATCTTTGCCTAAGGTTTCAGGATTTTGATAGTTGTTTTTTATTGGAATTTCAGTTGTGGAGTCAAAAACTATTAAATCACAACTGTTATTTAGTCTTTTTATAATTTCTTGCGGGGTATGAATTACTGATGATAGAATACCGGTTTTTAAATTGCTAAATCGATGAATTATTTCATCCAACGCAGCATTTAATTCTTTTGTCGGAAATGTTTCTTTGAGAACAAAATTATTTTTGTTTGCTATCGCAATTTTTGTTCTTGTGTTACCTATATCTATTATTAAGTTCAAGCGAAATCCTAAAATATTTATCTCAATAAAAATTAAGATTTGTGATTAACATTAAACAAAAAATGGGAAAAATTAAGTAATTAAAATGTTTATTTTATTGGATCTTTCACAGCCCCACCTTTATGAAATTTTCCATGTCTGTCAATATATCCTTTTTTGTAATGATAACCATCTTCACCATTTTTTTTACTCATTAAAACTACAGTTACAATTAATGAAATGATAGTTATGATTAGAAACCATTTTAAAATGAGTTTATTTGTTTTTTTTCTTTTTTCTAATTCTTCAGTGGTTAGATTCATTTTTAATGTTTTAAAAGCTCTAAAAATTTGAGTAATACTTGTAAAGTTAATTAAATT
This sequence comes from Bacteroidia bacterium, assembly GCA_044352985.1. Taxonomy (GTDB): domain Bacteria; phylum Bacteroidota; class Bacteroidia; order B-17B0; family Aurantibacillaceae; genus JADJDM01. Next base: position 84,541 of record JBILCU010000011.1, read on the forward strand.
TATAAATATCATTTAAGTTAACAGTTATTCAGGATAATTTTGGTTTATTATTGAATTTTGTAATAAGTAAAAACTCATAATTTAAATAATCAATAAGTAAAATTAAAATCAAATACTTTTAGGGCTTACTTAAATCAAAGAAATAATTGATTTTAAAAATTTTATTAGACATTTTTTTATTCATTTTTGACTAATACTAATATTTATTACTTAGTTAATAAAGGTTTTTAGAAAGCAGAATTAAAAAAATTAAGATGTTTTTAAATCGATTTTTCCTTTATAAATTATCATTTTATTAATTGTATTATCTTTTTATAAGAAAACATAGTTTTCACTCTTTGCAATACAATGTATTAATATTCACGTGCTAATTCAAAATGAAATTGGTACAGTAATTTTAAATTTATTCTTAAAGAATTGCTTAAACCTTTAAATTATATTAGGTTTTGATTATTTGTTTCACGTCTAAATTTAGATGAACTTTTCAGTTTAGTTATTCAAATCATCATTATAATAAGGGAAATAAATTATTGAATAAAAATGATTTAAATATGCTGCTTAATCACATTGGTTAATTGTTGTTCATTAATAACTCCTGAATCTTTCCAAAGTATTTGACCTTTTTTGAATAAAATCAAAGTAGGAACTCCTCTTACTTGGTAGGCCTGAGCTGCAGCCGGATTTTTATCTACATCTACTTTAATAATGGAAGCCTGATCTCCCAAATTAGATTTTACTTTTGATAAAATAGGTGCCATGGTTTTGCATGGCCCACACCACTCGGCAAAAAAATCGACTAATACCGGTTTTTCTGAATTGATAATTTCCTGAAATGAACTCATAATGTTTATTTTAATTGGCAGAAACTTCTGCGGGTTGATTTTGATTTATAAATACTAATTTGTTTTCGAACATGTCCAATTGAATGCTTTGTTCTTTTCGGACTTTTCCGGCTAATATAGCTTTTGATAGTTCATTCAATACTTGTTTTTGAATAACACGTTTAACCGGACGTGCACCAAACTGCGGATCAAATCCTAATTGTGATAACCAATCAATTGCCTCATCGGTTACGGTTAACTTTATATCCTGTTCTGCTAAAGTTTTAATGACATATTTTAATTGAATGTTTACAATTTTATTCATGTTTTCACGAGTGATTGGCTCGAACATGATGGTTTCATCAATACGATTTAAAAACTCGGGACGAATTGTTTTTTTTAGTAATTCATAAACTTCGTTTCTTGTCTTCAATAAAATTTGCTCTCTTTTTTCTTCGCTAAATTGCTCAAAATTTTCCTGTATCAAATGAGATCCGATATTGGAAGTCATGATAATGATTGTATTTTTAAAATTAACTGTTCTACCTTTATTATCGGTTAATCGTCCATCATCCAACACCTGAAGAAGAATGTTGAACACATCTGGGTGCGCTTTTTCAATTTCATCCAGCAACACAACACTATAAGGTTTTCTTCGCACTGCTTCGGTTAACTGACCGCCTTCTTCATAACCTACATATCCCGGAGGAGCACCTACCAAGCGACTTACAGCATGACGCTCCTGATATTCACTCATGTCAATGCGCGTTAAAGCATTTTCGTTGTTGAATAAAAACTCAGCGAGAGCTTTGGCCAATTCAGTTTTACCTACACCCGTTGTACCTAAAAAGATAAACGAACCAATAGGTTTTTTACTATCTTGTAAACCTGCCCGACTTCTTCGAACAGCATCTGAAATGCTTTCTATTGCAGCTTCTTGTCCGATTACACGTTTGTGTAGTTCATCTTCCAGATGCAATAATTTTTCACGCTCACTTTGCAGCATGCGCGCAACAGGTATACCTGTCCATGCGCTGATAACATCTGCAATATCTTCGCTGTCTACTTCTTCTTTCAATAATTGAGAACCACTTTCCTTTGCAGAAGTTAAATTGGTTTCCATTATTTTTAAGCGTTCTTCAGCCTCACGTACTTTTCCATAGCGCAATTCAGCCACTTTTCCGTAATCACCATTCTTTTCTGCAATTGTTGCTTCGTGTTTATAATGCTCGATTTCTAATTTTAATTTCTGAACTGTTTCAATTAATTCCTTTTCGCTTTGCCATAGGGCTTTCAACTGATTACGTTTGTCATTTAAATCAGCAAGTTCTTTATTGAGATCTTCTACTTTTTTTGTTTCTCCCTCGCGTTTCATGGCTTCTCGCTCAATCTCCAATTGCATGATTTGTCGTTCAATTGTATCTAATTCAATCGGCATGGAATTGATTTGCATGCGCAATTTAGAAGCTGCTTCATCAACTAAATCAATTGCTTTATCTGGTAAAAAACGATCGGAGATATAACGCTGAGAAAGTTCAACAGCAGCAATGATGGCTTCATCTTTAATACGAACTTTATGATGTGTTTCGTATTTTTCTTTTATGCCACGCAAAATTGATATTGCATCTTCTGCATTCGGTTCATCAACAAACACCTTTTGAAATCGGCGCTCTAGCGCTTTATCTTTTTCAAAATATTTTTGAAATTCATTTAAGGTGGTTGCTCCAATTGCTCTTAACTCTCCGCGAGCTAAAGCTGGTTTTAAAATGTTGGCAGCATCCATTGCGCTATCTCCACCACCACCGGCACCAACTAAGGTATGTATTTCATCAATGAACAGTACAATTTCTCCATCAGCACCAATTACTTCTTTCACAACCGACTTCAATCGCTCTTCAAATTCTCCTTTGTACTTTGCGCCTGCAATCAATGCACCCATATCCAAGGAATAAATTTGTTTGCTTTTTAAGTTTTCGGGAACATCACCGTTATTGATACGATGAGCTAAACCTTCAGCAATGGCTGTTTTACCAACACCCGGTTCACCTACAAGTATAGGATTGTTTTTTGTTCTGCGAGAAAGTATTTGAAGCACTCTTCTTATTTCTTCATCTCTACCAATTACCGGATCCAATTTGCCTTTTTTGGCCTGATCGTTAAGGTTAATTGCATATTTATTTAATGAATTGTAAGTTCCTTCCTGAGTTTGACTGGTTACTTTACTTCCTTTTCTTAATTCGTTAATAGAAGCTTTTAAATCTTTATCAGTAAATCCAATATCTTTCATCATTTTAGAAACGCTATCACCGCTTGCTAAAATACCTATGAGCAAATGTTCGATGGAAATGAATTCATCTCCCAAATCTTTTAATGCTGATGTAGCTTTTGCAATGGTTTGATTAGCGTGGTTAGATAGGTAAGGCTGCCCACCATTTACTTTTGGATAAGAATTTACAATGCTGTCCAATGTTTTTTTAAATACCTCAGCATTGATTCCTAATTTCTTTAAAATAAACGGAGTTACATTTTCGTCATTCTCCATTATGGCTTTTAAGATATGCCCATTTTCAATGGCTTGCTGACCATTCATATTCGCAATGGTTAAAGCTTGCTGAATGGCTTCCTGTGATTTTATGGTAAATTTATCAAAGTTCATAGTTTTAATTTTTTTGTTGGAATGAACAGAATTTATTCCAGTTGAAAAGTTAAGACAATATTACTTGAATAAATTAATTACAAAGACGAATTGACTTGAAAATACTAAAAAACATGACGAAATGTAATTAGCGTGTATAGAATAATGTTATTGCTAAATGCACATGTGTGCACAACATAACTATTTTTTTTAGGTAGTTAATTTTTTGAAATAGTATATTTAAAATACTCCTAAATCTCTTGATCTTTAATCAATGGTAGTACTTCAATCGATTTTTTTAATTGATAAAAAGGTAAGGTTGTAATTAATTGATTTGCTTTTTCAAGATCCATATCTTTTAGTATTAGGACCGCACCATTTTTAGTTGGTCTTAAAAAGAGTTGTTCCAAAAATCCCTCTTTTTTCCATTGAGCTACTACTTCGCGCTCGTGCTTCAATATTTCAGGGAAATTACTAGGAAGATTTTCCGTATCTATAGTTAGGATAACAAGTATTCTGTTCATGATAATTTAATCTTTTAAAAATGGATAATCCGTATAACCTTTTTCACTACCGCCAAATATAGTATACATTTCCGTTCATTTGGTTGAAAAATTTGCAATAGTATTTATCTCTTAATTTCAATTATCATTTTTTTATTTTCTCTATCAACATGTTCACTGCAGAGGTTATAATTTAATAATTTTCATTTTGTCAAACATCCAAATAATTCGATAAGTTAGATCTAACTCCCACCATTTTACTGCAAAATTTGGTTTTGAACCCGCCTGGTGATGATTGTTTTGATACAATTCACCCATAAGTAAAAAATCAATGAAGAGCGTGTTTTTTGATTTATCTGCACAATTAAAATTTCTATAGCCGTATTTATGTCCTGCCCAATTTACAATTGCACCTTGAATTGGTCCAATAAAAAAATGAATAGGTAAAAACAAAAACATCCACCAATCAGGCGCAAAAGCAACATAGAATAAAACATATAAGCCAGCGAAAAACAATCTCATCAACCAACTATCAGCAATTTTATCAATGGGTTTAAACTCAGGAAAATCACGATCAAATTTATCTTCAATAACAACACGTTTATTTAAAACATCACTATAAATTTTTTTTGTATGTAACATCATTTGTAAAGCATCTTTAAAAAAATGTGGTGTGTGCGGATCTTTTTCAGTATCACTAAAAGCATGATGCATCCTATGAAGTATGGCATATGCTCTTGCATTTAAATATGAAGAACCTTGAGTAATCCATGAAAAAATATAGAAAAACTTAATCCAGAATTTATTCATTGTAAACATCTTATGTGCGGAGTAACGATGCAGAAAAAAAGTTTGACTAAACAATGAAGAGTACCAGTGAAAAAATATAAAAATAAAAACGTACATTTTAAAGGGTTTTTTAGTATTATCGAAAGTTCTGTATTATTTTTTGAATAACAATTAATTATCGTGTTAATTCTTTTTAGCTTATTCTTAATCATGATCTCTCACAATAAAAACATTTAAACTATTAACGTGCTAATTAGCATTCATAAGTCATTTTGTTAGCTTCACATATTTAGCATATATTTGTGTATCCTTTTGAGGATTGTATTAGAATTGCTGAATGCTTCAGGCGGAAAACGTTTAATTTTCACATTACAATTTTTGGGGTTTAAATGGTTTTGTTACACTCAAATAACAATACCCAAAAATTAAATTCGAATAATGACATTTAAAGATTTAAAATTATCAGAGCCAATACTAAGGGCTTTGGAGGATGTTGGCTATAAAATTCCAACGCCAATTCAACAACAAGCTATAGAACCCATACTTAACGGCAGAGACATATTTGGTTGCGCACAAACAGGCACTGGGAAAACAGGAGCATTTTCATTACCTATATTACAGCGCTTAGCCGGTTCTTCACGAACAGGAAATACAAGAGCATTGGTTCTTGCACCAACCAGAGAATTAGCGCTGCAAATTAGCGACAATATCCGATCATATTGTAAATACTTGAAAATCTCTCATACTGCAATTTTTGGCGGTGTATCACAAAAAAATCAGGAAAATGAAATTAGGAAAGGCGTTGATATCATTATTGCTACGCCAGGCCGATTGCTTGATTTAATGAATCAACGAATCATCCGTTTGGATAAGATTGAGTTTTTTGTTTTGGATGAAGCAGACAGAATGTTGGACATGGGTTTTATTAACGATATAAAAAAGGTAATTACTAAGTTACCTCACAATCGTCAAACCCTTTTCTTTTCTGCAACAGCAGCTCCCGAAATTATGAAACTAGCTAACACGCTTCTTAAAAATTCGGTTCATGTTTCGGTAACTCCCGTTTCTTCAACTACTCCTTTAGTTGAGCAAAGTATTTATTATGTGGATAAAGAAAACAAAAGAGCATTGTTAAAATATATCTTAAATGAAAATGCAGTAGAACACGCATTGGTGTTTACGCGAACTAAACGAGGGGCCGATAAAGTTGCTAAAGAACTAAATAATAGCGGAATTAAATCAGATGCAATTCACGGAAATAAATCACAGGGCGCAAGAGAGAGAGCATTGAAAGGATTTAAGAATCGCAGCATTCGTGTACTTGTTGCTACTGATATTGCATCGCGTGGAATAGATGTAGATAGATTATCGCACGTAATCAATTACGAAATACCAGAGCAGGCAGAAACATATGTACACCGAATTGGTCGGACAGGAAGGGCTGGCTCATCTGGTATTGCAATCTCATTGTGTACCAATGAGGAAATTAACTACATGAAAGATATAAGTAAATTAATTAAACAGAAAATTGCTGTAGTATCAAATCATCCCTTTTCAAAATAACCTTTTAATATGTACTCCACTTTTGAAACTAGACTCATATTGGCACTTTTACGTGTGATAAAATGCCGCCCATAATATCGTGAACAATAACTAATAAGTAGTTAAATATTAGAAACGATTAATGTCTGGCTATAACCATCTATGTTTTGAGTTAATTCTTGTTTTATTTTTAAGATATAATCATAAAGCAATTGCTTTTCCTTATCTGAAAGGTGCAAGGCTTCAGATATTTCATATGTAGATTTTTATTGTTTTTTAGTTGTCATATGGTATACGCCATGTATCTTCACTTCGACAAGCTCAGCGCAACGCATTTGTTTTTGTGCGCGAAGCACATGGCTATTTCATAATTGAAAAAGGAAAAATCTTTCATCTTGAAACTTAATGAAGTACCTCTTGCTAAATCGGGATGAAAAAATAATCCCCATCCCATCATATTTTCTTTTACTTCAATGTCATTATCAATTGTAATTACATGATTGGGAGCCATGCATACCAGACTTCCATCCTGAAAGTCGAGTGTTATTCTACCATAACGTATGTGATTCAGACAATAGTTTTTAAACATGATGGAATAAAAATCTATTTTGATTCTAATTTCATCTTTGGCATGTTCACATTATTAAAATCTACTACAGCTATTAATGGATGTTCTGCATAACCTAAATCCAAAAATTTATATAAATCTGAAATAGTTTTTAAGTATAAAATTTTACTCATCAGTTATTGATTTATAATTTAAAAAACTTTTTATTCATGCTTAAAATAAAATTGTAACCATACCATTTATTTAAGAGGTTATATAATTTTGCGTCTTTACCTGCCATATAACGTAACTTATTTTTCTCATCCGTTGCGGCTTCAAAAATTACTTTTGTAACCACATCAGTAGTAGAAGCATTTTTAAACTTTGCCGGTAATGCAGTGGTAATTTTAGAAACAAAACTCACTATTTTTAATAATATCAATGTATACAAATTCAAGAAGTTTGTATAGTAAATTGAGATATTCAGTTTAAACTAAAATTTATGAAACAATGTTAAATTATTCAATTTTTAATACCTTTACTTTGTTATGAGCAGAAAAAAAATTGTTGCAGGCAACTGGAAAATGAATAAGACACTTCCGGAAGCAATTGCGTTAACTAGCGAAATTCTTGAACAAGCCAATTCATCAACTTGTATAAAAATTATACTACCTCCCTTTCCTTTTATTCACATAATGAGTGAACTTGCAAAAAACAAAAGTAATTTTTTTGTTGGTGCTCAAAATTTAAATGATCATGAGAATGGTTCATTTACAGGTGAAATTTCAGCAGCAGCATTAACATCTGTTGGGGCTAATTATGTTTTAGTTGGGCATTCTGAGCGCAGGACCTATTTTAACGAATCAGCTGATTTCTTAAAACATAAAATTTCAATAGCAATTAAACATCAGCTTACACCTATTTATTGTTTTGGTGAATCTTTAACTCAAAGAGAATCCGGAATTTTCAGAGAAGTTATTCAGCAACAATTAAACGAATCATTGTTTCATTTAAATGATGAGGAGATTAAAAAAGTTGTTTTGGCTTATGAGCCTGTTTGGGCTATTGGCACAGGAAGAACTGCAAGCCCTGAACAAGCTCAGGAAGTTCATGCGTTTGTTCGTCAATTAGTAAAAAATCATTACTCAGAAGATGAAGCTAATAGAATCAGTATTCTTTATGGAGGTAGTTGTAACGCACAAAATGCACAAGAGTTATTTGCCATGCCTGATATTGATGGAGGTTTAATTGGTGGCGCTTCTTTAAAAGCTGTAGATTTTGTAACCATTACTCATTCTTTTTAATGAACTACTTTGTTATTCGTTTTATAATAAATCCAGTTCTACCCGGAACTGATGTATTAACTGCTTTATTGGGTGAATTACCATTTGAATCGTTTGTAAGTACTGAACAAGGTCTCGATGCTTTTATCAAGGAAGAAGATTTTACCGACGATTTATTAAACGATTTACCTGAATTAGATTTTAAATTTACGTTTACGGTCGAAAAAATTCTACAACAGAACTGGAATGCCCAGTGGGAAAGTAACTTTAATCCAGTGCTTGTTGAAGATAAATGCATGATTCGCGCTTCATTTCATGAGGCACCACAATCTGGCATTATGGATGTCATCATTGATCCAAAAATGTCTTTTGGAACCGGACATCACGATACCACTTGGCTTATGTCGCGTGAATTATTTGTCCTCGATTTAAAAAATAAATCAGTGTTAGATATGGGGTGCGGAACAGGTGTTTTGGCAATCATTGCAAAAAAATTAGGAGCAAACACTGTTTCAGGAATCGACATTGATGAATGGAGCATTGAAAACAGCAGAGAAAATGCACAAGTAAACAATTGTCCTGAAATTTTTTTTGAGAAAGGAAATGCATCACTTTTAAGTAATAAAAAATACGATATCATTTTAGCTAATATTAATAGAAACGTATTAATTAATGATTTGGAAACCTACTATAATTGCCTAAATAATAATGGTGTTTTGTTGCTAAGTGGATTTTTTGAAAATGATTTTAACGAGTTGAATCAAAAAGCCATTTCTTTACACTACACTTTTGAGAAAAAAGAAATTAAAAATAACTGGTGTTTATTAAAATATTCGAAGACTCAATAACGTAGGAATGTTTCCTAATACGGAAAAAAATGTGAAATTTGCACGACAATTTAAAAATGGACATTTCAGTAGTTATACCACTTTTTAACGAGGAAGAATCGCTTCAGGAATTGCACGATTGGATTGTGCGTGTAATGAATGCAAATAATTACTCCTACGAAATTCTGTTTATTGATGACGGTAGCAAAGATAAAAGTTGGGAGGTAGTAACGCTGCTTGGCGAAAAAAATCCTGCTGTTAAAGCTATTAAGTTTCGCAGAAATTATGGTAAATCACCAGCCTTACAAGTTGGTTTTGAATCCGCAGAAGGCAATGTGGTAATTACCATGGATGCAGATTTACAAGATAGTCCGGATGAAATTCCTGAGCTGTATGAAATGATTACCAAACAACAATTTGATTTGGTAAGCGGTTGGAAACAGAAACGATTTGATAATGCTATTACTAAAAATTTGCCCAGTAAAATTTATAACTGGACCAATCGTAAAATAAGCGGCATTCAATTACATGATATGAATTGTGGGTTAAAAGCCTATAAAAAAGAAGTGATTAAATGCATTGAAGTGTATGGAGAAATGCATCGTTTTATTCCGGTTCTCGCAAAAAATGCAGGTTTTTCTAAAATTGGAGAAAAGGTGGTTCAACATCAAGCCAGAAAATATGGAGTTTCTAAGTTTGGCTGGGATCGTTTTATCAATGGATTTCTTGATTTAATGACGATTACCTTTATTTCCCGTTTTGGTAAACGCCCAATGCACCTTTTTGGTTTACTAGGTACGTTTATGTTTATTTTCGGTTTTGGTGTTGCGTTTTATTTGGGAGCAGATAAATTATATCATATCATCAATAACACGCGGGCCCCAAAAGTTGCCGAAAATCCATTTTTCTTTATTGCATTAACCACTATGATTTTAGGTACATTGTTGTTTATTGCCGGGTTTATTGGCGAATTGATTTTAAGAAACAGTCCTGTAAGAAATAATTACCTACTCGATAAAAAAATAAATCTTTAATGGTCATTCAAATTAGAATGCACAAATTGTTTAACTCAAACAACTGTAATCAAAATGAAAAAAATTATTTTATCAACTATTGCATTTAGTATTTCATTCTTAATTGCAAAAGCCGACGAAGGCATGTGGTTGCCATTTTTGTTGAAACAACTTAATGAGCAAGACATGAAAAAAAATGGATGTAAGCTTACAGCAGAAGATATTTACAGCATCAATAAATCAAGTTTAAAAGATGCCATTGTACAATTTGGTGGTGGCTGTACCGGTGAAATTATTTCTAATCAAGGACTATTGTTAACCAATCATCATTGTGGTTACGGACAAATCGCTAGCCATAGCACGGTTGAAAAAGATTATTTAACAAATGGTTTTTGGGCAATGAATAAATCTGAAGAGCTTCCAAATCCAGGATTAACCGCTATGTTTATCATTCGCATGGAAGATGTTACTGATAAAGTAACTAAAAACATTCAAGCAAACTTTACAGCTGCACAAAAAGATTCTGCGATGAAATCAAACTTAAAAATGATTGAAACAGAAGCGGTAAAAGGCACGCATTATGAAGCATTTACTCGTCCGTTTTATTACGGTAACATGTATATTTTATTTATCACAGAAACGTTTAAAGATGTTCGTTTGGTGGGTGCTCCACCTTCATTCATTGGTAAATTTGGCGGAGATACAGATAACTGGGTATGGCCTCGTCACACCGGTGATTTTTCTATTTTCAGAATTTATGCCGGAAAAGATAATAAACCAGCTGAGTATTCAAAAGACAATATTCCTTATGTTCCAAAACGTTCATTAAGTATTAATATCAAAGGAACAGAAGAAGGTGATTTTACCATGGTGTATGGGTTTCCTGGAAGAACACAAGAGTATTTGTTTAGCGATGGCGTTGAAATGCTGATGAGTAAAAGCGATCCGGTAAAAGTTGACCTTCGCGAAAAACGCTTAGCCATCATGGATAAATACATGAAAGCCGATGACCAAACACGAATTAATTATGCGGCCAATTATGCTTCAGTTGCAAACTACTGGAAGAAATGGTTAGGTGAAATGACCGGATTAAAACAATCAAAAGCGGTAGATAAAAAACTAGAATGGGAAAAACAATTCTTGCAACAAATAGCTTCAAATCCTGAAGACAATAAAAAGTTCAGCGAATTATTTAATGACTTTAAAAAAGTATATGCTGAGTATTCCATTTATATTAAGCAATTGGATTATTTAAGCGAAGGATTGTATGGTATCAATTCCTTTATCTACGCAAGAAATTTTGACAAATTAGTAAATGACTGGAAAGATTACAAAGCAGGAAAAAATGAAAATTTCCAGAAAAATTTTGAAAAAACAAAAACAACATTGATTGGTTTCCATAAAACCAACAGCAAAGAAATGGATAAGGAATTAATGGCAAAAATGTTGGAGATGTATGATAAAGGATTAAGTAAAACGGAAAAAGTTCCATACATCGACTCTCTAATTGCCTCTTATGAAGGCAACACACAACGATTAGCAAATGACTTGTACACAAAAAGTGCTTTGTTGGATGTAGATCAATTACAAAATATACTGAATGACTTAGATAATAAAATTTCTTCCATAACAACTGATCCATTATATGTTTTATTTAGTAAAACAAACTCGTTTTATAATGCAAAAGTTCGTCCAAACACACAGAAATTAGATGCACAATTGAACGAAATGTATAAAACATACATGGCAGGGCAAATGAAATACATGAAGCACAAAGCATTCTATCCCGATGCTAATTCTACCTTACGAGTTACGTATGGCAAAGTAAAAGGATCAAAGCCAAGAGATGGAGTAACTTATGACTATTATACAACTTTAGATGGTATCATGGAAAAAGAGAATCCTGCTATTGATGATTATGTAGTATTTCCAAAACTAAAAGAATTGTATGCTAAAAAAGATTACGGGCAATATGCAGATAAAAACGGAAAATTACGTGTGGCTTTTATTGCCTCCAACCACACAACAGGTGGAAATAGTGGTAGCCCGGTATTAAATGCAAAAGGTGAACTTATTGGCACTAACTTCGACAGGGCATGGGAAGGCACCATGAGTGATGTAATGTATAATTCCTCCATTTGCAGAAACATTACATTAGATGTGCGTTACACACTTTTCGTAATTGATAAATATGCTGGCGCAGGTTATTTGATTAATGAAATGAAAATTGTGAAGTAATTAATATAAACACCATTTTTTAGCTTAACAATTTCATTATTGTAAAAATTTGTTTTTATTTCGTGTTATTAAATTAAAAAAATGAAAAAAAAATACACTTTCTTGTTTTGCATTATTGCGCTATCATTAATAAGTTCGGCATTTAAAACCATATTAAATAGCGGAGGAAAAGCAGGCAAAACAGGTTCTCCTGGAGAAACAACTTGTAATAGTTGTCACGGAACAGCAGGAACCGGATCAATTGCTATTGATTTACCAACTGAACTCCAAGGAGGCGCATCCTACACTTTAGGTCAAACCTATACTATTTCTGTTACATTAAGCCAAAATACTTATAGCTTATTTGGGTTTGGATTCGAAGCCTTAAAAGCAAATGGCGCAAATGGTGGAAATTTAACACCAGGAACAGGAACACAGGCACTTAACATTAATGTATTAGGTAATTCTCGTAAAAACATTGTTCATACATTTGGGGCAGGTGCGTCAGCAAACTCTCACACATTTACTTTTACATGGACTGCGCCAAGTACAAACGATGGAGATATTACTTTTTACACAGCAGGTATCGCAGCAGATGGTTCTGGTTCTCCAAATTCAAATGATAAAACGTATTCTACAAGTTTAGTAATTCCTGCACCTCAAAGTGTTGGAGTTGATGAGCAAGTTAGTAATGAAAGCGGAATTTTTATTTCAACAAATCCGAATAGCGAAAGTGTTTATTTTAATTATTCACTTAACAAAAACTCAAAAGTAAAAGCTGAACTTTTTAATTTAGAAGGAAAAGCGATTGAGTTATTTAATGAAAATCAATCTTCAGGAAACGTGAAAAAAGAGATTGAAATTGAGTTTTTAAATCTTGCTAACGGAATTTATTTTGTTTCACTTGAGGTTGATGGAAATAAGACAAGCACCAAGAAAATTATCATCAATAGATAATTGATTTTTTAGCAAGCCTCACTTACTACTTCTTGCACTTCATCCGGTAAAAGTCGTTTCAATAAACCTTCTATACCTGATTTTAAAGTCATTTTACTGCTTGGACAGCCACTGCATGCGCCTTTCATTTGAACGGTAACTACGCCATCTTTAAATGATTTAAATACAATTAATCCACCGTCTTGCTCAACAGCAGGACGTATGTATTGTTCTAATATCTCAATGATTTTGTTTTCAGTTTCGCTTTGAGGCGCATTGTGCTCCGTAAATACGGTTTCTTTTTTTGAAAAAGAGGAGTCAACCGCCACGTCTTGTTTTGGTAATTCATTTATCAGTTGTCCTCCTTTGTTGAGGTATTCTGTAATAAACAAACGTAATTCAATCATAATTTCATCCCATGAAATGAAATCAGCTTTGGTAACTGTAATGTAGTTTTGAGCAACAAATAACTGCTTAACAAATGGAAACTCAAATAACTTCTTAATTAAAGGCGCACCTTCTGCCTCATTGCCCGAAGTATAACCTGCAGTTGCTCCGTTTTCGATTAACAGTTTATTGGCAACAAATTTTAAAGAAGCCGGATTTGGTGTGCTTTCTACATAAAAAGCAAATGGGATAAAAGTTGTTTCCATTATTAAACAGATTTAGTTTATTTTGTGTTGCAAAATTAATTATTAAATAATGAGATGAACTTGATTTGTTTCTCAAAAAAACTAAACAAAATAACATGAGGCAAAAAGTTGATTTTTTAATTATAGGTTCGGGTATAGCAGGATTGAGTTACGCACTGAAAGTAGCAGAACATGGTTCTGTTTTCATTATCACCAAATCCAACGAAGATGAGTCGAATACTAAATATGCTCAAGGTGGCATAGCAGCTGTTTTATATGAAGGTGATTCGCATGAAAAACATGTTGAAGACACGTTGATTGCAGGAGCCGGATTATGCGATGAACAAATTGTAAAAATTGTTGTGGAAGAAGGAACTGATCGAGTGAAAGAACTGATAGATTTAGGTGCTAACTTCGACAAAACTTCCGATGGTGAATTTGATTTGGCAAAAGAAGGCGGACACTCAGAACATCGCATTTTACATCACAAAGACATTACCGGCTGGGAAATTGAACGCGCATTGCTTGCAAAAATAAGAGCACATCAAAATATTACGGTATTCGACCATTATTTCGCAATTGATATTATCACGCAACATCATTTAGGAAAACTTGTTACTTCACAAACACCTGATATTACTTGTTTTGGCGCTTATGTATTAAATACACGCAATAATAAAATTGAAACCATTCTTGCAAAAAATACCGTAATGGCAACAGGTGGAACGGGGCATGTTTATGCAACCACTACCAATCCAACTATTGCAACTGGAGATGGCATTGCTATGGTTTACCGTGCAAAAGGCCATGTACGTGATATGGAATTTATGCAGTTTCATCCCACATCATTATATAACCCAACTGAAAACCCAAGTTTTTTAATTACCGAGGCCATTCGTGGATTTGGAGCTGTACTCAGGAATCAGGAGGAAAAAGAGTTCATGAAAAAATACGATGAACGAGAGAGTTTAGCTCCACGCGATATTGTAGCAAGAGCAATTGATACCGAAATGAAATTACGTGGCGAAGATTTTGTTTACCTCGATTGCCGACACCTCGACCGTAAAGGATTTATTGAGCATTTCCCAAACATTTACAATAAGTGTATGAGTTTAGGAATTGACCCGTTTAAACACATGATTCCGGTTGTGCCTGCCGCACATTATTTGTGTGGAGGAATAGTTGTAAATGAATATGGAAAAACAACCATTAATAATTTGTATGCCATTGGCGAATGTGCTGGAACAGGTCTGCATGGCGCAAATCGTTTGGCAAGTAACTCTTTATTAGAAGCATTGGTTTTTGCACATCGAGCCGCAATTGATGCTATTGAACAGTTGGCTAAAATTTCATTTCAGGAAAATATTCCTGATTGGAATGCAGAAGGAATGGAAACCCCTGAAGAGATGATTTTAATTACTCAAAGCAAACGCGAAGTGCAACAAATTATGAGCAACTACGTTGGAATTGTTCGCTCCGAACTTCGCTTAAAAAGAGCTTTTGATAGATTAGAAATTATATATAAAGAAAACGAAGCGCTTTACGATAAAACTATTATTTCGCCGAAACTGTGCGAATTAAGAAACCTGATATGTATCGGTTATCTTATCATTAAACACGCAATGCGCCGAAAAGAAAGCGTTGGCTTGCATTATATGGTAAAATTTCATCAATAGTTTTTTGTACGTGTAATAACTTTATCTTTGCGCCATGACAACATCCGAAATAAAATTTTTAGTTACCGTTGATGAAAATCATTTGCCTAACAAAATTAAGTGGGAGGCAAAAGAAGCTGGTGAGCAGGGAGATTGCAACAGCATTATGCTAGCCATGTGGGATAAAAATGAAAATAATACCATGCGTATCGACTTATGGACAAAAGATATGAGTGTGGATGAAATGAAAAAATTTTATCATCAAAACATCATTACACTAACTGATACTTACGTGCGCGCCACCGGTGATGAAAAAACAGCAAACAAAGTTCGTGCATTCTTGAAGGAATTAGGTAAAGAAATGAACGTGTTGTCATAACTAAATTATAAATTAACTAAAACTATACTAATGTTTACTACAGACCAACTAAAAGATGTGTTGGAACGCACGAGTGCGTTGAGGGGGCATCTTTGACTTCGATAGTAAGTTAAAAGAAATCGAAGAGGAAGAAGAAAAAACGCATGATCCTAATTTTTGGAACGATGCAAAAAAAGCAGAAGAAATTCTGAAAAAAATTCAACAGAAAAAAACATGGACATCTGCTTTTTCCGAACTAAATGGCTTGGTAGATGACTTGAATACACTTTACGAGTTTTTTAAAGAAGGCGAAGCAACTGAAGAAGAAGTACAGCATGCTTTCGATGCTGCTTTTAAAAAGCTGGAAGACCTTGAGTTTAAAAACATGCTTCGAGGCAAAGAAGATCCATTAAACTGTATTTTAGAAATTAATGCAGGCGCAGGCGGAACTGAAAGTTGCGACTGGGCAAGTATGCTGATGCGCATGTATATCATGTGGGCAGAGAAAAAAGGCTATAAGGTAAATCAATTAGATGTTAATGATGGTGATGTGGCCGGAATCAAATCCTGCTCCTTACAAATAGAAGGCGACTTTGCATATGGTTATTTAAAAGCGGAAAATGGGGTTCACCGTTTGGTTAGAATCAGCCCTTTTGATGCTAATGCCAAACGTCATACCTCTTTTGCTTCAGTTTACGTATATCCTGTAATTGATGAAACTATCGAAATCAATATTAATCCAGGTGATGTAGAGATGCAAACATCTCGATCGGGTGGTGCAGGAGGGCAGAATGTAAATAAGGTAGAAACCAAAGTACAGCTTACGCATAAACCAACCGGAATTATTGTTGTTTGTCAAATTGAACGTTCACAATTAGGAAACCGTGAACGCGCCATGCAAATGTTAAAATCACAGTTGTATGAAATAGAAATGCGCAAACGCAATGAGTTAAAAAATGCGGTAGAGGAAGGTAAAATGAAAATTGAATGGGGCTCTCAAATCAGAAGTTACGTGTTGCATCCGTACAAGATGGTAAATGACGTGCGTACTGAATTAAAAATTACTGATGCTGAGGGTGTTTTAAATGGAGATTTAGACGAGCTGATAAAAGCTTATCTAATGAGTCAGGGAAGTAAAAACTAAGAAACATTTTCTTCCTCTAAATTAAAAATTACTAGGCCACTACGCATTTTGGGTTCTACCCAAGTGCTTTTTGGAGGCATAATGTTATTGGTGTCTGCAATCCATTTTAAATGATTCATTTCAACAGGGAATAAGGCAAAAGCTACTTCTGCTTTACCTGAGTCAACAAGGTTTTTAAGCTCTTTGCTACCTTTAATTCCAGGTACAAAAGCTATACGCTTATCAGTTTTTAAATCGTGAATATTTAAAATAGGGGAGAGCACATGTGTTGTTAAAATAGCTGCATCTAAACTTCCTACAGGATCATTGGAATTATATGTTCCGTTTTTTGCATTTAAAGCAAACCACTTGTCTCGAAAATACATCCCAAGTTGATGTTTTTTTTCAGGGATAAAAATTTCAGAATGGACGGACTTGATTTCAAATTTCTCAGCAATTTTGTTTAAAAAGTCATCATCACTCAATCCATTTAAATCCTTAACTATTCTGTTATATTCAACTATTCTAAGTTGTGTTTCAGGGAAGAAAGCACCTAAATAAAAATTAAATGCTTCATTGCCATAATAAGTTTTTTTATTTGCTCGTTTAGTTTTACCATACAAGGCAGATGATGCTGAACGATGATGTCCATCTGCAATGTAAATAGCCGGCATATCTTTAAATTGTTGTTTTATTACATTTACGTTTTCTTTATCAGAAACCGACCATAAAGTATGACGAACCCTGTCTGTAGTTGTAAAATCGTAAACGGGTCTTTCCAAAATACTTACATGTATTAAATCGTCAATGATTTTATTATCAGGATAACAAAACAAAACAGGTTCTGCATTAAATTCACAAACATCTAAATATTCTTTTAATTTTTCCTCGCGTGAGGTAATAGTTTGTTCATGAATTTTTATTGTGCCATTTGTATAATCATCAATTGCTGTACAGGCAATTATACCGGTGTAAGTATAGTTTTCTTTAATCTGTCGGTAGATGTAATAAGTGGGTTTCTCTTCTTTCAAAAAAATGTTGTCCTTTATAAAAGAATTAAACCTGCGTTTAATTTTTTGTAAGCGTTCTTTTGACCCGGGACGAGTTTTTAATCCATCTTCAAAATCAGGATTAATAATATGAAGAAACGTAAATGGGTTGCCTGCTAGTTTGTCTTTTAAATCTGCAGTAATATAACCATCTACTGAACGTGAAGCTACAAGATGTACTTTATCTGCTTGTGGACGAATTGCCCTAAAAGGTAAAATTGTAGCCATTATGATTTACTTTTTGATTTAATTAAAATATCGAGAAGTTTTTTAGGATCCTGGCGATTATCCCAGAATGCAGTAATAATAAGAAGTTCATTTGTGAATTTGTAAAAGATACTGAAATGTCCAAGAGCAGAAACGTAAGTTTCGGGAAAATCTGCTTTTTTAAATATCTTTGGATTGCTTTGGATAATTTTTATTTGTTTAGCTGTTAGTTTGATTAGTTTTTCGGCATAGGTTGTTGTTCCGTTTCGCTTAACCCAATACTTTAAAATATGGCGACGTTGTTGTGCAGCAGTTTCAGTCCAAACTACAGTTCTTTTAGCCATTTTAAATCGGATTTATCGAGTTGCGATTGTGGAATTAAATTTCCTTCATTAATATCGCGATCACTTAATTTTAACAATACGATTTGTTCTTCAGTAAGCTTAACTTTTTCCATGTCTGAAGTGCTATTTTTAACTAATTGAAAAAGAGCGTTTAAATAATCCTTATTTGAAATAGTAAGAAGTTTTTCTATTATACCATTTCTTATATGGTCAGTTGTTGGCATTTTAAATCAATTTAAATTTAAATCTAAGGAAAAATTGTAAAATTTCAAAATCGGTTCATTACTCCAATCAATAGGAAAATTTCTATTTTAAATTTTTGACAATTTTATAACTAATAAAAATAGTTGATTAAAATTATCATGCATTATGATTATTTTAATGCATCAATTACTTTTTCGGCCAATTCAATTCCAATTCGCTCTTGAGCTTCATTGGTTGCTGCACCAATATGCGGTGTAAGAGAAATTTTAGAATGATTTAAAACTTCTGCATTCGGTTGTGGTTCTCCTTTAAATACATCCAGTCCTGCATGTGCAACTTTTCCACTGTTTAATGCTGCAATTAAATCGGTTTCATTAATTACCCCACCTCTGGCCGCGTTAACTAAAATTACACCTTGTTTCATTAATTCCATTTCTTTTGAAGTAATGAGTTCTCCGCCCGGCACGTGCAATGAAATGAAATCCGATTGTTTGTAAACATCTTCAATAGTTACTGTAGTTAATTTTACATTAACGCCTTGAGTTCCTTGAATATCAATTCTAATTTCAGTTTCTTTTACAAAAGGATCATATGCCAACACTTTCATTCCATGACCTAAGGCAATTCTTGCAACGGCTTGACCAATTCTTCCAAACCCAATGATTCCAATCGTTTTACCTGTTAGTTCAACACCTTTTGCATATTTTTTCTTTAGTTCTTCAAATTTTGTATTACCATGTTGTGGCATGTTACGATTACTGTCATATAAAAAACGAACGCAACTGTATAAATGGGCAAATACTAATTCAGCTACAGAATTAGAGGAAGCAGCAGGTGTATTAATTACTTGTATACCTTTTGAACGCGCATAATCAACATCAATATTATCCATGCCAACACCACCACGACCAATTACTTTTAATCCCGGGCAAGCATCAATTAAATCTTTTCTTACTTGTGTTGCACTTCTTACTGTTAGCGCAACAATGTTTTTCGAATTAATTTCATTAACTAAATTGTCTTGAGTTACTTTATCAGTTAAAACAGTGAAGCCTGCATTTTCCAATAATTTTTTACCGCTAGTATCAATGCCGTCATTGGCTAAAATTAATTTGCTCATAATTGAATTAAATTTTTTAAGAAAACGAAATTAAGAATATTAAAGATATATTTTAACCTTTTTTTCGGAGCTAATTTTTAATTTTTTGATCAATAATTTATCTTGTTTAAAGACAATTATGATTTACTCAATCCCTTCTTTTAATCGTTGTTCAATTAAAAAATCTTTTCCAAAAGAAAGTTTAGAGGCTAGTTTACTTTTAGGATCAATCGCTCGCCAAAAAGGAGTTATTCCTTTTAGAGAATTTGTTTTTTGAAAATCTTCATGAGCAGCTTCTGCAACAATTCTTAAAAAAATTCCGGTTGTTAGCGGACAGGTTGAGTCAGCTCCATGTTCAATTGCTAAATCATTCCGCAGCGTTTTAATGCTTACGCTTTTACCTTTCGGGATTTGTTTTACATAATTATTTACAATTTCAGGAGTAGCAATGAACATGATATCGCCAGCATGCATATCGGCAAAATCAAAATCAATTTTTTTGATTTGAATTTCTTTTTTATCGTTTAATTTTTGCGACCAGCTTTTTCTCATATCATGATTATTTAAATTTTTTTAACTCCATATGTTAAAAACCATGTTTCTTCATTCATTTTTATCCACAAGGCACATGGCTAATTCAGAGTGAAATAAAGTTAGTTGTAATAAACGAAAATAAAAAGGTTAAAAAAGCAATGATTAATGAGTTATAACAATTTTTTTAGTCAACTCAGTTGTTTTATTTTTTAAGTGTAAATGATAAATTCCATCATAAACACTTTCGGTGTTTAGATAACCTATGGTTGTTCCAGGTAAAATTTCAGATTTTAAAATTATTTTTCCGGTAATATCAATTAATTCAACGTGAATGATTTCTTTATTTAACCCTTTAAGTTGAATTGCAATTAGATCACTAGCAGGATTTGGTAAAATTGTAAGTATCTCCTCATTAATGGTTGTTGTTTCAATTCCAACAGAAACTGGTGTGTATGTACTTACAGTTTCAGTTATTGAAGTTACTTTTTGTGCTGTTTTTACTCCGTAAAAAGTTGGACCAACTACATAAGGATAGGCTGAGTTCCAGTTTTGATCAACAGTTGCGAAATAACAATAGATGCCATTTGGGTATTCAGGTGTTACACAAAATCTTCCATTATGTATGTCCAGATAATCAGGAGTTGCTGCAGAAGTTGCATTGTATTGATAATCTTCTCTGAAATATCCTAATGGATAGGTGGCGCTAACAGCCGGCCCAGCAGTTACCGATGTGCCTGTGTATAATGTGTTTCTTACTGTAATATTTCTTACTGTAAAGCTTGATTTCATTCTTGTGATACCACCTGTACCATCAACATTTTTATAGGCATATGCACCATAAATTGGGAAGCCATCATATGCAAAACCAATTAAAGGAGAATGTTGAGTAGAATCAATTGCATATAAACCATCAGCAGCATATAAATTACAAACAGTTGAAATTACATTTAAATCTAAATTATAGGCGCTTGGATTTTGATGGTGATGATAATTACCCATGGCAGGATGTCCTTTTGAACAATCAAAACCTAAACGTTCTCCTACTACTGCATCTCTATTCCAAACTCCATCTCCCGTTCCTCCTACTGGTCCTCCGGCTAAGGCATTAGTCGAATTTTTCCAGGATACACCATCTCTGTAATCAAACAATGCAACACCATTTATAAATAATCCGATATTACCACCAGTTGTTGCAGTTAGTGTTCCTGTGTTTTGCTGAGGATTTAATGGGAATTTAAAGATTGCATTTTGATTGGATGCTTGTGAAGGATTGCCATCTAAAAAAGGACCAGTAACATATGCAGGAATTCCCTTTGTTGAGATAAATGCTGAATTAGCAGAATATTGAACGGTTTGAACATTGGCCAACACATTATCATTAATTGGTGTAGAGTTACCACTAACATAATGCCTTCCCAATATTGTGTTGTTTTGCAACCATGAAGTTATAGCAGGATTTGTTTGAGCATATCCATAAATACTTAAAGTAATATAGCTAATTATGCTAATAATTTTGTTCATGATTTTAATTTTAAAGAGTTTGATATGTTATATGCATCAAGTTATTCGACGATTTATTTTTGTTAATCCCTCATTTTTAAAAATAATAAATATCTAAACAAAATAAGATATTAATTTAATTTTGTTGATTTAAAAAGTATCTGAATTCACCATCGAATATAAATTTCAAAGAATTGTTTGTCGCAAATAAAACGATGGTTTATAATCTTGCGCTTTCATTTTTGCAAAATACGGAAGATGCCGAAGATATAACTCAGGAAGTATTTATTGAAGTTTATAATTCGTTCTTTAAATTTAATGGGAACTCTACAATTTCAACTTGGATTTACCGAATTACTGTAAACAAAGCGTTAGACTTTATACGAAAAAAGAAAAGAAAAAAACGTTTTTCGATTGTTAATCGTTTGTTTGCAACTGAACAATTAGATGTAGAAAGTAATCAAATTGTGCATTTTGATCATCCGGGCGTATTGATGGAGCAAAAAGAAAATGCCAGATTAGTATTTAAGTTGATTGATGAATTGAAAGAAAATCAAAAAACTGCATTTATATTGTTTCATCTTGAGGAGTTAAGTCAAAAACAAATTGCAGAAATTATGGGTATTAGTACAAAAGCTGTTGAACTATTAGTGCGAAGAGCAAAATTGAAATTAAAAGAAAAATTGGGTAAAATAGAGTGAAAATAGATTTTTTATCGTCAAACATATTAAATAATGGATAAATCAAATCAACTGGAATTACTTGTTAAAAGTGTTAAGGGGCTAAAAAAAGCTGAGCCTGGACCTTTTCTGTTCGAAAAAATAAAAAATAAAATTGAATCCGGTAATTTAAGTCAAAACTATTCAAACGAGTCAAATACAAATGTTTTTTGGCTTTGGGCAATTTGCATTTCATTAATAATTACTGTTAATGTATTAATTATTTCAAACAAGGAATCTGACGCATTAATTAGTAATTCAACTGAATTAACCAGTATTAATTATCCGAAATTTAATTATTCCTATTAATCATGGAGAAAAAAAATAATTTATTTAAAATTGGCTTAATTGCATTAATTATTTTGAATGTAATTTTACTTTCTAAAATGTATTTTTTTGATCATCGCCCCCATCATCCTAAAAATCATGAACATACAGATGAGTTTGTAATAAATGAACTAAAATTAACAGAAGAACAAACTCAGCAATATCAAAAATTGATTGAGCAGCATCGTGATAGTATTAAAAACCTAGCTGATGAAGGAAGAGAATTAAGAGAGTTGTATTTTTCGCAATTAAAATCTAACGTTGTTAATCAGCAGTTAAAAAATGAAGTTTTAATTAAAATTTCAGCAAATCAACAAAAAATCGAAGAAATTACATTTTATCATTTTATGTCGCTCAAACAAATTTTACAACCAGAACAAAAAATCAGATTTGATCAAATTATTGATGAGGTTTTAATTCGTTTAGCTCATCAATCAAACCTCCCGCATAATTAAAAAAGCGTAATAGGCTGTATTTTTTAATAACTCTAAATAAATAGTTAGTGGTTTTTGCAATCAGATTCATAAAATTATTTTAATTATTTAATTGGTTGATCTAATTTTTATTTGAAGACAAAAAAAATTAAATTAATGATTTTCAATTAATTAATTTTTTTATTGTATTCGTGTATACTATATGTATAACTAACTATTTTACTTTTATGTTTGTTTTAATTCATTGTTTAATCAATGTATATTGAGTTTATTTTGATTTGCTTTACTTCTGGTTGAAATTTGCAAAATGACAATTGCTTCATTTTTGTAAAACCTAAAAAAAAATCAATTTGAAAACGAATTTTATTTTTCTCCATTTAATTATTGGATTTGCCATCTTAACAACATCAAAAATTACAAGTCAAACGGCTGACAATCAAATATTAAAGACTAATAAAGAAAAAATTGAACATCATCACGATTCAAATCATTCAAGCAGTGATAATTTAGAAGAGGGCAAAGCTTATAATTTAGTTAAATCGTTGGATTTAAAGTTATTAAAAAGCAGATTAATTAAGGAAGCAGATGCTACTAATCAAGATTTTGAACGTTTTATGGCGTTTGATGAATTTAATTTAAAGTTTTACATTTTAGAATTAAAAGAAAAAGTAGCAGATCCAAAATTTAATCAATTACAATTTGAGGCATTTGTAAATCAAAAATTTAGAGAATCTGTATTTGAATTTAAGCGTTTTTTAAAAGAAGATAAAGAGTTTAAAGCAAAGATTAGTGAAAACGAATACACTAATTTATTTAATTCCGTTCATAAAATAACAAATGGAGGGCATACGCCAAATCAGCCTGCTGCAGCTGGAGATCCTTGTCAAAACATGGATTTTTCTGGAGGAACCACTGCCTGGCAAGGAAACTATTGTCGAGGATTAGGATTTTGGTCGGATGTGAATGATGATCAATGCTGGAATGGATTTGGCAATGGACAATATACTCAAATGACTGGAGGGAATGATGGAAATTTTGCGGCAATTCCAAGAGTACCCATCGGATCAACTCGTGCTTTAAGATTAGGAAATACTACATCACAAAATGATAGAGCAACGATTTGGCAAACATTTAGGGTGTCACAAAACAATTTTATATTTGTTTATAAATGGGCTGCGGTTTTAAATAATGCAGGTAATCATTCTGCCTCAACCTCTCCTTATTTTAAAGTGAGAATGTATGTAAATTACGGTACATCAAATCAACAAGAAATTAATTGCGCTTCAGTAAATGCTAACAGTCAAACAGCTAATCAGTGGGGTTTTAGTGCTAGTGGAGGTTACAGATATAAAAACTGGACCACCATGTTTGTTCCTTTAAATAATTATATCGGACAGGATGTTACCATTTGGTTTGAAACATCTGATTGTATGGTAGATGGTGGAACACACGAAGGATATGCTTATGTCTGGGCAAGTTGTATGCCTCCGGATTTTAACTTATCTCAACCTGCAATTTGTAATGGTGGAAATATTACTATTACTGCGCCTGCAGGAGCCAACAATTACAGTTGGTCATCATCTCCTGCAGGAGCCATTCAAGGCTCAACTACAGGGCAAACCATTACAGCTACACAAGGTAATGTTACTTATTCTGTTACTATGACAACTAATACGCAGCCTCCATATGCCCCATGTTCTGTAACTCTTGATACCACAATTGCTGTTCAGTCAATTGTTTCGCCAGTATTTACTCAAATCCCACCTATTTGCCAGGGCACTAGCTTATCCAATTTACCTACAACTTCTAATAATGGTATAACTGGTAGTTGGTCTCCGGCAGTTAATAATGCCCAAACAACTAACTATACCTTTTTACCAAACGCAAATCAGTGCGCAAATAATACTCAAATGACAATTGAGGTTAATCCTAATATTACTCCTGTTTTTAATCCAATTAATCCAATTTGTTCAGGTGATCAATTGACTATTCCTTCAATTTCAACTAACAATATTTCAGGAATTTGGAGTCCACAAATTACCAATACAACTACAACCACATATACCTTTACCCCAAGTGCAGGGCAATGCGCTAATAATGCTTCATTATCTGTTATTGTGAACCAATCACCGACACCTCAAATTTCAGGAGTAAATACAATTTGCGATGGGCAGTCAACTACTTTAATAGCAACAAACGCTGCAACCTATGATTGGAATCCATCAATTGGATTAAATTCAACAAATTCTGTAAACGTTAATGCAAACCCTACTACAAGTACAGTTTATACTTTAAATGTTACCGATCAAAACGGTTGTTTAGGAAGCACAACATATAGTGTAACGGTAAATCCAATTCCTGTATTAACGCCTGTTAATAATCAAACACTATGTTCTGGTCAAGCAGTAAGCGGAATAAACTTTAATTCTTCAGTACCTAACAGTACAATAAATTGGTCGAATTCAGAAACAACCATTTCTTTATCATCAAGTGGTACCGGTAATATTTCAACTTTCAACGGAATTAATAACTCTAATTCACCTATTACGGCAACACTAACAGCAACTCCTACAGCTAATGGATGTGTTGGAGCAGCACAAAATTTTGAAATTACTGTTAATCCTGTGCCTGTTTTAACGGTAATTCCAAATCAATCTATTTGTTCCGGAAATCAAGTTAATGAAATTAATTTTACATCTAATGTTGTAAATTCAATAATTAACTGGACTAATTCTCAATCATCAATTGGCTTAGCATCTTCAGGTAATGGAAATATAACTTCATTTAATGGAGTAAATGCTGGAAACACTATATTAACTTCAACTATTACAGCAGTTCCTTCTGCAAATGGTTGTGACGGAGCGCCTCAATCATTTTCTTTAATAGTAAATCCAATTCCATCATTAACAGTTGTTCCAAATCAAACATTATGTTCTGGCCAGCAAGTTAGCCCAATTAACTTTAATTCATCAGTTGCTAACTCAACTATTAACTGGACTAATTCAGAAACTACTATTGGTTTATCTGGAACTGGGACGGGTAATATATCCTCATTTAGCGGATTGAATTCAGGCAATACGCCTCTTGTGTCAACAATTATTGCAACTCCAACGGCAAATGGGTGTATTGGTGCACCACAAAATTTTACGGTAACCGTAAATCCTATTCCGTTTTTAAATGATTCACCTAATCAACTTCTTTGTTCAGGTAATGTTGCAAATGAAATTGTTTTTTACCCTTCAGTTGCCAGTACAACTGTAAACTGGACAAATTCACAAACAAGTATTGGTTTATCGTCCAGCGGAACAGGAAATATTAATTCGTTCAATGCCACAAATACAGGAAACACTGCTTTAGTTGCAATTATATCTGCAACCCCATCAGTTTTTGGTTGTAATGGATCAGCAAAAATGTTTTCAATAACTGTTAATCCAATTCCTAGCCTTACAGCAATTAACAGCCAAACTATTTGTGCAGGTCAACAAGTAAATCCAATCAATTTTACTTCATCAGTTAATAATTCTATAATTGATTGGACAAACACTCAGCCTTCGGTTGGATTATCAAATGCAGGCACTGGCAACATAAATTCATTTACTGGTATTAATTCTGGTAATACACCAAGTACTGCATTAATTACTGCTACTCCAACAGCAAATGGATGTGTTGGGGATCCTGAAAATTTTTCAGTTACTGTAAATCCAATTCCTGTATTAAGTGCTATTGGCAATCAAACAATTTGTTCAGGGCAATTAATAAATAGCATAAGTTATTCGTCATCAGTAACTAACAGTACTGTAAATTGGACCAATTCAACAACCTCAATAGGTTTATCAGGTAATGGTACCGGAACTATTTCTACATTTACAGGAATAAATAATGGAACATTGCCGGTTACTGCAGTTATTACTGCAACTCCAACTGCTAATGGATGTATAGGTAACCCAATTAATTATTCAATTATAATAAATCCAAATCCGAATGCAATTGCTTCAAATAATACCTTTGAAAACTGTAATTTAAATAATGCCACATTAACCATAGCCAATGCAACCGGAGGAACTGCCCCATATTTATATTCTTTAAATAATAGTACTCCTTCGGCTTCAGATTTAAATTTCACCAATTTATCTGCAGGTACATATGCTTTGTCGGTTATAGATGCAAATGGCTGTACTTTTACCAAAACTGTTTCTATTACTAATATTCCTGGCCCATCTGCTGATTTTGTTGCTAATCAGCAAAACGGTTCAGATACATTGAATGTTGACTTTACAAATCAATCATCTTATGGTAATAATATTACTTATTATTGGAATTTTGGTAATGGTAATTTGGATACTACAACTAACTTAAATTTTTCACCAAATCAAACTTTTTATGGTACAAACACTTATACTGTTACACTAATTGCTAGTAATGGAATACCAGGATGTAATGATACAACTAGCTTATTGATTTATGTTGATATTAAACCATACATAGAGGTGCCAAATGTGTTTTCTCCAAATGGTGATGGCGCAAATGAGTATTTCTTTGTAAAATACAAAGGATATAAAGATTTAAATATGATTATCTATAATCGTTGGGGAAATAAATTATTTGAAACAACTAATCCTGGTTTAGGATGGGATGGAAATGGTGCAAGTGAAGGAACTTACTATTATATCGTTACCGGAAAAAGTATAACTAACGAACCATTTGAAACAAAGGGATATTTAACGCTTGTGAAATAAATTTAAAGTGTTTTAAATAGTTGAGAATCTAATTTAAAACAGCGTTTGTTCGTGGCTTACGCTCGGGTAAAATAAAAAATCCGGCCTAGCGTTTTTGATTTTAGGTTCCACTTTATTTCGCTTCGTGTAGATTTTTGTGCAGCGTAGCCTTTCAAAAATCAGTGAATAAAAAACTCCTTATTCTCTCCCTCTCCTTTGGAGAGGGCTGGGGTGAGGTCTGCAGCCGGGAGTTTTTTTGTTTCTTTTTGAGTTTACCCTGAGCGACGTCGAAGGGGCCAAAAAGAAAAATAAATTTTATAATGCAAAGGTTTTTAATGATTTACTGTAAATAACTTGCATTTATTTTTAAAAATTTCTGGTTAAAATTATCATTAACAAATACTTAATTATTTCTAAGTAGAACCTAAATAAAGCAAAAAAGGGTTGCTGAAAATAGCAACCCTTTCTTCATAATTTACTTTAATTTCTACAAAAAAAAGAGGTTGCCATTGGCAACCTCTTTTTGATTTTAGTTAGAATATTATTATTCAATTACAACTTTACGAATTAATTTTTCGCTTGCAGTTGAAACTGTAATTAAATAAACGCCTTTTGCAGCATCGTTTAAACGAATAGTTTTTGTTTCAGCAGAAACATTATTGTCAGTCTCTGAGTAAACAGTTTGCCCTAACATATTTGTTACTTCAATTTTTACATTGCTTTGGTTTTTTAAAGCAAATGCAAGATTTATTATCCCAGAACTAGGGTTAGGGAAAATTGAAATCTGACTATTTAATTCGCTAGCAGCTAAACCAACTGATGCTGGACAAACAATAGGGAAAATACCTAATGTGGAATTCCCACCCCAAGCAGAGGCATTACTAAATGCATACCAAGCGTTACTGCTCCAATATTCCCATGCTGTATTTGTTGCTGGTCCGTTTAAAGTATCCATCATGTATACAACAGCAGTGTCTCCAGATGTTGTAGGTAGCTTAATTCCAGCAAAAAATTCGTTTGCAGTTAAAGTATATGGTGTAGCAAATGTATGAGAATATGCTAATATGGTTTGATTTTGAACGCCGTTTGTATTTATTGTTCCTAATGTTACACTTTCGCTTTTTACCGCTGCACCTGCTGGTCCAGAAGTATTGTTCCCATTATATAACTCAATAGATAATGTACCTGTATTACTTCCGCCTGTTCCATTATTGCCATTTTTGTAGAAGTAAGTAATAACACCAGTAACTCTATTACCAGATATACCAGCTTGAGTATGGTATTCAGCTTTAATTTTATCGCTA
Organism: Bacteroidia bacterium; assembly: GCA_044352985.1. Taxonomy (GTDB): domain Bacteria; phylum Bacteroidota; class Bacteroidia; order B-17B0; family Aurantibacillaceae; genus JADJDM01. Next base: position 113,858 of record JBILCU010000011.1, read on the forward strand.
TAACCATTATTACCTGCCACATATCCGCCACCGTTTGCTGAAGGTATAGTGTAGTTTACCAATTGGTCTCCTGGATTAACCAATGTATCGCATTGAGATAATACACAATTATTTATGGTAATAACTTTTGTTGAGGTACTTGGACTACCTGCAGAACTTGAAGCTACAAGCGTAACGGTATAATTTCCTGTGTTAGCAAATGTAATGGTTGGAGCCGTAGCTGTAGTACTTGAGAAAGTTACACCGGTTGATGGAGAAGATGACCACAGATAAGTAGGACTTGGACTTCCGCTTGATGAGTTAACAGCAGTTACTGCATTTCCTACGCAGCCCGAAGCAGGTATTGTAAACGCTGCAGTTGGTGGAACAGGTGCAGTATTACATAAACCATGTGTGCCTAAAAATTTTCTATATGTACCATTTGCCATAGCAGTTTGCATACGTGTTGACTGATTTAAGGTAAACATATACATACAGGCATCGTTTACATAATCCATGTAATTCATAAACATTTCACCGGTTGTATTTGCTGAGCAAGTTCCAACATTGTAAGGGTGTGTTTGACAATTGTAGTTTGCTGTATTTGCAGGAGGTGTATCATTACAATAATCAGTTGCACAAGTGCCATCTCCCCAAATGTGTCGTAAACCTAACCAGTGGCCAACCTCATGCGTAGCTGTTCTTCCCTTGTTATAAGGAGCAGCTGCTGTAACTGAAGTGCCAACTGCCTGGTAGTTTAATACAACGCCACAAGTGCTTGCTGTTTCAACACCTGATAAACCTGTTAAAGTTGAGGCAGCAGGGAAAGATGCAAAACCTAACAACTGAGAGTTTGTTGCTTTAGCAACCCAAATGTTCAAGTATTTGGCAGGATCCCAAATGGTAGCAGGTTTAATGGTGTTATTAAATAAAGTTTGAAATGCACTGGATGAACTTGCTGCTCCCGGATCAGTTGCTCCTGAAATTGTATTCCACTTTTTTCTTTCAATTCCAGGTTCAGCTAAAATATTCCCCTGTGGATCTTTAAGGGCTAAACAGAATTGAATTCCGGTATTTCCTGCTTTTACAGATTGGAATGTAGAAGGTATGCTACTTGCATCAGCATTTGTTCCTGCATAATCATTATTTAATACGGTCATTTGCTCAGTAATACGAGCTGCAGCAATATTTTCCTGTGTAATTGAATTTTGATTATGTATAATGTGAAAAATAACAGGTATGTTGTAAGTTGGCATAGTTACTTTTCCTGTGGCATCTGTATGTGCTTTTACAAACTCTGCAACTTGCCTGTTAAATTCTTCGTCCCATTGTTGAGAAGGAATTGGTGTTGAACATTTCTCAAAAGGAGCTTGATCAGAAACCCCATTTTTTGTGATTTGTTTTGTAGGAGCAATCGTAAAATTTTGCGAAAAAATTGTAGAAACTCCCAATAACAAAAACGTACCTGCTGTTAGTATTCGTTTTTTCATGGTTATAATTTTAAATTAATTTTATCAAATGAATAAAAAAAACTTTACAAACACAAACCGTTCATCAAAAATTAAATAATTAATTTAGTCATTTACTGTTATATATTTACGTGCATGGCATTTAAGAAAATTTTACTTGTTGAAGACGAATCCAACTTAGCTTCTATTATTCAGCTTAACCTCGAAATGGAAAATTATGAGGTATTAACTTGCGATAATGGTTTACAAGCAGTGGATTGGTTTAAAAATCATCAGCCAGATTTAGTAATCTTAGATATTATGTTGCCTGAGTTAAATGGTATAGAAGTTTGCAAGCAAATAAAAAAAATAAATACCGATGTTCCGGTTTTATTTTTGTCGGCTAAAAGCAGTGGTTCAGAGAAAATTGAAGGTTTAAAAGCTGGAGCCGACGACTATTTGACAAAACCGTTTAACTTAGAAGAGTTAATTTTGCGTGTTCAAATTTTATTGCGCAGATTTCCGGTAAAAGCACAGGAAGATAAATATCATTTTCATGGTTTTGAAATTAATTTTATTAATTATTCCATTTCGGACTCACAACAAAATTCGGTAACACTTACCAATCGCGAAATGAAACTTCTTAAAATGCTTATTTCTAGAGAAGGCCAGGTGATTTCTAGAGATGAAATCATGAAACAATTATGGACGGTAAATGAAAATCCATCTTCCCGAACTATTGATAATTATATCTTGAATTTTAGGAAAATTTTCGAGAAAAACGATCTTAAATACTTTCATTCTATAAGAGGTGTAGGATATAAATTTTTAGTTCCTTAATTTGATTTTTATAAATATGCTATATTTGGAATTGTTGAGCTAAATTTTGAAACAGATTTTATACATATTACTTTATCCGCTATCATTACTTTATGGTTTTATTACTTGGTTAAGAAACCGATTGTACGATACTAATTTTTTAAAGCCTTTCGTTTTTGATAAAACAAAAGTAATTGCCATCGGTAATTTATGTGCAGGTGGTTCGGGTAAAACACCAATGTCAGATTACATAGCGCAGCTTTTAAAAAGCGAAACTAAAGTTGCTGTTTTAAGTAGAGGATACAAAAGAAAAACAGATGGTTTTGTTTTGGCTAATGAGCATTCAACCTCAGATCAGATTGGCGATGAACCAATGTTGCTGCATCTAAAACATCAAGATATTGTTGTTGCTGTTGATGCTAAACGAAAAAGAGGAATAGAGAAATTACAAAAACTAAATGATGCACCTGAAGTGGTAGTATTAGATGATGCCTTTCAGCATCGTTCTGTTAAACCTGGCATGAGCATATTGCTAACAGAATATTCAAATTTGTATATTCATGATTTTATGTTGCCATCAGGCAGATTAAGAGAGTTTAAAGAAGGAGCTATTCGTGCTGATATCATAATCGTTACAAAAACACCTCAGCATGCAACCGGTATAGAAATTAGAAGCGTGATCAAAGATATAAAACCATTGCCTTACCAACAGTTGTTTTTCTCTTATATCAATTACGGAAAATTAGTTCACATCTTTAATCATAAAAATCAAATCGAACTGGAACAGGAATTATACAAATACAGTGTGTTGTTGGTAACCGGTATCGCAAATAACAAAGATTTATTTACGTATGTTAAAGAATATGCAAATGAGGTAAAGGCATTATCTTATGCTGATCATTTTGATTACACTGCTGAACATATACAACAAATCAAGAATCAATTTTCCTCTTTGCAAGGAGATTTTAAAATCATCATCACCACAGAAAAAGATGCGGTAAAATTCAATTCTGAAAAACTTAAAACGTTACTAGAAGATTTACCGATGTATGTATTGCCTATTGAAATGGACTTTAAAACAAAAACAGAAGAGTTTAACGAATTAATACTTAAATATGTTAGAACAAATAAAATCTACCACGCAAAATATTCAGCAGGCAACTAATCATTTTCAACCTGAAGTTGGAATAATTTTAGGGACAGGTTTAGGCGGCTTAGTAAAAGAAATTCAGGCGGAGTACGTGTTACCTTACGAGCAAATTCCAAACTTTCCTGTAAGCACTGTAGAAGGGCATTCGGGCAAGTTAATTTTTGGAACATTAGGTGGAAAAAAAGTTGTTGCCATGCAAGGTCGTTTTCATTATTATGAAGGATACACTATGCAACAGGTTGTTTTTCCGGTAAGAGTAATGAAATATTTAGGAATTAAAACGCTTTTTGTATCAAATGCTAGTGGTGGTGTTAACCCTGATTTCGAAATTGGTGAAATCATGATTATTGATGATCACATTAATCTTTTTCCAAACCCACTAATTGGTAAAAATGAACCAGAATTAGGTACACGTTTTCCTGATATGAGCGAACCTTACGATCATCAACTTATAGCAAAAGCACATGCCATTGCAAAACGATTAAATATAAAAGTTAGTCAGGGATGCTATGTAGGCTTAACCGGCCCTACTTTAGAAACACCCGCAGAATATAAATACGTACGTGTAATTGGTGGCGATGCGGTAGGAATGAGTACTGTGCCTGAAGTAATTGCTGCTCGTCATATGGGTTTGCCTTGCTTTGCCATTAGTATTGTTACCGATTTAGGTGTGCCCGGTAAAATTCAGGAAACTACGCACGAAGATGTTCAACGAGTTGCTGCAGTGCAAGAACCAAAAATGACTTTAATAATGAAAACATTAGTAAGTGAGATGTGAGAATTTCTCTCACTTTTTTAATTTGTAATGATTGCATTAATTAATAATACGTTTAAAAAAAAAGCAACACTGCTTGTTTTCATTTATTTTATTTCTTTAGCAGTTTTTTCGCAATCAAAAATCACTATTTATAAAATAGATGATTTAATTACTCGTATAGAAAAAAACAACGATACATTGTACATTGTAAACTTTTGGGCAACCTGGTGTAAACCTTGTGTAGCTGAGTTGCCTGATTTTGAAAAAGTGAATAATGAATTTAAGCTGCAAAAAGTAAAAGTGCTTTTAGTAAGTATGGATTTTAAAGAAGAAATAGATAAACGTGTTTTGCCTTTTATTTCAAAAAATAATTACTCAACAGAAGTTGTTTTATTAGACGAAACAAACGGTGATTTTATCAATAAAATTCATTCAGATTGGAGCGGTGCAATTCCTGCCACGTTATTAATCAAAAACTCTAAAAAAATCTTTATTCCTAAAAAAATCAATTACGAAGAATTAAAAACAAAAATTATTTCTTCACAATAGTGTATTTTGATTTTTCACTTCAAAGGTAAAAAGTAAATTTGTAGTTCCTCATGAACAACGATTTACTTTATAAAATTGCACTTACTTTAATTCCAAATGTTGGAGACATAAATGCAAAAAACTTAATTTCCTTTTTCGGAAGTGCCGAAGCTGTTTTTCAGCAAACAGTTAAGCAATTAGTGCAACTGCCTAACATCGCTGAAAAATCAGCAATTCAGATGCACCAACACCTTGCGCAAAAAGAATTTTTAGTGCGCGCAGAAAAAGAATTGAAATTTATCGATAATAATCAAATTACCGTTTTATTTCATGATGATGCAGACTATCCGCGTAGATTAAAACATTGCCATGATGCACCGGTTTTGCTATATTATAAAGGAAATTCTGATCTTAATGCAGCTAAAATTGTATCGGTGGTTGGTACACGTACACCTACAGATTATGGCATTAAAATAACAGAGCAATTAATTGAGGATTTAGCAGCTCAAGATGTTTTAATAGTAAGTGGTTTGGCTTATGGTATTGATGTTTGTGCCCATCAATCGGCGTTAAAAAATAAATTAAATACTATTGGGGTGGTTGCCCATGGGCACGATCGCATCTATCCATCACATCACGAAAACATTGCTTTACAAATGCAAAAGCAAGGGGGCATATTAACTGAATTCATGAGTGAAACAAACCCTGATCGTGAAAATTTCCCGAAGAGAAATCGTATTGTTGCCGGAATGTGTGATGCCTTAGTTGTTGTGGAAACAAAGGTTAAAGGTGGTTCGCTGATAACAGCAGAAATTGCCAATTCATATAGCCGCGATGTGTTTGCTTTTCCGGGTAGGAGTGGAGACGAATTATCTGCCGGTTGTAATGCTTTTATTAAACGTAATAAAGCACTATTAATAGAACATGCAGGCGATTTGTTGTATGCTATGAATTGGAGCAATGATGTTTCTCGGAAAAATAAAAAACAACAAATTACTTTACCTCTTTTATTAAACGATAAAGAACAAAAAATTGTTGATGCATTAAAAACAAAAGAAAAAGTTCATGTTGATGAACTTTCTAATCACGCTGGTTTTACAAGTAGTGAAACCTCTGGGATTTTACTTCAGTTAGAATTTAATAATATTGTAAAATCATTACCCGGAAAATTATATAGCTTAATTTAAATTTATATGAGTGCAAATACGCAAGATATTAAATCAGTTGTAACTGAAAAGGTAGGAATAGTACAAGAATATTCCGAAAAATTATTGGATTGGTTAAAAGTATTTGTACCCAATCTAATTTTTGCCATTATAGTTTTACTGATTGGTTTATGGTTAATTAGAAAAATAAGTGTAATTGCCGTAAAAGCTATGGAACGAAGAGATATTGAAGTTTCGTTGCGCACTTTTTTTAAAAGCTTAATTGGCATTGGGCTAAAAATTATCTTATTTATTTTGGTAGCGGGTATGTTGGGCATTCAAACCGCTTCCTTTGTTGCCATACTTGGTGCTGCAGGTTTAGCTATAGGTTTAGCTTTGCAAGGTAGTTTATCCAACTTTGCTGGCGGAGTTTTAATTTTAATTTTTAAACCTTACAAAGTTGGTGATATTATTGAAACCTTAAACCAAAAAGGAAAAGTAAAAGAAATTCAAATTTTTAATACCATTTTAGAAACACCCGAACATAAAACCATTATTTTACCTAATGGCGCAGTTTCTAATGCCTTTATAGTTAACCATACAAAAAGTGGTTTTTTGCGTGTAGACATTGATTTAAAAATTGCAGATGCACATCCAATTGAAGATGTAAAAAAAATTCTAATTCAAACTATATTAAAAGATGATCGTATTGCAAAGCAACCCGCACCTAAATTATTTTTCTTGGATTATTGCAATGGAGGCTACATTTTAGCCATACGTTTATTCACGGATAACGATCATCATGCAGATTTAAAAACCGATTTACTCGAATTGATTAAAAGTACTTTTGATCTCCATCAAATTCATCGCCCTAAAGATAGTTAATTGAATGATTTTTATAAAAATCACAATTATAAACTAATTCTATCATTTTTATTTTATGAGTACTAAACGATTTTTAATAAAAAAAAGTCATGACTCGTTTAGTTTTTTTCAAATTAATTTTAATTATTCTATTAAGTTTAAAATCTTCTTTTCTTTCATCGCAATGTAAACCATACGATTCGTTGGAGGCAGAAAAAAGAAAAGGTTTTGTATTGTTTTCAATTGGCTCAAGTGATCCTACAGGTCGTTTAGGAAATAAAACGCCGAGCGATAAAAATGCCGGATTAGCTATGACCGGCATAAATGCGCGTTTAACGGCAGGTTATCGTATAAAGCCCAATTATGGCATTATTGGTATTTCGGAAACACAAGATTTTCCCATTGATATTCAAGAGTTGGCCGACTACACCGCTAATCAACATCCTGGCATGAATGTGAAAGTAGAATCGTTTAAAGGTTGGTCGATGAATAACCTGATGGCAGGTATTTATGGGCATTTCCCAATTTCTGACGATAAACGATTTATTGTTGAACCTAAGGCTTTGTTTGGCCTATCTATTGCAAGTTCGCCTCAATATAAAAACACCATTTATTATCTTTCAAATGGCTACACCAAATCAACTTATTATGAGCAAGAATCTAGTGTATCCTACCTTGCAGGTGTTTATTGTATCGGCGGTGGTTTAAAATATAATTTTTGCAAACGATTAACGATTTCGGGAAGTGTTGATTATGTAGCTACTGTGGGTGAACACGAATTTTCAGGTGTACGCATTGAGTACAATACTGGAGATTGGGAAACGCGTAATCTGCATATGCGTTTCAGTTCAATTTGTGTAACTGCAGGCTTTGGCTTTCGTTTTGGTAATTTTAATTAAATTGCTATTTTTTGTAGTATTAAAATTTAAAAATTTTATGTCAATTTATTTTTAAATTGTTATTTATTTTCGCTCAATATTTGATGATTAGCTTATTTGTTGACTCTATGTAGGAGAGATCTAATAAATATTCGTTTATAGGTTCCTCCTTTCGTCGGAATGACAAGTAATTTATTCATACTTATTTTATACGTTTAGTTTATTTGTCATCTCGACGTAGGAGAGAACTAAAAAATAGTTGTATTCAGGTTCCTCCTTTCGTCGGAATGACAAGTAATTTGTTCGTGCTTAAATTATACGTTTAGTTTATTTGTCATCTCGACGTAGGAGAGATCTAATTAATATTCGTTTACAGTTTCCTCCTTTCGCCGGAATGACAAGTGATTTGTTCGTGCTTATAGTATACGTTTAGTTTATTTGTTATCTCAACGTAGGAGAGATCTAATTAATATTCGTTTACAGTTTCCTCCTTTCGTCGGAATGACAAGTGATTTGTTCATGCTTATTTTATACGTTTTGTTTATTTGTCATCTCGACGTAGGAGAGATCTAATAAATATTCGTTTACAGTTTCCTCCTTTCGTCGGAATGACAAGTGATTTGTTCGTGCTTAAATTATACGTTTAGTTTATTTGTTATCTCGACGTTGGAGAGATCTAATAAATAGTTGTATTCAATTTCCTCCTTTCGTCGGAATGACAAGTAATTTGTTCATGCTTATTTTATACGTTTAGTTTATTTGTCATCTCTATGTAAGAGAGATCTAATAAATATTCGTTTACAGTTTCCTCCTTTCATCGGAATGACAAGTAATTTATTCATGCTTATTTTATACGTTTAGTTTATTTGTCATCTCGACGTAGGAGAGAACTAAAAAATAGTTGTATTCAGGTTCCTCCTTTCGTCGGAATGACAAGTAATTTGTTCGTGCTTAAATTATACGTTTAGTTTATTTGTCATCTCGACGTAGGAGAGAACTAAAAAATAGTTGTATTCAGGTTCCTCCTTTCGTCGGAATGATAAGTAATTTGTTCGTGCTTATTTTATACGTTTAGTTTATTTGTCATCTCTATGTAAGAGAGATCTAATAAATATTCGTTTACAGGTTCCTCCTTTCGCCGGAATGACAAGTAATTTGTTCGTGCTTAAATTATACGTTTAGTTTATTTGTCATCTCGACGTAGGAGAGATCTAATAAATATTCGTTTACAGTTTCCTCCTTTCGTCGGAATGACAAGTGATTTGTTCGTGCTTAAATTATACGTTTAGTTTATTTGTCATCTCGACGTAGGAGAGATCTAATAAATATTC
>JBILCU010000012.1:0-120086 GCA_044352985.1 Bacteroidia bacterium
ATTCAGTGATTGTAAAAGATGCAAATAATTGTAGTGCAACAAGCAATGTTACCTTATCACAACCTGCTACTATTACTGCAACACTTTCCGTTACTTCAAATTACAACGGTCAACATATTAGTTGTTATGGAGAGCACGATGCTAATTTAATGGTTGTAGCCAATAATGGAGTTGCACCATTTACTTATGAGTGGTCAAGTAATTCAATTGTTTTAGGTAATACTTTGAGTGGAGTGGGAGCTGGTACTTATAGTGTAACAGTTAAAGATGCAAATGAATGTGCAATCATTAAAAGTATTCAAGTTACACAGCCATTACAATTGATTGCAACGGCTAATGTAATTTCAGATTTTAACGGATATGATATCAGTTGTTTTGGCGCAAATGATGGTATAGCAAGTGCAAGCGCAACCGGTGGAACTGGAGTTTATACTTATCAATGGTTAACTATACCACCTCAATTAAATGATACAGCATATCAGTTATCTGCAGGTTCATTCACCGTAAGTGTAAGAGATATTAATGAATGTTTAGCAACAGCAACTGTAAGCGTTCAACAGCCATTGGCAGTAAATGTTAATGCTCAGGTTACTTCTAATTATAATGGAGAAGATATCAGTTGTTTTGGAGTAAATGATGGAATTACTCAGGCAAGTGCAAGCGGTGGGACAGGAGTTTTTACCTATTCATGGTCAACGCAACCTGTTCAAACAACATCAACTGCAAATCAACTTTCAGCGGGATCATATACTGTTACCGTGAAAGATGAAAACAATTGTCATGCTACAGCAACTGTTACCTTACAACAACCAGATCAATTAACTGCAAGTGCTATTGTTACTTCAGATTATAACGGAACTGATATCAGTTGTTTTGGATTTCAGGATGGGGCAGCAGAAGTTACCTCAAATGGAGGAACAGGTTCTTATTATTATACTTGGAATACCATTCCTATTCAATCTGCTGATTCTGTTAGTGGATTAGGAGCTGGTACTTATTCGGTAATTGTTTTAGATGTAAATAAATGTAGTACTACTGCTAGTGTTACTTTAGAGCAACCTGCTGCTATTACTGCAACATTAACTGTAACTTCAAATTACAATGGACAACATATTAGTTGTTACGGTGAACACGATGCCAGTTTAATCGTAGTTGCCAATAATGGAGTTGCTCCATATACTTACGAATGGTCAAGTAACTCAATTATTATAGGAAATACATTATCTGGAGGGGCAGCGGGCACTTACAGTGTAATAGTAACAGATGCTAATGAATGTTCTTTAATTAAAAGTACTCAGGTTACGCAACCAGAGCAGTTAATAGCTACATCCACAGTAATTTCTGATTACAATGGTTTTGATATTAGTTGTTTCGGTGCAAATAATGGAATGGCAAGTGCAAGTGCAAATGGTGGAACAGGAGTTTATACTTTTCAATGGACAACTAATCCTGTACAGCAAAACAACACTGCTGTTAATTTAACTGCCGGTTCTTATCAGGTTATTGTTACAGATGCTAATCAATGTGAAAGCACAACTTCTATTACACTACAACAACCTGATCAAATTATGATTTCACTTTTAGATATTAGTGATTACAATAATTTTAATATAAGTTGTTATGGAAGTAATGATGGTTATATTGATATATCAATTCAAGGCGGTGTAACTGCTTATCAATACAATTGGTCAAATGGTTCAACGAATCAAGATTTAACCGATTTAATTGCTGGAAATTACATGGTTACAGTTACCGATGCAAATAATTGTATTTCGCAATTAAGTGTAGAATTAAACCAACCTGAGCAACTAGCGATTCAAGTTGATTCAATAAGTAATTATAACGGGTTTAATGTAAGTTGTAATGGTTCTGATGATGGGTTTATTGCTGTAACAGTATTTGGAGGCGTAACTTCATATAATTTTGTTTGGAGTAATAATACATCAAGTGAAGATTTATACAATATTGGATCAGGAACTTATAATTTATTAATTACTGATGCAAATAAGTGTACACAAAGCATTTCATTGTTGTTAAATGAGCCAACAGAAGTTATTAGTTCTTCAATTAAGCAAGAGCCTCTTTGTTATGGATTGAATACTGGTTCTATTGACGTTTCAATTAATGGTGGAGTAGCAAATTATACTTACAATTGGTCTAATGGTCCTCAAACAGAAGATATTGATAATTTGGTTGCAGGAAATTACACATTAACTTATCATGATCAAAATAATTGCAGCGGTTCACTTTCAGTTACTATAAATCAACCTGATCAATTATTAATCACTAAAAATGTAGAACCAATTGCTTGCTATGGAGATTCTTTAGGAAATATCCTTACAGAAGTAAGTGGTGGAGTTGTACCTTATAATTACAGTTGGTCAAATCAACTCTCGGGAAACAATTTATTGAATATACCTGCCGGAGTTTATATGTTGTTAGTGAAAGATGCCAATAATTGTAGCGTAGCTGATACTACTGTATTGATTCAGCCTGATTCTTTACAAGCAACTTTACAAAGTTCGCTTTATTATAACGGACATCATGTTAGTTTAAACAACGCTTACGATGGATCAATTAATCTCACAGTTACTGGCGGAGTTGGTAATTACAATTACCTATGGTCGAATGGTGAAACAAGTGAGGACATTGCTCAACTTCATGCAGGAACGTATTATGTTACTGTTATTGATTCAAATAATTGCAGAGTAAGTACTAGTATTGTTTTAACAGAGCCGTATGTGTTAGAAATGCCGGAAGGTTTTTCTCCTAACGATGATGGTAAAAATGATTATTTCATCGTTCATGGAATTGAATCCTATCCGAAAAATAATCTTAAAATTTTTAATCGCTGGGGAAATATTGTTTATCAAAAAGATAATTACATTAATAGCTGGCATGGTGAAAATACCGATGGGCAGGAACTTCCGGATGCAACTTATTTCGCAATTCTTGAAATTAATAACGGAGATATTGTTTTAAAAGGATATGTAGAAATCAGAAAAAAATAATAATAATACCTTTTATAAAAACCATGTTAAGAGTAAATTTTAGATAAAACACTAAGTCAGTTCGAGCGAAGTTGAGAACATCCATTTCAACTTCGCTCATCATGACTAGCAAACTTATCATATAACTCATTAATTAAAATTTAAGGATTAAATAAAAATAAATACAATGAAAAAAATAATTACAATACTGCTACTTCTTTTTCAGTTGAAATTAGTTGTTGCGCAACAGGATCCGATGATTAGTCAATACATGTTTAATGGCTTGTTCATTAATCCTGCCTATTCCGGAAGTCACAAGTATTTTACATCAAGTTTACTGCACAGGAATCAGTGGCTTGATTTTCCGGGAGCACCAAAAACCTTATTATTTGCTGTGGACGGTTTAGTTCCTTCAAAATCCGAGAACATGGGAGTTGGATTAATCGTTGTTAATGATTGCATTGGTTCAACTGAACAAACTGACATTTACGGTAACTATGCCTATCAACTGAAATTAAAAAAAGGAAAATTAGCATTAGGCTTGAAGGCAGGAGTTTCCAATCATGTTTTTAAAAACAATGCTACAGTGTGGGATGAGAATGATGTAAATTTTTCTACAACTCGTTCTAATTGGTTACCCAAATTTGGTTTTGGGGTTTATTATTTCTGCGATAATTGGTATGCAGGTTTATCTGTCCCTACTTTATTGGCTTATGATGTAAACAAAAGTTTTAGTGTTGATGTAAATGAAGCTACATTTTTAAATAGGCATTATTATGCCTATGGCGGATATGTTATAAAATTGAATGATCAACTAAAATTAAAGCCATCGGGATTAGTAAAATACGTTCCATCAGCACCTATAGAAGCTGATGTCAATTTACATTTATTATATAAAGATCAGTTTTGGATTGGTACAGGTTACCGCACAAATGATGCGGTGGTGTTTATGTTGGAATACCAAACTAATGTTCGTTTCCGTGTAGGTTATGCATATGATTTAACGCTAACCAAAATAAGAAATTACAGTAATGGCAGTCATGAAATTATGATTGGATATGATTTTGGTAAAGATCTAATCAAAGTAAAAACACCAAGATATTTTTAGTATATGTTTAAATTATATTTTGAAAAATGTTTTGTCAGTTCGAGCGAAGTCGAGAACTGTTTATTAAGAATTCAAATCGTTTAACAGTTTATGTATTTAATTAAAACAAACAGAAGTAAAATTTAAACAGATATTAATTCAGTTAACAGCAAAAAAATAATCATGAAGAAAATTATAATATCAAAATTCATTGTTGCAGTTTCATTTTTTGTGCTCTCTTGTACCAATGGAATTTACAGAAGAGGTGTTATTAGTTACAATAACATGGAATACAACAAAGCCATTGTTCGTTTTGAAAAATATCTACAAAAAAAAGTCGAACCTATTGATGCCAAAATTAAATTGGCTGATTCTTACAGAATGATTAACGACTTTGAAAATGCAGAAAAGTGGTTTTCTAAAATTGTTGATTTACCTAAAAGTGAAGACATTAATATGTTTCATTACGGAAGAATTTTAATGAGTTTAGGTAAGTACGAACAAGCCAAAAATTGGTTTGAAAAATACCTTAAAAAAGCACCTGACGATTTTGTTGCAGAGATGTTACTTGCATCCTGCCAGTCTGTAGATGAATTTAAAAAAGATACAACTTTGTTTTCCGTTAAAGAAGCAGACATACCTGAAGTGGCAACTGCATTTGCTCAAATTCCATACGGAAGAGGAATCATTTTTACAGCAGATAAGGTTACTTTTAAAAATAATAAAACATCCAACTGGACAGGTAGATCTTATCTTGATTTGTATTTTACGCAAAAAGATGAACGAGGAAAATGGATTAGTCCGGCTTTATTAAAAGGAAACATTAATGGGCAGTTCCATGAAGGTCCGGCATGTTTTAATAAAAATGGAAACATTGTTTATTTTACACGAAGTAATTATTGGAGAAAAAAACGATTAGCGAAAAATGATAAGAATGAAAATAATTTAAAATTATTTAGAGCAGAACTTATTAATGATGAATGGAAAAAAATTGAAGAGCTTCCATTTAATAGTGATGATTATTCTTGTGGTCATCCAACATTAAGTGCAGATGAAAAAACATTGTTTTTCATTTCCGATATGCCTGGTGGAATTGGTGGAACCGATATTTACAAGTCAGAATGGAAAGACAGTGTTTGGACTAAGCCTGAAAATTTAGGTAATATTATTAATACAAGTGGAAACGAAATGTTTCCTTATATGCACAGCGACGGAACATTTTATTTTTCATCCACTGCTCATATAAATATGGGAGGTTTGGATGTTTTCATGTCTTCTTATGATGGACATAAATGGTTACAGGCAGAAAATTTAAATTATCCATTAAATACTTCTAAAGATGATTTTGCATTTGTGTTGAATGAAGATAATAAGACAGGATTTGTTTCTTCCAATAGATATGAACACGATAAAATTTTTGAGATTACTAAAAACGATCCTTCATTTATTTTGTCGGGCTATGTTTGGCACAAAGGCAGACGCAATGATGTGATTGATTCAGCAATCATTGAAATAAAAAATTTAACAACCAATGTTGTTAGTAATGTGCTTACAGATAAGCAAGGTTTTTATACCTATAGATTCAGTCCAAAATCAGCTTATTTAATTAAAGCTTGGAAACCTATGCATTTTTCTACAACAGATCCGAAACAATTTGATATGACTGGTAAAAAATATTCCGAAAGTTTCACAGCCAATTTTGAAATGGATGAAATTATTATTGAAAAACCAATTGTGTTAGATAATATTTATTACGATTTAGATAAATGGTTTATCCGACCTGATGCTGCAAAAGAGTTGGATAAATTAGTAACCGTAATGAATGAAAATCCTACACTTAAAATTGAACTAAGTTCGCATACCGATTCAAGAGCTGGTGATCAGTATAATTTGGTGTTATCAGACAAACGAGCAAAAGCAGCAGTTGCTTATTTGGTGTCAAAAGGTGTTGATGCAAAACGCATGACCTGGAAAGGTTATGGAGAAAGTAAATTGGTAAATCATTGTAAAAATAATGTTCCCTGCTCGGAGGAAGAACATCAGAAGAACCGAAGAACTGAGTTTAAAGCAGTTAAAGAAATTAAAAGTATAGTGAAAAATAAATAAATGTATTTAAATAAAAAACCCGCTCTTGAGCGGGTTTTTTATTGATTTTAGTGAGGCTTTTTCTCGTCTTTGTGATCTCCTTTATGATCTCCTTTGTGATCATCTTTATGTTCAGCTTTACTTGCGTCTTTATGATCAGCATGTTTAGCGTCTTTGTGGTCTCCTTTGTGCTCATCTTTGTGAGCTTCTTTAGCGTGTTCTTTTTTCTTTGCAGGATCTTCCTGTGCATTAACTACAGAAACTGAACCTAATAATAAAGCTACTGATAATGATAAAACTAATTTTTTCATGGTTATTGTTTTTTAATTGGTTTTAACGAATTAACAAATTATAAATTAAAAAAACAAATTATTTTAGCTACTTTTTTTCTATACATAATTTTTATGTTAATTAATTCCCTTTAATATTTCAACGCAATTCCTTAAATTCGCGAACCTAAAAAACAACCATGATTACAGCAGAAATGCCTGTTAAATACGACAGAAAAAAACATAAAGACGAAACTCTTTTAACGCTTTATAAAAATATCCTTAAACCAAGAATGATTGAGGAAAAAATGTTGATTTTACTTCGTCAGGGAAAAATTGCTAAATGGTTTTCGGGTATTGGTCAAGAAGCCATTTCTGTTGGTTTGGCAACAGCATTAAATCATGAAGAATTCATTCTTCCTATGCATCGTAATTTGGGAATATTTACTACACGCGGTATTCCATTAAACAGATTGTTTTCTCAATTTACAGGAAAACCAGGTGGATTTACCAAAGGTCGTGATCGCTCATTTCACTTCGGTACTCAGGAGTATAAAATTGTTGGTATGATTTCTCATTTAGGGCCGCAAATGGGTGTAGCTGATGGAATCAGTTTAGCTAATAAACTTAAAAATAATAAACAGGTAACTGCTGTGTTTACTGGTGATGGCGCTACTAGTGAAGGTGATTTTCATGAAAGTATGAATGTAGCTGCTGTTTGGGACTTACCTGTTATTTTTGTTATTGAAAATAATGGTTATGGTTTATCTACTCCAAGCAGTGAGCAATTTAAATGCAAGCAGTTTATAGATAAAGCAATTGGTTATGGAATTGAAGGTGTTCAGGTTGATGGGAATAATGTGTTAAAAGTTTATGAAACCGTAAAACGAATTGCTGAAGATATTCGCGAAAAACCTCGTCCGATTTTATTAGAATGTATTACTTTCCGTATGCGCGGACACGAAGAAGCGTCTGGAACTAAGTATGTTCCAAAAGAATTGTTTGATGTTTGGGGTAAAAAAGATCCTGTTCAAAATTTTGAACGCTTTTTATTAGAAGAAGGGGTGTTAACAGAAGAACTTGTTGAAAGCATTCGTGCAGAGTTCAAAAAAGAAATTGAATCAGGTTTGGAAATTACGTTTAACGAACAAATTCCTATGCCTAACACAGCACTTGAATTACAGGATATGTATAAACCGTTTGAGTTGAGTAACTCAACTCAAACAGGAAATAAAACGTCGAAACGATTTATTGATTCCATTTCTGAAGGTATGCGCCTGGCAATGAAAAAGCACGATAATTTAGTGTTGATGGGACAAGATATTGCCGAGTATGGCGGGGCATTCAAAATTACAGATGGCTTTGTAGAAGAATTTGGTAAAGCACGAGTTAGAAATACACCTTTATGTGAATCAGCAATTTTAGGCGCCGGTTTTGGTTTAAGTATTAACGGACACAAAGCCATGGTGGAAATGCAGTTTGCAGATTTTGTGTCAGAAGGTATTACGCAAATTGTAAATAATTTAGCCAAATCGCATTACCGTTGGGGACAACATGCTGATGTAGTTGTGAGAATGCCAACAGGAGCAGGCGTTGCTGCTGGTCCATTTCACTCGCAAAGTAATGAAGCTTGGTTTTTTCATACTCCGGGATTAAAAATTGCTTATCCTGCATTTCCTTCAGATGCAAAAGGATTATTATTAAGTGCATTTGAAGATCCTAATCCTGTATTGTTTTTTGAACACAAAGGATTATACAGAAGCATTACAGAAGACGTTAGCGATGATTATTATACCATTCCATTTGGACAGGCAAGATTAGTGAAAGAAGGAACTCAGGTGTCGATTATTACTTACGGAATGGGTGTTCATTGGGCAATAGAACTATTAAACAAACATCCTGAAGTTTCAGCTGATTTAGTTGATTTAAGAACATTAGTTCCATTGGATGTAGAAACTATATACAACTCGGTTAAAAAAACAGGTAAAGCGTTTATTCTACATGAAGATACTTTAACCGGTGGAATAGGAGGAGAGTTGAGTGCATTAATCAGCGAGCATTGTTTTGAATATTTAGATGCACCTGTTATACGTGAAGGCAGTTTAGATACACCTGTACCAATGAATGCGGATTTAGAAATTAATTTCTTACCAAAAGAACGCTTTGAGAAAAAGTTGTTGGAGTTGGTGAGGTATTGATTTTATTATAATCCCTCCATCGTTTTATTTTGTTATCCGACGATAGGAGGAATCAGAAAAAACAGATGCTTCCTGTCGTCAGCATGACAATTAAAAAATACTAAATCCGAATTCTAAAATCTAATTTTTTGTCTTTCCGACGACAGGAGGAATCTGAAAAAAAACAGATGCTTCCTTCGTCAGCATGACAATTAAAAAATCTTAAATCCGAATTCTAAAATCTAATTTTTTGTCATTCCGACGGCAGGACGAATCTGAAAAAAAACAGATGCTTCCTTCGTCAGCATGACAATAAAAAAATCCTAAATCCGAATTCTAAAATCTAATTTTTTGTCATTCCGACGACAGGAGGAATCTAAAAAAAACAGATGCTTCCTTCGTCAGCATGACAATTAAAAAATACTAATCCGAATTCTAAAATCTAATTTTTTGTCATTCCGACGTCAGGACGAATCTGAAAAAAACAGATGCTTCCTTCGTCAGCATGACAATAAAAAAATCCTAAATCTTAATTCGCCATTAATCTTTTATCGTATCATTCAAGAAGTCCCAATTTTTGTTTAACAAATTTATTAATTCAACTTTTTTGCTTCTTCTCCATCCTTTTATTTCTTTCTCTCGTTTTATTGCTTGCTCAATAAATTGATATCTTTCAAAGTAAATTAAATAAATGCAATTATATTTTCCTGCAAAATGTTTTTTGGGCCCAAGAGAATCTAATAAATGTTCGTTTAGGCGATTTTCTATATTATTTGTGACGCCTGTATAAAAAACGTTTTTATTCTTATTTGTTGTTATGTAAACAAAATAATTATGTAAACCGATTGGTTTCATTTAAGACTAATGGTTCTCTTATAAATCTTTATTAAAGTTATAAATATATCTCTTAATTCTTATTGAAAAGCATTAGCTAATCCAACCTCTTTTGATTTTTGTCATTCTGAACGCAGTGAAGAATCTTAAAAATGTTATGAATGCTTGTAAATCTAAAATAATCAGATCCCTCCTTCGTCGGGATGACAATTAAAATAGGCGAAGCCAATACAATAATAATTTTACTAAATTTCTATTTCAACTATTGCACAATAACTTTTCCTGATTGTAAAAAACCTTGTTTATCAGTAATCGTATAGATGTAAATTCCTTTTTCAAGATTATTTAATTGAATGGTTATTTTCTCATTTTTTACTTGTGTTTTATATATACTTCTACCGGCAAGATCTAAAATTTCAATTATAACATTGGGTTTTAAATTCGAGATTGTAAATACACCATTGTTGGGATTTGGAAATACATTTGACAGCTTATTGTTTTCCAATTCACCTAGACCTATGTTATTACAACCACTATATTTGGCGAAAAAGATATCGTTGTAGGTATTTGTTACCGGATTGATTAATGTTGCAGAAGAGTTTGGATCTACATCACTTGTTCCTGAAAAAGTGCTTGCTACATAAAAGTTATTTGATTTTTTAATATCTACGTATTTTGTACAATTGTTATTAAAATCGCCAGCAGTATTTGTAACAGGCACAGGCCAAAAATATCCTTGTAAACCTTTAGCCCAATTAATTGATAAATCATTGGTGTTATAACAAGCAATATATAAGTTATAGCCCCCAAAATTCGAACCTTGAGTAGGAATTGAGAAATTACCACCTAAAAAATCAAAATTATTAGAGGAGTGATCATAAAATCCAGAAATCAATAAATTATTAGAACAATTTATTGCCATATTATCTATTGTTAAATTAGGTGGCGTATTATATAGTAAAAGCAATGTGCCATTGTTACTCCATTTTGTTATGACATGGGGTGAACTTGTTGGTGGCCCTGATTTACCTGCTGTAAAGACATTTCCATTAACATCAACGGTAATGCTTGTTTGTAACATGCTTGTATTTATTTTTTTTGCCCAAATTAAATTACCATTTGAATCATATTTTCCTAAAAACATAATTGCGTATCCTTGTAAAATATTAGTAGCAGGTCCAAGATCCATATCTACATTTGAACCCCTACCTGTAATGTAAATATCTCCATTTGATGAAACGTACATTGAACCATAAGCATTGCTATTATCACTAGTGACTGTTTTGTGCCATATTAAGTTCCCCATATTATCAAATTTGATAATACAATTACGATCATAATTTTGATGACCTTGCCCTCCTATATATATATTATTATCGTCATCAAGAAACAAATCTACACCCACTGAAAACACATTACCAATATTTTTTTCCCACACAAAATCACCATTTGAATTGTATTTTGCTATAAATAATTTTCTTGTATTTGAACTACTATCATAATAAGTATTTGGAGAAGGATCGAAATCAATTTTTGATCCAACACCTTGACAACCGGTTATATAAATATTTTCAAAATTATCTATTACAAGATCATTTATGTAAAGCGCATAATTACCAGTTACTTCATCAAATTGTTTTACCCAAATAAGTGTACCTGATGAATTGTATTTTGCAATAAATCCTGAGTAATTATAGAGTGGCGTCAAAAAATAATTTGTTGCTGATGGATCAAAGTCCATTGTTCCACTAAACCATCCTGCAATGTAAACATCATTATTAGTGCCAGCTTCAATTACTCTTGTTTCTATTCCTTGGCTTAAAAACAATGTTTGAGTGTTTTTTAACGTTTTCACCCATTCTAAATCAAATTGGGCATTGATAATAATTGAGTTGAGAGCCAATGTAGTAAGTAGAAATATTTTTTTCATCTTAATTTTTTTTAACTAATTAATACAAATTTATCAAATTTATCATTAGTTTCTTTTGATATCTTATAAGATAGCAATAAATCAACATAAAAATTCAAATTTTGATTTTCTGATATGCTTTCAATGACCAAAACTGAGTTTCTTCAAGGATTAGGTGCTTCCATAGCAAAGCATAGATTAAAGAAAAAAATCACACAAACTGAATTAGCATTTATGTGTGATATGGAAAGAGGAAATTTGACTCGCATAGAAAAAGGGAAAGCGAATGTGACTGCCGAAACACTATTAAAAATAAGTTTAGCGCTTAACATTCCCGTATCTAAATTTTTCAAATTTCAGGAAAAGAAAAATTAATTTCTTACCAAAAGAACGCTTTGAGAAAAAGTTGTTGGAGTTGGTGAGGTATTGATTTTATTATAATCCCTCCATTGTTTTATTTTGTTATCCGACGATAGGAGGAATCTGAAAAAAAACAGATGCTTCCTCCGTCAGCATGACAATTAAAAAATCTTAAATCCGAATTCTAAAATCTAATTTTTTGTCATTCCGACGATAGGAGGAATCTGAAAAAAAACAGATGCTTCCTTAGTCAGCAAGACAATTAAAAAATCTTAAATCCGAGTTCTAAAATCTAATTTTTTGTCATTCCGACGACATGTGGAATCTTAAAAAAAAACAGATGCTTCCTTCGTCAGCAAGACAATTAAAAAATCTTAAATCCGAGTTCTAAAATCTAATTTTTTGTCATTCCGACGATAGGAGGAATCTGAAAAAAAACAGATGCTTCCTTAGTCAGCAAGACAATTAAAAAATCTTAAATCCGAATTCTTAAATCTAATTTTTTGTCATTCCGACGACATGTGGAATCTTAAAAAAAAACAGATGCTTCCTTAGTCAGCAAGACAATTAAAAAATCTTAAATCCGAGTTCTAAAATCTAATTTTTTGTCATTCCGACGACAGGAGGAATCTGAAAAAACAGATGCTTCCTTCGTCAGCAAGACAATTAAAAAATCCTAAATCCGAGTTCTAAAATCTAATTTTTTGTCATTCCGACGATAGGAGGAATCTGAAAAAACAGATGCTTCCTTCGTAATCATAACACTTCTAAAACAATATTTTAAAATCTAATTTTTTTGTCATTCCGACGGCAGGAGGAATCTGAAAAAAACAGATGCTTCCTGTCGTCAGCATGACAATAAAAAAAACCTAAATCTTAATCCGCCATTAATCTTTTATCGTATCATTCAAGAAGTCCCAATTTTTATTTAACGAATTTATTAATTCAACTTTTTTGCTTCTTCTCCATCCTTTTATTTCTTTCTCTCGTTTTATTGCTTGCTCAATAAATTGATATCTTTCAAAATAAATTAAATAAATGCAATTATATTTTCCTGCAAAATGTTTTTTTGGCCCAAGAGAATCCAATAAATGTTCGTTTAGGCGATTTTCTAAATTATTTGTGACACCTGTATAAAAAACGTTTTTATTCTTATTTGTTGTTATGTAAACAAAATAATTATGTAAACCGATTGGTTTCATTTAAGACTAATGGGTTCTCTTATAAATCTTTATTAAAGTTATAAATATATCTCTTAATTTTTTTTGAAAAGCAATAGCTAATCCAACCTCTTTTGATTTTTGTCATTCTAAACGCAGTGAAGAATCTATAAAAAAGTGAAACTAAAGAATCTATAATAACATAGATCCCTCCTTCGTCGGGATGACAGCAAACAAAACCTTTGTCATTCTGAACGCAGTGAAGAATCAAAAAAAAGTGAAACTAAAGAATCTATAAAAACATAGATCCCTCCTTCGTCGGGATGACAGCAAACAAAACCTTTGTCATTCTGAACGAAGTGAAGAATCTTGAAAATGTTATGAATGCGTGTAAATCTAAAATAATCAAATCCCTCCTTCGTCGGGATGACAGCAAACAAAACCTTTGTCATTCTGAACGAAGTGAAGAATCTATAAAAAAGTGAAGCATAAATAAAAAAACTATAATAATCAAATCCCTCCTTCGTCGGGATGACAATTAAAATAAGCTAAGTAATTACAATAATAGTTTTACTATAATATATTTCAACTATTGCACAACAAATTTACCCGATTGTACGAAGCCTTGTTTGTCTATAATTTTGTAAACATAAATTCCTTTTTCAACATCATTTAGGCGAATGTTTATTTTTAAAATGATACATTAAGCTAAGTAGAGTTTTGGTTAGTTTAAACATTTCTCAACTTTTCAAATTCTTTTATATAATTTTTATGTATGAAGATTAATACAGTTGTTTTCTACATCATTATTAACAAGATTGCTAAGATGGCAAGTCCAATACCGGCAAGATTGATTTTATTTAATTTTTCTGCAAATAAAATATATCCAACTAATGCAGAAAAAACTACTATCAACACATTTAATATCGGATACAATGAGGAACTTTCAAGAAAGCCAGTTTCTAGTGCTTTTAAAATAAAATAGATACTAAAGAAGTTGGGTATGCCAAGAAAAATACCGCCAACAATACTTTTAAAATAAAATGGTTGTTTTTTTATAAGTGTTAAGTAAAGCAACCAAAATAAACCAATGCATCCGGCTACAAAAAAAAGCAACGCTGAAAACAAGGCATTTTCACTTTCAGAATGAATCAGTCGCTTATTGGCGAAGTTTACCAATGCATCAATAATTCCGCTTCCAAAAAAAACAAATACAGGGAATAAAATATTGTTACTTTTTTTATTTTCAACTGATTCATTTTTACTAGTGCGTGTAGCGAAATATACCGAAATGAGTGCAAGCGCAATCGCAACTATTTTTAAAGTTGTAACAGTATCGCCATATAAAATAAATGCAGCAGCAACAGGTATTACAACACTCATTTTGTTGGCAACTGAAGCTACTGCCATTCCCATTTGTTGAGCAGTAACAGAAATAGCATAAAAAACAGAAATAAATAAAGCACCTAAAATAAAACTAAATGAAAAAAAATCAGCGTGTACAATTTCATGAATTGAAAATGTTGTTCCCGAGAAAATCAGTGCAGTAGTTCCTGCTGCAAAATAATTCACAACTATTCCCTGTATTGCAGGGATATTAAAACGTTCGAAATATTTTATGATGACCAGCAGCAGTAAATTAAATACAACCGCTAAGGTTAAATAGAACATGCAATTAATTGTTCATGAGTTCTTCTATTTCTTCTGCTTCTAATGGAATTGTTTTCATTAAATCAATGGGGCCATTTGCAGTAACCAAAATATTATTTTCCAATCGTATACCTATATTTTCTTCAGGTATGTAAATTCCGGGTTCACAAGTAAACACGTTGCCCTCTTGCATTGGTTCGTAAAAGAATCCTACATCATGAACATCTAAACCTAAAAAGTGGGAGGTTCCGTGCATAAAATATTTTTTGTATGCAGGCCAAGCAGAATTTTGTTTCGCTACTTCTTCTTTTGTAATCAGTTTTAATTTCAGTAATTCTTCCGTCATTAATTCACCAACTGCATGGTTGTACTTTTCAAACGTTGTTCCTGGAACAAGCATTTTAATGGCTTCTTTCATTACATATAAAACTGAATTGTAAACTTCTTTCTGGCGAGGACTAAATTTTCCGTTTACAGGCACAACACGCGTTAAATCACTAGCATAATTGGCATATTCTGCAGCAACATCCAATAAAATGATATCGCCATCATTACATTTTTTGTTGTTCTCCACATAATGCAAAACGCATGAGTTTTTTCCGGCAGCTATAATCGGACCATAAGCAAACCCTTTACTTCTGTTAATTAAAAATTCATGAATTAACTCAGCTTCAATTTCATATTCGAAAACACCTGGTTTAATAAAATTCAACAATCTTCTGAAACCCTTTTCGGTAATTGAACATGCTTTTTTAATGAGTTCTACTTCAATTTCATTTTTTACCGAACGAATATTAAACAAGATAGGAGCAGAGCGTTCAAATTTATGTAATGCATATTTTTCTTTAAACCATTTGGCTAATCGGTTTTCTTGTGTTTCAGTATCAATGTATCTTCTGGTGTGTTCATTTTGGTTCAGATAGATGTATTCTGCTTGATAAACAAACATTTTCAATATCTTTTCAAATTCATGTGTCCAGTAAATAGTTTCTATCCCACTAATTTCTTTTGCCTGTTCTTTAGTAAATTTTGCACCTTCCCAAATGGCTATAAGTTCACTGGTTTCTTTAATAAAAAGTATTTCTTTAAACTTATTTTCTTTGGCATCAGGATATATAATTAGCATGGTATCTTCTTGATCGATCCCGCTTAAATAAAGCATGTCCGAATTTTGCTTAAAACCCATTGAGCCATCTGCATTTGTAGGCATAATGTCGTTCGAGGTAAATACTGCAAATGAACCAGGCTTTAGGTGTTTACTGAAATTTTTTCTGTTGTTTATATAGAGCTCTTTTTGTATTGTGTCGTATCTCATATTGTATTGTTTGAAAGTTTAAATTTAAAGGATTTTATTTAAATAATTTGTTTTGTTTTGTATTTGACTTTTAAAGTACAGCTAAAGTTTTATTTAAATAGCATTTTAAGAATTTTCAAATATTTACAACATTATACTATAGCTAAAGCTTAACTTTTTTATTCTTACATTTGCTTACTTTTTTGATTTTTAAAACACTATTTTATGTCAACTGCCAAGAAAGAATTTAAAAAAATTACCACCAATGTGTTGCAGGAAATGAAACGTGGTGGTGAAAAAATTTCAATGCTTACTGCATATGATTATACCATGGCAAAAATCATTGATAATGGTGGTATTGATGTAATTCTTGTTGGAGATAGTGCTAGTAATGTAATGCATGGGCATGAAACAACGTTACCTATTACTTTAGGTCAAATGATTGATCATGCAACATCTGTAGTTCGAGCTGTTGATAGAGCATTGGTGGTTGTAGATTTGCCCTTTGGAACCTATCAGGGAAATAGTAAGGAAGCTTTAAATTCTGCTATTAAAATAATGAAAGAATCAGGGGCACATGCTGTAAAGTTGGAAGGAGGAAAAGAAGTAAAAGAATCGATAGAACGTATTTTAAGCGCCGGAATTCCTGTAATGGGACATTTAGGATTAATACCACAATCCATATATAAATTTGGTACTTATAACGTAAGAGCAAAACAAGAAAAAGAAGCTGATAAGTTACTAGAAGATGCCTATGTAATTGAAAAAGCAGGATGCTTTGCGTTGGTGCTTGAAAAAATACCAGCTACATTGGCAGAAAAAGTAGCTAAAAATCTTGCTATACCTGTTATAGGAATTGGTGCAGGTGGCGGTGTTGATGGTCAGGTTTTAGTAACTCATGATATGATGGGAATGACTCATGAATTCAGTCCTCGGTTTTTAAGAAGGTATTTAAATTTGTATCAGGATATGTCGGATGCTGTTAGAAGATACGTTACAGATATTAAGTCAACAGATTTCCCGAATAAAAATGAACAGTACTAGGATTAGCTGAATCAATAAATAAAACACCTTTAATTTTTTACCAATTTTCTACTCCCCAATCTCCTTTTAAACGGAGCACTTGTTCAATAATATCTCTAGCGCAACCTTCCCCTCCTTTAATTGGAGAAACATAAATGCTTAATGATTTTATTTCATGAGCTGCATCATTAGGGCAGGAAGCAATGGCAACTTCTGACATTACATGATAATCAGGTAAATCATCTCCCATGTAAATGATTTCCTCCGATTTTAAATCGTGTTCAATCAACATGTCTTTGTAACATTCTAATTTATTGGGTTGAGACATGTATACTCCTCTAAATCCAATTCTTAATAAGGATTCTTTAATTACGGGTGAATGTCCTCCGGAAAGTAAAAATAACTTATATCCTTTCTGTGATGCAAGGTGAAATGCGTAACCGTCTTTGCTGTTCAAATGCCTTACTGGGTCATGTCCGGGCATGATCCAAACTTTACCATTGGTAAGCACACCGTCCATGTCAAAAATGAAGGTGGTAATTTTATTTAGTTTTTCCTTGAAGTTTTCCATGATGGTGGTTTGTTATGCTTTCGCTAATGCTTTGATAGAGTTTACTTGCTTCAGGGTGTTTTTTTAAAATTTGCTGATGCTTTGTTATTGTTTTTTTATCGTTTCTTTTAGCAGGACCTGTTTGAGCCAAATCAGGTTTTATTTTTTTTGATTTCTTTAAGGTTTGTTGCATTAAAGGAAACAGCAATTTAAAATAAGGTGTTTTTTCCTTCTCTAAAAAATCATTTGCTAATGTATATAAATGGTTACTGAAATTATTAACCATCACAGCTGCCAAGTGTATTTTTTCGCGCTGAACAGAATTTAAAACGGTTATATTTTTAGTTAATGAAGAAGCAAATTGAAACACTTCATTTTCAACATCCTTGTTACAGCCTTCAATTAAAATAGGAATTTTAGACCATTTAATTTTATCTTCTTTACTAAATGTTTGTAAGGGATAAAATACGCCGGTTTTAGTTGAAGAATGCTTAATTGCGCTTAGAGGAACTGAGCCTGAAGTATGCAATACAATCTTGTCTTTTAATTTTAGTTTTTTAGCAACATGTTCAATTTCATCGTCACTTACACAGATAAGATAAAAGTCTCCAGTGGTTGCAATTTTATTAAAATCTGTAGTGAAACTTACAAGGTATTTTAAACTTAATTCTTTTAGTGAGTTATTATTTCTACCTACAAACTGAACGATTTCATGTCCTTTTTTTATAAGCACCTTTGTAAAATGGGTAGCAACATTACCTGAACCAATGATGACTATTTTTTTGGATTCAGTAATCATAATTTTTATCGTTTAATTTCAAAATTACGATGATCTTTAACGTGATTTTCCTCTGCAATTACCTCTTCAACTTTTGCTAGTGGCGGACCAACATAGCACCAGTCGATTAACGAGTTGATATTTGTTTCGCTTCCTTCTGCTTCGATGTGAACATCACCATTAGGTAAATTTTTAACCCAACCTGTTAACTGCAATTTTAATGCTTTTGCATGCGTAGCAAACCTAAAGGAAACTCCCTGAACTCTTCCTTTTACAGTTATGGAATAATTGCGCGTCACTTATTTAATGTTTCAAGGTTACGGTGCTCCGTTTTGTTCAGTTCGTCTTTTGAAAGTGATTTGAAATAATTGTAAGTTATTTTCAAACCATCAGCGCGACTAACCTTTGGTTCCCATCCTAAAATTTCTTTTGCTTTTGTGATATCAGGACGACGTTGTTTAGGGTCATCTTTTGGTAAAGGCAAAGAAATTAATTTTTGATTTGCGCCTGTTAGTTTTAAAATTTCTTCACCAAATTCCTTAATGGTAATTTCGCTTGGGTTACCAATGTTTACAGGCAAATGATAATCGCTTAGCAACAACCTGTATATTCCTTCCACCAAATCATCAACATAACAAAAACTTCTGGTTTGGCTGCCATCCCCAAACATGGTTAAATCTTCTCCACGCAATGCCTGTCCAATAAATGCAGGCAATACACGCCCATCATTCAGTCGCATGCGCGGACCATAAGTGTTGAAAATACGAATAATACGTGTTTCCAATCCATGTGTATCATGGTAAGCCATGGTTAAAGCTTCCATAAAACGTTTAGCTTCATCGTAGCAACCGCGGGGACCAACAGGATTTACATTTCCCCAATACTCTTCTGTTTGTGGATGTACATGTGGATCGCCGTAAACTTCACTGGTTGAAGCAACCAATACACGTGCGTTTTTAACGCGCGCCAATCCCAACACATTATGTGTGCCAAGTGAAGAAACTTTTAATGTTTGTATTGGAATTTTTAAATAATCTATCGGACTAGCAGGAGATGCAAAATGAAGAATGTAATCGATGTCTCCGGGAACATGAATGAACTTACTCACATCATTGTGGTAAAATTCAAATTCTTCTAATTTAAATAAATGTTCAATATTTTTTAAATCGCCGGTAATAAGATTGTCCATGCCCACAACACGATAACCTTCTTTAATAAATCTGTCGCATAAATGCGAACCTAAAAAACCTGCTGCTCCTGTTATTAAAACTCTTTTCATGAATTGCTGAACTATATATTTAGAAAAATTATTTTACTGTTTCTCTTCCGATGCTGCTGTAATAGTAGCCTAATTTACGCATCTGATCGATGGCATATAAATTTCTTCCATCAAAAATCACCTTGTTTTTTAATGCAGCTGAAACCTTTTCAAAATCAGGTGTACGGAATAAACTCCACTCGGTGCATATTATTAAGGCATCTGCATTTTGAAGCGTTTCATATGGATCTTCAGTGAATTTAATTTTATCACCCAATAATTTTTTAACATTATTCATTGCTTCAGGGTCGTGAGCTGAAACAGTTGCACCTGCAGCCAATAATTCATCGATAATATAAAGCGCAGGTGCTTCACGGATGTCATCAGTATCAGGTTTAAATGCCAATCCCCAAATAGCGAAATGTTTGCCTTTTAAATCCTGATTAAAATAATTTTTAATTTTTGGGATGATAATGGTTTTTTGTTTTTCGTTGATTTCCATCACCGATGAAAGAATTTTGAAATCGTAATTAACATCATTGGCAGATTTGGCTAATGCCTGAACATCTTTAGGAAAGCAACTTCCACCGTAACCGATACCAGGGAAAAGAAAACGTTTGCCGATTCGGTCATCGCTACCAATACCTATTCTTACCATATCCACATCTGCATTTAATTTTTCGCAAAGGTTGGCGATTTCATTCATGAAGGTAATTTTTGCAGCAAGGAAAGCATTTGCTGCATACTTGGTAAGTTCAGCAGATTTTTCATCCATAAAAATAATTGGGTTACCTGAACGTACATAAGGTTTATACAATTCATCCATCACCTGTTTGGCTTTTTCGGAACGAGTTCCAACTACAACACGGTCAGGTTTTAAAAAGTCATCAACTGCAAAACCCTCGCGTAAAAATTCAGGATTGGATACAACATCAAATTCGCCTTTAAAATTTTTACGGATAGCCGCATCAACCTTTTCTGCTGTACCAACTGGTACTGTGCTTTTATCAACGATTACTTTGTAATCGACCATTATTTTACCTAAATTATCTGCAACACCAAGTATGTAACTTAAATCAGCGCTACCATCTTCACCAGGAGGAGTTGGTAAAGCCAAGAAAATAATTTTTGCTTTTTCAATAGCTTCATTAAGATTTGTGGTAAATTTTAATCTTCCAGCTTTAATGTTGCGATGAAATAAAACATCCAAATGAGGTTCGTAAATCGGAACTTCACCTGCCCGCATTTTATTTACTTTTTCTTCATTAATATCAACACAAATTACATTATTGCCTGTTTCTGCAAGACAAGTTCCTGTAACCAATCCAACGTATCCTGTTCCTACTACTGCTATATTCATTTTATTTAATTATGAGTTATGAGTGATGGGTTATAAGTTTATTTATGATTTAATTAAATTTCTAAAAATTCAAGTACTGAACTAGATATGAATTCTAAAGTTTCTTCATCCATTTCCGTATGCATGGGCAAAGAAATAACTGATGCACATAATTTTTCGGTTACCGGAAAATCACCTTGCTTGTATCGTTCGCTCTTGTATGCATTTTGCATGTGCAAAGGAATAGGGTAATAAATCATGGATGGAATATTTTTGGTTTGCAAAAATTCCCTCAATTTAGTTCTATCCACACCAACCAATTGCAAAGTGTATTGATGAAATACGTGAGTTGATTGTAGATTACGTTTTGGAACAATCAATTTTGAATTTCCTGTAAAACGTTTATCGTAATAACTTGCTGCTTTATTTCTTGCAGCCGCGTATTCATCTAAATGTTGCAATTTTACTTTTAAAATGGCTGCCTGTATGGTATCTAAACGGGAGTTTACTCCTAACACATCATGTACATATTGAACGGATTGTCCGTGGTGTGCAATCATGCGCATTTTTTTAGCGAGCTCATCATCATTGGTATACATTGCGCCACCATCTCCATAACATCCTAAATTCTTGCTTGGAAAAAATGAGGTGCAACCAATAGTGCCAATTGTCCCCGCTTTTTTATGAGTGCCATCGGCAAACAAGTAATCTGCACCAATTGCCTGAGCAACATCTTCTATCACATACAAATTATGTTTTTTAGCCAATGCCATTATTTTTTCCATTTCAGCGCATTGTCCGTACAAATGAACAGGAACAATGGCTTTTGTATTTGATGTGATGGCTTTTTCGATGGCTTCCACATCAATGGTAAATGTATCCGGGTAAACATCCACTAAAACAGGGGTTAATCCCAACAGACCAATCACTTCAGCTGTAGCAACATAAGTAAAATCAGCGGTAATGACTTCATCACCTTGTTTTAAGCCAAGTGCCATCATGGCAATTTGCAAGGCATCTGTTCCGTTTGCGCAAGGAATAACATGCTTTACGTGTAGGTACTTTTCTAAATCCGCCTGAAATTCTTTAACTGCCGGACCATTAATAAAAGCTGTATTATTAATTACTTCTTGTATTCCTTTGTCAACCTCTTCCTTAATATTTAAGTACTGAGTTTTAAGGTCGACCATTTGAATTTTTTTCGTCAATTTTTCCATTTTTTTAAAGCATGCGAATATACCAAAAATTAATTGGCTAATAACAAGTTAAATTCTTGTAGGAACGGTAATTTATTTATGTGTAAGATTAGTTTTTCAATAACATTTTCTTAATATTTGCAGATTATCATTTTGAACGGAAAAATAATCAGAATATCAAAAAATATGGCTACTAAAGAAATGAAATTTGGAACTAAAGCAATACATGCAGGAGCTGAACCCGATCCAACAACCGGGGCAATAATGACTCCAATTTTTCAAACTTCCACTTTTGTGCAGGAATATCCTGGAAAACACAAGGGATATGCCTATGCACGAGGAAAAAATCCTACGCGTGATGCCTTACAAAAAAACATTGCAGCATTGGAAGATGGCAAATATTGCCTTTGTTTTTCTAGCGGGATGGGTGCAATGGATGCTGTTGTTAAATTATTACGTCCGGGTGATGAAGTCATTACCGGTGACGATTTATATGGTGGTTCATACAGAATGTTTACCAAGGTGTTTGCCAACTACGGTATTAAGTTTCATTTTGTAAACATGGCTAAAAGTGAAAATATTTTACCTTTTATCAATGATAAAACAAAATTAATTTGGGTTGAAACACCTACTAATCCAACCATGCAAATTGCCGATATTGAGGCTTATGCCAAAATTGCCAATCAGCATAAATTGATTTTGGCAGTTGACAACACATTTGCTAGTCCGTATTTGCAAAACCCATTAAAATTAGGGGCTCACATTGTGATGCATTCTGTTACCAAATATTTGGGCGGACACAGTGATGTGGTGATGGGCGCTTTGGTAACCAATGATGATCAATTACAAGAACAACTGGCTTTCATTCATAATAGTTGCGGCGCAACTCCCGGTCCAATGGATAGTTTTTTAGTAATGCGAGGAATTAAAACCTTGCATTTACGAATGGAAAGACATTGTTTCAATGGTAGAAAAGTTGCCGAATATTTACAGCATCATCCAAAAATTGAGAAAATTTATTGGCCCGGATTTGAAAGTCATCCAAACCATGATATTGCTAAAAAACAAATGAAAGATTTCGGGGGAATGATTTCAATAGTGCTAAAAGGAGCTGATTTAGAGGAAACATTTAGGATTGCTTCATCTTTCAAAATTTTCTCATTGGCAGAATCCTTAGGAGGGGTTGAGTCATTGATTAATCATCCTGCAACCATGACGCATGCTTCCATACCAAAAGAAGAAAGAGAAAAAGTAGGAGTTGTGGATAATCTTTTGCGTTTAAGTGTTGGTGTTGAAGATATTGAAGATTTGTTGGAGGATTTAAGTGATGTGCTAAAAAAATAGTTGTCAAATTTTATTTAATTGTTAAAAATATTTTTCTATTTAGTTAATTTTCATAGATTTAGTAAACTTTTAAAAGTTATGATTAAAAAAATAATTACCGCGTCGATTTTAGTTGCTTCAACATCTGTTTTTGCACAATTTAATAAATTAAATAATCACAGTGTTTCCAAACTGCGTGAACCAAACGCAAAATTAGAAGGAAGCCAACATCATGGTAAAATTGTAAAATGCTCTACAGATGAGGCTATGGAAGAGGTTTTTAGAAATGACCCTTCTGCAAGATTAAGATATGAAAAAGCTCAAAAAGAAATGGGTTCATGGGAAAATTCAACTAACAAAATTGATAATCCAAATAGTATTTTTTCACCAGCGCCCGCTCCTTTAGATACCATTCCAATCGTATTTCACATCTTACACCAAGGTGGTGCTGAAAACATTTCTAATCAGCAAGTATACGATGCAGTTGCTCAATTAAATGTTGATTTTCAAAAATTAGATGCTGATACAACATCTATTGAATCCTATTTTCAAGCTAGAGCAACTTCATGTAATTTGGTTTTTCAATTAGCTACCAAAGATCCATTAGGCAATTGCACAAATGGAATTATAAGACATTATGATTCCAAAACTGTTTGGAGTCAGTCGTCACCAGGGTATTCCTATACCGGGACAGGGACAGGTAAATGGGATCCCAGAAAATATTTAAACATATATATCGTTAAAGAAATAGTTAGTAGCTCAGGTTCTACTGGTGGTATTGTAGTTGGATATACTTATAGGCCAGGTACACTTTCTACAGGAAGTGCATCTGATGCAATTGTATATAACTATCAATTTTTAGATGTTCCATCAAAAGAGGTTCGTTCATTAGCTCATGAAATAGGGCATTGGTTTAATTTAGCGCATACTTTTGGAAGCACTAATAATCCAGGTGTAAGCTGTGGTGATGATTTTTTGGGCACTATTTCAGGAGTTAGTGTAGACGATACACCAAAAACATTAGGGGCTTTCAGTACTTGCCCTAGTGCAACACCTAACTCGTGCGATGCTTCAAATTATGCAAATGTTGAAAATATTATGGATTATTCATCATGCCCTAAAATGTTTACTCTTGGTCAATGTAAACGTATGCGTTTTACTCTTACATCTACAACTGCAGGCAGAAATAATTTAGTGAGCGCAGCAAACAAATTAGCAACCGGAATTAGAAACCCTCAGATTTGTTTGCCTGTTGCAGATTTCGGGGCTGATAAAAGAAATGTGTGTGTTGGAACAGCTGTAAATTTTGCAGACAGTACTCAAAATGCTCAAATTACTACTTTTCAATGGGATTTCCCAGGTGGAACTCCTGCAACATCTACAGCTTCAAACCCTAGCGTAACATATACAACTTCTGGGAACTATGCAGTTACTTACACTGCTACTAATTCTGCAGGTTCTAATATAATTACTAAAAATGCTTATGTAGTTGTTGGTAATAGTATTGCTTCAAACCAGGCGCCATACACTGAAAGTTTTGAAACCATAAGTTTCCCTGATAATGCATGGATAGTTGAAAATACAATTGGTACAGTAGGTTGGGAGAAAGACAATACTTTAGGTGCAACAGGTAATAGTTGTTTAAAGGTTGATAATTTTAATAATACTGCTTCTAGTCAAGAAGTTTTTTATACGCCATCTTATAATGTTGCAGCAATTAATGCCTCTAATCCTGGTTCAACTTTCACCTTTAAATTAGCACATCAACGCAAATCAACTACATCATCTGAGAAATTGCAGGTTTATTCTTCTTCAAATTGTGGACAAACATGGAATTTACGCTATTCTAAAACGGGTTCTGCTTTAGCTACAGTAAGTACGGTAAATACTTCTGCATTTATTCCCACATCAACTCAATGGCGAACAGAAACAGTTTCAACATCAGCTCTATCTACACAAACCAACGTTTCATTTAAGTTTGTTTTTACATCAGATGCTAATGGTTCTATGAATAATATTTTTATAGATGATATTAATTTTACAAATTCAGCAATTGGATTGAATGATTTGGATAAAAATAATTTTGGTTACTCAATTTTTCCAAATCCGAATAACGGATTGATGTCCATTATTTTTGAATTAACTGAAAAGAGCAAATTGCAAGTTGAATTGATAGATTTATTAGGCAAAAAAGTATATGCTAATGAATTAAATTTAACTTCAGGTAATCATACGATTCAATTTGGTAATGAAAATCAATTTGTTTCCGGAATTTATTTCTGTAAGCTTTACGTAAACGGAAAATCATTTATTCAAAAAGTTATAATAGATTAAGTAAAATCATAAATAGTATTTAATTAAATAATTCGAATGAAAAAAATAATCACCCTTGCGAGCCTTTTATTCGCACAATTTTTATTTTCACAACAAAATGTAAAGTTTTGTGGACATGGAGAAGCAATGGAAGAGCTCTTTAATAAAGATCCTGATGCTAGAAAACGAATAGAAAAAAACAATAGAATTTTAGCAGAGGCAGATGCAAAAGCTTTTAAAAATGGATATCAAAATTATCCAAACGGATATTTTGAAAATACGGCCAAAAATAATTCGGCAAATTCTACACAAGGAATTGTTTACACCATTCCAGTAGTTTTTCATGTGCTTCATCAAAATGGGGTGGAAAAAATAACCCCAGCTCAAATTAAAGATGCAATGAGAATTTTAAATGTTGACTACAATAAATTAAATCCAGATACAAGTGATGTTATATCAGCCTTTGTAAGTAGAATTGGGGATGTTGAATTTAATTTTGTTCTTGCAACAAAAGATCCATTAGGGAATTGCACAAATGGAATCGTTTACCACGAAACACCATCTGCAGATTGGACAAGTGGTACTGCAGGGCCATACACTGGTACATCCTCAGGAAAATGGAATCCTACAAAATACCTTAATATCTATACTGTGAAAACAATTAGCAGTGGTGCTGCTGGTTATACTTATTTGCCAGGAAGTTGGAGTACGGGTAGTGGTAATGATTGCATTATTATATTACATAATTATGTAGGATCAATTGGTACTGGGCAAGTATCTCGATCTCGCGCATTAACTCACGAAGTTGGTCACTGGTTTAATTTGCCGCATGTTTGGGGAGGTAACAATACTCCGGGAACGGCCTGTGGAGATGAAGGGGTTTCTGATACTCCAATAACTAAAGGATATGATTATTGCCCTTCAGGTGCAACTCAATCTCAAATTTGTACACCAGGAGTTAGCGAAAATTATCAGAATTATATGGACTACTCTTATTGTTCAGTTATGTTTACAACAGGTCAGGCAACAAGGATGAGATCAGCAATTACTTCATCTACATCAGGTAGAAGTACATTGTGGTCAACAACAAATTTAAATTTTACAGGTGTAAGTAATCCACAACCATGTATTCCACAAGCCTTTTTTACTACTGTTTCAAATAAAAAATTATTGTGTTCAGGTTCAACAGTTCAGTTTAAAGATTCTACTTGGAATACATCAGTAACAGCCTGGCAGTGGTCATTTCCTGGAGGAACACCTAATTCTTCAACAGATTCGATGCCAATTATTACATACAATACACCAGGTGTTTACGCAGTAAGCTATACTGCAACAACTAGTGCAGGAAACGGAACAAAAAATGAAACAAATTATATTACTGTTTCTTCAAATACTGCAATAGTGCAAAGTAATTTTATAGAAGGTTTTGAAAGTATAGCTGTTCCAAATAATGATTGGAAAGTGGATAACACATCAGATGGTGTTTATTGGAAACAATCTAATACTGTTGGAAGTACTGGAACAAAGTCAATGTTTATTAATAATTTTTCTAATACAGCTAATGATATTGAAACGTTTTATACTCCTTCATACAATATAAGTGGAATTAATGCGGCAATCCCAGGTACAACATTTACTTTTAAATTGGCATATCAACGACCTTCTACCGCTTCAAGCGAAAAGTTGCAGGTGTATTCTTCAACAAATTGCGGACAAACCTGGAGTTTGAGGTATTCAAAATCAGGCTCAGCATTGGCAACAGTTGCTACTATTAATACTAACTCGTTTATCCCTACATCTACTCAGTGGAGGACGGAGTCTGTTTCAATTTCTTCCTTACTTACACAAACAAATGTTTGGTTTAAATTTGTTTTTACAGCTGATGCAAATGGGTCTTCTAATAATATCTATGTTGATAATATTAATATTGGTTCACAAAGCGTAGGAATTAATGAACAGTCAAATTCAGTAAGTGATTTTACAGTTTATCCTAATCCAAACAATGGAAGTTTTAAAGCTGAATTTGAATTGAAAGAAAAAGAAAATGTAAGTATTCAGTTGATTGATTTGCTTGGAAAGATAAATCATGAATTAAATTATGAGGATTTAAATTCCGGATTTCATCAATTAGATATTAATTTACCTGCCTATTTAACAAAAGGAATTTATTTTTTAAAAATATCAAACAGTAAGGGAAGTAAAACAACAAAACTTATTATTGAATAATAATTTCATGAAAAAAAAACTATTTCTATTTTCAATATCAATTGTTTTAGGTTTTTCCTTGTTTTGTCAAAATCATGGGAAGTGTGCTGTATCAGACTTAATTAAAAAAAGAGAAATTAACGATCCTGAATTCGCCGAAAGAAGAAAGCAAACTTCGAAACGTTTGGAGAATTTCGCTACTACTAAAAACACAAATTCACAAGTTTACACAATACCTGTTGTGTTTCATATTTTGCATTTGGGTGGAAGTGAAAACATTTCAAACGAACAAGTGTTTGATGGTATAAGACACATGAATGAAGATTTCAGAAAAAGAAATGAAGATACAGCTGCTATAGTGCCTGAATTTAAATCAATTGCTGCAGATTGTGAAATAGAATTCAAATTGGCAACAAAAGATCCGGATGGGAATTGCACAAATGGAATTATCAGGCATTATACGACAAGTACAAATTTTGACGCAAGCTATGCCTATACAGGTGTTGGACCTGGTTTATGGGATCCACAAAAGTACATGAATATTTATGTATGTAAAACATTGGATTATCCGGGTGCAGCTGCTTACACTTACATTCCTGGTTGGTTAGGAGTGGGAAGTCCATACGATGCGATTGTTTCGTTACATTCATACGTTGGTGGTATTGGTACTGCTTCTCAAGTTGCAATACATGTACTTTCTCATGAAGTAGGACATTGGCTGGGCTTATCTCATGTTTGGGGAGATAGTAATAGCCCGGGTGTTGAATGTGGTGATGATGGAGTAGGTGATACCCCAATAACCAAAGGATGGCAAAATTGTACATTAAGCGGAAGAGTTTGTGATCCAACTGTATTAGAGAATGTTCAAAATTTTATGGAATATTCCTATTGCGATAACATGTTTACTGAGGGGCAAAAGCAACTCATGAGAAACGTTATTGCAACAGGAGCGAATGCTGGAAGAGATATTTTGGTGAGTAATCAAAACCTAATAGAAACTGGGGTTTTAAGCCCAATTGTATGCGCACCAATTCCTGATTTTAAAACTGTAAATAATGAGGTTGACTACTGTACCGGACAATCTATTCAATTTAAAGATAATACATCTAATTCAAGGGTTACAAATTGGCAATGGTCTTTTCCTGGGGCAAATCCACCTTTTTCTAATGATTCTATGCCGGTTGTTACCTATTCTAATCCAGGGGTTTATCCTGTAAGTTATACTGCAACCAATAGCGCAGGAACAGCAACAATTAATAAGGATAATTTTATAGAAGTTGTAACAAATCAGGCTCAAATACAATCATTTTATAATGAAGATTTTGAGAATTTATCTTTTCCAAATTCATTTTGGCGAATAGAAAATGATGTAAATGACTCAATAAGTTGGAAAACATTCAATAACATTGGTTTCTCAGGAAACAAGTGCATGATGATCAGTAACTTTAACAATGAGCCAGGAAAAACGGAAACGCTTTATTCTCCAAGTTTTAATTTGAATGCAGTAAATAATTTGGCATCTTCCAATGATCCATTAAAATTAACTTTTAAGCTCGCCTATCAGGGAAGAACAGATCAAGCAAATGAACGTTTACAAGTTTTTTCCTCAAATAATTGTGGCCAAACTTGGTCTTTACGTTATTCTAAAACCATGAATAACTTAACAACTGTAGGGAGTTATTCTCAACTGCCATTTATGCCTGACTCATTGTCTGATTGGAGAACAGAGCAGGTAAGCATTAATTCTCTTTTAAATGCTCAGCACATGTTTTTTAAATTTCAATTTACTTCAGATGTAAATGGCCTCACTAATAATATTTATATAGATGATATTAACCTGTCAAGAAATCAGATAGGCATACAAAAGTTGGATGAAAATATTCAAGATTTTACTGTATTTCCTAATCCTGTAATTGGAGACAAGGTAACAATTAGCTTTAATTCTACACTAAAACAATTACTTTATGTTCAATTATCAGATATTAATGGCAAAGTAATTTATAAGAATGAAATTGAAGCTATAGCTGGAAATAATCAAATTAAAATGAATAGTTTTAATGGAGTAAATTCCGGAATATATTTTCTAAAAATAAATTCAAACCAAATAAATTTATCTCGTAAAATTATTATCAGTAGATAATAAATAGCAGTTTAAATTAAAATTCCATTTTTCTCGAAACATATTGCTCTTAGTTTAAGCGAATTATTTAAAGTAAGCTTTCTACTTTACAAGTTAGCATAAGGTTGTTACTAATAATTTATTTTAAATAACTTCTATGGTTTGTTGTTTTAATTAGGGTTCACTTAAAAAGTACAATTTAATTATTCATCTTCTACTTTTTTTACTTGATTAGGGCTAATGCGCATTGCACATTTGAGCCAGGTTGTGTGTGAGCAGTAGCAAAAAAAATCAAGAACAAACGATTGCTCTCACTCTCTGCTTTTTTCTTAATGGTCAGCCATTCCACCTGTCTGCCCTAAAAAAAGCATTCACCCAAATCGGCACCGCGTTTGTTCGTGGCTACGCTCGGGTAAAATAAAAGAACCGGCCTAGCGTTTTTGATTTTAGGTTCCACTTTTTTTCGCTTCGCGTAGATTTTTGCGCAGCGAAGCCTTGCAAAAATCAGTGAACGAAAAAAATAGTGGAAGAAATCAACAATGCAGCCGGGAGTTTTTTTGTTTCTTTTTTTGATGGACAAAAAAAGAAAAAATAAATTTAATAATGCAAAGGTTTTTAATGTTTTACTGTAAATAACTTGCATTTATTTTTAAAAATTTGAGGTTAAAATTATCATTAATAAATACTTATTTATTTCTAAGTAGACCCTAATTATATTAATAATCACAATTCAACTTTTTAATAATCATTTATAACCGCAACTTGATGAGCTAATTTCACTATAAAATTTAGTGATGAGAAGTTGGTGGTGGAAGTTGGTTCAAAATAAAAAAAGTAGTCAATTTAAGGTTGCTCTTTTTTTTCTAATACTTTATTTTATACTTAGTGGTACATTCATTTACATTAGGTCATCAAATGAGTTACCCAGAAACAAAAATTTAGAGGTTTGTCTTCATGGTTTATTATACGATGCACGCCTAGATAAAAAAAACAAACTCAATTATTTAGATAGTGTAGAAATAGAAATTTCTGATGTTAATTCATTAAATCAAATAAGTAAATCCTATACCAATAAAGCAGGCGCTTTTTTCGCTAAAATACCTTTACAAAATAAACTTCAGATTAAACTTTTTAAGCAAGGATGGTTTTCGCGTAAAATCATTATCGATACAAACGTGCCTATGGATAATTTAAGGCAGTTTCATTTATTCATTGATGCAGAATTATTCAGGAAAATGAATGGGATTGAATTGGAGGAAAAAGATTTTCCAGTTTTAGAAATATATTATGATAAAGAAGAAAAACGCTTTGTTACATTTCTTAATAAGGTAACAAGTTTTAATAAAAAAATAAAAAAATTATATATAAATAAATCCAGTTCAACAGAATAAAAAATAAAAACAGCATAGTCATGAAAAAAAATAAAAATCAACAGAAAATTTTTAAGAAAATAATTAAAAAAGTAAGTAAAGGTTATTTTAAAGAATTTGAAAATTCTGAAAATCCAAAGACCTTATTTATACATCCGGATGATTCAAATGATCATACGCGTAAGAATGAATTAAATGATCATACCAAACCTGAAGGAACCAAATCAAATAAAGTGAAGTAGACTATAAATCATATTTACAAATGTTTTTAAGCATCATTTAAATTGGTTAACTCAATAATTTTGTGCTTAATATTTATTTAAATAATAGTTTATAGCATTGGAAAATAAATTGATTAAAAAACCAATTATATTAAAAGAAGGTGAAGCGTTTTTTAGTTTAGATTTAAATTGGAAATGTATTTATGTTAATGAGTGGGCAGAACAATTATTAAGAAAGAGAAAGGATCAGTTACTTGGTCTTAACTTTTATCATATTCTTCCTGAAACAACAAATGTTTTAAACGAAGATATGATAGATTTTTACAGATTAAAACAAAGCTCATTTTCACTTGATTTATTTAATAAAACTGAAAACAAATGGCTACAGGTATCTTTTATTCCACATTTAAACGGAATTGATATTTTTTTAAAAGACGTAACTATAGCAAAACAAAAAGCAGTTGAGAAAGAATTAAAAGAAAAAAGATTTACAAAAGCATTTGAATCAAGCCCGATAGCATTATTAATCATTGATTATGGAAGTGATATTATTGTAGATGTTAATATAAGTTTTTTAAATTTATTTGAGTTTGAAAAAAGTCAGGTTATTGGCGAAACACTTTATTCATTGTCAATTTTAAAGCAAACCGTTGATTTTAATAATATATCTTTTTGTGATTTACTTAAAGACGAATCAATTTATAAATATGACATCATTGCTTATACTCAAAATAGAAAAAAATTAAATATTATTTTTTCATCAGAAATAATTAAAATAAACGGAGATAAACAATTACTCTTAACCTTTATTGATATTACTGAAAAAATAAAGTTTCAGAATTTAATTACTGAAAGTGAAAAATGGTTTAGAGCTATCGCTGATTATTCTCCAATTTTAATTTGGAGTACGGATGAAAACATGAATTGTAATTATATTAATCAAACCTGGAAAGATTTTACAGGTATTGAAGATATTAATTTTAACTGGCAGCAAATTATTCATGAAAATGACTTAAAAGAATTTTTAAGTCATTTTGAAAAAGCCAATAAATTAAAAATTTCGTTTAAACGAGAATTCAGATTACGGAATAAAGATGGCTCGTTTAAATGGATGTATGAATTTGCAAATCCTATTATTTTACCTGACGGATGTTTTAAAGGGTTTATTGGTTCGTGTTCTGATATTGATGATAAAAAAAATGAAAGTTTTCATCTTGAGAAATTAGTGGAAGAACGAACATTAGAACTTACACAATCTCTTGAAAAAGAAAAAAGTTTGAATGATGCAAAATCAAGGTTTGTTTCTTTGGCATCTCATGAATTTAGAACTCCATTAAGTTCAATTTTATCAAGTGTTTTTTTGATAGAAAAATATACTGAAGTCGTTGAAAAAAAAATAATCGATTCTAAAGTCCCAATAGAACTTAATTTTAAAATTCAGCAACAAAAGCATTTTGAACGAATTAAAAAATCAATTAACCATCTAACTAATACTTTAAATGACTTTCTATCTATTGATCAATTAGAGCAAGGAAATTTCTCGGTTAAAAATGAAATTTTTGATTTGTGTTTATTTTCAAACGAAATTATAGATGAACTAAAACCAATTTTAAAAAAGGAACAACAAATCATTGTTTTGTTTTCAGGTGAAAAAATGATTAATCAGGATAAAAGAATACTGCAGAATATTTATCTCAATTTGCTTTCTAACGCCATAAAGTATTCAGCACAAAATTCTATAATTTATTTAACGATTGAAATGGATAAAAAAAATGCTTTTGTTGAGGTTAAAGATAATGGAATAGGGATATCAATTGATGATCAAAAACATATTTTTACTAAGTTCTTTAGGGCAGAAAACACTGTAAATATTCAGGGTACTGGCTTAGGATTAAATATTGTAAAAAGATATACTGAACTAATAAATGGAAGTATTGTGTTTCAAAGTTCTTTAGGCAAAGGAAGTAGCTTTATACTGGCAATGCCAAGAAATATGAATAAATAATTATCCTATTGCTTCGTTTAATGAAGGTAATTGACCAAAACGCTTTAATGTTTTAATATGTGATTTTAATGCATCTAAAAATGTTTGG
Source organism: Bacteroidia bacterium (assembly GCA_044352985.1). Taxonomy (GTDB): domain Bacteria; phylum Bacteroidota; class Bacteroidia; order B-17B0; family Aurantibacillaceae; genus JADJDM01. Next base: position 33,604 of record JBILCU010000012.1, read on the forward strand.
TTTTCTAGATAAGGAATGCCAAATTCATGAGCAGTACTTTTAACAATTTCTGAAATTTCAGGGTAATGAACATGGCAAATTGTAGGGAAAATATGATGTTCTACCTGAAAATTTAAACCACCGATATACCACGAAATAAATTTGTTTTTTCTTGAAAAATTAACTGTTGTATTCATTTGATGAACAATCCAATTATTTTCAATAATATTATTTTCATTGGGTAAAGGATGACTTGTTTCCTCAACGGTGTGTGCCAACTGAAAAATAGTAGTTAAAACAATTCCAGCGGTAAATTGCATTAATAAATAACCAATAATATGTTCACCAACAGGTAAATTTAAAACAGCAAGTGGGAAGGCAAAGAAAAGAGATAGATATACTATTTTCATAATAATTATTTTAAAGAAAATAATTAAATTCTCACTTTTGCTATTGCGTACTATTCCTTGTTTAGTATATCTGAAATATTGCACAAAGTCTTTCATAACTACCCAATATAGTGTTAGAATGCCGTAAAATAAAAATGAATAAACCACTTGAAATTTATGATACCATTTAACAGTTGTATGAGGGGAAAATCGCATGATTAATTTGTCATCTATATCATCATCCAAATCAACAACATTAGTATATGTGTGATGAAGAACGTTGTGTTGTAATTTCCAGTTAAAAACTGAACCGCCACATAAATTTAATGTGTTGCCTAACCAATAATTTACTTTTGCATTAGAAGAATAGGCTCCGTGATTAGCATCATGCATAATACTCATACCGATGCCCGCTTTTCCCAATCCCATTAAAAGCCAAAGTAACAAGTTTATCCATAATGGTAACCCTAAATATAATATAACTAAAAAAGGGATAATATAAGTTGACAAAAGCACAATGGTTTTTACAATCATTGTAGCGTTGTAATGCTTAGAAATGTTGTTTTCTTTAAAGTACTCGTCTACTCTTTTTCTGAGTGTAGACTGAAAATCTAGTTTGTTTCTGTCTTTATCAGCAAAACGTGGAGGGGTAAAATTCATTATAAATTTATTATTTAATTTTAGTGGCGTTAATCACAATTAAAAATGATTTTGCGTTTGCAAATTTAACTTTTTTTAAAACATTACAGTTTTGTGTTTATAAGTAATTGAAAATCAGTAATTGTTCATCATCAAAATAATAAGTGAAAGTAATTTTCAATGTTTTTTGGTTTAAAAAATATATGTTGATAAAACCAAATAGCTCATCTTTTATAGTTAATTTATCTTTAGTCGTTACTCCATTTTGCAGTAATTTATATTTTATCTAAATAAGAAATTGATTTAAGCTATTAAATTTCAGCTTTTTAAACAAAGTATACACAATGCTAAACAGGTTTGTTATTCTTAACTGTCAATGTTATATTTGCCGTGATAATTTAAATCACAATTCTTCATTATGAGTAACGAAAAATTTTCTCAGTCATCGATAGGAAAAAAAGTGTTAATGGGATTAACCGGATTATTTCTTATTACTTTTTTAATTGTACATGTAACCATCAATTCTATGATATTTGCTAATGATGGCGGACAGTTATTTAACCAAGCTGCAGGATTCATGGCACACAACCCAATCATACGTGTTGTTGAAATTGGATTATTCTTAGGTTTATTGTCGCATGTTTACTTGGCACTTAAATTAACTTTAGACAATAACAAAGCAAGACCAGTTAAATATGCAGTTGTAAATGGTAACGCAAACAGCAAATGGTATAGCCGTTCAATGGGTATTTTAGGTTCTTTGTTGTTGATTTTCTTAGTTGTTCACCTAGCTAATTTTTGGTTACCTACGAAAGTTGCTGTTTTTAGCCATCAAGAGCATGATACATTCGCTAACTTAAAAGTAGTTTTTGCAGAATGGTATTTAGTTGCTATTTATTTACTTGGTGTTATTGCTTTATGTTACCATTTATTACACGGTTTCCAATCTGCATTTCAAACCTTAGGTTTAAATCATAAAAAATATACACCAATGATTAAATTAGTTGGTGCGGCATTTTCAATTATTGTTAGTGTGTTATTTGCTGCAATGCCAATAGTAATGCACTTAGGGATTATCAAATAATTTATAACTATTCAACAGAACAAATAATATGTCATCACCAAAACTAGATGCTAAAATACCTGAAGGTACACTCGAAAATAAGTGGACAAAATACCGTTCTACTATGCCTTTGGTAAACCCTGCTAACAAACGTAGTTTGGAAGTTATTGTTGTTGGGACCGGATTAGCCGGATCTTCAGCAGCAGCTTCATTGGCAGAAATGGGTTATAAAGTAAAAGCTTTCTGTTTTCAAGATTCACCTCGTCGCGCACATAGTATTGCTGCCCAAGGCGGTATCAATGCTGCAAAAAATTATCAAAATGATGGCGATAGCGTTTATCGTTTGTTTTATGATACCATAAAAGGAGGTGATTACCGTGCACGTGAGTCAAATGTTCATCGTTTAGCTGAAGTATCTACCAATATTATTGATCAGTGTGTTGCTCAAGGTGTTCCATTTGCACGCGAATACGGCGGAACATTAAGTAACCGCTCATTCGGTGGTACTCAAGTTCAACGTACATTCTATGCTGCAGGACAAACTGGTCAGCAGTTATTATTAGGAGCTTACTCTGCATTGCAACGCCAGGTTGGAATGGGAACAGTAAAATTATATGCTCGACACGAAATGATGGATGTAGTTGTAATTGATGGAAAAGCACGAGGAATTATTGCACGTGATTTAGTTAGTGGAAAATTAGAAAGACATTTTGGGCATGCAGTATTATTGTGTACTGGTGGTTACGGAAACGTATTTTTCCTTTCAACCAATGCAATGGGAAGTAATGTAACCGCAGCATGGAAAGCCCATAGAAGAGGTGCTTATTTCGGAAATCCTTGTTTTACTCAAATTCACCCAACATGTATTCCTGTTAGTGGCGATCATCAGTCCAAGTTAACCTTGATGTCTGAATCCTTACGTAACGATGGTAGAATCTGGGTTCCTAAAAAAGCAGGAGATAACCGCAAGCCAAACGAAATTCCTGAAGAAGAAAGAGATTACTATCTAGAAAGAAGATATCCTGCTTTTGGAAACTTGGTTCCACGTGATGTAGCTTCACGTGCAGCAAAAGAACGTTGCGATGCAGGTTTTGGAGTAGGGTCAAGCAAATTGGCAGTTTACTTAGATTTCTCTGCTAACATGATGCGTTATGGGCAAATTGAAGCCAATAAACAAAATCTTCAAAATCCAAGCAAGGAAACTATCCGCGAATTAGGAAGAGCAGTAGTAAAAGAAAAATACGGAAACTTGTTTGATATGTACAAACAAATAACCGGCGAAGATCCTTATGAAGTGCCAATGAGAATTTATCCTGCAGTTCACTACACGATGGGTGGCCTATGGGTGGATTATAATTTAATGACAACCGTTCCGGGCTTGTATGCATTAGGTGAAGCTAACTTTTCTGATCATGGTGCAAATCGTTTAGGTGCATCTGCATTAATGCAAGGTTTAGCTGATGGTTACTTTGTAATTCCTTATACAATTGGGGCATATCTAAGTCAGGAGATTCGTACTAAGGCAATTCCAACCGATCATGAATCATTTGTGAAGGCAGAAGCAGAAGTAAACGATCGTTTACAAAACTTATTGAACATTAAAGGAACAAAGTCGGTTGATTATTTCCATAAAGCATTAGGAAAAATCATGTGGGATAAATGCGGTATGGCTCGTAGTGAAGAAGGCTTGAAATGGGCAATTTCAGAAATCAGAAAAATACGTGAAGAGTTCTGGAAAAATGTTCGTGTATTGGGTAGTACTGATGAATTTAATCCTGAATTGGAAAAAGCAGGCCGTGTTGCTGATTTTATTGAGCTTGGGGAGTTAATGTGTGTAGATGCATTAGATAGAAACGAAAGTTGTGGCGGACATTTCCGTGAGGAATACCAAACTGAAGAAGGTGAGGCGTTACGTGATGATGAAAAATATTCATACGTAGCTGCATGGGAAATGAAAGAAGTTGGCAACTGGCAATTACACAAGGAAGAATTGAAATACGAAAACATTAAAATTGCTCAACGTTCTTACAAATAATTAAATTTACTAATAAACTAAAATCATGAACATGAACATCGACAACACAGGATTTGATACCATTTTTGAAGAAGAAAAAGTAGAATTAAAAGCAAAAGTTACCTCATATCGCGATCTAATAGTTTGGCAACGTTCTATACAATTAGTAGAAGCAGTTTATCATGTAACTAAAAATTTAACAGATGCTGAAAAACTATCTTTTTCAAGTCATTTAAATGGTTCAGTTGTGTTAATACCTGCAAAAATTGCTGAAGGTTGGGGAAGAAAAAATACTAAAAATTACTTACAGCTTTTAAAAACTGCACGTGCTTCTTTATTCACAACAGAAACATATATTATGGTTCTGAAAAATGTAGACTTAATTTCTAAACAAGATGAAGACAGAGTGTTAAGCTTAGTTGACGAAGTGAAAAAAATGTTGAATGGATTAATTAAATCCTTGAATAATAAATTAAAAATTTCTTCTAATTATTAAAAACCAGTTCATATGGGCGGCTCAGGAGAAAAAAAATTAAATCTAACCTTAAAAGTTTGGCGTCAAAAAAATGCAAAAGATGCCGGCAGATTTGAGGTACACCAACTTTCAGGAATTTCTACAGATATGTCTTTCCTTGAAATGTTTGACGTGTTGAATGAAAAATTAATTAACGAAGGTAAAGAGTCAATTGCATTTGATCACGATTGCCGAGAAGGTATTTGTGGAATGTGCAGTATGTACATCAACGGTCGTCCACACGGTCCGTTACAAGGTGTTACAACTTGTCAATTGCATATGCGTTCGTTTAATGATGGCGATACCATTGTGGTTGAACCATGGAGAAGTGCTGCTTTTCCTGTAATTAAAGATCTAGCTGTGAACCGTAGCGCATTCGACAGAATTATTTCATCTGGTGGCTTCGTTTCAGTAAATACCGGAAATGCAAAAGATGCAAATAACATCTTGATTCCAAAAGATGATGCGGATGAAGCTTTTAACGCAGCGGCATGTATTGGTTGTGGCGCTTGTGTTGCCGCTTGTAAAAATGGTTCTGCTATGTTGTTTGTTTCTGCAAAAGTTTCTCAGTTGGCATTATTGCCTCAGGGGCAGGTAGAAGCAAAAGGCCGTGTTTTAAATATGGTTGGGCAAATGGATGCAGAAGGATTCGGTGCTTGTACCAATACGGGTGCTTGCGAAGCGGAATGCCCTAAGGGTATTTCACTCGAAAACATTGCGCGTATGAATAGAGAATTTTTGACATCAAGTTTGACTTACGTTAAAAAATAATTTCAAATTAGTTATACTTTTGAAAAACCCTCAGAAAATTCTGAGGGTTTTTTGCTTAAAACATAATTTGATAATTTTCGTAAATAAAAAAAATTAATTAGAATTATTTTTACTAACTTTATAAGTTTTAATATAATTTTCTAAAATGTGTTCAAGAAAAGTTAACTTTTTTAATTTAAAATTTAACATAAAGTTAATTTTACTTTTTTTGAATTTTCTTAGTCTTGATTTATTCTCTCAAACAACTTTTACTGTAACATTAAATACTCCGGGTTCAAGTTCATGGATTGTACCTTGTGGTGTAACATCCATTACTGTTCAATGTTGGGGTGGTGGTGGTGCTGGAGGATCAGTGTCGGCTGCCAAATCATCAGCATCGGGTGGCGGTGGTGGTGGATATTCAACTAGTGCTTTTAGTGTTTCCGCTGGTAGTGTTATAACATATACTGTTGGTAGTGGTGGATTAGTAAATTCTTCTTCATCTGGAGGCGCGGGTAGCTCAACCATATTTAGTACACTTTCTGCAGACGGCGGAACCGGGGGGCAAGGAGGTTCTACTACTGGTTCATATACAGTAGTTGGTACAGGTGGTGCAGGAAGTACTAATAGTGGTAGTAATGGTTCTTCCGCATCTGGTAGTGGTAATACATGGAATGGAGGAGCCGGAGGAAACGCTGGTAATACTGGTGCTGGAGGAGGCACAGGAGGTGGAGGATCCACAAATGCAAATGGCAATAATGGTAATAATCCGGGAGGTGGAGGATCAGGAGCATCTTTAGGAACAGGTCAGCCTGGTTTAGGTGCATTTGGAGGTTCTGGTGGAAACGGGCAAATTAATATAATTTATACTGTTCTTACAACTGTAAACGCAGGTGCTGATCAAAATTTAGCTACTTGTTCAACTACAAGCACCACTTTAAATGCAACGTCCGTATCATCTCCCTGGTCCGGGGCATGGTCTTGTTCAGGATGTTCAAATATTACCATAACAAATTCGAATTCTCCAACTTCAACAGTTTCGGGTACAGGTTTTACTGCCGGTAGTTCAACCGCTTTTATCTGGACAGTTACTAATGGTACTTGTAGCTACACGGATGAAGTAGTTATAAATGTTCCGGCTTGTGCACAAGCAAATCCTGAGTGCGCATCTGCAACAACCTTAACAATTGATGCTAGTTTATTGTGTGGTCAAAATACTAATGGTTTTGGAGGAGTTGGTGATGGGTGCACAATATCAGGTTCTGGTCAAACAGTATGGTATAAATTTACTGTTCCTGCTGCAACAACTTCTCTTGTTCTTAATTTATTAGGCACATCAAGTACCTTACCACATTTCGGACTATATTCTGGCTCTTGTGCCGGGTTAACTTGTACTCAAAATATAATATTTACTTTAAATTCAGGTGATCCAGGTAAGCATATTTTACTTTCATCTTTAACAGCAGGTGCAACATATTTTGTTCAAGTACAATCTGGTTCAAGTACACTAAATTCACAATTTTGTATCAGTGTGAATAATGTTGCAAATAATAGTATAGCACCTGCAAATGCATTATTGATTGATGATTGTGGAGTAACTTATAATGGAACTACAAACGGGGGGTATTATCCGTCTGGTACAAGTACAGGTTCTAATAACTTAGATGGAGCGACTACTACCGCAACAGGTGTGTCTGAAACTGGTGATGATGTTTCGTTTGTTGTAAATAATATATCCTGGTTTAAGTTTTGTAGCGTAAACGCAGGGACCTATAACGTTCAGTTTGATGTTGTAAGTTGTGTTTTTACAGGAACTAGTAGTGGTTCGCAAATGGCAATTCTTAGAGGCACAGATAATAGTATGACAAATATTTGGCAAGCAACTAATCCTACTCAGCCTGCAACCCCAATTCAAACATCACCAAGTTTTACACTAGCAGCAAATGGTTGCGCTTATTTGGTTGTTGATGGTTTTGCAGGTGATGCTTGTACATATTCATATGTTTTAACAGAAACTTCTGGTTCTTGCAGATTATTACCAATTGAATTATTTTCCTTAAATGCGGTAGATAAAAATAAGTATGTTGAAATAACTTGGGCCACTTCCTCTGAAATAAATAATGATTACTTCGAGGTAGAAAAATCTACAAATGGTGTCGATTTTTTTTCAATTGAACGAATAGAAGGTTCTGGAATGAGTGCAAACGCAATATTCTATTCTGCAAAAGATTATAATCCATCATCTGGCGTTTCTTATTATAGAATAAAACAAGTTGATTTCGACGGAAAATTTTCTTTCTCAAAAATTATTTCTATCACCAGAAATGCTTCTATTAGTGATTTTTTAATCTCACCTAATCCGGCTAACGAAAATATGAATATTAGCTTTAATTCCGAATTTAGCATTAAGGCCAATGTGCAAATTTTAAATTATACCGGTTCAAAAATTTTATCATTTGAAACTAATATTATTAAAGGTGAAAATATAATTCCAGTAGAAATAAAAGATATTGAATCAGGAATTTACATAATCAAAATTTCTGGGGAAAATTCAAAAGACTTAAATGCTAAGTTTATAAAGAACTAACTTTCACCCACACTTCTCCAAAACATATTTACCCGGCGCTTTTTCAATAACAGGATATTTTTCTGAACCGTATTTAAATTCTTTTGCTGTTTGTTTTCCTGATTTTGATTTTAATTTTTCTGCCCAGTAATTCCACCAACTCCCTTTTGTGTAATTTGCTTTATTTATCCATTCTTCATAGTTTTTTTCCATCTTATCAGAGGTGTAGAATCCATATTTATTTTTTGCAGGCGGATTAATTACGCCCATCACATGCCCCGATTCACTTAATATAAATTCTACTTCACCACTTACCAAATCAGTTGTTATATAACAGGTTTTTGCAGGTGAAATATGATCTTCTTTTGTTGCAATAACAAAAACTGGAGATTCAATATCTGAAATATCGATTTTTACATTACAAATTTCCAATGCATTTTTTCTAGATAATTTATTTTCAAGTATCATGTTTTTTAAATAAAAAATAAACATCTTTTCTGGTAAATTGGTATTGTCATTTGTCCAGTAAATAACATCAAATGCAAACGGTTCTTTTCCTTTTAAATAATTATTGATAACGTAATACCAAATTAGATCATTTGGACGAATTAAATTAAAGGCAGTTTCCATATCCTTTCCATTCAAAATGCCTCTGTGCACTAATTCTCCTCGTTGAAGTTTTCTAACCAAAGCTGCATCAATAACATTACCAATGGGTCCGATAAATGAAAAATCAAGCATCGATGCTAAAAAAGTGATGGAGTTAATTACTTCGTGTTTTTCTCTTTTTTTAAGTACGGATGCAGTAACGCCAATTAATGTTCCTCCAAGACAGTAGCCTAATAAATTTAATTTTTCTGATTTACTTATTGATTGTGTAATTTCTATTGCCGAAATTGTCCCTTTTTCCACATAATCATCAAATGAAAAATATCCCATGTCATGTTGTGGGTTTCTCCAGGATACCATAAAAACAGGTATTCCTTGATTGATAAGGAAGGCCACAAACGAATTTTTTTGTTGTAAATCTAAAATGTAAAATTTATTGATCCACGGAGGTATTATCAATAATGGAATAGACCATTTTTTATCATTAGGGACTTTATATTGAATGAGTTGAATCAATTCGTTTTCAAAAACAACAGCACCTTCAGTAATTGCTAAATTTTCTCCAACACTAAATGCATTTTCATTTACTTGTGATATTTTACCTTTTTTTAAATCGTTCGCTAAATTTTTCATTCCACTAATAATGCTTGCACCATTAGTGTCAATAAAGGTTTGAATAGCCTCAGGGTTAGTGAATAAAAAATTAGATGGAGAAAAGGCATCAATATATTGCCTGGTATAAAAACAGATTTTTTCCTTATTGATTTCCTCACTTTTCATGTTTTTAAAGACTTGATTTGCAAAATCTTCAAAAAGCAAATACGATTGTTTGATGTAATTAAAAAATGGTTTCTTGCTCCAATCAGGATGAAGAAAACGTTTGTCGTTTTTTCTTACTTCTATTATTTCAGTTTCTGAATCTGAATTAATAAAAATTGAAAACCAAAGCTGTTGTTGTTTAACTAAATGATTTTGAAATTCAGAATTTATTTTTTCTAGCAAATTCGGGTTAATAATTATTTTAGAATAAAATCGAAAATAAGCATTACTAATGTCTCGTGTATCGTGATGGTATCCTGAGGCATTTCTTAAATAATTCATGAAAATTCGTTGCTGACTTAAAACTAACGAATGATACAAACTACTAACACTCGTTGTTGAATTAAATAAGAACTCAAGCATAATAGTAAATGTTAATTCAAATAAAATTTAAAATCATTTAGGTATTCATGATTATTATTTGAATCATGTTCCACCATATTTTCATTTGAAAAATAATTGGTTTGATTTAACCATTCATATACCCAATTGTAATTGATTTGATTTTTAACAACTGATACGCTTTTGGTTTTATGAATTTCTATCGATAATTCATTGTTGTTTTTTTCTTTCATGTTTATCACACTATAATTTGATTGAATGAAGTTTGTTTTTAAATCAATATTCAATCATGTGTAGTCGAGTACGACTACACGTGATTTGAAACTAGGCGACTGAATTACTCTAATTCACCAAATATTGATTTTATTGAACCATAACAGCTGTTACAGGCTTTCGTTTAGGTTCAGCTGTAGCTTGTTCTTTATTAATTAACGGTTCGTTATTTTTAGGTTGCCCCATTAATTTGCTGAGGTCATTAATAATGGACTGATATTCCAAAAATAGCTTTTCATTTTGCTTTATAGATTCATTGATGAAATTTTTTTGAGTTTCACTAATGCACTCATTCATTTTATTTCCTGATTGAATGAATACAGATAGAATTTGATTCCAAACTTCCATTTGTTTAGAAAAATGTTCATTCATTGATGAGTTAAATTCGGTCCAGTTTTTCTGTGTTTGATTTATTCTTAATTGGTAATCGTTAAATGAATTTCTTGAAAACTCCATAAAGTCGTTATTCACAAGAGACATTGATTTGTTATAATTTAATCCATCTCCCGGCCAGGAATAATTATAAAATGACTTCATCCAGTTGGACCATAATTCATTCATGTTAACTGAATTTCCAAAAGAAAATTTAGGCCATCCTTTGGAATTATTGTTTAATGAAGTCATCACGTTGTTCAAATAATTATTCCAATAATTTAATTGTTGATTGTAAGTTTCGAACATTGAATTGGTATTCTTGCTCATAATATTTTCAACTACTCTCCATGTTTCTTGTAAGTTTTCACTTGTTTTGTTTGCTTCCATTTTTTAAAAAAGTTTAGAGCCAAAACTAGTTTAATGTAAACCCTATATCAATTCTAAAATTCATTTTAGAAAATGATAATAAACACAGAAGAGAAATTTTGTATTAAAAAAGAATTCAGATTATAATTGAAGATTTACTTCCAACTTTTTCCTTTTGCAACAGCTTTAGCTTCAAAAGGGTTTTCTGGCCAAGAATGTTTTGGGTATCTTCGTTGTAATTCTTTTTTTACTTCATGATAGGCATGATTCCAGAAACTAATTAAATCGCTTGTTACTTGAACAGGCTTGTAGCCGGGCGATAATAAATTTAAAACCAATTTGATTTTTCCATTATTAATGCTTGGACTTTCATTCATTCCAAATAATTCTTGTAAACGAACTGATAAATGAGGTTGGCTTCCATTTGAAAAATAAGTAATCGGTATTTTTGAACCACTCGGTACTTCTATTTTTTCAGGAATTAATTTATTTATTCTTGTTTTCAATTCCCAATCCAAACTATTTTCAAAAGCTTCCTGAATAGAAATTTTTTTTAAGTCGTCATTTCTTTTAATGCCTTCTATATAATTATCTATCCAATTTTCAGGATTTTGAAGAAATTGTTGTTTAGTATTTATAGAGGCACTTTCATCAGGATTCCAAATAAGAAATGAGGAAAGTCGATTGAAAAATTGTTCAGTTTTATCATTAAAGTCAAGTAGTAATTCTCCCTCTTGCTGTATTACTTTACATATAGCAGCTTTTATCAAATGCTTATCAGGATTTGCGATAGGTTTACTTTGTAAAACCAGAGAGCCGATTCTAAGTTCTTTGGCTGAAATTAAACCACCTTTTCTGCTATCCCAGCTTACAGTTTCCTTTTCTTTTACTAACGATTTTAAATCTTTTGGTTGTAAAGGTGCAGCTAAAAAAATTTTTCCCATTCCATCTCTTAAATCCATATTTGCAATGCAAATCCAGGATTCATGTGCTAATTCATCTTGATGATTGAACATGGCTATTTTGCCATTTGCCAGCATAAACTGGGCGTTGTTTCCAGGTTTTGCTGATGCTATTCGCTCAGGATATGCATAAGAAAGTAATAATCCGGTTTCATAAGCATCCACAATAGAATTACTTTCTGAAACCTGAATTAATTTTCTATAGAAAGAAGCATTTTTTTCTATTCTTAAAAATTTTGGATTTAAACCCTTTCGCTCTCGGTTTCTTCTTAATGTTTCAATCCTTAAATTTAAATCTACACCACTTTCTCTTGGAAACGGATCTCGCTCTTCTAAAATTGCAGCAATGTCTGTTGCGAGTTGTTTAGAACTTTCATCAGTTGAAGAAAGCAGCATGTTAGCTATTCGAGGATGACAAGCTAATGCGTGAATTTTTTTTCCGTGTTCTGTAATTTTATCATTTTCAATTGCACCAATTTGCTCAAGTAATTCTTTTGATTGTTGAATGTTAGCTTTTGGTGGTGGACTTATCCAGTTTAAACTATATGCATTGTTAACTCCCCATTTATATAATTCAAGTTGCAAGGCAGATAAATCACTTTGTTCAATTTCTGGTATACGATGAGGAGATATTCGTTGTTGCGAAGCAAACGACCACATTCGGTAACAAACCCCCTCGCTTAATCTTCCTGCTCTGCCTGCTCGTTGATCAGCAGCATCATTGGTGATTTTAACCGTTTCAAGTTTACTTAATCCTGATTTTATATCAAATACATTTTGTTTGGTAAAACCACAATCAATAACAATTTTAATTCCTTCAATGGTTAAACTTGTTTCTGCAATTGATGTTGCGATAACGATTTTTCTTTTGCCTTTTTTATTGGGTAATATGGCTAAAAACTGTTCGCGCGGAGGTAGCATTCCATATAAAGGATGAATTGAAAATTCATGCACTTGATTTTCGAGTAACTCTGCGCATTTTTTTATTTCTGCTTCACCAGGTAAAAACACTAGCGCGTCTCCTTCGTGCTTAGATACTGCTTCAACTACCAAACGAGCTGTTAACTCCGGTAATAATTTCACATCAGCATCACCGGCGTAAATGAGATCAACTGGGAATAGTTTTCCTTTACTTTCTATTACTTCTGCATTTAATGTTTCTTTTAGTTTAGGGATGTTTAAAGTTGCCGACATCACCAATAGTTTTAAATCCGGGCGAAGAATTTCCTGAGCCTCTCGGCAAAGTGCAAGAGCTAAATCAGCGTGTAAACTGCGCTCGTGAAATTCATCAAAAATAACTAATCCAACATTTTCCAAAGCGTTATCGCTTTGCAGCATACGAGTTAAAATTCCTTCTGTTACAACTTCCAGTTTTGTATTTGTGCCAATTTTTGATTCGAAACGAATTCTATAGCCAATGGTTTCTCCAACATTTTCATTTAACAATTCGGCCATTCTTAACGCAATTGTTTTTGCAGCCAAGCGTCTTGGTTCAAGTAATATGATTTTTTTATTTGTTAACCAATTTTCATAAATAAGAGCTACTGGTAATAATGTACTTTTTCCTGCACCGGGTGGGGCACTTATAATTAGTCTGTTTTCCTTAGCTAAAGTTTTTTTTATTGCCGGAATTACTTCTGTAATTGGTAAATGTATGTCAGAAAGTTGATTCATTAAAAAGTATTATCAAATATACGGCATGCATTATGTTTTTTACAATTAAAAAAATTAAAGAGATTGAATGTAAACCTGAATTTTTAGTTTTAATGTAGTTGAATTGTAAAATAGATGATTAAATGCATCAAATAAACCTAAAATAATCTCAGTTAGAGTTTCAAAAAAATCTAACTATTTCATTGAATTACCTACCTCTTGTATGTGATTTATTATGCTTTGAATTTTTTGTTGTAACCCGTTTAACTCCAGTTGTTGTGACGCCACTTTACGTTCGGTATCTGTAACAATTGTCCAATCAGAAGAGCAGGAGTAAATTTTTTGTTTACCGGTTGTTTTTTGTTTGAACTCATTAATGGTGTTTTGAACCGATAATTTAATGTTTTGAAATTCAGTTTTCCCAGAATTTAATTTGTTTAAATCGGTTTTTATTTCATTGCATTTATCAGGAAATACATTATTAAATTGATCGGTTAAATTTATTACTTGTGACTCATAATTTTTTAAATTATCGGATAAATCATTTTCGTTTTTATTAAGTGAAGTTATGATTTCATTAAATTTAGTGTTGTACATGGAGACGTCACAAAATTGAACAATAGGCACAATTGATTCATTCACATGTTTGTTAAAAGAAGTAGCGTTTTTAACAGCTTTATTTCCTACCGATTGTAATTCATTGACATCCGATTTCATTTTTTTCTTAGTGACTTTAAATTTTTTCCATTCAGGTGTTCCCGATTCAATTTTGTCTTTTCCTTTTGAGTAGCTAATGAAATTTGAATATTCACTGTTTAAATTTTGTTGCAAAACAAGCATTTCATTTACTAATTTTTCTGTTTTTTCTAATTGTTCTTTTGCAGTTTGAAATGGTTTTGTGTCTGTTTTACAATTTAAAGAAAGATACTGTTTGTGCATTTCATTTATTTTATCGGTCACAGAAATACAATTATTATTTACCTTATCGATGTTTGTTTTTAATTTACCATTTAAAGAATCCGTTGAGTAATAAATAGTGCAACCAATTTGACTAAGTGTAGTTAAAATTGAAAACAGAATGGTTTTTAGTACTAATTTATAAGACATATTTATTGTTAAGTTTTTTTGAAGATATAAAAATAAATTTCAGTATTTCTTGAAATATAAATTTTATAAGTTTTTTTTTAAATACTGAGATATACAGTTCAATTTAATTGATTTGATGAATGAGGTTTATGTTTTTGTATTTTTTTATTTACTTTTCTAAGGATATTCAATTAAATTCGTTTCATGATAAAATACGATCAATTCATACTTAAGAATAAATTAAAAGTTATTGTTCATCAAGATAATTCCACGCCAATGGCATGCGTTAATATTTTGTACGATGTTGGTGCACGTGATGAAGATGAATCAAGAACAGGTTTTGCTCATTTATTTGAACATTTAATGTTCGGTGGAAGCATAAATATTCCTAATTACGATGAACCGCTTCAATTGGTTGGTGGTGAAAACAATGCATTTACCACGAATGATATTACTAACTATTATTGCTCTTTGCCTGCTAATAATTTAGAAACTGCTTTCTGGCTGGAAAGTGACAGAATGCTGAGTCTTGCTTTTTCCGAAAAAAGTTTAGAAGTGCAACGTAATGTAGTTATAGAAGAATTTAAACAACGTTATTTAAATCAACCATACGGTGATGTGTGGTTATTGCTTCGTCCCTTGGCTTATCAACAGCATCCTTATCAATGGGCAACCATTGGAAAGGAAATTTTGCACATTGAGCAAGCAACTATGGAGGATGTGAAATCGTTTTTCAAAAAACA
Organism: Bacteroidia bacterium; assembly: GCA_044352985.1. Lineage (GTDB taxonomy): Bacteria > Bacteroidota > Bacteroidia > B-17B0 > Aurantibacillaceae > JADJDM01. The sequence continues at coordinate 48,746 of JBILCU010000012.1, forward strand.
TTACAATCCGGCAAATGCTATTTTAGTTGTTACCGGAAATGTAGAAACCGAACAGGTAAAACAGTTAGCTGAAAAATGGTTTGAGCCAATTCCATCAGGTGATAAACCTGAACGTAAATTGCCCGCTGAACCTAAACAAAAACAAGCAAGAACTTTAACTGTTGAGCGCGATGTGCCTATCGATAGTATTTATAAAGTGTATCACATGTGCTCAAGACACGATGAGGAATACCATACTACTGATTTAATTTCTGATATATTATCAAGAGGCAATTCTTCCCGTTTCTATAAATCTCTGATAAAAGAGAAAAAATTATTTTCGGATGTGAATGCTTATGTAATGGGCGATTTTGATAAAGGTTTATTTGTTGTTTCCGGAAAATTAAATCCGGGAGTGAGCATGCAGGACGCAGAAAATGGAATTGAAACTGAATTGAAATTAATTAAAGAAAAATTAGTTAGTGAAATCGAACTTCAGAAATGCAAGAATAAAACCGAATCAACGATTACGTTTTCCGAAGCGGACATCATGACAAAAGCAACCAATCTTGCAATATCTGAATTGCTAGGAAGTGCCAATTTAATCAATGAAGAAATTGCTCGTTATGCAAAAGTTACTGCTGAAGATATGAAGCGTGTAGCAAATGAATTGTTTCGAAATGAAAATTCTTCGACTTTGTATTATTTATCAAAGAAAAAATAAACATGTCTCTCGAAGAAATAAAACAACGATTACTTCAACTTCATTTTAATGAAGAAGTTCTTGTAAGATATTATGAACACCATCGATATTATCATAACTTTAATCATTTACAAGAGGTACTAATTGAGCTAAGAAACAAACAAGTCGTTGATGATGATGAATTGTTTTTAGCAGCTGTTTTTCATGATGCGGTTTATGATTCTCGAAAACAAGATAATGAAGAACAATCCGCTTTGCTATTTAAAGAAGAGGCAAAAAAGGCAAATTATCCGCAAGATAAAACAGAAGTTATTGCTCAACTTATTTTAGACACTAAATATCATCAGCCTACAACTGAAAAATCAAAATTATTGATTGATGCTGATTTGAATATTTTTAATGCATCCACAGCTCGATTAATTGAATACGAAAAACAAATCTTAAAAGAATACCAACACGTTGATTTTTTAGTGTATCGCGAAAAACGAATTGAAGTGCTACAAAAATTCAACACCAATCATCGCCTTGATTTTTTAATTGATTATGTAAAATCAGTTCATCCTGTAATTGCTGTTTTTCCAGGTAGTTTCAACCCTTTTCACAAAGGACATTTTAATGTGTTGCAAAAAGCGGAACAGATTTTTGATAAAGTAATTATTGCATTCGGTAAAAATCCGGAAAAGCAAAATAGATCTTGGGAAATTCCTAAAACCATACAAAACCGACAAATTGCTAGTTATGAAGGATTAGTTACGGATTTTGTTGATTCATTAGGATACGAAGTAATTATTATTCGTGGTTTACGTAACTCAACCGATTTTCAGTACGAACAAAATCAGTATCGTTACATACAAGAACTAAAACCAAAGGTTAAAATTGTTAGCGTTTTCTGCGACAAGGAATACGAACACATCAGCTCATCGGGGATTCGTACACTCGAAAAATACAATAAACACAAACATTATTTACTCGATTAATTATGCTAAATAGAACAGCAGCTCCGGCTTTTAATACCATTGATAAAATTGACATCATTCAGGCAAACAAACAAGTGTTGGATAACGGCATTGAAGTGTATACTGTAAGTGCAGGCAGTCAAGAGTTAAGCCGCATTGAATTTATATTTAAAGCAGGAATGTATTACCAAAATTCCCCATTGATTGCATCTTGTGCTAACAATATGGCTGAAACCGGAACAATAAAAAGAACTGCCGATGAAATTTCGGATGGAATAGATTTTTTCGGTTCTTTTTTTGAGTGTGGCGCAGATCAAGATTATGCTAATTTCACTGTGTTTAGTTTAAATAAATACTTAGATGAAACACTAGATTTTGCTGAGGACATCATGAAAAATCCTGTTTTTCCAAAGCATGAATTTGATATCATGCTTAGCAACAGAAAACAGAAGCACATTGTGAATTCAAAAAAAGTGAATATGCTTGTTCGCCGAGAATTCAATAAATTAATTTTTGGAGCTCAGCATCCTTACGGTGTTGAAGTATACGATAATCATTTTGATGAGTTGCAACTGCAACGTGTAATCGATTTTTATCAATCGCATTACCACTCCGAAAACTGTACCATTATTGCATCAGGTAAATTGCCGGATAATTTAATTGCTATTTTAAATAAACGATTTGGAAAAACAACTTGGGGCAATTTGCAGGAAGTTAAAAAGGATTTCATTCCTTTTCAAACAACTACGCAGCAAAAAAATTTAATTGTAAAAGATGATGCCATTCAATCAGCTATTCGTATTGGCAGACCATTATTCAACAGAACGCATGCAGATTATTTTAAATTTCAAGTATTAAATACTGCCTTAGGTGGCTACTTTGGATCAAGGTTAATGGCTAATATCAGAGAAGATAAAGGTTATACCTATGGTATTGGGTCAGGACTTGGTAATTTGATTAGAGGAGGTTTCTTTTTCATTTCAACAGAAGTAGGTGTTGATGTAACTCAAAAAACATTGGATGAAATTTACAAGGAACTTGCTTTGTTAAGAGAAGAACTCATTAGCGAAGACGAATTAGAACTGATAAGAAATTATATGCTTGGTCAGTTTTTAAGAACGGTGGAAGGACCTTTTTCACTTGCAGATAAATTTAAATTGATTTGGGAGTTTGGCCTTTCTTACGATTATTTCGACAACTATTTCAATCAAGTTAAAACTGTTCAGCCTACTGAATTAAATCAATTAGCAAAATCTTATTTTCAAGAGAAAGATATGATTGAGTGCGTGGTGGGTAAGAAGTAGAATACAGTTTTAATAATTAAACTGAGATAGAAGCTATTTACAATAGAATCATACTTGGTTCTATATAAATTTTCTTGATATGCAACAGACTCAGTTGCATTACATATTCAGGAAATTTACTAAACACACCATGATTAATATCGTATTCTCGCCAAAATTGTTTTTTATATTCAATAGGTAAAAAACAATATTTCTCAGATGGATAAAGGTATTGTATATCTCCCTTCATAACTTTGAATTGAACAAATTGACCTTTTAAAATTTTATCATTATCAGTTAAAATTTCAGCATTTGAAAAATGCGGGTTGGCCAAATTATAGGGTTGAAATATTTTTTCAGTTACTAAATTCATACTAGAATTAAAATTATATTATTTAAAATTGATATGATGTTTTTAATGTTTTGTATAATAAACATAAATTGAAATTACCATGTTACAAATAAGTATAAAAACGATTGATTATATAAGTTAAAACTATGTGTCAATTAATGCAAACAATTAAGATATATTTGATTATCTATTAATATTGAAATTGACGTAGCAAAGACCAACAAAAGTGTCAAGAAATGTAGAAGCCTTGGAGATATTTTAGCATTTGTTTGAAGTTCGCAATTTATTGCGATTGCCTTGGCAATTTCTTGAGTTTTCTTTGATACTTTCTTTTGTTCAAGCAAAAGAAAGTATATAAACTTTAAATTTGTATAATTAAACACTAAATAAATTGAAAAAATTACGGCATTATTTTACAAGTTAAACAATTATAATTCAATATAAATTACAATGTTTATAGGGGAAAGATTTATGTGTTTTAGTTTTTAAAATAAGATAAATTAAAATGGTTCCAATTCCTGTTCTTTTAACAATTCAATTACTTTCTCATTACTTACCTGAGTAAAATCATCATAAAACTGCCCAACACTATGAAAATTAGATGGAATTTGTAGGCAAATAAATTCATCAACTAGTTCTTCTAATTGTATCGCGGTATTTTTAGGTGATACAGGAATAGCTACTACAATTTTTTTAGGTTTTCTTTTTTTAATGGTATGTATACTTGCTATTAATGTATTTCCAGTTGCAACACCGTCATCTACCAGAATTATATTTTTCCCTTTAATATCTGTAAGTTGTTTTTCACCCATAAAAAGACTTAGTTTTTTAGTTAATTCTTCTTTAATTTTTTTTGATTGTTCCTGAACATATTCTTCAGATACACCTTTTAATCGTGGATTAATGGTTACTCCATGTAACGTTACAGAACCTATTGCAAATTCAGGATTTATAGGATGACCAATTTTTTTAGACAATTCAATTTCAAGTGGAAGTTGCAAGCGTTTTGCAATTATAGAAGCCACTGGAACTCCACCTCGTGGAATGGCAATTACAATAGTGTTTGTGCCTTTATAAGAAATTAATTTTTTAGCTAATAATTTACCTGCTTCATCTCTGTTTTTAAAATTCATTTTTTTGTTTTTTTAAATTTTATATTAAATACTTATTAAACCAATTCGTCGCTAAAAAAGAAACTTCTTCCAATGCACCTTTTTCTTCAAATAAGTGACTCGCTTCCGGAATAATTTCTAAACGTCTTTTACAATTCATTTGTTCAAATACTCTTTTGTTCATAAACAACACATCATGATCTAATTCACCAATTATAAATAAGGTAGGTATTGTTATTTTTTTTGCTGAATCAATTGCTAAATCTGTTCTCCCACCTCTTGAAACAATTGCTTTTATATCATTAGGGAATTTTTCAGCGGCACGAAGTGCAGAAGCTGCACCTGTACTTGCACCAAATAAACCTATTTTTAAATTTTTAGTTTCATCTGCTTTTTTTAAGTGTTCGATAACATCTACCAATCTTTCAGTTAATAAATTTATGTTGAAACGATTTGCTATAAATGCATCTTCATGTACCGATAATAAATCAAATAGATAAGTAGCAATATTGTTTTTTTGTAATTGTTCTGCCACATACAAATTACGTTTACTTAATCTACTACTTCCGCTTCCATGTGAGAATATAACTAATTGAGTTGCTGTTTCGGGTACTACTAATTCACCTTCTAGTTTTTTTCCATCTACATAAATTGGATATGATGATGAAGTAATTTGTAATTGTGTTTCTAATTCAAACATGCTCTTAAATTATTATCAAAAGTAGTTGTGTGAAAGAGCTTTAACAATGCTTGATTCAATAGTTGATTGTGATTAAATCTATAGAATTGGATTTATATGTGGATTAATTTTTTCATTAAAAAATATGAGAACAATTACTAAACACTTTTCATCATTTGATGTAGAAGAAATTAAAGAAATAGTTAGAAATAATGAGCAAAAATTAGAAACGGAAAATGATTTGGATTCATTTATTGAGTTAGTAGGTAATTCACGATTTGTTCTTTTAGGAGAGGCCAGTCATGGAACACATGAATATTATCTATGGAGAATGAAAATTACTCAACGATTAATTCTTGAAAAAGGATTTACGATAATTGCTGTTGAAGGTGACTGGCCGGATTGTTATCGAATAAACAGATATATTAAAAATTTTGCGGATGCAAAAAAGAATGCATTGGATGTGCTGAGTACTTTTAATCGTTGGCCGACATGGATGTGGGCAAATTGGGAAACGGCTGCTTTTATGGAGTGGTCAAAGAAACATAATCACACATTAGCTCAAAATAGAAAAGTTGGTTTTTACGGTTTAGATGTTTACAGCTTTCGGGAATCTTTGGTTGATATCATGAATTATTTAAGAAAATATGATAAAAACACCTATGAAATAGCAGACAGAGCTTTAATGTGTTTTGATGCGCTTGAAAAAGAGGAAGGGCAATCTTATTCTAAAACAGCAAGTTATTTTACCAATTTATGCGAGAAAGAAGTGAATGATTTATTGCATGAAATAAGAGAAAATTTATACAAGTATAATTCTGATCCTGAAAATGTTTTGAGTACTGAACAGAATGCATACATAACAGTTAATGCTGAATTGTATTATAGAAATATGTATAAAGGTGGACCTGATGCTTGGAATATACGCGATCAGCACATGATGCAAACTATTGAACGATTATTGGGATTTCATGGTGAACGTTCAAAAATTATTGTATGGGCTCATAATACTCACATTGGCGATGCACGAGCTACTGATATGGCTGATGAAAATATGATTAATGTAGGACAATTATTACATGAAAAATACGATAATGAAGGTGTTATTTCACTTGGTTTCGGTTCTAATGAGGGAGCTGTTTTAGCAGGCACACATTGGGGTTCAAAAGTATATAATGTGAATATGCCAATGGCGAAAAAAAATAGTTGGGAGTTTCTTTTAAATGAATCTATAAGAAATGAAAAGGTTTATTTACCACTTCATAAACTAAAAGAAAAAAAGGTGTTGAATCAAGCTTTTGGGCATAGAGCAGTTGGAGTGGTGTACAACCCCGAAAATGAAAAATATGGTAACTATGTTCCAAGCATAATGCCAATGCGCTATGATGCTTTTTTGTTTTTTAAAAACACAAAAGCACTTCATACTATAGATGTTAAAACGGATATACATCAAATTCCGGAAACTTATCCTTTCGGTTTTTAAGATGCTATTATCAAATATTCGTTTGGCGGACATTTTTCATGAAATGTCTTTATTCTACAAATACCAAGGTAATAAAGATCGTTTCAGGTCATTATCTTATGAACGTGCTGCAAAGGTTATTGAAAATAATGAGGAAGATATTTATTTACTGATTTCTAAAAACAAAAAAATTAAAGGAATAGGTAAAAGCATAGCTGAAAAAATAATTGAATTTAATAATACTGGAAGTATTAAAAAACTTGAGGAACTTAAATCAATATGCCCCTTAGAATTAATTGATTTATTAAATGTGAGAGGTTTTGGTCCAGTCGCATTAAAAATTTTGCATGAGCAATTAGGTATAAATACGAAAGAACAATTAAAATCTTTGCTTGAATCTGATAAACTAAAATCGATAAAGGGGTTAGGTATAAAAAAAATTGAAACAATAAAGGAAGGTTTTAAACTGTATCAATTATTTGAAAACAGAATGCTGCTTTGGGACGCTTTAAAAATTGCAGAATCTGTAATAAATTGGGTAAAAAAATGTAAATGGGTGAAGCAAGTTGAATATGCTGGAAGTTTAAGAAGACAAAAAGAAACCATCGGAGATATTGATTTAGTAGTTAGTTGTAATCCAAAAAATGTTTTAGAGGTTGCTAATCATTTAACAGATTTACAATTTGTCAGTTCAGTGATATCAAAAGGTAGTGAGCGGATATCAATTATAAACAAAGAATGGAACAAACAAATTGATTTTTTGTTAGTTCCTGAAGAGGAATGGGGCTCTGCTTTGCAGCATTTTACGGGTTCAAAGGAACACAATGTTCTTTTAAGGACAAAAGCACAAAAGAATAATTTAAAATTATCTGAGCACGGAATTTTAAATTTAAAAAGCAATCAGTTAGTTAAATTCAAAACAGAAAAAGAATTTTATAATTATTTAGGATACAATTGGATTCCTCCTGAAATCCGTGAAGATAAGGGTGAATTGGAACTTTCAGAAAATCATAAATTGCCAAATTTAATTACACTTTCAGATTTGAAAGGGGACTTACATGTGCACACCTTGTGGAGTGATGGTCAAAATTCAATAAGTGAAATGGTTGTGTTTGTTCGTAAGCATTTTAATTATAAATATATTGCAATCACCGATCATAGTAAATCTTCTAAAATTGCTCGAGGTATAACAGAAAAACAATTGGAGCAGCAGATAAAAGAAATTAAGTTGATAAATGAAAATTTAGGAATTCAATTTGTGAAAACAGGTATAGAAGTAGATATTTTAAGTAATGGAAAATTAGATTTTTCTGATGAATTGCTCTCACAATTAGATTGGGTAACAGCATCTATTCATAGTGGTTTTAAAAATAATAACACAGAAAGAATATTTGCTGCTTGTCAGAATAAATATGTTGATTGTATAGGGCATCCAACAGGTAGATTAATCGGAAAAAGAGATTCATATAAAATCAACTTTGAGGAAATTATAAAAGTTGCAAAACTAACAGGTACAGCTTTTGAAATTAATGCCCAGCCAAACAGAATGGATTTAAATGAAGGTTTTGCTCGCATTGCAAAAGACAATCATATTCCACTTGTAATTAGTGCTGACGCTCATCATGTAAATGAATTTGATTATAAGAAATTAGGAATTGCCATTGCTCGTAGAGCTTGGTGTGAAAAAAAAGATGTTTTAAATACATTTTCCTGGGCACAAATTGTTGAATGGAAATCGAAGCGAGTAGGGGAGAAGAAAAGAATAATGGAAACTATTAATTAAAAATTCAACGTGCTTTCCAAAGCATAACGAAATCATTCATAAAGTAGCCATTGCCAATATCAAAATCAGCAACTTTTTCAATTTTAAAACCAAGTTTAAAATAAAAATTAATAGATTTAAAATTTTGTCGGTTAACAGTTAATCGGATTGTTTTTGGATGATTCATTTGTTTTAAAACTTCATTAAAAACGATGCTCCCTATACCTTTGTTTTGATTGTTTTGTAATACATAAAATTTATGTATCCAATAATCAGTCTTGTTTTCTGCACTAATAGAAACAAAACCAATGATATTATCTACTTCCTTAATCAAATAAAACACATGTTTTTTAGCTTGTGTTTGTTCGGTCAAACTATTTTTTGAGTAAATAGTACTTAACATGTAATTCACTTGTTCTTCGCCAATAATTGGCACATAATGTTTTTGCCAAATACTTTTTGCCAATTCTGCAATAAGTTTAAAATCGGATTCTTGTGCCTTAATTATTGATGCCTGCATGGTTTATTACTTATATTTGCGAAATAAATTAAAAATAGTCAATTAGTCTTAATGGCCGACTTAAAAAACAAAATAAACATATTAAACAAAAGAGCATCTTTTGAGTATGCTTTTTTAGAAAAATATGTTGCAGGCATGCAACTTACAGGTACAGAAATTAAATCCATTAGAGATGGAAAATGCAATATTACCGATGGATATTGTTTTTTTAAGGATAATGAACTTTGGGTTAAAAATATTTTAATTTCTGAGTACGAAAAAGGAACTCACTATAATCATGAACCAAAACGTGATCGAAAATTATTACTTAACAAAACTGAAATAAATAAATTACTCAAAAAGTTAAAAGATCAAGGGCTTACAATTATTCCGTTAAAGTTATTCATTTCTGAAAGTGGTTACGCAAAATTGGAGATAGCTTTAGCAAAAGGAAAGAAAATGTTTGACAAGCGTGACGATATCAAAAAACGCGATATTCAAAGAGAAACTGCTAGGAAATTGAAATAAATGTTGTTATCAATTTGTAAATGATTTTTCAGCTTCAGGTTAAAACTTCTTCTATATTTACGCTCTAATTTTAATTCTAATGCAAAAGCATTTTTTGTGTCTTTTTTTTGTTTTTGTTTCATTTTTTTCAATAGCTCAGCCCGACTCATTATTTTACAATTATTCTATTGATTTAAATAATACAAAAAACGATTTACTGGATGTAAAGTTGGTTTTGCCAAAAATCAAAGAAAATAAAATTGTATTTCAGTTTCCTGCTATAGTGCCTGGAACTTATGCTATTTACAATTTCGGAAGGTTTATTAATGATTTTAAAGTTTACGCAAAAAACGGTACCCAAATTCTAGTTGAAAAATCTGATGTGAATACGTATACATTTACAAATTCAGATAATATTGACTATATCACCTATACTGTTGAAGATACTTGGGATACACAACAGAAAAAAGATTTTGTATTTGAACCTGCGGGTACTAACATACAACAAAAGAACAACTTTGTGCTAAATAATCAGGGCTTTTTTGGTTACATAAAAAACTACCAACAACTACCAATTCAGTTAACTGTTAAAAAACCACAGGGTTTTTATGCATCTACCGGTCTCTCAGATATTCAATCTGGTACCGAAATGGATATTATAAAAGCAAAAGATTATTTTGAATTGGTAGATTCACCAATCATGTATTGTTTACCTGATACTACAACAATAAATATAGCTGAAACACAAGTTTTAGTATCTGTTTATTCTCCTAGTAAAAAAGTGAGTTCACAATTTATAGCAGCACATATTGATACAATTTTAAATGCACAAAAAATGTATTTAGGAGGGAAATTACCTGTATCTAAATATGCATTTATAATTTATTTAACTGATTCAATAACAGGTTCAGGAGCCACAGGAGCACTTGAACATTCTAATTCGTCGTTTTATGTTCTAATGTCAATGGAAGCACAGTATCTTGCTCAAATGATGAAGGATGTAGCTGCGCATGAATTTTTTCATATTGTAACGCCATTAAATATTCATTCTGAAGAAATTGGAAATTTTGATTTTAACCATCCTAAAATGAGCAAGCATCTTTGGTTATATGAAGGTATGACAGAATACTCAGCTCACCATGTACAGGTTAAATATGGCTTAATCCCTATTGATCAGTTTCTTTATGTTTTTCAGAATAAAATGGAGGAAGCTCAGCGATTTTATAATGATACCTTATCGTTTACTTTTATGAGTGAACATGTATTAGATTCAATGTATCATGATCAATATGCTAATGTTTATGCTAAAGGAGCATTAATAGGAATGTGTTTAGATATTTTATTGCGATATTACAGTAATGGTAAATATGGGACACAGGATCTGATGGCTGATCTTTCAAAAAAGTATGGCAAGAATAATTCATTTAAAGATGAGCTCTTATTTAATGAAATAGAGAAGTTAACTTTCCCTGAAATCAGGTTATTTTTAGAGAAATTTGTTGCTGGAACTATCTCACTTCCATTTGAAGAAGTTTTTGATAAGGTTGGACTCACTTATAAGGCAAAATTTCAAAGAACAATTTATTCAATTGGTGGAATAAGTATTGGAATTAATCCTAAAAATGATAGAATTATTATTTATGATATTTCTGAAATGAATGAATTTGGAGATGCAATGAAGTACAAAGAAGGAGATGAAATCATTGAATTTAATGGACAGATAATCACATCATCAACTGCGCAAAATATTTTAACTACATATCCTGAAACTGTGAAAGATGGAGATAAATTAATAGTTAAAGTGATTCGAAGAAGTAAAAAAGGAAAAGAAAAGATAAAAATATTAAAGGCAAAACAACGTAAGATAACATTCGATGTTTTTAATCATTTGGAAGTAAATAAAAATGCCTCTACAAAACAGATTATTGCTAGAAATGCCTGGCTAGGTATAACTGGAGATTGATTCAATTAATTATTAATTGAACATTTTTTTGTAATCAAAAATAAGTTGATTTGAATGAAATTTTTCAGCAGCATAGTTTAAACTATTTTTTTGCTGCATTTTAAAAATACCATTTTCACAAGAAACAGCATTAGTAATTGTTTTTAAAATATTTTCGTTATCATTTATTTTTACATTCCAGCCTGCATTATTTTTCTCTAACTCTTGCCAAGGTGTATTTTCTCCTATGATAACTGGAGTCCCGCACGATAGAGCTTCTACAATTGCGTGACCAAAATTTTCGCTATAACTCAACATAATTAAGTAATGATGTTGAATTAATTGCTGTTGCACTTCTTCTTCATTTAAAATGCCTTTGTATTCGGCTTTTATTTTTTTAGAAAAATCAGCGATTAAATTTTTACATTCATTCCAATACAATTCATCTTCAATAAAACCATAAATTGATAAATCAATTTGAGCATTTTTAATTAAAGAAAGTATTTCCAATACTTTTTTCAGGTTTTTATTTTTTGCAATTCTTCCTAAATAAATCAATCTCAATTCACCAGGTTTTTTGGTGAGTTCTGATATTTCTTTTTTTAATTGAATGTTTGAAATGTTTTTTATTTCAGTTACTCGGGCATTCTTAAAATTTTTTTTTATATCTTCAGTTTCATCAATTTTTGTTGAATGCCAAATAACATGTTTATGCAATTGCACTAATTTTGAAATTGTTAAAAAAATTCTTTTTTTGAATGGTTTAATTTTTAAAGCACCTTCGGCTAACATACCTCGTGGGGCAAGAATGATTTTACCTTTGAACGAAAGTTTATTCAAAACCAATAACGGTAAAATAGAAAATGTATATGAAAAGAAACTGTTCAAATAAATAACATCAGGTTGTATGCGATTGATTTGATTTTTTATTTCTGCTTTATTTAATTTTTCCTTTGCATAATAAATAACTTTTATACTTGGTTTAATGTCGAGCCAAGCATTACTTTCTAAATTTTTGTAAGCTTGTTTGTCTCCAAAATCTGTATTGCTTGTAATGATATAAAAATCAAATTCATTATTTAATTGATTAACTAATGCAGAAACTGATTTTATTGGTCCACCCGCTTTTATTCCGGGTAAAAACCAATCAATAAAAATCAGAATCTTTTTTTTGTTTGTCATTTATTTTTCAATTTTCATTTTCTTTAGCCAGTGCCCAAGCACTACTAAATGCCAGATTCGAGACCAAGTGATTAGTGCATCATCTTGCAAAAATCGTTGCCAGCTAGTATCTAAATAGTTAGCATTTAATGATGAACGATTTTTTAATTCGTTCAGATTTTCTTCGCAAAATGATTTTAATTCATTCTTCATCCAAACTTGCCACGGTAATACAAAACCCATTTTTTTACGTTCGATGATTTCTGTAGGAAGTAGATCTTTTAATGAATCGGTCAATAATTTTTTTGGTGAAATTAAACTCTTGTGTTTATCAGGTAAACCAAGCGTGTACTCTACCAATTTGTAATCCAAAAACGGAACACGAACTTCCAAAGCTACAGCCATACTCATCTGATCAGTATCCCGTAATAATACATTTTGCATGTAGGTGGAAATTTCTGCTTGCGAACATTTACTTAAGAGATGATTTCTTTCATTGGTAGGAAGTGAACGTACAGTTTTATAAACCGGATTAAACGGTAATTCGTTGATCCCTGTCAATCCTCTTGTCTGACTATCGTTAAATACAGCTCGTGAAAGTGGATAGAAATAATCAAAGTTTAAAATTGGTTTACTTAAAAACTGCGCTTTTTTATCTGCTGCAATTGTTTTTTTATTCATCAATGCTGAAGCAGTTTTTCTAAATAGGCCCGGAACAAGATTCAGCCATGCTTTTTGTTTTAGTTCAATTGCGCGCTTAAACACATCGTAACCTCCAAACAACTCATCACTTCCCAAACCTGAAAGCGCCATGCTAATACCTTGTTGTTTGGTTGATTTTGAAACAATGTAAGTGTTAGGTCCGTCACCGCTTGGGTGATCCATTGCATTCAAAGCATTAGGCAACTCATTTAAAAAATCAGTTACGTTTAATTTAATTTCGTGATGATGTGTGTTGAAGCGTTTAGCAATAATATTTGAAAAATTTTCTTCTGAAAATTCATCCTCGTTGAATGTAACTGAAAATGTTTCGATAGGTTTATTACTTACTCCTGCCATTAAACCAACGATGCAACTCGAGTCGATGCCTCCGGATAGAAATGCACCAAAAGGCACATCAGCAATCATTCTTTTCTCTACCGACTGATGCAAAAGAGTGGAAATAGTTTTTGTTGCAGTTGCATAATCTACATCAATGCTATTGTTTGCCTTATTTTTAATATCCCACCAGCAAACTTTTTCCAATTCATTATTTTTAACTTTTGCATAATGCCCAGGCATCAACATGAAAATTTCTTTAATGATGGTGTTAGGCGCATGAACCGTTTGGTATTGAACATATTCAGTAAGCGATTGTTGGCTTACTTCTTTTTTTACCAAATCACTTTTCAAGATTGCCCTAATCTCTGATGAAAAAACAATTCCTTTTTCGTTTTGAGAATAATATAATGGTTTGATTCCTAAACGATCGCGTACTAAAAAAAGTTCACTAGTTTGATTATCATAAATGGCAAAAGCAAACATGCCATTGAACTTATCGAGGCAATTAATTCCCCAACGGTTGAATGCAGCAAGAATTACTTCTGTATCAGAATTTGTCCTGAACACATAAGGAAATTCACCTTTATGGGCACGCTGCAATTCAAATTTTATTTCCTTGTAATTATAAAGTTCTCCGTTGTACACAATCGCCCATCTACCATCGTTAGAAATCATGGGTTGATTAGATGTCGTCGAAACATCAATGATAGATAATCTTCTGTGTCCTAAATAAATATTGTTTTTATTCCATGTTCCATCAGCATCTGGTCCACGATGCGCAATGGAATCATTCATTTTTTTTAGGATGTTTATTGCATCATCCTGATTGATTGAATTTGAAACAATGCCGTTTATTCCACACATGGAAGACCAATTGCTTTTAAAAATCTGTTGTCGTTTTTCATTTTAAGAATGCCTTCTTCAATTGGAAGAAGATTTCTCCCTAAAATTTCTTTCATCTTAGCATTGTCAGGTTGACGACGAGTCATATCGCCTTCTTTCAAAGGTGGAAGATGAATAATTTTAGAAGTTGAATTTGTTAAATTAATAATTGTTGTTGCCAAATCAAGAATGGAATACAATTGATCATTTCCAATATTAATGACATCGTTAATTACTTTGTTATCATAAAAACAATTGATACAGGTTGAAACAGTATCATCAACATAAGTAAATGTTCTGGTTTGGCTACCGTCGCCGTAAATGGTGATATCTTCGTTTTTTAAAGCGGCAGCTAAAAAACGTGCAACAACAAAATCAGTACTTTGATTTGGACCATAAGTATTGAAAAAACGGAAAATGGTATAGTCCAAACCATATTCTTGCTGAAAGCTTTTGCAAAAGCTTTCTCCTACATTTTTCACAATGGCATATGGAATTCTTGAATTTAAAGGCGTTGTGTGTTCGTGTTGCGGAAGCACAACCGGCTCGCCATATACTTCTGATGAAGATGAAAAAAATACACGTTTTACGGAAGTGTTTTTACAAAGTGTAAGCACATTTTTAATTCCCTCAATGTCATTTAAAACTTTTACTGGATTTTCCTGTGTGCGTTGAACACCAACAACTGCTGCAAAATGAAAAACAAAATCAAATCTGTGAGATAACATCACCTGGCTAATGTCAACTAAGTTATTTACATCACATTTTATAAAATGCCATCTGTTATTGAAAAGAGTAGGTAGTTTTTCAATATAAC
Source organism: Bacteroidia bacterium (assembly GCA_044352985.1). GTDB lineage: Bacteria > Bacteroidota > Bacteroidia > B-17B0 > Aurantibacillaceae > JADJDM01. The sequence goes on from JBILCU010000012.1 coordinate 63,883, forward strand.
CTGTTGAGAGATCATCAACTATTACTACAAAGTTATTTTCATTCTCTATCAAGCGCTCAATCAGAGCGCTACCTACGTTTCCGGCACCTCCGGTGACTAAAATATTTGTCCTCATTAATTTAAGAAATTAAGTGCTGTTATACACCATTCATTAATAGTATTTTTGTTACCAAGTTCATGGCTTTTTTCTGACATCAAAGTTAAACTTTCATTCGGCAGATTAATGAATAATTTCATTTTTTCAATCAAATCATTTTCATCTCCTGCATTAAAAAAATAACCATTTTCATTTTCAACCAGAAAAGCTTCAGAGGCCCCAATCTGACTACTCAAAATTAAAGGATAACCGGCAGCGGCATACTCTTGCACAACAACTCCCCAGGGTTCAACTAAACTCGGCAAAATAAAAACTCCGGTTGATGAAATGATTTCATTTAAGTTTTCGGGTTGCACAAAACCAAGATGTTTGATTTTAGAATGAATAATAGGTTCTAAATCTCCGTTACCAAGGCACCATAATTCCCAATCATTTGGAGTTTCATTTTGTAATTTTATAAATGCATCCCATAATGTTTTTATACCTTTGAAATTATAATACCTTCCAACGTACAAAAATCGTTTCGGAAAATAGGTTTTCTTAAATAAAAAATGATTTTCGAAAAATTGGTTGAATAAATTTACATCTGCACAGTAATAACCCAATTTGATGTTACTGGTTTTGATTCCTAATTTTTCAGCGAATAATTGTTGTTGATTTCCTGGAACCCAGGCGTGTGAAAATTTATTCTGAATCAAAAACTTTGAAAAAACAGATGCAAGTATCTGCCTAAAATTACCTTTCCATTTTGTGTCCATACACAAAACTGTTGGGATTTTTGCTTTAAATTTTTTGCAGATTTTTAAATACTCTTTATCAATCCATCCACTGCAAAAAATAATGTTAGGGTTAATTTTAAATACTAAATCATTTAATTCAGTTGAGTTGTAAGTAAATCGATCGTAATAAGTAATTTTTGGATTGTTATTGTTAAACTGAAAAGGAGCTTCTTTGTTTATAGGATAATTCAATATATATACCTCGCCATACTCTGATAATTTTTCAATACATGAAATAAAATATTTTGCTAGTTCAGTATAAAGAAAACAAAACCTCATGAAAATTTTAATTGCTAATAGTGTTAGTTTTTAAATTTGACTCAACAATGCTTACAACATAAATTAAACTTAAACACATCAAGAATATAATTGTAAATGGATTAAGCGAAGCTGTTAACCATGACTCAAACTGATTGGAGAAAATTACTGCAAACAGCAAAGGAAAAACTGATTTACTCATTTTAGATAGTTTAATAATTATCCCAATTAAACCAAATAAAAATGCAGTCAATCCAATAAGACCAGTATCTAACCATAATGTAAGATAAGCATTATGCGCAGCACCCTGATGACCTAATTTGCTTAGCATAGAAAAATTTAACTTGTAAAGATATTCAGTGTATGAAAAGCCTCTTCCTAAAAAGAAATTATATTCAATGTTTTTCCAAGCAAATTCCCATGCAACTAATCTACCTGAACCGTTTTTAAGAGTATCAATTCTGAAATATTTCTCTAAACCTAAATTAATAATAATTGATTCAAAGTTTAAACTAACGTATTCATAAGATATAATAAATATTATTAGTAAAAGGAAACTCAAAAATGGGGATAATTTATTGAAATAACGGAAAATTAAAAATATACCAACAGCAATAATTGAACTTCTCGCACCACATAATATTAATGAAATAACTATAAAAAAATATATAAATAACTTCTGTCTTGAAGTAAATAATTCTTTAAAAAGCTCATTTGAAATGGTGAAAAAACAAAAGTAAAGAAAAGCGTAAATTCCTAATCCGTTTGGATTTCCTAAAATTCCTCTATATCGATTTGCTAATGTTACAAAATTTGAATTAAAAAAACGTATTATGAAACCAATTACTAAAAGTGTTGTAATAAACCATATTGTTTTTTTTATAAGCTCAACTCCATAATTTTGATATAAATAGGAAAAGTAATTTGGAACAATAAAGAAGAGAAGGAAGTAGGATAAGGTTTTCTGAGAACCTGTGATTATATCTGGACTTTTAAATAAACAAAATGCCGCTATTACAATAAATGGAACTATAAATAAGTGAAAGTTAATTTTATTATTAATTTGCTGATATTTTTTTAAAACTACCAATGAAAGTAATATGATCAGAATGTTTTTAATTTGACCAGCCCAAATCAAACTGGAATCCCTACTGTCTGAAAGGGTAAGTATCAATATAAAACTTAAGAATATTTCTACTTCAAAGTTTTTTTTGTAAAAAATAAAAAAACTTATTGGAATTAAAAAAAGAGCAATTGGAGAAAATATGATACCTAATAATACCCAAACTAAGCAAGTTGTAATAAACTGAAAATTTTCTCTTAAATAGAGTAGCAAATTTTTTAGATTTAATATTTATATACAAGCAAAAACGCCCGATTGGGCGTTTTTAATTATTATTCTTCCTTTTTCTTTCTTTTATCTTGTTTAGGTTTAATTACCTGTACAAAAACTTCATTTTTTTCTTTATCAAAAGCAACTTCGATGATGTCACCTTCAGCGGGAGAGGTTTTAATGATTTCCTCGGCTAATGGATCTTCTACGTATTTTTGAATGGCTCTTTTTAAAGGACGCGCACCATATTGAGCATCGTATCCTTTTTCTTCGATATAGTTTTTGGCATCTTCTGTAATTTGCACATTATAACCTAATCCATTCAACCTTCCATATAATTTAGCCAACTCTATATCAATGATTTTATGAATTTCTTCTTTACCAAGAGAGTTAAACATAATGACATCATCAATTCTATTTAAAAACTCAGGAGCAAATGCTTTTTTCAAAGCATTTTCAACAACACCTTTAGAATTATCTTCTGTTGATTCTTTCTTTGCTTGGGTACCAAAACCTACACCTTGCCCAAAATCTTTTAATTGTCTGGCCCCAATGTTTGAAGTCATTATGATTATGGTATTCTTGAAATCAATTTTTCTTCCTAAACTATCGGTTAACATACCGTCATCAAGAACTTGCAATAACATGTTAAATACATCCGGATGCGCTTTTTCTATTTCATCTAATAATACAACAGAATATGGTCTACGACGAACTTTTTCGGTTAATTGACCACCTTCTTCGTAACCAACATATCCCGGAGGAGCACCAATTAAACGAGTTACAGCAAATTTTTCCATGTATTCACTCATGTCTATTCTTATCAATGCATCATCATTGTCGAATAAATATTTAGATAAGATTTTTGCCAATTGAGTCTTACCAACACCTGTAGGCCCTAGGAAAATAAACGAACCAATTGGTTTATTTGGGTCTTTTAAGCCTGCACGATTACGTTGTATTGCTTTAACAACTTTTGCAACTGCTTGATCTTGACCAATCACCTTACCTTTCATTTCTTCGCCCATCACCAATAATTTATTGGTTTCATTTTGGTTTACGCGTTGAACAGGAATTCCACTCATCATGGAAACAACCTCTGCAACATTATCTTCTGTTACGGTAACCTTATTGTTTTTGGTTTCTTCTTCCCATGCTTTTTTAGCAACTTCTAATTGCGTTTGTAAGTTTTTTTCAACATCACGCAATTTAGCAGCCTCTTCATATTTCTGACTTCTTACAACTCTGTTTTTTTCTTCTTTAATGTCTTCAATTTTTTTCTCTATATCTAATACATTTTGAGGTACATTTATATTAGTTATGTGAACTCGAGATCCTGCTTCATCTAACGCATCAATGGCTTTATCTGGTAAATGACGGTCAGTTATATACCTTGCAGTTAATGATACACATGCTTTTAAAGCTTCATCAGTATAAATTACATTATGATGATCTTCGTATTTTTGCTTTATGTTGTTTAGAATTTGTAATGCTTCTTCGGGTGTAGCGGGCTCAACCAATACCTTTTGAAAACGTCTTTCTAAAGCACCATCTTTTTCAATGTACTGGCGATATTCATCTAATGTAGTTGCTCCAATGCACTGAATTTCACCTCTTGCTAAAGCAGGTTTAAACATGTTACTAGCGTCTAAAGAGCCGCTAGCTCCACCTGCGCCAATGATGGTATGAATTTCATCAATGAATAAAATCACATCAGGAGATTTTTCCAATTCATTCATTACCGCTTTCATTCTCTCTTCAAATTGACCACGGTATTTTGTTCCTGCAACTAATGATGCAAGATCTAATGTAACAACACGTTTGTTAAATAAAACACGAGAAACTTTTCGTTGAATGATTCTTAATGCTAAACCTTCAGCTATAGCTGATTTACCAACACCAGGTTCACCAATTAAAATCGGATTGTTCTTTTTACGACGAGATAAAATTTGAGATACTCGCTCAATCTCTTTTTCTCTTCCAACAATAGGATCTAATTTTCCGTCCTCAGCCATTTTGGTAAGATCTCTTCCAAAATTATCTAACACCGGAGTTTTAGATTTTGATTCGCCTGGTTTTTTAGGTTGAGAAGAAGAACCAAATGTTGAATCAGCATCGTCATCGTCATCAGAGGTTGGTCCTTCCATACGAATATCATCGCTTGGATTTTTTAATTGTTCTTCTAATTCAGCACGAACAGAGTCATAATTAATTCCAAATTTTGATAGTGATTTTGTTACTATATTATCATTGTCTTTTAAAATACAAAGCAATAAATGCTCAGTTCCAATTTCATTAGATTTAAATGATTTTGCCTCTAAATAAGTTAATTTTAGGGCTTTTTCAGCTTGCTTAATTAACGGAATATTAGATAAATTACTGATTCGTTTGGATGAAGTTCCTAAATTGCCTTCAATAATTTTTCTTAAATCCTGTAAATTCACCTGGGCATTTTTTAATAACTTAATTGCCATTCCATCTCCATCTCTTATCATGCCAAGCATTAAATGTTCTAAACCAATATATTCATGGCCAAGACGTAAGGCTTCTTCCCTGCTGTAAGTGATTACATCTTTAACTCTTGGAGAAAATTTTGCTTCCATAATTATAATTTTATTGTGATGTTAATTATCAATTCGTAACATATTACTATATTTTCAAAAATACTATTTTGAATTGAGTACCCCTTTGTGATTTATCGTTTTTTTCAACAGAAAAAATGTTAATAAATATAATCAAAGGTTCAAATCAATATAAGTAAATTCGGTCTTTTGTAAATATAAACACAAATACACAAAATCACAAAAGTGTGATTAGAAATTATAGAAATTTAATAATCTCAAAATAATAATATGGCTGAAAATGAAAAAATAATCCCTATCAATATTGAAGATGAAATGAAAACAGCCTACATCGATTATTCTATGTCGGTTATTGTTTCAAGAGCTTTACCTGACGTAAGAGATGGTTTAAAGCCTGTTCATCGCCGTGTATTGTATGGGATGTTGGAGTTGGGAGTTTTACACAATCGTCCTTATAAAAAATCTGCTCGTATTGTCGGTGAGGTATTAGGTAAATACCACCCTCACGGTGATTCATCTGTTTACGATACCATGGTGCGAATGGCACAGGATTGGAGTTTGCGCTATCCTTTAGTAGATGGGCAAGGAAATTACGGAAGTATTGACGGAGATCCTCCTGCGGCTATGCGTTATACGGAAGCACGCCTCAGAAAAATTGCTGAGGAAATGTTGAACGATATTGAAAAAGAAACAGTTGATTTTAGGCCAAATTTTGATGATTCTTTACAAGAACCTACTGTTCTACCTACAAAAATACCTAACCTACTAATTAATGGGGCATCTGGTATTGCTGTTGGTATGGCTACTAACATGGCTCCACATAATTTAAAGGAAATTTGTGAAGCTTGTATTGCTTATGTTGATAATAAAAACATCGACATTGAAGGGTTAATGCAATTTGTAAAAGCGCCGGATTTTCCAACAGGAGGCACTATATATGGATACTCTGGTGTAAAAGAAGCTTTTCAAACGGGCAGAGGAAGAATTATTTTAAGAGCAAAGGCAAATATCGAAACTTACAAAGATCGTGAGCGCATTGTTGTAAATGAAATTCCTTATCAGCTTAATAAAGCTGAAATGATTAAGAAACAATGGGATTTATGCAATGAGAAGAAAATTGAAGGAATCACTGAAATTAGAGATGAAAGTGATCGCGATGGTATGCGTATCGTTTATGAATTAAAACGTGACGCGGTTTCGGGGGTTGTTTTAAATAATCTTTATAAATATACTTCTCTACAAACATCTTTTTCTGTAAACAATATTGCTTTAGTTAATGGCCGACCATTAATGTTAAATCTTCGAGATCAAATTCAGTATTTTGTTGAGCATCGTTTAGATGTTATTGTAAGAAGAACAAAATATGAATTAGCGCAAGCTGAAAAGCGTGCTCATATTTTAGAAGGTTTACTTATTGCAATTGATAATCTGGATGAAGTGATTCGAATCATTAGAGAATCTGTTTCTCCTGAAATTGCAAAAGATGAGTTGATGGGTAAATTCAATTTATCAGAAATTCAATCACGCGCTATTCTTGATATGCGTTTAAGAACTTTAACTGGTCTTGAAAGAGATAAGTTAAAAGAGGAATATGCTGAGTTAATGAAACACATCAATTATTTAAAAGATATTTTAAACAATGAGCCACTCAGAATGCAAATTGTAAAAGATGAATTAACAGAGGTAAAAGAAAAATATGGTGATGGGCGTAAAACAGATATCGTTTACGCAGGTGACGATATTCGAATGGAAGATATTATTGCTGATGAAGATGTGGTGATAACCATTTCTCATATGGGTTATATCAAACGTACCAGTTTAACTGAATACAAATCGCAAAATCGTGGTGGAAGAGGTTCAAAAGGTTCTGCAACCCGAGACGAAGATTTTATCGAACACATGTTCATTGCTTCAACTCACGCCTATTTATTATTGTTTACTGAAAAAGGACAAGTGTTTTGGTTAAGAGCTTATGAAGTTCCGGAAGGAAATAAAACAAGTAAAGGAAGAGCAATTCAAAACTTATTAAATATTCCTGCTGAAGATAAGGTTAAAGCATTTATCAATGTGAAGAGTTTATCAGAAGAAGATTACATTAATAATAATTACATCGTTCTTTGCACCAAAGAAGGTATCATTAAGAAAACAACCCTTGAGGCATATTCACGTCCAAGAGCAAATGGTATCAATGCTATTACCATTCGTGAAGGAGATCAGTTGTTGGAAGCAGCGCTTACTAATGGCAAGAATGAAATCATGATTGCTACTAAATTTGGTAAAGTTTGTCGATTCAACGAAGAAAAAGTTCGTCCGATGGGCAGAAATGCATCAGGTGTTATTGCAGTTGATTTAAATGATGAAGATGGTGCAAAAAATGAAGTGATTGGAATGATCTGTATTGATGATTTACAATCTAACGTATTGGTTGTTTCTGAAAAAGGATATGGCAAACGTTCTGAAATTGATGAATACCGTATTACTAATCGTGGAGGAAAAGGAGTTAAAACCATAAATGTCACTGATAAAACGGGGCACTTGGTTGCTATAAAATCAGTAACCGACCAAAACGATTTAATGATTATAACTAAAAATGGAATTACCATTCGTTTGAACATTGCATCTCTTAGAGTTATGGGACGTGCAACTCAAGGAGTTCGTTTAATCAATATTCAGGAAAGCGATGAAATTGCAGCAGTAACTAAAGTTGATCATGAGGACGAAGAAGATCTAAATATAAATTCAACGGAAACATTGGATTCAGAAAATGCCTCAGAAAACGATACAGCAGCATCTGAAAATACACCAACGGACGATAATGCTTAAAAATGGCACCATTTATGGTAACAAAAATTTTAATTTTGAAAACAAACTAAATCTGTAATGAAAAAGAAAAACTATTTAGCACTTGCAGCCGGAATTCTAATGACAACCGGATTGTTTGCTCAACCAACCTTAATTGAAAAAGTAGAACCGAAACCTGATAAAGTGGTAATTCCATACGAAAGATGGAAACTGCCAAATGGGTTAACCATTTTATTGCACGAAGATCACTCCGATCCAGTTGTTCATGTACAGGTTACTTATAAAGTAGGTTCAAACCGTGAAGATATTGGTAAATCAGGTTTTGCTCATTTTTTTGAGCATATGATGTTCCAAGGGTCAAAGCACGTGGCAGATGAAGAACATTTTAAGATGGTTTCAACTGCAGGTGGAACTATGAATGGGTTTACAGAACGTGACAAAACAGTTTATTTCGAAACCTTGCCTTCTAACTATTTAGAAATGGCTTTGTGGTTGGAGTCTGATCGTATGGGCTTTTTATTAGACTCACTAACATCAAAAAAATTCGAGAATCAACGTGATGCTGTTAAAAATGAAAAATCTCAAAATGTAGAAAACCAACCTTACGCATTAGCTTATGTTGAAGAAATCAATAAAGCTATTTATCCAATGGGGCATCCGTATAGCTGGCCGGTTATAGGATATGTTGATGATTTAAACAGAGCATCTTTAGATGATGTTAAAAATTTCTTTTTAAGATGGTATGGTCCAAACAATGCTATTTTAACCATTTCGGGTGATTTTGATCCAAAATCAGCTTTGGATATTGCTGACAAATATTTCGGAAACTTAAAACAATGTCCTGAGGTTAAAAAGTTTAATCCTAAGGAATTAACTACTCGTTTTCCGTATGATTTAGCAACTGATAAATACACCAAATACAAAGACAGAACCTATTTTCCTCTTAACTTAAGGGCATATCCAACTGTTCCACAATATCATAGAGATGAAGCAGCTTTAGATTTGCTTTCTACAATGATGGGATCTGGAAATAATTCTATTTTCTATAAAAATTTTGTTAAAAGTAAATTGGCTATTGAAGCACAAGTTGAGCATGAGTCAAGTGAGTTAGCTGGTGAGTTTAGATTTGGATTGTTCTGTTATCCACCTCCATTTGATGATTTTGATATCGAAAAACTATTTAAAGAAATTGATGCAAAAGTAAAAAGCACAATAGATGAGTTTGAACAAACGGGCATTACTGATGAAGCATTGCTAAGAGCTAAAGCAAGTTATGAAACAGGACAATACAATGGTTTATCAAGCGTGATGGGTAAAGCAATGGTTGTTTCTGAATGGGAGAGATTATTAGGTAAATCATCAAGTATTTCTGAGGAAATTGATAGATACAATAAAGTTACAAAAGAAGACATTATCCGAGTTTTTAATAAATACATTAAAGGATCTGGAGCTGCAGTACTGAATACTTACCCAATATTTAATCCAAAGGATTCCGTTAAAAGCTTTAATCCTTATGCAGGTGGTACTTTTCCTTCAAATCCTGATTATAAAGGCTTGAGTTATAGTCCAACACCTGATAAATTTAATCGTGCTGATCGTCCGGTGGCTGGCGCAGTAAAACCTGTAAAAACACCTGATTACTTTAACTATAAGTTAAGTAATGGATTAACAGTTATAGGTACAAAAAACACCGAAACTCCTGAAATTACTCTTTATATGACTATGGAAGGTGGTAGTTTAGTGTTAAATGGAGATCAAGTTAAAAAATTAGGTGTTGCAGAAATGACAGCTAATTTAATGAATGAGAGCACAAAAAAATTCACAACCGAACAAATAAGTGCTGAGTTAGAAAAATTAGGTAGCAGCATCAGTTTCAGTGCAAGTAAAACACAAACATTTATTAGTGTAGAATGTTTAAAAAAGAACTTAGATGCTACTATTAAGTTGTTAGAAGAAAAATTATTAAATCCGGCATTCAAAGAAGAAGATTTTAATTTGGCAAAAAAACAATATAAAGAGGCTATTCGTAACGAAGGCACAAGTGCAAATACAATGGCAAGTAAAGCTTTTGATATCGCATTATATGGTAATACCGTAATGGGTTTACAGCCTTCAATTAAATCTATTGAAGCAATAACATTGCAGGACATTAAAGATTATTATAATAATTTTTATTCTCCTAGTGGTACTAACTTAGTTATTGTTGGTGATGTTGATGAGGCTGAAGTAAAACCAAAATTGGAATTCTTAACTAAATGGGCAGCAAAAGAAATTAAAATGCAACCGGTTACAGAAGTTGCCGCTACTCCTGAACCACAGTTCTTTATTTATAATAAAGACGCAGCACCTTCTTCAGTAATCATGATGGGTTACCCTTCTTTAAAATACGATGCTACAGGAGATTTTTATAAAAACCGTATCGCTAATTTTATTTTCGGAGGTAACTTCAATAGTCGTTTAAATTTAAATTTAAGAGAAGAAAAAGGCTATACTTACGGAATCCGTTCTAGCTTTAGTGGTGATAAATATAATGGACGTTTTATGATTAATTCATCTGTAAAACGTTCTGCTACTGCTGCCTCTTTAGCTGAAATTATGAAAGAATTTAAAAAATACCAAGCGGATGGTATTACTGATAAGGAGTTAGAATTTACTAAAAATTCTTTATTGAATGAAGAAGCATTGAAGTATGAAGCTCCTTATCAAAAAGCATCTTTCTTGGCTAACATTGCTAGAAATAATTTAGATAAAGATTATACTGCTAAACAAAATCAATTATTAAAATCAATTACTAAAGATGAAGTTAATCAACAAATCAAAAAGTATTTTGATGCAAATAAATTAACTACTGTAATTGCAGGAGATAAATACTTAATTGAAAAACAATTAGACGAAGTAAAAGATAATCAAAACAAGGAAACTTTAAAGAAAGTGAAATTGAAAAAAATCACTATTGATTAATTCAAACTTAAGTATACAATAAATGAAAGGGATTTTAACCGTACTATTAACTTCTGGTATAGTAGCTGTATATGCACAGAGCAATCAATTACAAAATACCATTAATTATTTAAAAAATAAGGAATACGATAAGGCAAAAGTAGCTGCAGATTTAGCAGCTGCTCACCCTGACACCGAAAAAAAAGCTAAGCTTTGGATGTATAGAGGTAAAGTTTATCAAGCCATTTATCAGGATAAAGATGAAAACGTGAAAAAACTGGATTTAGAAGCGGAAGAAAAAGCAACAGAAAGTTATTTAACGTGTTTAAAATTAGATAAAGAAGACATTTACAAAGAAGAAGTTAAAGGTCTTTTTGCTGCAGCATGTGGATCACTTAGTAATAAAGCGTTGTTTTATAGTGATAATAGAGAGTTTGATAAAGCTATTAAAGCCTATGATTTATTAGAAACCGCTTTACCTTTTGATAGCGATCAATCTTTAAAAAGAAATAACATCACTAAAGAAAAAATTCTTTTTAATAGATACAAAACCTATGTAAAAGCAGCAAATAAAGAAAAAATTGCGGAAAGTGCAAACAAGTTAATTGAGACAAAATACAAGGATCCGAGTATTTACACAGACATGATTAAAATTTCCCTGATAGATAAAGACACTGCAAAAGCATTATCATATATCGAAAAAGGTAAATTAATGTTTGAAGAAAATTTGGATATTATTAATCAGGAAATTAATATTTATTTAGCGCAGAAAAAATTAGATCAGTTAAAAGATAAGTTGAATAAAGCAATTGAAGTGGCTCCGGATAACGAGGTTTTATATACCATTCTTGCTACAATCTATCAAAAAAACAATGAGCTGGATAAAGCAGAAAGTTCTTATTTAAAAGCTTTGGAATTAAAGCCAGATTATGAAATTGCTAATTACAATTTAGGTGTTATGTATTTCAACGCAGGAAATACCTGGAATGAAAAATTAAACAACCTTCCTCCAAAAGAGACTACTAAAGCAAAAGAATACGAAACCAAAGCAAACGAACAATTTAAAAAAGCAGTTGTATACTTAGAGAAATCTTACGAAGCATCTCCTGATAAAAACACAAAAAAACAATTACGTCAATTGTTTTTACGCTTAGGAGAAACAGAAAAAGCAGATAAATATGCCGATAAAAAACAAATTGTTGATTTAACAAAAATAAAAATGGGTATGTCAAGAAGTGAAGTTATAAGTTTGATTGGATCTCCTGAAAATTCGTCGAGAACTCAAACAAAAGAAGGAACAACAGAATTACTAATATACTCAAAAGGATCTATAAATATAGATGCAAATGGCAAAGTAGATTATATTAACGAGACAAAATAAAACTAAACAAAACATCCATAAAGCAGTGAGTTCAGCTCACTGTTTTTGTTTTTAATAACTTCAATACAATGAAATAGCTATGTGCCAAATGCGAAATAAAATGAAAGCACATTGCTTTTTAAAATTGACAATTAAAAAAAAATAAATATCTACAAATGAAAAAAACAATTTTAGTTACCGTGCTATTTTTCATTATGATTATAGCTAAAGCCCAACCCGGAAAAGTGCAAGCAGCTTGGCGAAATTTGTCCGATTATGAAAGTAGTTTTGATACAACATCCTTAGCAAAAGCAAATGAAGCAATTCAGTTGGCTTTAGCTAATGAAAAAACAAAAGACGATGCCAAAACATGGATGTATAAATCAAAAATTGAATTGTATTTATTTAAAGAAGATTACAAAAAAAATGAATTAAAAAATAAATCTAATTCGGATGCTAAAGAATTAAGTTATCACAACAGTAACTCTAAATTTATTGATGATGCTACACAATCAATTTTAAAAACAAAAGAGCTGGATAAAGATAAATCCTATGAAAATGAAATTAAAATTTTTTACTCTCAATTGATACAAGAACTAAATAATGTAGCCTATTCAAAATACAAAGCACGAAAATTTGAAGACGCCTCTATGTTATTTTCTGATCAATATATCATTACCAAACAATTAGGGATTGTTGATACCAATGTCTTATACAACGCTGTATTATGCGCAACAAAAACCGGTAAACATCAGTTAACTAAACAATATGCCGAAATGATGATTAATGAAAAAGTGGCTAACTCATTTGCGTATACCAGTTTGTTTGATGCAAAGCTAGCTCTTAAAGATAGCACCGGAGCTTTAGAAGCTATAAAAGCCGGTCGAGTTGCTTTTCCAAACGATACGTATTTAATGAATAAAGAAACCGAATTTTTTATACAACAAGGCAATGGTACGAAAGCATTGGAGAATTTAAATAAAGCCATTACTGCAACACCAAATAGCTCTACCTTGTATTTAGTGCGCGGAAATGTGTATGATAACATGGCTAATCCTGTGAAAGGGGATAAACCTTTAAATTTTGAAGAACTCATGTTAAAAGCAGAACAAGATTATAAAAAAGCTACTGAATTTGATCCTGCTAGTTTTGATGCTTGGTACAATTGTGGAGCAGTGTACAATAATTTAGGTAGTTTTTATCAATACAAAGCTGATGCTATTCCGAAAATGAATGCCGAACAAAAAGCATTAAGTGAAAAAGCACAAGACTTATTTAAAAAAGCCGTGTTTAATTTAGAGAAAGCAATGAACATTAATGCTGACGATGTTTCAACATTAACTGCTTTGCGTAAGCTTTATTTAATTATAGGTGATAAAGCTAAATCTGAGCAAATCTCAGAAAAATTAAAAAAATAATAACGCAACAACTTAATTTATGATAAAACAGTTTTTATTAATTGGTATCATTGCCTTTTCGTCTCAACTTTTCTCCCAAAAATCTAAAATCACTTTAGAAAATATCTGGAAAGAATACAAATTTATACCTGAACGTTTCGGTGGGTTTAACTCTATGAAAGATGGTATATCTTATACTCAGTTGGAAGAAAACGGTGATATCAATAAATACGAATTAAAAACAGGTAAGCTTATTGCGAATATTGTTAAAGCAAACGAGTTGATAGTTTCTGGAGCAACTGATACAATTAAAGCCACATCTTACTACTTTAATGATGATGAAACCAAAATTATTTTTCCTCAAAATTACAAAGCCATTTACAGAAGATCTGGTACTGCAGAAAATTATGTGTTTGATATTAAAACCCGAAAATTAGTAAAGCTTTCCGATAAAGGTCCTCAGCTTTTTGCTCGTATGTCTTCAAAAGGAAGTAAGGTTGCTTTTGTTAGAGATAATAATCTTTTTATTAAAGATTTGGATGCGAAAACCGAAACACAAATTACACAAGACGGCGAATACAACAAGATTAAAAATGGCTGGTGCGATTGGGTGTATGAAGAAGAGTTTAGCAAAGCAGAAGCTTTTGAATGGAATGCAGATGGCAATAAAATTGCATGGATAAAATTTGATGAAAGTAAAGTGAAAGAATTTGAAATGCCGATGTATGATGGACTTTATCCTAGTCAGTACAAATTTAAATACCCAAAAGCTGGTGAGTCCAATTCCATTGTAAGTGTTTATATGTATGATTTGGCAACACAAAAAATCACCAATGTTGACATTGGAACAGAAACAGACATTTACATTCCTAGAATTAATTGGACAAAAGATCCAAATGTACTTTCAATTCAACGAATGAATCGTTTGCAAAATAAATTAGAGTTGCTTTTTGCAGATGCACAAAGTGGTAAAACAAAAGTAATTTTAGCTGAGGAGTGTGATACTTATATTGATATCAATGATAATCTTCGTTTTTTATCCAATAATAAAGGCTTCATTTGGAGCAGTGAGCAAGATGGATTTAATCATTTGTATCATTACGATATCAACGGAAAATTAATTAATCAAATTACAAAAGGAAACTGGGATGTAATTGATTTTAAAGGAATAGATGAAAAAACTAAAACCTTATTTTATATTTCCACAGAATTATCTCCAAACGAAAGAGATCTTTACAGTGTTTTATTAGACGGAAAAAATAAAGTGAAACTTTCCGACAAAAGAGGAACTACCGACGCAGATTTCAGCAGTAACTTTCAATACTATGTAAGTACCTGGAGTGATGCAAATACACCATACAAAGTAGAATTACGAGATAATAAAGGGAAATTAATTAAATCCTTGGTTGATAATAAAGATTACATAAACAAAATTGCGCAATACGAATTAACAAGTAAAACATTTTTTAAGTTTAAAACGCCTGAACAAGTAGAATTAAATGGCTGGATGATGAAGCCAGTTAATTTTGACTCAACAAAAAAATATCCTGTCTATCAATTTGCTTATGGTGGTCCGGGAAGCAATGAGTGCAACAACCAGTGGGAAATTTATGATTACTTCTGGCATCAGTTGTTGTGTCAGCAAGGTTATATAGTTGTGTGTGTTGATGGAAGAGGAACTTTAGGCAGAGGAAAAGCATTTAAACATAGTACTTACAAGCAATTAGGTAAATTAGAAACGATTGACCAAATTGAAACAGCAAAATATTTAGGCACGCTGAAGTTTATTGATAAAACACGAATTGGCTTTCAGGGATGGAGTTTCGGAGGTTACCTTGCCTCATTACTCATTACAAAAGGAGCTGATTATTTTAAATCAACAATTGCGGTTGCGCCAGTTACAAATTGGAGGTATTACGACAACATTTATACCGAACGTTTTTTAAGAACACCACAGGAAAACCCAACGGGTTACGATGAAAATTCCCCAGTTTTTTTTACCAAAAAAATTAAAGGCAATTACCTATTAATTCATGGCAGTGCTGATGATAATGTACATTTGCAAAACAGCATGGAAATGACCAAAGAATTAGTTAAAAACAATATTCCGTTTGATCAATTTATTTACCCTAATAAAAATCATGGAATTTACGGGGGTAATACACGTCTACATTTGTATACAAAAATGCTGAAATTTGTGAAAGATAATTTTTAGTTTTTGGTAATGGTGCCAAAAATAATTGGTAATTTTTAGAAAAAAATCAAATACTAATATGCTTGAATCAATACCTCTGTAGGTATTTTCAAACTGTTGTGTAAAAGTCTAACCATTTCCAATGTTAATTTTCTTTTCTTACTCAAAATTTCGCTTGCGCGGCTTTTAAGTCCTATAACTTTGGCGAGGTCGCTTTGATTGTAGCCTAATTGCTCCATTCTAAATTTAATGGCTTCTATAGGATCGGGAAAATCAATAGGAAAGTGCTCGTCTTCATATTTTTCAATGAGAATACTCAATATTTCGAGTTCGTCACCTTCTTTTGTGTTTTTCTTCGCATCAAATAGTAACTCAAGCCTGTCGAGCGCATGCTGGTAGTCTTTTTTTGTCTTTATTGGTTTTAAAGTCATAGTCTTAAATTTTTGTTGCGTCAATTTTATCATATTCCGCGTGAGTTCCAATAAACCTAACCCATACGATGCGGTATTCATAATTAATTTTTACAATAAGTCGGTATGTGTTGCCTTTTATATTAAACACAACCCTATTATCGGCTAAAAAACTTGCACTTGGGTATTCTTTTTTTATCCGCTTTGGATTTTTCCAATCTGCAGTATTTACCTCTTGATACCAGGCTTTAAGTTGCTGTTCACTATCAGTATGTTTTACCCAGAATTCCCGTAATGTCTTTTTTGAAATGATCCTCACATCAAAATAATTTTTTCAAATATAATCAAAAGTTCCCGAAATGGGATTTTTTTTGATAAAATTGGAAATGACCAAAGAATTAGTTAAAAACAATATTCCGTTTGATCAATTTATTTACCCTAATAAAAATCATGGAATTTACGGGGGTAATACACGTCTACATTTGTATACCAAAATGCTGAAATTTGTGAAAGATAATTTATAAAAACTTAAATCGCATTTTTTGTTTTTTCAGTAAACCATTTTTTAATGTCAGTTTTTAGTTCGGACATCTGATGTTTCATGCTTTTAAATTCTTCTTCTATTTTATCTTTGGCTTCTGCTTTACCTAATGCAAATTGCACTTCCATTTCGTCCATTTTCTGTTTTAAAGGAGTTAATTTACTATTGATGTTTTTTTGCATAGGAGTTTCACCTCTTTTAAATTGATTTACTTTTTTAGTAAAATCTTTTTTAAATGTTTGATAATTATCTTTTAGTTCCTCTTTTCCTAATTCTGCCTGCACTTGAAGTTCTTCAAGCTGAGTGACACTTTTTTTTAAGAAAGTGATCATTTCATCACCAATATGTTTCATTTTTTTTGCACAAATTTATATTGATGTTTCTTGTTTGTAAATGAGTTTCACTTGATTTAAGAATTAATTGAAATGATTTTTTTCTTTTCTAGTACTTATTAATATATTTGTGTATTAAACTAATTTTTATGGGAAAAGGTGATCAACGTTCTAAAAAAGGAAAAATTGCAGTAGGCTCTTATGGTAAATCCAGACCTAAAAAAAAATCTGGTAAACCTGCAGTAGCAAAAGCAAAAAAATAATTGATGCCTTAAGGCGAATAATTATTAAACAAAAAGCCGAAATTAATTTCGGCTTTTTGCATTTAAACAGGTATTTAGAATTTGCTTAGATTCTCTATTAAAATCCACTTAAAAACTCTCTTTTCTAAATTTTGAACTTTCTTTTGCTTGATTAGGGCAAATGTGCAATGCACATTTGAGCCAGGCTGAGCGAAGCAAGAATGAAAAAGAAATCAAGACGCTGCGATACCTTCGTTCCTCACACAATTTTTACGCTCGCACCTCCCACAAATTCGCTCAATTACCCACTGGATAATTGCCGTACTTCGTGCTGCGCTAAAATTGGCTCACCGCTACTCAGCATCGAGCAGCGTCAAGGCTTACACGCTATTAAAATTGAAATTGACGTAGCAAAAGCAATTAAAAGCGTTAATTAACGCCGAAGCCTTGGAGGCGTTTTAGCTTTTGATTGCTGGTCTCGAGCATTGCTCGAGATTGCCTTGGCAATTTCTAGACTTTTTGCACACTTTTTTGGCAATGAAAAAAGTGTGAAGAAATTTAAAATTGACTTTTTTAGGCTCTATATAGTTTCCCCTCAAAAGCTTGAAAGCAAAAAATTCAATTAAACCTATTGATTTATGAGGTCATTAAAACACCAAGAATTTTTCCAATTATTCAAGTTTATCGCAGATTTTTCTTTTTTGATGGTTAAAAAAAAGAAAAATAAAGTGGGTTATATAACAAAGGTTGTTATAAAAATTTGAAATTATCTTTCAAGAAGCTTCAGTGCTTCTTTAATTTCAATTCGTGTATTGTTTTTAAAAGCAACAACAAAAGCATCTTTAAAACCTGCAGTTTTAAGTTTTGCCTGATGAACTATTGCTTCATCAAGTTTTATGAAATTACCTGAAGTATATTTAAAAATAGTACCCATTTTATAATACCAAACTTGTTCTACATTTTTAAAATAATCAGCTTTAATAGCTAATTCTTTTTCAAATGAAGCAAATTGAACTTTAAAACAAACTTCCTGATTATTGTTTTTTGGTGATTGAACAATGGAATCTTTTTTATTCTTATTGTAATTTTTAATTAGATCGTTTGCAGTTACTTTTTTAGTAGTATCAGTAACACTGCTTTTTTCAAGATCATTTATTTCTGATAATTTTAATTTTGGGTACTTTTCACCAGGTTTGGTAATTAATGCTTCTTGATATTTTTTCCTTGCTGCATCATATTCGTTCTTGTTCAAAAATAAATCAGCCTCCTTAATTTGTTGACTGTATAAGGTGTTTTGTTGATCTAAAGCTTTTTGTTTTTCTTTTTCTGCTTTAATTATATCTTTTTCTAATTGGTCAATTTCAGAAAGTTTATTTTTACAATACATGTCATTAGATTTTATAATTAGCGCAGCATTATAATCTAATTTTGCTTCACTTAACTTCCGTTCTTTTAATTTAGTGTCAGCAGATTTTATAAGTGTATTATACTTTTCATCGTTCAAATTTGTGGTACTACTATCTGACTTTTCTTCTTCCTGATTTTCTTTATTTTTTAATTCAGGATGTTCTCTTTCAAAAACTAAATTCTCATTTTCTAACGGTTCTAATTTGTCTATTTCATCGGTATAATTATCAGATTTGTTTTCAATTTCATTTTTATAATTACGTAAAGCTCTGAAAATAGAGCTTGCAAGGTAAGTTTGACCTTTATCTGAACCTAAAAATTTTTCTTCAATTGGGTTCGTTAAAAATCCTACTTCCGTTAAAATACTTGGCATTGCTGTTCGCCATAATACCCAGATACTTTGTCGCTGAACTCCTTTATCAATTCGGCCGGCTTTATCTTTGTATTCTTTTTGAATGAAGGAGGCAAATTTTGCACTTTGTTCTACATAAGCACTTGTTGTTAAACTCATGATGATGTATGCTTCATCGCTATTAGGGTCAAATCCATTATAGGTTTTTTCGTAGTTGTCCTCGAGTAACATGGAAGCATTTTCTCGTTTAGCTACTTCCATTTTACCTTTTTCATTTTTTAAACCCATTACATAGGTTTCCGATCCGTAAGGAATGGGGTTTACGGTTTCTTTTTTATGAATTTTTCCTTTTTTGTCCTTCCATGTTTTGTAGTGTGTTTTCCCATTTTTATCTTTATAAGTAACGTATTTTGCAGCGGCATTACAGTGAATGGAAATGAATAAATCGGCATTATTTCTGTTTGCAATTTGAGCACGTTCTTCTAACTCAACAAATACATCAGAAGTGCGTGTATAAATAACTTTAACATCTTTTAGTTTTTCTTCAATCAATTTGCCTAATTTTAGCGCAATGGCTAAGGTTACTTCTTTTTCATTATGCACTGCACCGTTACAACCAGGGTCTTTGCCGCCGTGGCCGGCATCAATAACAACTATTTTAATTCCCTTTCCAATTTTTGGAACATGAAAAGAACTAAAAAGTAAACTTAAACACACTATTAACACTACATTAACCGTATTAAGCAAATATTTGTGTGCGTTAGTTTTCATGAAAATCAATGATTTTTAAGTAGTTTTGCCACTTTTAATAAAACAAAAATAAACCTAAGGCATTGTTTCGCTTATTGAAGTATATATTAATTTTAAGTCGTAATGTGTTAATAACTGTTTTATGGTTGGGTTTATTGCCATTAGCTGCACAGATCAATGATACTTTAAAAACGGATACACTAGCTGAAGATATTATTGATTCTGAAATCAATTACAATGCCAGGGATTCTATTCGTTATGAAATTAAAGAGAAGAAAATAATTTTATTCGGGAATGCTTTTGTTGATTTTACCGGTAAAACATTAAGTGCAGAGCATATTGAAATTGATAATGGTTCGAATTTGGTTACAGCTTTTGGTATTAAAGATAGTTCAGGTAAATGGATTGGTCAACCTTTATTTAAGGATGGAAACAATGAAATGCGCTGCGAAAAAATTATTTACAATACCAAAACACAAAAAGGAAAAATTTTTGGTGTATTAACCGAGCAGGCCGATATGTTTATTTATGGTGAGTCTATTAAAAAAGATTCCAATAATGTGATGTACATACAAAATGCAAAATGCATACCGTGCGAGTTTGAAGATGCTGCATTTTATTTCAGAGCTACAAAAGCAAAAGTAATTCCCGATGATAAAATTATTACCGGACCTTTATTTGTTGAGGTAGCCGGGTTAAAAACACCAATTGGCTTACCTTTTGGTTTTTTTCCGAATGTAAAAAATAAATCCAAAAGCGGTATTTTAATTCCGAGTTTTGGTCAATCACCCAATCAGGGGTTTTATCTTGAAAATGCAGGTTTTTATTTACCTATAAACGATAAAACCGATATGGAAATTAGGGGTGATATTTATTCATCAGGCTCATGGGCAATTAAAACATTTAATCGTTATCAATTAAGGTATCGTTTTTCGGGAAATTTTAATGTTGTTTTCAAGCAAATTGTTTTGGGTAATAAAGAAATTCCTTTTGAGAAAAATTCCTTATTAGGTTACCAGAAATTAAACAATTTTTCATTTAACTGGCTACATGTTCAAGATCCAAAAAGTAACCCAAAACAACGTTTTAGTGCAAATGTAAATATGCAAAGTGCATTCAATAATAAATACAATCCTCAAAGCTCACAGCAATACTTAACCAATACTTTTTTCTCAAATATTAATTACGCATATACCTTTAAAAATGTTGTAATATCTCTTAACGCACGACATAACCAAAATACGGTTACACGTGATATGGAAATTAGTTTCCCTGAACTAACATTAAATACCCCCAGGTTTTTTCCTTTTAAAAATGAAAATAGAACCAAACAAAATATTCTTGATAAAATAGGAATTAGTTATACAGCCGAAGCTAAGAGTTTTTTAAGGGAAAAAGATTCTGTTTTCTTTAAAAAACAAAATTTATCCAACATTCAATATGGAGTAAGGCATATAATTCCAATCAGTACTAACGTAAATGTGCTTAAATATTTTACCTTAACTCCAGCCATAAATTTTTCTGCAGTAAATTATTTAAACTATATCAATTATAGGTTTGATCAAGAAAAAAACAATATATTAAAAGATACGTTGAATGGCTTTAAATCAGGATTTGATGTTAATTTTAGCTCTAATCTAACAACAAAAGTTTTTGGAGATTATTACTTTAAATCAACGCGATTAAAACAAATCAGGCATTTTATTATTCCTACTGTTGGTTTAACTTACCATCCCAATCTTAAATCAGATAAGTTAGGTTTTTATAAAATGGTACAATATGATACCTTAGGTAATAAAAGAAGTTATTCAGTTTTCGAAAACGGAATTTTTGGTGGGCCACTCGGTGATGAAGGTGGAGCACTTACTTATTCATTAAATAATAATTTAGAAGCAAAGGTTCGTCAAAAAACAGATACAGGATTTGTTGACAAAAAAATCTCATTGATTCAAAATTTAGGAATTAGTGGATTTTATAGCTTATCGTCCACTGAATTAAAATGGAGTTTAATTAACTTAAATGCTCGAACAAAAATCTGGAAAAACATAGATTTACTAGGTGCTAGTGTTTTTGATTTATACGATACAGATAGTATGGGAGCTCGAATCAATCAATTTTATTTAAAAAACAAAACCGTATTATTAAGGTATGTTAGCTCACAATTAGCTGTTAATGCAACTTTTAATAATCAATTATTCCCAGATTTGATTTCAAAAAGTGGTAATTGGAACATAAATGTTTATTATACCATTTTAGTAAATAAAAATTATAACCTAACCATTTTACAACAAAATGTAAAACCTACTCAGCAATTGAATATCAGTGGGAATGTAGAAATCACAAAAAAATGGCGTTTAGGTTTTACCAGCGGTTATGATTTTACAAGTAAAAATTTAAGTTATACTTCATTCAATATTTACAGAGATTTACGTTGCTGGGAAGCAAAAATTGATTGGGTGCCATTTGGCTTTAATAAACGATATTCGTTAGGTATTAATTTAAAAACAGCTTCTTTAAGAGATTTACGTATTCCAAGACAAAGAAGTTGGTTTGACAATATTTGATTTCATTCACATTTAATCGTTAATAATTAAGTCAAAACGAACAATATTCTATCAATTGACTGTCTAATTTTAAATCAAATTAATTAAAATGAAAAAACTACTTTCTATTGTTATTATTGTTGTTGCCTGCACAAGTGTTTTACCCGCTCAAACTAAACTTCAAAAATTATTTTGGTCGAAAAGATATAAGCGCGCTTTATTAGAAATTGATCGATTAACAAACGAGAACATAAAGTTAAAAAAAGACACTACAAAACTTTGTTTTTTAAATAAAACAAAAGACACAACTATAGCTTCCATGCAGCGCGCATTGAATGATTTAAATGCATCTTACAAATTACTTTACAATAGCAGTGATAAAAAATTAGCTGAATTAACAACATCTTTACAGCAACAAACAAGTGAACTTGATTTAAAAAATAAAAAAATACAGGAAAAAGATAAACGATTAAAAGAATTGGAAGCTTTACTAAGTCGTCAGGATTCGATTTTAAACGCATTAAATTCAAAAGTTAAAAATGCATTGCTAGGTTTTAAATCGGATGAATTGGGTGTGGAAATGAAAAACGGTAAGGTGTATGTTTCCATGTCTGATAAATTATTATTTAAATCAGGCCAGGCTTCAGTGGAAGATAAAGGGAAAGATGCTATTAAAAAGTTAGCAGAAGTTTTAATTAAAAACAATGATATAGATGTTGCAATTGAAGGGCATACTGATTCTATTCCAATTAAAACATCTGTTTATAAAGATAATTGGGATTTAAGTGTTGCCCGTTCTACTAACATAGTAAGAATGTTAACCGAGGAATTTAAAGTAGAGGCAAAGCGCGTAACGGCATCTGGTAAAGGTGAATTTTTACCGGTTGCAAGTAATGCAACTCCTGAAGGAAGAGCAAGAAACAGAAGAACAGAGATTGTACTTTCGCCAAAATTAGAGGAGTTGTTTAAATTGATGAGTTTAAGTGGAAGTAAAAAGTAATTTGATGAATTAAAGCGGTGCCATGAAATGTACAAACACTCCGCTTTCTTTTATTCTGTTTATTGAGTAATCTAGCCTAAGCACAAAATCATAATACGTAACTAAAGAAATTCCTGCACCAAAACCATAAATAGTTTTGTTACTTAAGTTATTCTGGGCATAAAAAATTTTGTCCTGTACAAATCCTGCATCTGCATGTGCAGATACATAAACACTGTAGGGGATTTTATTAAATTTCTCAACGCTCTTTAAAGGTATGTGTACAATTTTCGGTTTGATTAATTGGTAGTTGATATTTGTTTTAACTATTGAAAATGTTTGCCCATCAATTACATAATATTCATATCCTCTAACAAATTCAGTATAACCAAGTGCCTGATTAAAAAAATAACTTTTATTATTCAGTTGCTTGTATCTTAATCTTAAAGAGCTGCCTACAGAAAATCGTTTACTGGTTTGCCAATAGTTTTTAAAAACAGCCTCTGCGCTAAAGTTATCTATGCTTTCACTTTTTAAAACATTTAAGCCATCTTTTGATATATAAAGTTCAAAATAATTTCCTTTTAAAGGGAAAATTCTCGAATCGCGAAGGTCTAATTTATAGCGGTACTGAATGCTAAAATATTCAGCGTTTTTAATTTCATTTCCAAAATAACTTGGGTTTAATTTTAATATAGTGTCTGTAATTTGTTTTTTTGTGTAAAGTAAATCTAAAACATGCCTAGCATATATTCCTTTTCTGTAAGTAAATCCTAATTTACATTCCAAATCATTTTTTAAATAATTGGTGTAATTTCTGGTGAAAAGTAATTTGTTATTTTCTGTATTAAAAGCTACTTCATTATTACGTGAATAGTTTACAGATACATTTGCTCCTAAATTTTGTTTTTTATCCAAATAAGGAATTTTATATGAAAATCCATAAAGTTCGGTATACCCTTTTCTGAATTTTAAAACAGCAGTTTCATTTCTACCTCTTACATTGTACATCGATAAAAACAAACCGTAATTAATTCTAAAAAGGTCTTTTGTTTCCCACCAAGTATTAAAGTTTCTGTCTTGAATTTCAAATACCGGACTCGGCCATAAATACCATCTTTCACTTACTGCTATATTAATCGAAACAGATAAATTTTCTTCGTTTAATTCGCTAGTAATTGTTGCAAAGTTAAATAATGAAGTGTTTAGTAAATTTTGTTCGCTTCTTTTTAATAGTTGCTCAATACTTTTAAAATCAATGGTGTCATTACTTCTAAATGTAAGTTCTCTTAAAATAATTGGAGACTTGGTTTTTTTGTTTCCTGAAATACTTATGGATCCAATTGTAACATATTTATTTATGTAATTTATGGAGTCTTGATTTGAAATTGACAAAAAAGTAGAATAACTATTTTTTGTAAAAAAAAGTAATGATAACAGTAAAATAAATTTACTGAAGTTGTGCGTAACGTTATATATTAAGGAAACGAATGAATTCATCAAACTTGCCTTTTAAATCATCATCGTAATCTGATTGATGATATGAAGCTTTAACAGAATAATTGTAACGATAGAATGTTTGTAAGATACGAGAAAGATCTTCTTTGTTTATTTTTAGGGTTATTTCAATTTTAGTAGAGTCAGTTAATGAATTAACATAAACACTTAATATTTTGGCATCATTGCCTTCAACAATACTAGCAATTTGTGTAAGAGAGTAATCGTTTTTAAACATTTCCAACTCAATAATTCCACCAGGTTCGTTTATTGCAGAAAAACCGGTAAATTTTTCGAGAGCACTTTTGTAAGTAATTGATCCTATAAACGTGTTTTTATCATCTACAACCGGAAGAACTGTAACATTAAGGTTGACCATTAACTTTAAAGCATCGTATGCATGTTGACCAACTTGTATAATGGGTTTGGTAAAATGGAGATTAAGTTTGCCTATTATTTCGTCCGGATTTTCGTTAGAATCAAGTAAATCGCTTTCGGCTACAATGCCAATTAACTGATCACCATTAATTACCGATAAGTGATTCACCTTAAACTCTTCCATCCACGTTAAAGCCTTTTCAATGGTATCTGAAAACTTTAGTGGAGGAACTTCTTCTGTTATTAAATCTTTTACTAACATATAATTTACTATTGCCAAAATAAGCAATAATTTAATACTCAATGACTAACTAATACCTAACTTTACAAAAATTTACTAAAATTATCAGTTAAGGTATGACAAAGCTAAGTGTTAATGTAAATAAAATAGCAACACTCCGAAATTCAAGAGGGCACGATGTGCCAAATGTTTTAAAAGTTTCATTAGATATTCAACGTTTTGGGGCTGATGGAATAACTGTTCATCCACGTCCGGATGAAAGACATATACGGTATAATGATGTTAGGGATTTGAAAAAACACCTTGATGTTGAACTAAATGTAGAAGGAAATCCAAAGGAAGAAAAATTTGTACAACTTGTATTAGAAACTTTACCTGCACAAGTAACACTTGTTCCGGATTCAAGCGGACAATTAACCTCCGATCATGGATGGAATACCATAGCAGAGCAAGATTATTTAAAAAATATTATTTCGCTTTTTAAGTCAAAAGGCATCCGTACTTCCATTTTTGTAGATCCTGATCCTGAAATGGTAATTGCATCCAAATCAACAGGGACAGATAGAATTGAGCTATATACCGAATCGTATGCAAAACATTTTTTAAGTAATAAAAATGCAGCTATTTTTTCTTTTGTTAAAGCAGCTGAAGTTGCAAATGAGTTGGGATTAGGAATAAATGCTGGGCATGATTTAAGTTTAGAGAATTTAAACTATTTCAGTTCATGTATTCCTCAATTACTTGAAGTTTCAATCGGACATGCATTAATAGCTGACGCATTATACTATGGTTTAGAAAATATAGTTCAGTTGTATAAACGTTGCCTAATTAAATCGGAAAATCACTCGTAAAAAAATCAATTTTACTCTTTTTATAATCCGAAAAATTATTACCTTAGAATCTTAAAATTTTATCTATGTTAAAATATTGCGTTTTTTCGTTTTCAGTTTTTTTAAGTAGCGAATTAATTAGTAATCCATCAATATCTACAATAAATGCGAATCTTTCATCATTTGATTTAGGAGCTAAGGATATTGTGAAGTTAGAAAGAGGTAAACAATTTTTATTTGGCGGAAAATATAAACAAGCTCTAGGCATATTTAAAGAAATTGTTTCAACAAATCCGGAAGATGGAGTTGCACTACATTATTTAGGAGAAACGCAGTATAAATTGCATGAAATTGATTCATCATTAGCAACTTTACAAAAAGCATTAGATGCTAAAAACGTAAAAAGTGAATCATTATATTTTTTAGGTTTAATTCATTTCGAAAAATTAAAGTATGATGAAGCAATTAACTATTTTAACGAGTACAAATCAAAGTTTAACGAGAAAAAATTACCTGAATACGATGTTGAGGTATTAATCAGTCATTGTAACAATGCTAAATTTTACAAAGCTCATCCGGTAGATGTTAAGGTTGCAAATGCAGGCACAACTATCAACTCAAAGTTTGATGATAAAGCGCCAAGTATAAGTGCTGACGGAAAAAAATTAGTTTTCAGCTCAAGAAGACCATTAACAACTGATGCGCCTATGGATGTGGAAGGTGACGGAAAATATTTTGAAGATATCTATATTTCCGATTGGGATAGCGCATCTGCTGGTTGGAAAGATGCTCATCCTATACCGGGCGAAGTAAACGTAACGGGCGCTCATGATGCTTGTACAAGCATTAGTGCTGATGGACATCAGGTTTTTATTTATAGAAATAACATGACAGATCCTGAAGCGGTTGGAGGAAATATATTTGTATCTAAAGCTTCTAATAATAAATGGAAAAAACCGGTATCACTTGGTAAGCCAATAAACTCAAGCTATTGGGAGGGAGGAGCTTGTATATCACCTGATGGTAGTACAATTTTTTTTACCAGCGAACGTAAAGGAGGAATAGGTCATTCTGATATTTGGAAAGTTACACACAAAACAAAAACAGAATGGAACAAGCCAGAAAATTTAGGTCCAGAAATTAATACCGAATTTGATGAAGGTGGAATGTTTTTGTCTCCAGATGGAAAAACACTTTTCTTTTGCTCTAATGGACATAACTCAATGGGTGGTCAAGATATTTTTAAAAGTGTTTTTGAAAACGGTAAATGGTCTAAACCGGTTAATTTAGGTTATCCAATTAATACAGAAAGAGACGATAAATCATTTACTATTTCTGCCGATGCACAAACCGGTTATTTTTCGAGTAACCGAGATGGTGGTAATGGAGAATATGATATTTATAAAGTTGATTTAAGTAATTATGCAGTGTTAGAAAATAATTTTAAAGCGCCAGTTAATCCTGCAGGTTTAAGCATACTAAAAGGGGTTATTAGAGATGATTATGAAGGTACGGGATTAGAAGCTGCAGAAGTTAGCGTGGTTAATGAAAAAGGAGAGTTGGTTTCTAAAACCTTAACGAATGAAAGAGGTGAATATTTCTTTACCATTCCTGGTGATCATGAATATACAATAAAAGCAGAGAAAAAAGGTTATAATGAAAAATCAGAGAAAGTAATGTTGCAATTAGGTAAAAGAGGCAGCACTTTCTCTATTGAAAAACAATTCTTGCTTAAAAAGAAATAATAATTCACTGAAATTATTTGATAATAATTTCAGTGATTAATTCTCCATCTGACCATTCGTTTATTTTCTCAAGAAGATTTGTTTTTTGCATTATCAATTCGTTTCTTACTGCTGGCGAATCTATTTCTAAAAACAATCTAGTTCCCGAAAAATAAAGTTGTTTGGTGTGTTTCGCAAACAAAGGGCCTACTAGTTTTTCCCAACTACCAATTATATTAGCTTGATTGAGTTTGGCATCTAATTTATTTTCCTTAAAAAACTGTTGAAGTACTTCTCCGATTGTTTGCTGATTACTTTTTCTCATAGCTGCTCTGTAATTTTACCTTGTTCAACATGAAACAATTTTGCGATGAGGCTTTCTCCTGAAAACAATTGTTTTATTCGATCTTTGTGCGTGTCTGTTATAAAAACTTGACCAAAATCTTCTCCTGCAACCAACTGAATTAATTTTGAAAACCTGCGCTCATCAAGTTTATCATACACATCATCTAAAAGCAATAGGGGAGAAGTGTTTTTTGTTTTTTTTATGAATTCGTATTGAGCAAGTTTTAAGGAAAGTAAATAAGATTTTTGCTGGCCTTGTGAAGCAAATTTTTTTAAACTGTTACCGTTTAATTTAAAGTCAATATCATCTCTGTGGATACCCACTGTGGTATGCTCTAAAACTCTATCTTTTGCTAAAGATGTTATAAGCGCCGTTTTATAATCTTTTTCTTTCAGTGAAGATTCATAATGCAGTTCAACTTGTTCGTTGGATTCGGCAATGAACTCGTAATTTTTTAAAAATAAAGGAGCAAAATCATGCAAAAATTCTAGACGTTTTTCTAATATGCCCGATCCGTGTATAACCAATTGCTCATCCCATAAATCAAGACTTGTAGCATCAAAAAACTGTGCTTGTTTAAATTGCTTTAATAAAGTGTTACGTTGTGCAAGAACATGATTGTAAGCAATTAGCTTTTCGAGATAAACTTTATCGTATTGCGAAATAATACTGTCAATAAATTTACGTCTCATTTCGCTACCGCCATTAATGAGTTCACTGTCGGAAGGAGAAATCATTACCAAGGGATACAAACCAATATGTTCGGATAAACGTTCGTATTCTTTTTTATTGCGTTTAAATTGTTTTTTCTGATTGCGTTTTACACCACACACCACTTCATCTGTTGCGCCATCTTTAAAAAACAAACCTTGAATCATAAAAAAGCCCTGCTCCTGGCGTATGTTTTGACTATCAATAGGGTTAAAAAAACTTTTTGAAAACGACAGGTAATGAATAGCATCGAGTAAATTGGTTTTTCCCATGCCGTTATTGCCGGTAAAACAATTAACCTTAGACGAAAATGTTAGCTTGGCGTCTTCATAATTTTTAAAATTAATGAGGTGAATTTCTTT
Source organism: Bacteroidia bacterium (assembly GCA_044352985.1). GTDB lineage: Bacteria > Bacteroidota > Bacteroidia > B-17B0 > Aurantibacillaceae > JADJDM01. The sequence goes on from JBILCU010000012.1 coordinate 93,270, forward strand.
CAGGTGCATGATTGCAAATGTACGAGATAAATACGCTCTGCACCTTTTAAATTATGGAATGTGAATAATTTTAATGAATGAAATAATAGGTTGAAAAATTATTTTATCATTTTGGCCATAACTGTGTTTTTTATAGTACTTATGGCCAAATTGAAATTTCATTTTGGCCATAAGTATGTTTTTTTATATATTTGTGGCCAAATTGAAATGCTATGATAATTGGAAGAAAGCAAGAAATAGCTATACTTAATCAGAAGTATTTATCCGGAAAATCAGAATTTGTAGCCCTATATGGGAGACGAAGAATAGGTAAAACCTATTTGGTAAGAAATTTATTTGATGGGAAATTTACTTTTAGGCTTACCGGACTTGCATCAGCAAATTTGAGTGAACAACTTGCTAATTACAATATGGCGATGTTTGATCAACACGCAAAAGAAAGATTTAAGGTTGTAGTAAGTTGGATGGAAGCATTTCAGCAATTGAGAAAACTTATTGAAAAATCAAAGCAACGTAAAAAAATCGTCTTCATTGACGAACTTCCGTGGTTTGATACACCACATTCGGGATTCATTCATGCTTTAGAGCATTTTTGGAATAGCTGGGCATCTGCACGAAAAGATGTTTTACTTATTGTTTGTGGTTCGGCGGCATCGTGGATGATCAATACGCTTATTAACAATAAAAGAGGGCTGCATAATCGTGTTACTCAAAAAATTAAAATAGAGCCGTTTACCTTAAAAGAATGTGAAGAGTTTTTAAAACACAAAAAAATCACACTGAATCATTATCAAATTGTGCAGCTTTACATGGTATTGGGCGGCATACCGTTTTATTGGGAAGCTATTGAAAAAGGCTTAAGTGCCCCTCAAATTATCAGTAAATTGTGTTTTGAGCGAAACGGACTACTAACCAACGAGTTTAATAACCTTTTTAAATCACTTTTTGTAAAGGCAGAACGCCATGAAGCCATTGTAAATGCTTTGGCCAAAAAAACAAAAGGATTAACCCGTTCTGAAATCAATAAAGAAAGTAAGTTGCCATCAGGCGGAAGTCTTACTCGATTATTAGATGAATTAGAAGAAAGTGGGTTCATTAGAAAGTACGCACCTTTTGGAAGAATAGAAAAAAATAGTTTGTATCAGTTATCTGATTTTTTCTCACTCTTTCATTTGAGATTTATGAAAGATAAAAAGAGTGCTGATAAAAACAATTGGTTAAAGGCGATTGATAATCCAAAGCACAGAGCATGGAGTGGTTATGCATTTGAACAGGTTTGCCTTGCCCATGTTGATCAAATTAAAATGGCGCTTGGCATAAGCGGTATTGAAACAGAGGTTTCTTCATGGAAAAGTATTAAAGCAGAAAACGGTGCGCAAATAGATTTATTGATTAACAGAAGAGATGGTGTAATTAATTTGTGTGAAATGAAGTTTGCGATAAGTGCTTTTATTATTGATAAGAAATACGATACGGAACTTCGAAATAAAGTGGGTGTTTTTAAAACCGAAACACGTACGAAAAAATCAGTTTTTATAACGATGCTGAGTACCTTTGGTTTACAAAAAAATGCTTATTCGGGTAATGTGCAAAACGATTTAACTATGAATATTTTGTTTGAAGCGTAATGATTGATTAAATTCATTTTGGCCATACCTCTATGTTTTTATGTACTTATGGCCAAAATGAAAATATTTGATTTTAAAAAAACAAATTAATTCTTTAGTTTAAACTAGTTTGCCAAAAAATAAAATCTAGTTTTTTTACTGCACTTACTATTGTTGCACCTTTAATTTTCTTGGTTTTATAATTAAAGATTTTTAATAATTCTTTACCTTCTTTTTGCTTGGCAAAGGCATTAAAGAATTTATTAACGGCATTATAAATTTCTATGTCTCGTTTTTGACGCTTAGTTGTGTCTTTAATGTAATAGCGTGAAATTGATAATTGATGAAGAATTCGACTATCAATAACACATTTCTTATTATCAATTGTGGCAACCAATTTACTACTAAAAGAAAGTTGCGATTTAGAATTAATTTTTGATAAACGTTGAATAACATTTTCAAAATGAACAGTGTTCTTTTTTGAAGATTCTTTCAATAATGTAAAATACTTTTTCTTAAAAGCACTGTTGTTTTTACCTAAATTTAATTTGTAAAAAGAGGTAAATTTTTTTTCATATTCAATATCGTCAAACTTCTTTTTTTGCAAGTATAAATAATCTGGAATACTGCTAACTATTTTATTCCAATCTACATTTGCTTTAATATCTGATAAAGAATAACGAAGATTGGCATTAATCATTTTGGGCATTTGAAAAACAATTATTGTTTAATTATTTTCGTATGAGCATTTGTTCTATTGCCTGTTATTTTTAACATATAAATACCAGACGGTATGTCTGTAACATCTAAAAAAATTCTTTTAAAGCCAGCAATTTGATTCTCATTACCAAAAACTTTTATTGGTTTACCTTCAATATTTAATAATGAAATTGTGATATTTTCTTTTTCATTTAATGTATATTCTACATTTATAAAATCTTCTGCTATGTTAGGGTAAGTTTTTAAGTTTATTTCTTTATAATTTATGTGTTGATTTATATTATTAATATTACTTTTAATACATCTAACTGATTTACCTTGAAATCGATTTGTTTTAGTAATATTTGAAATACTTGTTTTTAACGCAAAATATTCAACACTATCATTTGTAATACTACTAGACCAATAGTTCGTAAATGAACCAAAACCTGAAAAGCATGCAGAAGGAGGGGGGACAATATTAGGACTAGGAGCAGGTGATCCATATGAACCCATTATACCACTAGGTAATGCTGAAAAACCACTTTCATTTGTAGACATATTCCAATTTTGACTAGATAATTTGCTAATTGAAGGAGTAAAGCCTCCGAGGAAATTAATTAACTCTAACCATTCATTAGTTGAGGGAACTTGAAAACCATTTGGGCAAATATTTCTATTATCATTAATCGCGTAAAAATTATAATATTTTCCATTATAATCACTTGTCGGTTGATTATTATAATTTGTATAAAAACCGCTATTTATATCTAACCATGAATGATAAATATATGTTCCACTATTATAAAATCTTCCCTCCCTAAATTGAACTTGATCACCATTTCTATACTTACTTGTTCGTAAATTTTCTGCCATCCAAACTTGTGTTCCAATTGCAATTGTGGCATAGGTATTACCATCAATATCTGTAACGCTACCGTAATTTAAATTAGGATTCAAATAGCTTGGTAATTGGCTCCAAAGCGAAGTACTTAATGTAATAAGTGCAATTAAAATTGGGTTCATATTGATATTTTTTTAATTGATTAATAAAATTTACTGTAATATTATTTTTCTAATTGTTACGGTATTATTTTGCGCATTAATTAAATGGAGAAAATAAATTCCATTACTATTCCATGTACTTAAATCAATAATGAATTGTTGTTGATTTATTGTGTTTTGAAAAACTTGTTGGCCTAAACTATTTATTATTTTGATTGTGTATCCATTCATAGAGCCATAATTGCCATTGTCGATAATAATGCAATCACTTGCTGGATTTGGATACACATTAATTGTATTTACATTATTGGGTGGATTTAAACCGGTAGTTGAAACATTAATTATCAGAGTGTCTGTGACAGAACAGAAATTACCAATTGTATCATAAACTATAAAATTACGTGTTGAATATCCAGAACAACCAGCAGTTGATGAATAATTATATGAAATAACGTTTGTTCCTAATTGAGCATTATTTGGATAAAATATATTATTAATAACTCCAAAGCCTGAGAAATTACCGCCACTTGGTGTACCCGATAATACAATTTGGGAAGCTGATTTAGAAATCATGGCATTATTTGTTAAGGTATTAATAGATACGCTAGGAATTGGATTTACATTTACACTAATTATATTTGAAGTGGCTGAACAACCACCACTTGTTACACTCACAGAGTAACTTCCTGAGGTTGTTACGTTTATTGAGTTTGTTGTAGCCCCATTTGACCAATTATTGCCTGTTGTTGAAGAGGAAGTTAGTATAACTGAACCCCCAATGCAGAAGTTAGTTGGTCCGTTTGCAGTAATTGTTGGTGTATTAATTTGACAAGCATACTTTGCAACATATTTATTTCCGCTTGAATTTGTAAAATCACCTGCTGCTAAAATATTGTTTAGAGTATCTACTGCCAATGTTAAAATGTTACCATTTGCAGCTAAAGAATTATTACCTCCTAATTCTGCCCATAAATTACCACTAAATTTAGCGACATATCTTTTATTGCTTGTGTTTGTAAAGCAGCCTGCTGCATAAATATTGCCAAATTTATCTATTGCCAATGTGCTTACAGAACAATTAGCAGATAAACCATTAAGTCCTCCTAATTCCGACCAACTAGTGCCATTAAATTTTGCAACATAATATTTGTTACTAGAATTAGTAAATGTACCAGCTACATAAATGTTTCCTTGTAAATCTGATTTTATGTCATAGATAGTTCCGCTAAATGAACCAGTAATGAAACTCCATGATGTACCATTATATTTAGCAATTCTATTTCCGCCTGTTGTACCATATAAACTACCTGCAGCATAAACATTTCCAGTTGGATCGGTACAAACTGTAAATATTTGTTGAGTACTAGCTCCTAAAATTGATGATAATGAATTAGTACCTCCTAATTCTACCCAAGATGAGCCATTCCACGTTGCAACGTATACTTTTCCGCTAACGTTTGTTGGGCCACCTACATACGCTGCTGTTCTTGTTAAGTTCGTGCAAATTTCGTTTACTGATCCTTGACCAAGAGTATTACCTAATTGCGTCCAATTTGTTCCATCAAACCTAGTAATATATGTTTCACCATTAGTATTCGTAAAACAACCTCCGGCAAGACTACCTATACTTGGTATGATTTCAAAATCATAAATGTTACAATTAGCATTAAATGTTCCTGCACGTGACCAAGCATTGTCTGCATTTACATATCTTGATACTTCTCTTGTAAATGTTGTGCCAAAATCACCACCAGCAAAAATATTATTTGTTGTTGGGCTAACTGATATATTACTTATTTGGCCAGAATTCCATGAGTTTGCGAAAGTATTTAAGCCTCCTAGTTCGGTCCATTGAGCATTTAAGTGATTGAATGATAATGTTATAAAAACGATTAAAAATGATTTTAAATAAATTTTTTTCATGACTATATGTTTTTGATTTTTATTCAAAAATAAATTAATTTTTTAAATATTATCCAAAATAGATAAAAATTTGTCTTATATGGATACAAAGTTAGTCGTGATTTGTTACTTGTTTATAGATTTTTGTATCCTATGTCGGTACACATTGGTAAAATCATTAAAGAAACATTGAAATCAAAAAATATAGATGTAGCTGATTTTGCCCATAAAATAAATTATACAAGGGGTAATGCCTACAAGATTTTTAATAAAAAAAGTATTGATACCGATTTGCTTTTTAAAATTAGTAAAGTGCTGGATGAAAATTTATTTTTTCATTTTATTACAAGCGATGAAGTGATTAAGTATAAAAATGACAAAATAAATTCTTCGGATATTTTATCAGTACTGAATGAGATAAAAGAAATTTTAACTCCACCACAACAAAAGAAGTTGAAAATAAAAAAATAATTTTCCAATTTGAAATAGGCTAAAGTTTATTTTTTCAACTTAGGTTTTGCCTTTTTTAATTCTTCCAGCTTATAGCTTACCATTTCTTTTATTAATTGATAAGGAATTTCTTTTTCATGCGGAAACTGAACGGATCCTTTTCCTTGTTTGTATGTTGCGAGTTCTTCTTTAAATTTTTCGTGCGTTTGTGGCGTGGCATAAATTCCTATATGCTCTTTAAATGCTGCAAAGTAAACCAATGGTTTTTTGTTGAATTTATAGGCAGGCATCCCATAAGAAAATTCCTCTGTAACTTCTGTAGCAAGTTTTAAAATTAATGCTCTAATTTTTAGTAGTCGTTCTTGTATTGGATCAGGAAAGGATTTAATGTACTTTTCTACGGATTGATTTTGAATACTCATATTCTTTTTGAAAGATAAATTAATTTCAGATTCGAAATTAGGTGATTTACTTTTCCTTCTGAAATATTTTTAACTTCGTAATGCATTAAAATAGTTTTCTGAAAAAAATTTTAGTCATACAAACTGCATTTATTGGAGACGTAATATTAGCTACTTCTGTGCTCGAAAAATTGCATTCTTTTTTTCCTAGTTCACAGTTAGATGTATTGGTTCGTAACGGCAATGAATCCTTGTTTATAGATCATCCTTTTATTAACAAGTGTTTAGTTTGGAATAAAAGTAAAGGCAAGTATAAAAGTTTATTTCAGTTAATCAGTAGGATTAGAAATGAGAACTATGATGCAGTAATTAATCTTCATCGTTTTGCAAGCTCCGGAATTTTAACTGCTTTTTCCAATTCAAACTTAAAGCTGGGTTTTGATAAAAATCCTTTTTCATTTTTGTTTACAAAAAAAATTAAACATCAGATTGGTAATGGCTTGCATGAGGTTCAAAGAAACCAACTTCTGATTAAAGAATTAACGGATGAAAATTATGTAAAACCTAAATTGTATCCATCTTCTCACAATAAGGAAAAGGTAAGACAGTACATTAACGATTTTTTTGTGTGCATGGCGCCTTCATCGGTATGGTTTACCAAACAATTACCTGTAAATAAATGGATTGAGTTATGTGATAAAATTCCAGCTTCAACATCTATTTATCTATTAGGCGCAAAAAGTGATAAAGAATTGTGTGATAAAATCATGAACTCTTCATTACATAAAAAAATCATCAATCTTTGTGGACAATTGAATTTGCTTGATTCGTGTGCTTTGATGGAAAAGGCATCAATGAATTATGTAAATGATTCTGCACCTTTGCATCTATCTTCTGCTATGAATGCGCCTGTTACCGCCTTCTTTTGTTCTACAGTGCCTGAATATGGTTTTACACCACTTTCTGATGAATCTAAGATTGTTGAAGTAAAACAACAATTGAATTGCAGACCTTGTGGTTTACATGGGTATAAAAAATGCCCTGAAGGTCATTTTAAATGTGGTAATGATATAGCAATTGATTTTGTAAAACAGGTTTAAAATAAACCTAAATGGTTAGTTTGTAACCATCCCTCATTGCCATTTTCTAATTGAATAGCAGTCCATTTAGTGTTGCATTCCAATACTGTTACTTTAGTGCCTTCATGCAATTTAAATTGTTCTTTAGCGCCTTCAGTGGGTTCGTTAACAACACTTACTTCAGTACTTAAAATAATTGCATTGTTTTTATTCGTGACTTCATTTAAAGCAATAAATCCAATTATTAACGAGCCAATAAAAATTAAAACATGTATTGCTCCTAACCAAAAGAATAATTTTTTAAAAGTGGTATCCATCAAAAAAACAATAAAGAAAAAAAGAGCAAAGCTTAGTGAAATTATACTCGACCATGCCCAGCCGTTTAATGAGTATGTTGTTAAAATTCCTGATTCAATATTTTTTACAAAATAGTTTTCTTTGTTTTCAATTTGGTCTTTTGTTTTTTGGGAAGCAATGGTGAGATTATGTTTAATGTCATTATCTGCTGGATCTAATTTATGTGCTAAATGGTATTGATAAATGGCTTTACCTATATCATTATTTTTAAAATAGGCATTTGCTAAGTTATAATGTAGTAAAGAAGATGTTTCTCCGTTTGCAATTACTTTTTCGTAATTCTCTATTGCACTTTTATAATCTCCTTTATCATAAGCGTTTTTAGCTTTATCAATCCTCTCGTTTCCAAAAAACAAATGCGAAACGAAGCAAAAAAGAACGATAAGATTAAGCTTTAGTTTCATCTTCAATATTTTTAATTAATTCAATGGTATTGTTGTAAACAATTTGTATATCGTTGCTTACTGCAGCCGGTGCATACCGAGCAATGTCGCAATCGTTTAATGTATCGTTAAGTTTACTTATAGTAGTTTCGCTTATGTTTTGTTTTGTTAACTGTAACGATATATTATCCTTTGATAAATCAGCAATAGGAATATTTAATTTATTACTAATGTAATTATATAATGCAATAGATACTTCTTGATAAAAACCATCTTTATTGTTTTGTTTTAAAAACACTTCTGCTTTTTGTAATTGTTTTTTTGCCAGACGAGCAGCTTTACGTTGCTTTACTGCAACAACATCACTGTTGCGAACATCGTACGATTTTTTACTCACAATAAATCCTGTAAAGCAAAGTAACGGCAATGCAAGAAGTGCATAATGTTTCCAGGAATTGAAAAAATGCTGATCAGCTTTTTCTAATTTTAAATCTCCGGTTTTGATGTAACGAATGTCGTTCCTTTTTTCTTCAATGGTTGTTTTAGGAACATAGGCCTGCACAGAATTTCCATTTGCAGAACCATTAGGATCGGGGGTAACTTCGATTTTAAATTCAGGTGCAGGTATATTTACATACGATTTTTTCTCGGGATCAAAATAACTGAACGAAAGATTATTAATGGTAAACTCACCGCTTTTTCTTGGTATCAATAAGTAATCGTAGGTTTTGGTTCCGCTAAAATTGCCAGCTTCGCTGTAGGATTCAGAAATTTTCGGATCATAGGTTTCAAAGCCTTCCGGAAAATTAATTTTAGGGGCATCTGTAAGTTTGATGTTTCCTCTACCGGTTATACTTAATTTTAAATTGATGCTCTCATTTTCTTTCACTTTTTCTTTACTGATTTCTGCCTTTAAACTAAAATTTCCAACAGCACCATTAAAGTCTGCAGGTTTGTTGTTTTCTGGCAATGCTTTTACATCAATTACCATTGCTTTACTCTTTGCTTTTACTACAGCATCTTCATAACCGCCACCACCGAAAAACTGCTCAAAAATATTTTGTGGCTGGCGGCTTGTTTTTCTTCTTACCACACATTCCACTTCCATGGGTTCAATTGTTAATTGCCCCGATCGTTGAGGAAACAAATATGAGGTAGAAAAATCAGCAACATAATACACTGATCCATCTACATTTTCTTGACTCAACTGAATTTGTTTGTTCTTGTTGTTTTCGTTTTGACTCCAAAATCCATTGTAGTTAGGCATTTTATAATTTTGAAATCCTCGTAATGTTGGTTTGGAATATATTTTATGACTCACAACAACTTGCTCACCTAGAAAGCAAGATTTTTTACTTACTGTAGTTTTAATAAAAACATCATCACCGCTTGATGCCGAGGCAACTCCTGCATTATTTCCAACTGACTGATTACTGCCTGAACTTCTACTTCCGGCATTTTGTTGATTTGCATTTCCTTTAACATCAATAGCGATACTATTTGATTCAATTTTATTTCCGTTGACTACAATGCTTGCAGGTGCAATAGTAAAACGACCCTCTCTTTTCGGACTCAACATATAGGAAAGTGAAATGGATTGAGACATGTTGCCATTAACAATTTGCATGCTTGTGGACTGGTTAGGACCTGAATACACATCAAAATCGCTTAAGTTAGGTGCTTTAAAATTACTACCGGAAGCATTTAAAGTAAAAGAGATTTGAAATAATTCGCCAACTGCTAACTGATTTCTAGAGGTTTGTGCGGTAAACTTTTGAGCAGTTAATTTAAAAGATAAAAGAAATAACAGAATTGAAAAACAAGTAAATAAAGAATAGCTATTTTTTTTAATCATCATTTTTTATTGTTTCTTCAGCCGTTTAAAATTATAAATTTTACAGAGACAATGCGTGTTAAAAATTACCAAATCACCAATCTTTTTCGGGCTTTACGTTCTCTCCTTTTTCACCTTTGTGTTTTCGGTTGATAGCTATTTTTTTCTCGTTATTTTTTAATGCATCAAGCATACGTTGCGCCTCTTCTTTACTCATGGCGCCTTGCTGTGGTTGTTGTTGCTGCTGATCGTTTTTATTGCTTAATTGTTTTTTTTGATCTTCCTTTTTTTGATCCTGCTGATTTTGATCTTTGTTTTGTTGATCTTTTCCTCCGCCTTGTTGCTGCTGTTGTTGTAATTTACGTTGTGCCCATGCAAGGTTATAACGTGTGCTATCATCATCTGCATTTATTTTCAATGAATTCTTGTATGCAGAAATTGCTTTTTCGTATTCCTTTTTCTTTAAATAAGCGTTTCCAAGGTTGTGGAATGTTTGTCGTAAAGTATCTTTATTATTTGTAGAACGAACCACAGATTCATAGTGACTTACTGCATCGGCAAATTTACCTTGCTTGTAATAGGCATTTCCTAAATTGTATTCGCCTTTTAAATAACCTTGTTTTTCATTAATGGATTGCAAATATTTTTTTTCTGCATTCGCATATTTCCCCGATTTATAATCATCGTTTCCAGAACGCAATGTTTTCTTTTCTTTTTGAGAAAAGAGATGGAATGCTGTTAATATAAAAAGTAAGGTTACAGCAAATGCTCTATTTATTTGATGTTTTGAATGTTTCATTTTTTCTTTTCAAATAAATTTAATTTTCTCCACCAATTGCTTTTACGTTCATTGATGAAAAATTCAATTACCAATAAAATAGCAGCCAGGTAAACAAACCAAATGAACTGATCATCAAAATCAGTATACATTTTGGATTCAATTTGTTTTCGCTCCATTTCTTTCAGTTTATCCATAATTGCATTCAAACCAACTTCTGCGTTGTTGGCTTTTGCGTAAGCACCATTACCTGCCGATGCAATATCCATCAATAAAGCTTCATTCAGTTTTGTTACCACTGTATTTCCTGTATTATCTTTACGGAAACCTAATTTAATCCCATCTTGAATTAATGGAATTGGAACACCTGTGTTTGAACCAATACCAATTGTAGAAACAGAAATTCCTTTTGCATTTGCCTCTTCCGCTGCTTTAATAGCTCCTTCTTCGTGGTCTTCACCATCAGTGATTATAATAATAGATTTGTTTTTTCCTAAATCTGTTCCGAATGCTTCAATGGATTTGCTGATGGCAGCAGAAACATTTGTCCCCTGAACAGGAACGATTCCTGGTCCGATTGAATTCAGAAATAATTTAGCAGCACTGTAATCGGCTGTTATCGGTAATTGTACATAAGCCTCACCTGCAAACACAATTAATCCAATTCTGTCGCCTTCCAGTTTTTCAATAAATTTTTCCAAGGCAAGTTTTGCGCGCTCAATACGATTGGGTGATAAATCCTCTGCCAGCATAGAATTGGAAACATCCAAACAAATCATGATATCACCACCTTCGCGTTTTACCTCCTGCATTTTAGAGCCGGTTTGTAAGTTAGCTACAGCAATGATTAATGAAGTGAAAGCAATTAAAAACAAGATGAATTTCCAGATGCGTTTATCGCTAGAAACATCAGGTAATAATGCTTTTACCAATTCATAATCGCCTATTTTTTTTAATTGCTTTTTTCTATTTCTTACGATGAGTGCGTAAAAAACAATCAGTAAAGGAATTAATAAAAGTCCCCATAAATAATCACTATTTTCAAAACGATACATCTTATGGAACTGATTTAAATAGTGTATTTTTTAAAATGAATTCAAGTAATAGTGAAATACTTGCAATTAATGCAAATACAAAAAAACGTTCTGCCTTGTTGCTGTAATTCCGTTCACTGATCACTGATTTTTCCATACGGTCAATTTCTTCGTAAACCTTTTTCAAACTTTTATTGTCGGTAGCCCTGAAGTATTTTCCTCCGGTCATTTCAGAAATTTTATTCATTACCACTTCATCAATTTCAACATCCACATAATCAAATTCAATGTGGCCGTTAGGATAAATATAAACCGGAGTGTATGCTTTTCCTTTTGAACCAACACCCACAGAATACACTTTCACTCCAAATGTCTTTGCAATTTCGCCAGCTGTTAATGGGGCAATTTCACCAATATTACTAACACCATCAGATAATAAAATAACCACTTTGCTTTTAGCATTACTCTCCTTCACTCGAGAAACTGCATCTGCCAAACCTAAACCAATGGCAGTACCATCAGCCATTTGACCGGTTTTTACTTCACTAATGATGTTTTTTAAAATCGCATGATCGGTGGTGAGCGGACATTGTGTAAAAGCTTCACCACTGAATACAACTAAACCAATTCTGTCGGTCGGGCGAGAATCAATAAACTGTATAGCTACTTCTTTTGCAGATTCCAAACGATTGGGATCAAAATCTTTTGCCAGCATGGAATGACTTACATCCATGCAAAGCACTATATCAATTCCTTCTGTTTTAATGTCTTTCCAACTGCTTCGTGATTGTGGCCGAGCAATGATTAATATGATTGCAGAGAAGGTGATTAATCGAAATACAAACAAAATATGACGAAACTTAGCTCTGCCTGATGATTTAATTTTTCCTAATAAAATCAATGAAGAGTAATTAAATTCTGCTTCGCGGTTTTTGTTTTTGTAAATGTACCAGGCAATAAAAACAGGTAAAGCAAAGAAGAGATAAAATGCTTCTTTGTTTGAAAAAGTTATATCGTTAAAAAACTGAATCACTTTTGTTCTGTTTGATTAAATGCTGAGTTTTCTTCGTTTATTTCTTCACGTAAAGTGCCTTTTACAAAATCGAAGGCATTGTTTATTGTTATTTCATTTTCTACGTCAATGGGTTGTGCTTTTGCAAACTTTACATAATCTGCCAATGCTAAAATTTGTTTTAATTTTTCTTTGCTTACGCCGTCAATTAATTGAGATTTCATCACACTCATAATTTCATCAGAAGTTAGTTCCATCGCACTGATATTGTACCTGCCTTCCAAATAAACCCTTATAGTATCAGTAATAGCAGTGTAGTATTCTTTTGTTTTACCTTCCTGCCAAAGTTTTAGGTTTTTAATATTCTCTAAATCTCTGAATGCAACAATATGAGGAGCAATTTTTATTTTCGGTTTTTCATCAGGAATTACTTTTCTGTTTTTTAATCTTCTGTAAATGATGTAATAGAAAAGTGCTAGTATTGCTACAATTCCTGCGCCCCAATAGATATAAGGTAAAATTTCTTTCCAATGAAAAGGTTCATCGTAAATAGGTTTCACATCTTTAATACTTGTTTCTGCGGTATCAACAGGAATGGTCTCAACTTCAAGCAATAATGCCTGGGTGCTAATAGGATTAACGGTATCGTTATCAATAGTGAAAATAAATGGCGGAATTGCCCAATAACCAGAATCAAAAGAGGTGATGTAAATTGTTTGATGTTGCTGTAAGTTGCCTGAGTTTGATTTGCTTGGCGGAATGGTGTCAATTTTCGAAACATTTACCACTTCAATTTGTTTGGTAATGGTATCGCCAATTTGCGGCCACTGAATATTTATTTTTTTTGATGGTCCGGCATAATTAAGGTAAAGGTCAATTTTAGCTTGCTGACCAATTATAATTTTACCGGTATCTATTAATGCAAACGCTTCTGTTTTTTGAGCAAACGAAAAATTGGAAATTATAATTCCCAAAACAATAAGCATTATGTTACTCAATTTTTTCATTGCTTATCTGCGCTTAAATAAATTCATGAGTGGTTGAATGTACGATTCATCTGTTCGTAAACGAACATAATCAACACCAGCACGATTAAATGTATCTTTTAATTGATGTTCAAATTTTATGCGTTGCAATTTTGATTCCTTTTGAAATTCTTTTGAAGAAGAATCAACCCATTTAATTTCGCCTGTTTCCAAATCTTTCAATTTGATTAACCCAACAGGAGGGATTTCGCGTTCTGATTTATCATATACTTCAACAGCAACTAAATCGTGTTTTTTATTGGTGATTTTAATTGCGTCAGAAATAGGGTTGTTATCTACAAAATCAGAAACTAAAAAAACGATGCTTTTCTTTTTTATGACGTTAGTCAGATATTTTAGTGCGAGAGAAATATCCGTTTTGGTGCTTGTTGGCTGAATGTTTACCAATTCTCTGATTATGCGAAGAATATGAGTTTTACCTTTTTTAGGAGGAATGAATTTTTCAATTTTATCACTAAAAAAAATCACCCCAATTTTATCATTGTTGGTAGATGCTGAAAAAGAAATTACAGCACATAGTTCCGTAATTAAATCTTTTTTGGTTTGCTTTAATGTTCCAAATAATCCGGAAGCACTCACATCCACCATCAACACGACATTTAACTCTCGTTCTTCTTCAAATACTTTTACGTAGGGACTATTAAAACGTGCAGTTACATTCCAGTCAATTGTTCTTACATCATCGCCCGGTGTATATTCTCTTACTTCGCTGAAAGCCATACCTCTTCCTTTAAAGGCGCTGTGGTATTCGCCCGAAAAAACCTGTGACGAAAGGCCACGGGTTTTGATTTCGATTTTACGAACTTTTTTTAATAGCTCAGCTGTTTCCAAAATTTAATGCGATGATGATTGTTAGAGTTAGAAATAAATGAAGAAGAAGTTTTAATTATGGAACTTCAACGGTATTTAAAATTTCATTTACAATGTGTTCGGCAGTAATGTTCTCTGCTTCTGCTTCATACGTTAAACCAATTCGGTGACGTAATACATCCATACAAACTGCACGAACGTCTTCAGGGATTACATACCCTCTACGTTTGATGAAAGCATAAGCTTTTGCAGCCAATGCCAAGTTAATACTTGCACGTGGAGAGCCACCAAAACTAATGAGAGGAGCAAACTTTTCTAATTTATGTTCTTTAGGGAAACGTGTTGCAAATACAATATCAACAATGTAGCGTTCAATTTTTTCATCCATGTACACATCTCGAACAATTTTACGCGCTTCAACAATGGTTTCCGGACTTAAAATGGTATTTGGTGTTGCCATTCCTGTTGCAGAAATATTTGATGCGATGATCTTTCTTTCTTCTTCCTTGCTTGGATAACCAATTACTACTTTCAGCATAAAACGATCTACCTGTGCTTCAGGTAGAGGATAAGTACCTTCTTGTTCAACCGGATTTTGAGTTGCCAATACCAAAAACGGATTAGGAAGCTTAAATGTTTGTTCACCAATGGTTACTTGTTTCTCTTGCATGGCTTCAAGCAAAGCACTTTGTACTTTAGCAGGAGCACGATTGATCTCATCTGCCAAAACAAAGTTTGCAAAAACAGGACCTTTTTTAATCGTAAATTCTTCCTTCTTTTGGTTGTAAATCATGGTTCCAACCAAATCGGCAGGTAATAAATCGGGTGTAAACTGAATACGGCTAAACTGTCCGCCAATACATTTACTCAATGTATTAATGGCTAAAGTTTTTGCCAATCCGGGAACACCTTCCAACAAAACATGACCATTAGAAAGCATACCTATTAGCAATCGCTCAACCATGTATTTTTGGCCAACGATTACTTTATCCATTTCAGTAAATAATAAATCTACAAATGCACTTTCGCGTTGAATTCTTTCGTTAATTTCTCTGATATCCATAAAAGGAACTTAAATTTTAATAGGATACAAAAATAATATAGTCGATTTTTAGGGTATGTTAAAAGTTGTTAAGCAAAAACAATAATTGCCAAAAGTAATTGTTCAGAATTTTAGTTAAAACGAATGGCTTTTATCGGTGATATTTTATTAATTACTAATGTTGGTAATAGTATAAATAACATGCATACGGTTAATGTTCCTCCATTTAAAAGTAGGATATGAAAAAGATCAAAATTAATTGGTACAAACTCCAGGTAATACGTTTCTTTTTCAAGAGTAAAAAATTTGAATTTTAATTGTATTAACGATAATGCTATTCCTATAATATTGCCTATAATTAATCCTTTTGTTATTAGTTTAAATGATAAGTTTAAAAATATTTTTCTCACATCTTGGTTAGCGGCACCAAGTGCTTTTAACAGACCAATACTACTAGTTTTTTCGAGCATTAAAATTAGTAATGCCGAAATCATATTAATTGAAGCTACAATTAGCATTAAACTTATTATAATAACGGCATTTGAGTCCATTAATTCTAACCAGCCAAATACACCAGGGTATGTTTGTTTAATGCTTTGGGCAGTTAGTTCATAGCCAATTAAATCATTTATTTTTTCTGTTTCCAAATCAAGTGTATTGAAATCATATAATTGAATTTCAAAACCTCCAACTTCGTTATTCGACCAATAATTTATTTTTTGAATGTGTTTAATATCAACAAAAGCCAATTGAGCATCAACATCTTCAAAACCTGTATCATAAATACCTGAAATTTTAAAATTTCTAGCTCGTTGTTCGTATTCATAACTTTCATTATCGTTAGTGGTATTTTTTTTCGTGACAAAATACACGAGTACTTTTTGACCGGTTTTTAATCCTAGTTTATTTGAAAGGTGTTTTGAGATCAATATAGAATTAGATGAGGAATCATTTTTTACTTGAAATATGTCTCCATCAATTATATTATGTTTAAGATAGGATAAATCATAATCGGCATCAATACCTTTTAAGATGATACCTTCATTTTCAGTTTTGGTTTTTACAATTCCATTTTTAATTGCAAAAACTTGTGTATGCTTTATGTTAGAATTGTTTTTTAATGAATTTAAAAAAGGTTGATTTTTTGCAATAGGCTGCGGTTCCAAAGAAACATTATTGTCAAGTTTAATGATGCTTACATGGCTACCTACGCCAATAACTTTATTTTTAATTTCATTCTGAAATCCGGTTACTATTGATAAAGAAAGAATCATTACAGCAATACCAAGCGCAATACCACCAATGGCAATTTTCACAATGGGTCTTGAGATGTTCTTAGATTTATTTTGTTCGCTGAATAGTCGTTTAGATATGAAATTATGAAAATTCAAAAAAATTGGAATTTAATTTGTTATGTCTTTGCAAAGTTAATCAGTTTGTTTTTGTTATAATCAATGAAATAAATATTTCAGTGAAAATAAAAAATGAATGTAATTTAGCGTTTTAATTCAGAATTAACAGAATTTACTAATGAGGGTTGTTTTATTTATTTTAATTATTATCAGCTTTAATCTCTACACACAGGAAATTGTATTATTAACTGATAATGAAATTACTTCCGGAGCACGTCAAAGCGAAAAATATATCCCATTACTTGTCGGGAAAAATGTAGGAGTTATCGCTAATCCAACTTCTTTAATTGGCAAAAAACATCTTATAGATACTTTATTATCATTAAAAGTTAATGTTAAAAAAATATTTTCTCCCGAACATGGTTTTAGGGGGCAATCGGATGCAGGTGAAAAAGTAAATAGTCAGAAAGATGAAAAAACAGGGATACCAATTATTTCATTATATGGAAGTCATAAAAAACCAACTCAGGAAGATTTAAAAGGGATTGATGTATTGGTTTATGATATGCAGGATGTAGGAGTTAGATACTATACTTATATTTCTACTATGACTTATTGTATGGAAGCTGCAACTGAAAACAATATTGAGTTTATAGTTTTGGATCGTCCTAACCCAAATGGGTTTTATGTTGACGGTCCGGTATTGGAAAGTAAATGGAAATCGTTTTTAGGATTACATCCGGTGCCAATAGTTTATGGAATGACCTGCGGAGAGTATGCTAACATGATAAACGATGAAAAATGGTTAGATAAGGGAAATAAATGTAAACTAACTGTTATACCATTGAAAGGGTATACACATAAAATCTCTTATGAATTGCCGGTAAAACCATCTCCTAATTTACCAAACATGACAGCTGTTTTTTTATATCCTAGTTTAGGATTATTTGAAGGGACTGTTATGTCATTAGGTAGAGGAACCGATTTACCATTCCAACAAATTGGTCACCCCGAACTTACAAATGGTAAAATTAAATTTACACCAATGCCTACTTCAATTTCAAAAAAACCTAAATACGAAAACAAAGTTTGCAATGGATTTGATTTGCGAAATTTCGGTAATGAATTCATTAAGTCATCAAGAAAGATTTATTTGTTTTGGTTAATTGGGTCATTTAATAATCTTAAGCACCTTACTTTTTTTGATGAAAATTTTAATTGGCATGCAGGTAATAGTTTGTTACAAGAACAAATTAAAGCTGGAAAAAGTGAAGAGGAGATCCGTAAATCATGGGAAAATGATTTAAGTGCATTTAAGAAAATAAGAAAGAAATATTTATTGTACGATGATTTTGAATAGGTTTTTTTAGATAGGGTTCGCTCCAAAACCTTTTATTTATAAACATTTATAAGCTCTGAGCAGACCCTAGATAAAGATTTGCTAGTTAAAATTAAGATAAGATTTAAGCTGCTCAATTTTTTTATCATCTAAAGTTCCTACGTTTTTTAAATCATTAATTTCTTTATAATTTCCGTGTTTCTCTCTATAAGCAATAATTGTTGATGCTATGATGTGATTGATGTATGGATGTTTTTTAAGTTCCTCGTAAGTTGATTTATTAATTGCTAATTGCTTGATGTTTTTACTTTCAATAAAAGTTTTAGTAGTTAAAATGAGTAGCAAAGAATCGTTCATTCCGTAAATTTCTTTGAGTTGTTCTGTACTATAAAATCCACCCAGGGCATTTCTATATTTGAGGATTTTTTTTGCAGAGTAGGGGCCAATTTTTGGTAGTTTTACCAGTTGCAAGCTATCAGCTGTATTTAAGTCAAAACTAAATTCTGTTTTAGTTTTATTCTCTTTCTTAATTGATTTATGTTCCTCAACTTTGTTTTCAATTACGATGTAATCTTTTATTGATTCATAAAATGATGCTTTAATTCCATAGAGTTTTTTTAAATCTTCTTTCTCAGAAAACTTCCCACCTTTTTCTCTGAATTTAATTAATGTTTCAGCTGTTTTATATGAAAATCCTAATTCAATGGCATCTTGTTGGGAGATGGTATTCGGGTCAAAAACAAAAAAAACATTTTTAGTTGAGCTTTCTTTTTTTTTAATTTTTTTGTTTGGATAGTTATTAATGTAGCTGTTTTCTGATTCTCTATTTTTTGGACTTAGTTTTATTAAACTAATAGGTTCACCTTCTTTTATAAAAGAAGTAATAGAAATTTTCACTATGAATAAAAGAACTAGTATTCCAAACAGAATTAAGATTCCATTTCGTTCTCTTTTATTAAAGCCGAAGTAAGTGTGAAGAAAATCAAATAGGCGCATTTGTTTTTTTACGGGAAAGCATGTAGTAATAAACTGGAATTCCTAAAAGCACAATTAATAAACCCATTCCGGTATTTTGAGTTTTAAAATATAATAAATCAATGCAAATGGCAGAAGTAATTAAAATGTATAAAGCAGGAACAATTGGATAACCAAATGCTTTATAAGGTCTTTCAAGATTTGGTTCTTTTTTACGAAGTATAAAAACACCTGCAATGGTAATGCAATAAAAAATTAATGAAGCAAAGGTTGAATACTCTAGTAAGTCGCCATAAGAACCGCTTAAACAAAGTACACTGGCCCAAATTCCTTGTAGTAACAATGACCAAGCCGGTACTTGATTTTTATTTAATTCAGCAGCTTTTTTAAAAAAAAGTCCATCATTAGCCATTGCTTGAAATAATCGTGATCCTGCTAAAATAAGTCCGTTATTGCAGCCAAATGTGGAAACAATAATTAATGCAGCCATTAAATAGGTTGCTGTATTGCCAGAGAAAACAACCGACATGGCAGCAGCTCCAACTCTATCGTGCAAGGCATATTGAATGTTGTACATTGGAAGTAAACATAAATAAGCAATGTTTGCAAGAACGTAGATTATTGTAACTATTAATGTTCCCAACAATAATCCTAGAGGAATGTTTTTATGTGGTTCTTTAATTTCGGCAGCAATAAAAGTAACATTGTTCCAAGCATCACTGCTGAATAATGATCCAATCATAGCAACACCAACAAATGCCAATAAAAGCAATCCGTTTAAATCAGTTGTGGTAGGGTTATCTGTTGTTCCACTTTGTTGGATGGCTTTCCATGGATCGCTAAAATTTTGTGAAAACACATCATTTGTAAAACCAAAATAAATTCCAATTACAATCAACCCAAAAAGCGCAATTAGTTTAGCTGAAGTAAAAATGCGTTGAATGATTTTACCATAATGAATGCCTTGAATGTTGAGCCATGTTAGAAATAGAATACAAGCAATGGCAAGCAGCTGGGCATATTTGATTTTAAAATTCCCGAGTTGCAGTAAAACATTGTTTTCATCAAACACAGGAATAAATACTCCAACGTATTTTGAAAATGCAACCGCAACCGCTGCAATTACACCTGTTTGAATAACCAAAAAAACAGTCCAGCCATATAAAAAAGCGATTAAAGGTGAATAGGCTTTTTTTATGTAAACGTATTGTCCACCGGCATGCGGTAGCATGCCGGCCAGTTCTCCATAACTTAATGCTGCAAAAACAGTAATTACACCGGTGATAATCCAACAAATTAATAACCAAGCAGGACTTCCCAATGTTCTTGCCATATCAGAGGAGACAATGAAAATTCCTGACCCAATCATGGAACCGGAAACAATTAAAGTTGTATCCAATAAACCTAATACTTGTTTTTGTTCTTGTGGTTTTTCCATAAAAAAGGCGGCTTAATGCCGCCGTATTACATTATTTTTGATTATTCAGGTTGCTATGGTTTTTACTGTATATAAAGTAAACAATTATACCTAATGTTCCCCAAACAAGAAATGCTACCCAGGTTTCAGGTCGTACAAAATACATTAAGAATAAATTAAATGCCACACCTAAAGTTCCAACTAAATATAGAGCAGGTGTTTTGTATGGCCTTTCCAACTCTGGTTTTTTATAACGTAAAATCATAACTGCAATACATACCATACTAAACGCAAGTAGTGTACCCATGCTGCACATCTCAGATACTTTATCAATTGGAGTTAATGCTGCTACTATTGAAATAATTCCGCCTACTAGCAATGTACTTCTGTAAGGCGTTTTAAATTTGTGGTGCAATTGTCCAAATAGTTTAAACGGCAATAAACCATCTTTTGCCATGCCTAAAAATATACGTGTTTGACCAAGCATCATTACTAGCATAACAGATGTTAAACCCGCAGTAGCTGCAATGGTAATTAAAAAAACAGCCCAGGAAATCCCTACACTATCAAATGCAGAAGCAACAGGTGCAGCTTTATCTAATTCATTGTAAGGAACCATTCCTGTTAAAACTAATGAAACTAAAATATAAAGTACAGTACAAATTACCAACGACATTATGATGGCAAATGGTACATCTTTTTTAGGGTTAATTGCTTCTCCAGCCTGAGTTGAAACGGCATCAAATCCTATGTAGGCGAAAAACACAATGGTTGCTGCTGTTAATACTCCGCCAAAACCATACTTAATGGTTTCTTTACCATTTACAATTTCATGTATTTCGTTTGGAATAAATGGTGTCCAGTTTTTAGTTTCAATAAAGAATGCACCTGCAATGATTACAAATAAAACAACCGCTACCTTAATGATAACTATAATATTGTTTGTGCTTGCCGCTTCTTTAATTCCTTTTACAAGAATGGCTGTTACCACCCAGGTAATTAAAAATGCAGGTAAATTAAATGCAAAACTAGGAATATCCCAAAGTTCATTAGGAAAGGTGGCATTGTGTTTTGTTACTTTATCAATTGCAGTAGCCAAATCATTACACAACCAAACCGGAAATTCAATATGAAATAAATGTAAAAGTTTTACAAAGTAACCACTCCAGGCTACTGCTACCGTTGTAGCACCCATCATGTATTCCAAAATGAGATTCCAGCCGATAAACCAAGCAAAAAATTCACCTACCGTTCCGTAAGCATATGCATATGCAGAGCCTTCAACCGGAAGTACAGATGAAAATTCAGCATAACAAAGAGAGGCAAATAAACAACCAATACCTGCAATAACAAATGAAAGTGCCAAAGCAGGGCCAGCATATTCATTTGCGGCAATACCAGTTAAGGTGAAAATACCACCTCCAATAATAGCTCCAATACCTAATGATGTTAGCCCCCATTTTGTGAGTACACGTTTGAGGTCACTTTTTTTCATATCTGCTTCAAATGCAGATACGGGTTTTACTCTCCAAATTGACATAGAATTATTTTAAGTTTTATACAGTTTCAAATATAATGTATTTCTTTTTAACTTTTTTTAAATATCGAATCCAACCTTTATATTAAAAACTAACTTTACAGATCTAAATCTAAAACATGTCAATTTTAAATCAGCTCCAAGAAAGGTGTCAGGGCAATTGTGAATTATGTGATAATGAAACTGCAGCGCATACTTTTAATTTAAACGCAAAAGAAGATGATATTAATTTACAGGTAGCTATCTGTAACACATGTAATTCTTCTATGGTGGATGAAAATGCAGAATTTCATTGGAGATGTTTAGAAGGCAGTATCTGGAGTCCTACTGAAAGTGTACAAGCATTGAGTTATAGAATTTTAAGTCAATATTCAGCTCAAAATTGGGCGGCTGATATTTTAAATTCAGTTGATTTAGAAGATCGTGTTAAAGAACTTGCGATGCAAGGCACAGAAAAGAAGGAAATACACAAAGATGCTTTTGGAAACATATTGCAAAACGGGGATAATGTTGTTTTAACGCAAGCGCTTGATGTTAAAGGAACAAGTTTTACCGCTTCAAAAGGAACTGTTGTGAAAAAAATAAAATTGGTACAAGATAATCCGGAACAGATAGAAGGAAAAATTAACGAACAACTAATTGTAATACTTGCCAAGTTTGTAAAGAAGAATTAATTAGTTTTTAATGATATTTATCTTTTTAATATAAAACAACATGAATAATAAATATGCAATTGCTTTACATGGTGGTGCTGGTACAATTTTAAGAAGTCATTTAACTCCTGAAAAAGAATTGGCTTATAAAACTGCTTTAGGTGAAGCCTTGGAAGTGGGCGAGTCAATTTTAAAAAAAGGAGGAAATGCGTTGGATGCTATTGAACAAACGGTAATCTCTCTTGAAAATTGTCCATTATTTAATGCTGGTAAAGGTGCAGTGTTTACTTATGATGGCAAACATGAAATGGATGCTTCCATTATGAGCGGAATTGATTTAAGTGCAGGAGCAGTGTCTGGGATAAATCAGGTTAAAAATCCTGTTAAACTTGCACGAGCCATTATGGAGAAAACAGAACATGTTTATTTATCTGGTAATGGAGCTTTAGAGTTTGCTCACAAAATAAAAGCAGAACTTGAAAACGACGATTATTTTTATGTTCAAATGCGACATGATCAGTGGAAAGAAGCACAAAAATCAGATGGAGTTTTTTTAGATCATAACCTTAAACAGAATGAAAATGGTGAAAAAAAATTTGGAACAGTTGGTGCGGTAGCATTAGATGTTCATGGAAATTTAGCCGCAGCAACAAGCACTGGTGGTATGACCAATAAAAAATTTGGCAGGGTAGGAGATAGCCCAATTATTGGTGCAGGAACTTATGCTAATAATGCAACTTGTGCCATTAGTTGTACAGGTCATGGTGAATTTTTTATTCGCTCTATTGTAGCATACGACATTTCTTGTTTAATGGAATATGCTGGTTTAAGTTTAAAACAAGCATGTGATAAAGTAGTAAAAGACAAGTTGGTTAAAATTGGTGGTGAAGGAGGCTTGGTTGCTGTAGATAAATTTGGGAATATTGAATTGTCTTTCAATTCAGAAGGAATGTACAGAGCTATGAAAACTTCGGAATCCGATGCGTATGTAGGGATTTATGAGTAAGTTTAATTTATAAAATATAATTGAAAACTTTTGTGTTTCAAGTTGTGGAAAATAAACTCAAGGTTATGATAATGAATAATTGATATTTAATTAAAATGATAACAAAAACTAAACTATCTTAAATCAAATTAATATTATTATAGTATTGTTTTACCCTTTTTTATTGTAATTAATTGATTTTATTATATATATATTGTCTTTATTTAAAAAACTATATTTGATAAATTTAGCATTATGAAAAAATTTTATTTATTCTTAATCTCATTATTTCTTTTAGTTTTTATAGGTTGTAAAAATAAAATTGAAACCAAAACCTATATTTTAGAAAATGTGGAATTCGTTTCTGAAGGACCATTGTTTGAAGGGGCAAATTCAGCTCAATACGAAGTGCTTGTTGATGCCACTAAACTTTTTGCCAATGACAAAACATCTGATAATATAAAAGAAGCTAAACTTATTTCTTGTCAATTAGTTGCCTCTGATAGTTCCGACTTTAGTAACGTGTCTGGGTTTGTTCTTCAACTTACTGCGGAAAATGCTGAAATGACAGAATTCGGTTTATTAAATCAGGTAAATGTAGGTAAAATGGTGCAGTTAAATCCATCCGAAAAAGATGCAGCTAAGTTCTTTAAACAAAATAAATTTATTTTATTGATGGATACCTATCTAAAAAAAGATCAGGAACAAAATCTAAAGTTTAAAGCTACTATTGTTTTTGAAGTAAAAATAAATTAATTGAAAATCATAATATATGAAAAAAGTAATTTTTGCCATTTTGTTAATTACAACAAGTACAATTTTTATGGGGTTTTTGCAAAACAATCCGGAGGATCGATTACTAGGTATTTGGGAACCTAGTAATGGACGAGCTCGAGTAAAAATTGAAAAAATTGGCGCAAAATATTTTGGTAAAATTGTGTGGTTGAAAGAACCTATTGATCCTGAAACTGGAAAATCCAAATTAGATAAAAACAACCCTGACTTAAGTCTTCGAACAGTTCCTCTTAAAGGTTACAGAATGCTTAAAGATTTTACTTATAAAGGTGATGATGAATGGGTTGATGGGACTATTTATGACCCACTTAGTGGAAGTACCTATAGCTGTATCATTAAAATGAAAGATGCTAATACTCTTGATATTAGAGGTTATATTGGTATTTCAACATTTGGAAGAACGGATGTTTGGAAACGTTTACAGCTATCTTCAAAAAATTAAGTATGCTATGATATATAAAAATATTTTTGCCTTAGTTCTCGTTTTATTTTTTCAGTATTCATTTATTGCACAAACTGACAGTACTATCCAAGCAGATGAAGATTATAGTATTTATGATAATCTTCAGTTTGCAGATAAAGGAGCGAAAAACTTTTGCAGTAATAAAATTGAAGGATTAAGTCCGTCTAAATTGATTTCTCTGGGTTATGATTTTCAAGGGTCTCAAACACTTAGTGCTGATAGTTTTTTAAATAATAAAGCTTACGATAGAAATTTTCATTCTGTTCATGGCATGCGACTTTCAGCTAATATTCCTGTTATATCCCGAAATAATCTTATTTTACAATTGAGCGGGAATTATATGGAATCCAGATATGAAATAAAACATTCTAGTGTTGCTACGAATGAATTGTTGGCGAATTCACTTTCAAATTACGGATTAAGAACTTTGGGAATGGGAACAACTTTATTTAAGCCATTAAATGAAAAACAATTTCTGCTTTTTCAGGGGTCTGCTGATTTAAATGGAGACTGGAAATGGGATAATTTACTAACTCTAAATTACCTCAAGTATAGTGCCGCTGTTTTGTATGGTGTAAGAAAAAACGACCGTAAACAATGGGGAATTGGATTATCGAGAACATACCGGGCTGGAGAGTTGAATTATATTCCGGTTATTTTATTCAATTCAACAAATGTTTCAAATACCTGGGGAACTGAAATTCTTTTTCCAGCTCGTGCCCATGTGAGAAAAACCTTTAATGCTAGAAGTATGGTTTTCTTTGGGTATGAGTTAGAAGGACAAAGTTATCGTTTCTCGAACACGTCAATTTTTAGTTCACGTGATTTGGAGATAAGAAAAAGTGAGATAAGAGTTAGGTTAGTTTATGAAAGGTCTCTTAAAGGATTTATATGGATTAGTATTCAGGGTGGATACAGAATAAATTATAGTTATAATGTAGATGTATTGCCAAATGGTAAAGATTTTTACAGGGGATTTTTTGGAGATCAGCCATTTGTGATGCAAAATAAATTAACCAACCCTTTTTATTTTAATGTGAGCATTAATTTGGTTAGTCCCTAAATTTAAAATTAAATTTTTTGTTTTATTGCTTTACCCAATTCTCAAACACACACATCATCTACTTGATCTAAATCTCATATTTTTATTTTTATGATTCAGCGTTAGGCAAAACTAAAATTAAAAGATTTGGTTGCCAAATTTAAAGCACTTGCAGTTGCTGGTGCGCTCCAAACCGGAAAAATCACTTTGGTAAATCAAAAGTTTAAACCCTCAACCCAATCACACATACATCATCCACCTGCTCTAAATCGCCTTTCCAGAGGGCAAATTGTTGAGATAGGATTTCGTTTTGATCACTCATGTTTTTGGTTGCGTTGTCAATTAGTAATTCTTCTAGTTGTTTGTATTTAAATTTTTTGCCTTTTGGTCCGCCAAACTGATCGGCAAAGCCATCTGTGAATAAGTAAAACAACATGCCTTCCTGCAAAGCAATTTCGTGTGTAGTGAAAGGTTTTGCGTGATCGCTTTTACCAATGGGTTGTTTATCAGCTTTGATTTCAATTAAGATGGCTGAGGTACTCGAAGCTACTTTAGTGTCAGGTCGAGCGGAGTCGAGACCTGAATCTGTCGACTTCTCGACTTCGCTCGAAGTGACAGAGTGTGGAGTACTCGAAGTGACACAAGGTGTTTCACTCAAAGTAATATTATTTTCAATTGAATTAAAAGTTTTATTGTCAGGTCGAGCGGAGTCGAGACCTGAATCTGTCGACTTCTCGACTTCGCTCGAAGTGACAGTTTTTACAGGCACTTCGAGAGCCTCAGTGCCCGATGAGTTTGACTCAGTGTCTAATTGTTTCAA
>JBILCU010000013.1:0-106194 GCA_044352985.1 Bacteroidia bacterium
TATTCTTGGACACCATCTGGTGGTACATCTGCAACCGCTAGTAATTTAGGTGCCGGTAATTACACTTGTACTGTTCGTGATGCAAATCAATGTACAACAACAAAAGCAATTACAATAACTCAACCTACAGCCTTAGCTTCAACTTCTACTCAAACAAATGTTTTATGTAATGGCGCATCAACAGGTAGTGCTTCTGTATCTGTAACAGGCGGTACACCAGTATATACATATTCTTGGTCACCATCTGGTGGTACATCTGCAACTGCTAGTAATTTAAGTGCCGGTAATTATACGTGTTCAGTTCGTGATGCGAATCAATGTACAACAACAAAAGCAATTACAATAACTCAACCTACAGCCTTAGCTTCAACTTCTACTCAAACAAATGTTTTATGTAATGGTGCATCAACAGGTAGTGCTTCTGTATCAGTAACAGGAGGTTCACCGGTATATACATATTCTTGGACACCATCTGGTGGTACATCTGCAACCGCTAGTAATTTAGGTGCCGGTAATTACACTTGTACTGTTCGTGATGCAAATCAATGTACAACAACAAAAGCAATTACAATAACTCAACCTATAGCTTTATCAACTTCTTCAACACAAACCAACGTTACTTGTTTTGGTTTATCAAATGGTTCTGCTAATATTACAGCAACTGGAGGTACACCTGCTTATAATTATTCTTGGACACCATCTGGAGGAATAACTGCTACAGCAACTAATTTAAATGCAGGCAATTATACATGTACTGTAAGGGATGCAAATCAATGTACAACAACTAAAACAGTTACCATAACTCAACCAACTGCATTAACAGTAAACATAAGCCCTTTAGTTAATACAATTCAATCTGGCAACAACACGCAATTTAACGCAACATCTATTAATAGTTCAGCTAATTATCAATGGCAAAGTAGTCAGGCAAATCTAGGTTGGGTTAACATTCCTTCTAATTCAACTTATTCGGGTGTTAATACCAATCAGTTTACTATTACAAACGCTCAATTAAATAATCATTTACAAAATTTCAGAGTAATTGCTTTCATTGGTGCTTGCGCGGATACATCTAATTTGGCTAATTTAAATATTGCCGATACTTGCATCAATACAATTAATGATACAAATTTTGTTACAATTACCGATACCAACTATGTAAATCAAACAATTTATGATACCACGTTTGTAACCGTTACAGATACAAATTATGTAACCGTTTACGATACCGTAACAACTTATATTAGCGTTACAGACACCTTGTTTATTAATGTAAACACAGTTGGTTTAAATAATAATACTATTATCAATACCATTAAAGTGTTTCCAAATCCTACAAACTCATATCTAAATATAGATTATGGTAATTATGCTAACTTAAATGGGTATAGCGTTAAAATTATAAATGCTTTATCTCAGCTAATTTACAACCAACCAATCACACAACAATCCGAAACCATTGATTTAAGTACCTTTGGTGGTAATGGTATTTATTTCTTTTACATAATTAATGCGCAAGGCAATACGGTTGATATTAGAAAAATAGTATTACAGTAAATTTTTAATTAATTAAAAGGCGGTTGAGAATCTTCTTAGCCGCCTTTTATTTTTTGTTGCCATCAGGTTTTGAGCGACACAGGCATAACAATATATTATTAAAAATTCTTTTCTAATTGTTAGTATTCAGTACGCGTTAAAAAAATATTTCGATAAACAACTATTTTTTTAAGACAGAAAACAAATAGATTTTGAAAAAATTAATTCTTCACTAAATCGTAACTTTTTAATAATGATTGAAACAACAGCAATCCATCTTCATTTGATAGTTCTTTATCGGCAGCTCTTTCAGGGTGAGGCATCAGGCCAAAAACATTTTTTGAAGCATTACAAACGCCCGCAATGTTTTCTGTAGTGCCATTTGGATTTGACTCTTCAGTTACATTTCCATTTTCATCGCAATACCTAAATAAAATCTGCTGATTTTCATTCATATTTTTTAATGTAGCTTCATCAGCAAAATATTTCCCTTCACCATGAGCAATAGGTATTTTTAATGCTTTTGTTTTAGGTATAAATTGTGTTATAGCGGCATCGGTTGATTCAGCTTTAATAAATACATTTTTGCAAGTAAATTTCCTGTCATTGTTATGTAGTAATGCGCCAGGTAATAAGCCTGATTCACATAAAATTTGAAAACCATTACACACACCAATTACAATACCTCTATTTTGTGCATGAGATATAATACGATCCATAATAGGTGAAAAACGCGCAATAGCACCACTTCTCAAATAATCTCCGTAAGAAAAACCTCCGGGTAAAACAATTACATCACATTCTTCAAGATCAGTGTTTTTATGCCATAATTTAACTGTTTCCTGTTTTAAAATATTCTTTAAAACATAAACCATGTCTTCATCGCAATTTGATCCCGGAAAAACTACTACTCCAAATTTCATGTCTTTATTTTTTTTTCAAAGTTATACGATTATAGTAAATTAGAAATCATAAGATTTGAACAAACAAATGCAAATAATAAGATTAGTGTTAACAACTCTCCTAGCCATTTTCTGCGAATTGAGCCAATATGATGACCTATAAAAAATGAAATTGGGACAATAAAAAACACATAAAAAAACAAATTGTCTTCATTCATCATAAACATGCCAATAATGCCAAAAGCAATAATCCACAGCATAATGTGTATTGATTTTTGTGCTTTAATTTTTAGTTGATTGATTCTGTTGTAAGTGTAAAACAAGGATAAAATCATCGCCAGAAAAATTAAGATGTGATCGGGCAAAAGTCCTTGTAAAAAAACGAAACGATGATTTAACGCAAATAAATTTTCAAAATTACTTAAGTAAATAAAGGTGTTATTGTTAAGTATATACAATAGCATAGAGGAAATAAAAAAAGGACTTATTAAGCCAAAAAAAGCAGCAACCCATTCGTTTAGCTTAAACGGTTTCATGATTAAAAGTGAAATAAATGGGATTAAAATAAATAATACAAAGGGGCTGTAAACTAAAAAAGAAAGGGATAAAATAAAACAAGCATTAAAAATGGTGCTTGATGAATTTTCTTCTCGATATATACTGAATAATTTATTTAACGAAAATAATAATAGTGTAGATGCTAATATTACCGGATGAAAAGCCCCGGCTATATTAATTGTATTTGAAATTAGAAGGTAAATAAATGCCGGTAATTGATTTTGTTTGTCGGTAAGCTCATGCTTAGAACACATCCAGGCAATAATAAATGAGTTAAAAATGTTAAGTATTAAATTAATGGTAATCAAAAAGCCGGAACTCAAACCTGTAAAAAGGTAATTAAATACAAAACTGTTATTTGTTACTATGGGATTATGGAACGTGCTGAAAAACAGGTTAAAAATGAAGAAACAAATTGCACTAACGGGTAGTAAAAAATAACCCAGTTTGTCTTTATTGATAAAAAAATTCGCAACCATTTTGTGAAATGCTAAAACTTACTATTTTTGTGCAGCAAACTTAATCATTTTAAACTATGACGTGGACAGATTTTTGGACTGGAATAGGTAACTTTTTCACCGCAACATTTAAATTAATGAAACCAATTGGAAATTCATTAAATTATCCTTTATGGGTTTTAATTTTTTGTTTACTTGTATTTTGGGTAGGCCAAATGTTAAAACAGAAAAAAGAAGCTGATAGAAACGGAACTTTACAATAGTTTTTTAAACAATATCTACTTTTATTAATCCTAATCAATCGATTAGGATTTTTTATTTTATACCTAAATGAAATTTAATTGGAATTGAAAAAACCTAAGTTAATACTTGAGCTAATTAAGTTTTTTACATTCGGAAGTGAGCACCTTTGTAACAATAGGTTCTAAACTATTGAAGAAATCAATAAACTGTTTTGGTGCATTTTGGGTATATTCTTTAAATAATTCGTAACCCTGATAATAAGCAATTCGATCTGAAGGATAAAGTTTTGTAAAATAATAGATGCTTGATGAAAACAACGAAAAAACAAAATCTGTTTTCTCATAAAAGAAAGAAAAAATCAATTCTGCGCCAATATTAATGAACTTGTTTTTATTCAACATAATGGTGTCGAGGTTTTTTTCTGCAAAATAATTTTCAATACATGCTATTGCCTCAAAAGATTGAAGTGGGTGAGGTTTTAAAACATAGGTGTAATTCTCGGGGTCTTTTATTTTATTAAGATAAATATCCATGCATTGAGTCCAGAAGTTTTGTGGCACCTGATAAATTTCAACACTTTCAATTAAAATAAATACGATTTTTTTTGACGATTCAACTGGGTTAAAATCACTGGTAATTATTTTATTTTGTTCCAATAACTGTATGGCGTTATGAAAAGAATGCCCCGATAAAAATCCTTTTATTTTGAGGTGATAAGGATGCTGCAAATCTTTTAAATATGCTGCAAACTCCCCATGAAATAAACAATAGAAATTACCGGTAGGTATTTTGTTTTCTTCATAATACATGTAATCGCCAATGCCATGTTCAAAATAATTGATTTCAGCATTCGGAAATAATTTAATTAATACTTCATTAAGTCCGGTTTTGGTGAGCATGTGTAAAGACACTTTGTCTTTATTAAATGTATTGAGATCGTTTAGAATTCGTAATTCGTATTTTTTTAAAAAATCGTTTAAATAGCGTTTATGTAAAAATGAATAGAGGTTTTTAATTACGGGCAATTGCTTTACCTTCCGCGTTAGTTTTTTTGTAAAACTAGGCCGCATATTGGTTACATCGGTAAGTTCGGGTGCGTAATTAATTTGTGTATCCCAAGCGTGAATAACATTAGTTTTAAAAATTAATTCGGATAATGTTTTTTTTTGGGGAGGATAGTCAATCATCAACACATCAACATCACCTTCTTGTTTTGTTGAAGCAGCATAAATACTTTGAAGTATGGCACTGAAATGAGAGGAAACAAGAAAAATGCGAAGCATTTTAGTTTGTTTTTATTTTTTTCAAATTATCAAACATGTCATTGATAATTGCATTTAAATTGTATTTTGGTTTCCATCCCCAGTCGGCTCTTGCGTGCGAATCATCAATTGAATGCGGCCAACTGTCTGCAATATCCTGCCTGAAATCAGGCTTGTATTTAATGGTAAATTCAGGAATGTGTTGTTTTATACCCTGTGCAATTTCTCTCGGACTAAAACTTACCCCCGATAAATTATAACTACTTCTTATTAAAATATCTTTTGCAGGGGCATTCATTATATCAATTGTTGCTTTAATTGCATCTGGCATGTACATCATAGGTAGTGTAGTGTTTTCTGTTAAAAAACACTCGTATTTTTTTTGTTCCAGTGCCTGATGAAAAATGTGTACTGCGTAATCGGTTGTTCCTCCTCCAGGAGCCGATTTCCATCCAATTAAGCCTGGGTAGCGTAAACTTCTTACATCTACTCCGTATTTGTTAAAGTAATATTCACACCATCTTTCGCCTGCTTGTTTACTTATTCCGTAAACTGTGCTTGGTTCCATAATGGTAAATTGCGGAGTATGCACTTTTGGAGTATTATGCCCGAAAACAGCAATTGAGCTTGGCCAATAAACTTTATCAATAATTTTTTCTTTAGCTAAATCTAATACATTGAATAATCCGTCCATGTTTAGGTTCCAGCCTAATTTCGGATTTTTCTCCGCAGTAGCAGATAATAAAGCTGCTAATAAATAAACTTGATTTATCTGATGTTTTTTTATCACATTAAATAAGTTGTCTTTATTCATTATGTCCAAAACTTCAAACGCATTGTTTTTAAATGCATCCGAACTTTTTAAATCGGCAGCTATTACATTTGAGGAACCGTGAATGTGGTTTAAACCTTCTAATAATTCAGTTCCAATTTGACCACCTGCGCCTATGACTAAAATTTTATCGCTCATTTAATTTTTATTCAAATTTGTCCTATACAAATTAAACAATTTTCAAGAAACTGTGTACATTTGCAAACGTAAGGATTTTTTTGCTTTTTTGATTTAAAAATTAGAAAACCAAAAACAGTCATCAGTATAACCTGCAATTATACCTGTTTAAAATGGCACAATTAATAAACCGCGTCAATAAAGACGTATTAAAACAAAAATTAAAGGAAGAATCCTTTAATAGAATTACCTTATCTTTTTACAGATACGTTAAAATTTCTAATCCACAAGAAACCCGTGATGAGCTTTACAAAATGTGGCAAAACTTAAATTGTTTTGGTCGTATTTATTTAGCAGAAGAGGGTATCAATGCTCAAATGAATGTTCCTGAGCATAACTGGAATAAATTTGTAAATGAACTAAATTCGATTGATTATTTTAAAGAAGTTCCTTTTAAAATAGCGGTAGACGGAAATGGAAAATCTTTTTACAAATTAGTTGTTAAAGTTCGTGATCGCATTGTAGCCGATGGTATTGATGATCCTACATTTGATGCTTCTAACACCGGAAAATACTTGAGCGCAAAAGAGTTTAATGATGCATTGGAAAATCCCGAAACAATTGTTGTAGACATGCGCAACCATTACGAAAGTGAAGTAGGTCGTTTTGAAAAAGCGTATTGTCCGGATGCCGATACGTTCAGAGAGGAATTGCCATTGGTAATTGATCACTTAAAAGGAAAAGAAGACAAAAAAATACTGATGTATTGCACTGGTGGAATCCGTTGCGAAAAAGCATCGGCTTATTTTAAACACAAAGGATTTAAAGATGTTAATCATTTGCATGGCGGCATCATTCAATATGCAAAAGAAGTAAAAGAGCAAGGCATCGAAAGTAAATTTAAAGGTGTAAATTTTGTGTTTGATGAAAGGGTAGGGGAGCGTATTACACAGGATGTGCTTTCAACTTGCCATCAGTGTGGAGAACCTTGCGACAGGCATGTAAACTGTAAAAATGATGATTGCCATTTGTTGTTCATTCAGTGCTCTTCATGTGAAGAGAAAATGAAAGGTTGTTGTACACTAAATTGTGTAGAAATTTATTCTTTACCATTGGAAGAGCAGAAAAAATTAAGAAAAGGCAGAATTAAAAATGGTCCGGAATGTTTATCGGTTTACAAAAGTAGGTTGCGCCCAAATCTTTCAGAAATCATTCGCACGGAAGGTTTAGTGATGAAAAAATAAATTAATTTTAAAACGTAAAATAAAAATAAAATGCCCATCTATCACAAATTAGGAAAGTTCCCAAATAAACGCCACATTCAGTTTGAAAAACCTACTGGTGGCATTTATTACGAACAGTTATTTGGCACAGAAGGATTTCACGGATTTTCTTCATTGCTTTATCAAGTTCATCGCCCAACGCAAATAAAAGAAATTCTGCGCTCTGAAAATGTTGCTCCAAAAATAGCAGTTGAAAAAAATATCAAACCCATGTTGTTACAAGGATTTGATATAAAACCAGAAGATGATTTTTTGGCAAGCAGGAAATATGTTTTGGTAAATAACGACGTATATATTGGTTTGGCTGCTCCTCGCGAATCACAAACCGATTATTTCTATAAAAATGCAGATGCTGATGAATTAATTTTTGTGCACAAAGGAAAAGGCGTATTAAAAACCTTCATGGGTAATATTCCGTTTGAGTATGGAGATTACCTTGTAATTCCACGCGGAATGATTTATCAAATTCATTTTGAAACAAAGGATAATCGTTTATTTTTCTTAGAATCGTTTACGCCAATTTACACGCCTAAGCGTTATAAAAACACAAGCGGACAATTATTAGAACACTCCCCTTTCTGTGAACGTGATTTTAAATTGCCAACCGAGTTAGAAACATACGATCAAAAAGGTGACTTTTTAATAAAAGTGAAAAAAGAAGATGTGTTGCACGATATTGTTTATGCTTCGCATCCGTTTGATGTTGTTGGTTGGGATGGGTACAATTTCCCATGGGGCTTTTCAATTCATGATTTTGAGCCGATAACAGGTCGTGTTCATCAGCCACCTCCGGTGCATCAAACATTCGAAACATCAACTTATGTTGTTTGCTCGTTCTGCCCTCGTTTGTATGATTATCATCCGAAATCAATTCCTGCGCCATACAATCACAGTAATATTGATAGTGATGAAGTATTGTATTATGTAGATGGAGATTTCATGAGTAGAAACAATATTGAACAAGGTCATATCACTTTACATCCAAAAGGCATTCCACACGGACCTGCTCCAGGAGCTTATGAAAGAAGTATTGGTCAAAAAGAAACCGAAGAGTTAGCCGTAATGGTAGATACTTTCCGACCGTTAAAAGTTACTCAAGAAGCTATTGGTATTGATGATGGGAAATACTATAAAAGTTGGACTGAGTAATTTAAGATTTCTGATTTTAGAATTTAGATGTAAACTGCCACTTCGAGCAGACAGCTTTTTTCCTCTGTCACTTCGAGCGAAGTCGAGAAGTCGACAAAAGCAGGTCTAGACTTCGCTCGACCTGACATTTTTTTAAAAAATTTAAGATTTCTGATTTTAGAATTTAGATGTAAACTGCCACTTCGAGCAGACAGCTTTTTTCCTCTGTCACTTCGAGCGAAGTCGAGAAGTCGACAAAAGCAGGTCTCGACTTCGCTCGACCTGACATTTTTTTAAAAAATTTAAGATTTCTGATTTTAGAATTTAGATTTAAAAAATTAAAATGTATCGCTCCTCTGCTTCGGAGAGGAGTAAGGAGGTGAGGTCAGTATTGGAAATATTTTAACTTTTGTATGTCGGTCGCAATTTATTGCCTTGGCAATTTCTTGATTTTTTTGGCTACTGCCCTCGCAAAGCATTGCGGGGGATTTTTATTTTTTATACGAAAGTATTTTATAATACAAGAATACATTCTTGTTATATTTGATTTTTAGGAAATTATTTTTTGAATTTTATTTTGTTTATTGCCTTTTTATATTTCGCTTTATTTTCATTAATCATCTTTTTTTATTTCCAAAAAAAGAAGATGGGTTTGCCTATATGGATTTTTAATGCTTTGTTTTTAATTAAAGTTCTAGCAGGTTTTGCGCTAACATATGTTTATACGCATCACTATAAAGACCGATCTACTGCAGATGTTTTTAAATACTACGATGACGCTAAAATCATGCATTCTGCTTTGGAAAAAGCACCAGTGGATTATTTTAAGATGATAAGTGGAATTGGCAACAATACTTTTCATTTTGATACCTGTTACTACGAAAAAATGAATCATTGGTATAAACGAAATGATTTTGGAATGTATAATGATAATCATACCATTATTCGTTTTAATGCTTTACTGATGCCGTTTACTTTTAACAGCTTTCATGCGCATACCGTTTTTATGTGTTTTATTTCTTTTGTTGGCCTATATCTTCTTTATTCTTTTTTCCTTTATTTTCAGAAAGGCAAAGAGTGGTTAATTATTGTTGCAGTTTTTTTAGCACCTTCTGTACTATTTTGGGGCTCGGGGGTTTTAAAAGAGGGTATATTGTTGTTTTCTATCGGTGCCTTATTGTTTTCTTTTAAGCAGCTGTTTTTCCGGAAATTATTTTCACTTAAATACATGATGTTGATTTTAGTTTCTTTTCTTTTGTTGTTAATCAATAAAGTATACTGGCTTCCTATTTTGATTTTACCTTTGATTTGCTTGTTTGGTGTTCGAATTTTAAATTTTAAAAAGCCATTAAGGTTTTTTTTACTTTCCTATTTTTTCATAGGAGTATGTTTTTATTTTTTTACATCGTTTTTGCAAAATAAAAATCCCTTTCAGCAAATTGCAGAACGTCAGCAATCATTTATTAATCTTGCTCAGGGGGGTATATATTTATTAAATCAGGAAAATTTAGTTCGATTAAATCCTAAGGACAGTTTGGTTTTACAAAAAACCACAACCGATTCTGTAACTATAAAGCTAGGTACAGCCTATTTAAAATGGAAACTTAATAATTTTGATGATACCCTTTTTGTAGCATCTAGTAAAGTCGATATTGAAAACTATAAAATTATTTCTATTCAGCAAAAAGCTGGCAGTATTTTATTTGAAAAATCAATTTCAGCAACATGGGTTTCATTTATGAAATTTATACCTGTGTCTTTTATAAATTCTGCATTAATGCCATTACCATGGAATAGTAAATCAATAACAGAATTACTGGCTTCTTTAGAAAACATAATTTTGTTAGTTAGCGTGCTTTTTTCTTTTTTTTATATTAAAAATAAAACAAGTTTAGAAACTGATTTTTTATGGTTTCTTGTTTTTACTGTACTCTCTGTTTTTTTTATAGTAGGTTTTACAACTCCTGTTGCTGGAGCAATTGTGCGCTATAAAATGCCGGTAATTCCTTTTTTATTAATGATTGCTGTTTTTTTTTATGCCGGGAAAACAAGTGAAAATTAAACTCGCTCTAACATTGATTTCAACACAAAGATTATCAATTTATTTTAGCATTTTTTGTTGAATGGATGAAGCAGAAAAGCAAATTCTGAAAAAACGTTTTAGGTGTTTTGTACTTAGTTCTGGCTCTTCTAAAAACCCCATGTGACCAGATTTTTCAAGTAAAAGCACGTATTTTTTTTTACAAATTACAGATTGGTTTAACAGCAACTGCATAGGTAAAACTGCATCGTATTTGCCAATTATAAACATGATAGGATAATCTGCAAAATGCAATAAAATATCTCGGCTTGGTCGTTCTCTCATTCCCTCAAGCGCATTAATGATGCCTCGTTTACTTGTTTTTAATGCAATTTTTTGTGCAAAAAGAACCTCTTTTTTTCGTTGTTTAATATGTTGCGCTGAAAATAAATTTTTTATGGTTCCTTTCGTGAATACATTAGCATCTGATTTTACTAATTTAATCGCACGGCGCCTATCTGTTTTTTTTGAATCGTTATCCGCATAGGATGTAGAGTGAAACAAACAAATTCCTCTTACATGTTCAGGAAATAATTCTGCAAATGCGAGCGCTGAATAACCTCCCATACTATGGCCGGCTATTACATAGCGTTTTAATTTCAGCTGATCCATAACAGCTTTAATAGCTTTAGCCATTAAATCCATGGAGTGAATGTAGCCATAGCTAGAGCTTTCTCCATGGCCCGGCAAATCAATTGCAATTACTCTAAAGTAATTTGATAATTTGTTGATTGTTTCTATCCAAAGTTCAGAAGACCCTAAAAAGCCATGTAATAATACAATTGCTCTTCCTTTTCCTTTATCAGAAAAGTAAATTTTTTCTTCACGAAAAATACATTGTTTTTTATCAGCTTTCATTTGCTTTAAACATGGATAAAAGTAAAAAATCTATTTATTTGAGGACGAACTCAACTTATAAGTTCTTAAAATATTTTTTTATTGTTTTAATTTGTTTTAACTACTTATTTGCAGCTTTTTTTTTGTGAAACACAAATTGCCTACTTCACTTCTTTATTTTATATTCAACATTTACTTTAACACGATTAAATTTTATGTCAATACAAAATAGGATAATTTTTACATGGGTTGTTTTATTCCTGATTTTAAGTTCAACCATAAAAGCTCAACTGCTTTCTAATGAGAATACTTCGTCCATTTATCAACGAATAAAAAAGTTAAATACTGTTGCAAGTGTTTTGTATATTGCGGCTCATCCCGATGATGAAAATACGCGTTTGTTGTCTTATCTAGCAAACGAAAAAAAGTTCAGAACTGCCTATTTGTCCCTAACTAGAGGCGATGGTGGACAAAATTTAATTGGAAAAGAACAAGGCGAAGCACTTGGGTTAATTCGTACAAACGAATTATTAGCGGCAAGAAATGTAGATGGTGCCGAGCAATTTTTTACACGCGCAAACGATTTTGGTTATTCTAAAAATCCCGAAGAAACCTTTGCCATCTGGAACAGAGATTCGTTATTGTATGATGTGGTTTTAACAATACGGAGATTTAAACCAGACATCATCATTTGTCGTTTTCCAACTACAGGCGAAGGAGGTCATGGCCATCACACTGCTTCTGCTATCATTGCTGAAGAAGCATTTGAAGCTGCTGGTAACCCAAGTGTTTATCCAGATCAATTAAAATCGCTTGACGTTTGGAAAACCAAAAGTTTATTTTGGAACACCTTTAACTTCGGAACAACAAATACTACATCTCCTGATCAGGTACAAGTTGATGTTGGAGTGTTTAATCCTTTGCTTGGAAAAAGTTACGGAGAAATGGCATCAGAAAGTCGATCGATGCATAAAAGTCAAGGTTTTGGTTCAGCAAGACAACGCGGATCGAATGTAGAGTATTTTAAACTACTAAAGGGCGATTCTGTAAACAAAAATATTTTTGAAAACATGAATGCTTCATGGTCGAGATTTGATAAAACGATACAACTGCAGCAATCTCTCAATGAATGTTTGAAAAATTTTAATTTGGATGAACCTTCTAAAAGTATAAATAACCTTATTCAAATTCATCAGCAATTAATTTCGATTGAGAACAACAATTCATTATTTAATCACTGGAAAAAAATAAAATTAAAAGAAATTGAAGAGTTGATCTTATCTGTTTCAGGCATTTGGTTGGAAGCCAATTCGGTAAATTATTCCGCTGTACCCGGTGAAGAAATTAATTTATCTCTTCAGGCAATTGCAAGAAACCAAGTAAATGCAGTTTTAAAATCAGTTTCATTTTTTGAAGGAAGTGATTCTTTGTTTGATTTAAGTTTAACTCCTAACAAATTTTTTAGTTTTAAATATTTAAAAAAATTACCGGAGTCAATTCATAATTCCAATCCGTATTGGTTAAATCAGTCACCGCTTCAGGGATTGTATCACGTTTCAGATATAGAATCAATAGGAACACCAATTAATGATTCACAAACTAAAATTAAATTTGAGTTAAGCATTAACGGATTTCATCTAACGGTTTACAAATCGCTAATTTATAAATCAACTGATCCGGTAAAAGGCGAAGTTTATCGCCCTTTTGAAATTTTACCTCCTGTTACCATAAACTTTAATGAGAAAGTAGTTGTGTTTTCTGATCTTGAATCAAAATCAATTAAACTGATTGTGAAAGCACAAACAAAAAATGTAAAAGGAATTCTTCGTTTATCAACCAACAGTTCGTGTAAAATTTTACTGAAAGATTCAATCGTTAACCTAACTGAAAAGGGCGAAGAACAAGTGCTAGAAGCAGTAATTGTGCCTGATAAAAATTTTAGCTCAGGAAACATTGAAGCTGTTGTAAAACTTACAAATCAAGCCGTTGGACTTTCTATTCAACGAATTGAATACGATCACATTCCTTATCAATTTATTTTATCCAAATCGCAAACTAAATTGGTTTATGTTCCATTAAAAAAATCAACAACTAACATAGGGTATATAGTAGGGGCAGGTGATGATGTTGCTACTTGTTTATCGCAATTAGGCTTTCAAATTACTTTGTTAAATGATGAAAAATTGGCAAAAGAAAATTTAATTCAATATGATGCCATTATAACAGGAGTAAGAGCCTATAATACTATTGATCGATTGCAAGTTCATCATGTTAAATTAATGGAATACGTTAAGAAAGGAGGCAACCTAATCGTGCAGTATAACACCAATAATCGAATTGGGCCTGTACTTGCAAAGATTGGGCCTTATCCGTTTACCATTTCAAGAGACAGGGTTACCGATGAAAATGCAACGGTGAATTTTATTAAACCATCGCATACATTATTGAATATACCCAATAAAATCACGATTGATGATTTTAAGAATTGGGTTCAAGAGCGAGGTATTTATTTTGTAACTGAACGAGACGCTAATTATGAAAGTATATTGAGCATGAATGACCCAAATGAAAAAGCAAGTGATGGAAGTTTAATATACACCAAATATGGAAAAGGTAATTTTGTGTACACCGGATTATCTTTTTTTCGTCAATTACCTGCCGGTGTACCTGGCGCTTACAAATTATTTGTGAACATGATTAGTTTACCTAAAAATAAATAAATGAAACAGTATAACAAATGGAACTTTGTTTATCTCTTTGTGCTATTATTTTTAGTATTAGTTATTATATTGTTGTATGGTCTGACAAATTATTTTAAATGAGTTTAATTGACTGGATAGTTTTGACGATTACACTTTTTTCCATTGTACTTTACGGAATATGGAAAAGCAGAAATATGAAAACTATTGATAGTTATTTGCTTGCAGATAAACAATTGCCATGGTATCATGTTGGTCTATCTGTAATGGCAACACAAGCAAGCGCTATTACTTTTTTATCTGCACCAGGTCAAGGATTCAGCGACGGTTTACGTTTTGTTCAGTTTTATTTCGGATTGCCTTTAGCCATGGTAGTTTTGTGCATTACTTTCGTTCCTATTTTTCATCAACTAAAAGTATTTACCGCTTACGAGTTTTTAGAAAAAAGATTTGACCAAAAAACAAGAACTCTTACCGCCGCATTGTTTTTACTACAACGAGGTTTATCTACCGGAATAACCATTTATGCTCCGGCAATTATCCTTTCAACTTTATTAAATATAGAAATTACTTACACCATTTTATTAAACGGATTACTTGTTGTTTTTTATACAGTGTATGGAGGTACTAAGGCGGTATCCTACACACAACTATTTCAAATGATCATTATTTTTTCTGGATTAATAGTAGCGGCAATACTTGTGGTGTATATGTTGCCTAATGAAGTTAGCTTTATTGATGCATTACATATTGCAGGCACCATGGAAAAAATGAATGCAATTGATACTAAATTAGATTGGAACAATAGATATAATTTATGGTCGGGAATCATTGGTGGATTTTTTTTACAGCTCTCCTATTTCGGAACCGATCAATCTCAAGTGGGAAGGTATTTAACCGGTAAATCAGTTAAACAAAGTAGGCTTGGTTTAATTATGAATGCATTGATTAAAATACCTATGCAGTTTTTTATTTTACTTATTGGTGTTTTGGTTTTTGCGTTTTATCAGTTTCATGCATCACCGATTTATTTTAATCAGCAGGAAGTATTGAGTTTGTCAAAATCTGTTCATCAAAATAAGTCTACAGAATTGCAAATACAATACGATGAGTATTCAAATCAAAAATTGTTTTTAGCAAATGAATATGTAAAAGCTAAAGGGCAAAATGATGAGGTAAATACTAATCTATTAGCAAAACAATTACAAACTGTTAATCAACAGCAATCACAAATTAAAAACGAATTTAAAAAACTAGTTATTCA
The DNA here is from genome assembly GCA_044352985.1 of Bacteroidia bacterium. GTDB lineage: Bacteria > Bacteroidota > Bacteroidia > B-17B0 > Aurantibacillaceae > JADJDM01. Next base: position 15,200 of record JBILCU010000013.1, read on the forward strand.
AAATAATCCCACTTCAGATGGGAATGATACAAATTATGTTTTTCTGTCTTTTGTAACAAAACATTTTCCCATTGGCTTGGTTGGATTAATTGTAGCTGTAATTTTTTTAGCAGCCATGGGGTCAACAGCTAGTGGATTAAATTCATTGGCTTCAACTTATGTTATTGATTTTCATAAAAAATTCAGCACAAAACAATTAAATCCCCAACAGGAAGTAAACGTATCGCGTTGGGTAACATTTTTCTGGGGAGTTTTTTGTATAGCGGTAGCATTTTATGCCGGTAAATTAGGCAACTTAATTGAAGCAGTAAACATTTTAGGTTCTTTGTTCTACGGCACTATTTTAGGGGTTTTTGTAGTTGCCTTTTACATCAAAAAAGTAAATGGAACAGCAGTTTTTTATGCAGCGTTATTGGCCGAATGTTTTGTTGTTATTTCTTGGCTTACCAATTTAACTGCGTTTCTTTGGTTAAATGTAATAGGGTGTGTGCTAGTCGTTTTGTTTGCGATTCTGATTCAACTCATTTTGAATAATAAAAAAATTGGGTAATAAATTGGAATAAAAGCTAATTGAAGGTTTAATTTCAATTAGCTTTCCATTATAGTTTTATTTTAAATTCCGATGCTTTTTTTAATATCTGCAACTGAATATATTTTATTTCCAGGCTTAAAGGTTAATTTTACAGCACTGTTCATGTTAGTTTTTTTATTCAATTTATTTAATTCATCAGCATTTACTGAAGCGAGTACATTGTTTTCTAAAACTGTATATAATTCTGCTGTGCTATCCGGGCTAAAAGTCATTATTACTATTTCATCATATTTATAAGGTATAGTTACTTTGTCTTTTTTGCTAACATAAAATATTTTTTCCGGTTTAAAATTGGTTTCACTTTTTGGGAAAGTAAAATTGGCTTTAACGGTAAATGATTCAGGGTTTTTATAAAAACGATCACAATTGTAAACTCCAAAAGCATTAACTTCAAGTGTACGATATACATCATTCATTGTAGCCAAAGCATCTTCTTGTTTTGCTATTTCAGATAGATTTTCTTCATAGTTTTTAGCCCACATTTCTGGCTCGTATTTAAACATGTTTTTAATACTCATAATTGCTTTAATTTCTGTTATAAACACGTTAGGTTTCTTTTTGCCATCACTTATTGTGATTTCATAGTTGTTGCCATTAATTTGTTTAAACTGGGCTTGTTTGTTTTTCGTCCATTCCGGAAATTCAACATGATGAGTGTTCTCCCAAATAACAAGACCAGCAGGTAATTCAAGTCTGTTAATTTTTACTAAGCTATAAGAGTAAACATCTTTTGATTTCATGCCGTATTTAAGTAACCCCTCAGGTAATTTCTTTTTGTCGCCATATCTATAGGGTGCGATTTTTTCGTAATTGTCGTTAAAGTATTGATCTAACAAATTTGCGGCATCAAGTACAAAAAAATCCTTTCCTAAAAATCCTGATATGTCTTTCAGTTTTTTTAATTGCTTGTTCAAATCTATTTTAAACTGATTTTCACGTTTGGTCTCTTCGCCACTGTATACCCATTCTCCGGTAGTAGTATTTAAATAAAAGTTAGAATAACCACCATCATTTACATTACTTGCTAGTTCTACTTTTAAAGGTTTATCTTCATTTATTAAAACTTTTTGGCCGCTTTTAGTTTCAGCTAAAAGTTCAAACATTCCTGCTGACTGAAAAGGTTTTTTTATACCAGCAACCGGATCAGTAAACATCATAGGAATGCCTGAAGCCATTATGTCTGCTGAATTCATAAATTCCCTGTAACTTAATTCAACGGGCTCATTTATTGAGTTGCCTGCAGTATCTCTTAAGCTTTCAGATGCGATGTGAATTTTACTGCCACTAGGTGCCGCAATTACTACATCCGAATTAGGTTGAACAGTAAATTTATCAAATTGCACATCAACATTTTTAAAAGGAGATTGAACTACAGAATTTACTTTTTCCTGTTTAATTGCAACATTACTTTCCTCATTGTTTTTTTTATTGCCGCATGCACTATTAACTAACAATCCTGCAATAATTAATCCTTTAAAAAGGATACTTGTGTTTGTTGGTTTCATTGTTGTTTGTATTAAGGGGTTAAAGTAAATTTCTTATCATGTATTAATGATTAAAATTGAAGTAGTAATTAGAAATATCGCAGTAGGCATATTGTGTTCCTTCATATTTTTCTCCGTATGGAAAACATTTTTTTGCAGCATTTTTTAATAACGTTTCAGCAGACTGATAAAAGCCGGAATTATAGGCTGTGGCATAAAGTGTTAATTTATCATTGATGTTTTTAAAGTTTATGTACTTAAAACGTTCATCACAAATGGCAATAAATGCATGCAAATAGTTTATTTGCCACTTGTAACTTTTTAATCGGTTAACACGAATTTGTCTTTGTTCTTGTTCAGGAATTTCTTGATTTAAAAGCAGATTTTGATATACTACAGATAAGCTATCGTTTTTTAAAATCTCATTTTCCACTGATTCAACAAAAGATGGCTTCATTTGAAATCTACCAATTGAAAAATCAGCAGCTTTATGGCCATAATTTACATAAACCAATTCAAGCGCTGTTGTTTCCATTATATCTTTAATTACTGAATAACGAAGTAACTCTGGAAATACAATTGCTGTAGAAAATAAAAATCCGTGTTTATAAACAAAACACGCGTTCTTAAAATCAGTACAATTATTTTTCACAAATTGTTTTGCATCTGCATAATCTTCCTGAAAAAGTATTTCATATTTATTTTGGTTTCCGGCTCTAAATCCGGTAAGCAATAAAATAATTATGATAGTTGTTACTCGCATACTTTAAATCTATAACGACTACTTGATTTAAACGTTACAATTTCTATTGATAAAACACATAAATAATACCTTTACGTTTTTATTAAATGAATGGTATTAAAAGAAAAAGCAATTACTTACATTTGTTTTAAACATTATAATACCGTGCGAATTTTTTATTTAATAGCATTTTTTATCGCTTTCAATATTGGTGGTTTTGCTCAACAAGAAGATAAAAAACAAATTAAAGGAAACATTACTTTTTCAAGTGATGATATTGATATAAATGTAGACCTTAATAAGCAGTTTATCATTAATGATTCCTTATGGAAATATACATTTATTGATAATGTAAAATTTTCCTCCATTGATTTAAATGAAACACAATTGAAAAGTGTTATTTTTCCTTTAGACTTAAATAGGATAGAAGAAATCAGTTTCAAAGGAATTGCATGGTTTAGAAATACAATTATAATAGATGCTTCACAAACAAATAAGGTTTTTGATTTAAATATAGAACAAACCGGAGCGTCTGAAATTTATATAGATGGTAAATTAATTCAAAAGTTTGGGAAAATTGCAACTGATATCGATGGGGAAGAATTAAGAAATCCGGAAAATACTCCTATTCAAATTTCAATTAATTCTCCAGGCAAACATCTTATCGCAATTCGATATGGCAACCTTTTTGGGCGTAAACATATGCGACATTTAAGTGATTTGCACAACTGGCTAAGTGTTTCTTTGGTTAAAGAAAAAACCTTTAGTGAAAAAATTGGCCATAATATTGCGGAACGTACTAAATCTATATTGTTTGGAATTTTAATTGGATTTTTTTTACTGTTAAGTATTATCAATTTGATGTTCTATGTGTTTTACAGAAAGGAAAAGAGTAATCTTTACTTCTCTTTCTTTTCTTTTTTTATTATGCTTATTTGCTTATTTCCAATTTTAGTTAAAACTATTCCCAATCCGATTTTATATTGTTGGGCCGATAATATTTATGTAATAATAACGGCGATTTCCAATATCTTTCTGATGTTGTTGATCTTTCATTTTACACATAAACAGTTACCAAAACGATTCTATGTATATTTAATAATCAGCACTCTTTCCTTATTAATTTTATTTTACAGTTATACTATCGGATATAACGTTTCTACTCTTATTTATTTTATTATTTACATTGATTTAATCATTCAGTTTATCAAACTACTATTTAAAAAATATGATGAAAAAAAGAAAAAAAGAAAGATAGCCCTTTGGATTTTGGGTGGATTAATTGTAGTCGCTATTATTTCTCTATTCATTGAACCAAGCATTGCCATCATCATTTTAGTCTTACTACTTCTTGTTTTTATTTTACCCGCACTTGGGTTTATTTTTATAGTACCTGTTTTTATGATTGTTAAACAAGCTAAACGTTTTGCAACTTTAAATACAGAATTAGAGAAAAAATTAATTGAAGTACAATCACTTTCTGAAAAAACTATCGCTCAGGAAATTGAAAAAAAATTATTGCTCGAAAACCAAAATAAATTATTGGAAGAACAAGTAAAACAACGTACAATTGAGTTGTCTCACAAAAATCAAGAAATTACTGATAGTATACAATACGCAAGTCGAATACAAAAAGCTTTGCTTGTAAATACATCAGACGTAGAGCAGGGTATAGTAAATCAATTTATATTGTTTAAGCCTAAAGATATTGTTAGCGGCGATTTTTATTTTTATGCTACACACAAGCACTATGTTTTTTTAGCAGCCGCTGATTGTACCGGTCATGGTGTTCCTGGGTCTTTAATGAGTATGATTGGTCATGAGAAATTAAAATTAGCAATAGCAAATTCAGATCAGCCTGGAGAAATATTAACTTATTTAAATAATAGTATTAAAGACGCATTGAAACAAAATAATGAATTGGACGCTACTAGAGACGGAATGGATATCGCTTTAGTTCGTATTGATTTTTCGAAAAACGAAGTGGTTTATTCTGGGGCAAATCGACCGATTTGGTTGATAAGAAATATTAATACTGAAATTGAAGAAATAAAAGCTACTAAAAAAGCCATAGGTGGTTTTACTGATACCAATCAATATTTTGAACAACATGTTATCTCATTAAATAATGACGATTCATTTTATCTATTCTCTGATGGATATGCCGATCAGTTTGGTAAAAATGGAAAGAAATTAATGACCAAAAAGTTTAAAGAAATTCTACTTTCCATTTCTTCTTTAGGCATGAACGAACAAAAAAAATACCTCGATGATTTTATTGAAAATTGGAGATCTGGAATTGAACAAATTGATGATATACTAGTAATTGGTGTTAAACTATAAGTGTATTTAAGCCTAATATTTTTAGTTATACGAGCTTCTATAGTTTCTCCATTTTTCAATTAATTGCGACATGTCTTCAGGTATTTCACTATCGAATTTTATTTTTTCTCCGTTTCGGGGATGAGTAATTTCTAATGATTTGGCATGAAGTGCCTGCCTTGGGCAAACATCAAAACAATTTTCAACAAACTGTTTGTACTTTGCAAACGTAGTGCCCTTTACAATTCTATCGCCACCATATTCATTATCATTAAATAACGGATGCCCCAAATGTTTCATGTGAACTCTTATTTGATGAGTTCTGCCTGTTTCAAGTTTACATTCAATTAAAGTAACATAACCCAATCGTTCAAGAACTCTGTAATGTGTTATCGCAATTTTTCCATGTTCTTCGGTTTCAAAAACATCCATTACTTTTCTGTTTTTTAAGTTTCTACCAACATAACTTGTAATAGTGCCTTCATCATTTTCAAAATCGCCCCAGGCCAATGCAACATATCTTCTGTCGAGATTGTGATGAAAAAAATCAGATGATAACCGCTGCATTGCTATATCAGTTTTGGCAACAATTAAAATACCTGATGTGTTTTTATCAATACGATGTAATAAACCTGGACGGGGAATTTCTTGGCCATTGATGAGTTGAGTTTTCTCTGCTAATTGTTTAATGTGATAGGCAAGGGCATTTACCAATGTGCCGCTGTAATGTCCGTATGATGGATGAACCACCATTCCTGGCTTTTTATTTACAACAACAATGTCATCATCTTCATATACAATAGTAATTGGAATGTCTTCAGGAATTAATTCGGTTTCTTTTGGTGGATGAGCATAAAAAATGGTTATTACATCAAAAGGTTTGATTCTGTAATTTGATTTTACTGGTTTTTCATTCACCTTAACATTACCTAAATCTATTGCTTGTTGAACTTTATTACGGGTTGCATTTTGAATACGATTGACAATAAATTTATCAATTCGGATCATTATTTGCCCTTTATCTACAACGATTCTGTGATGTTCGTATAATTCCTGTTCATCATCTTCATTAAAGTTATTTTCGGGAATTTGCTCTTTAGTCATTTCTGTTAATGATTAGTTTTTGTACATCGAGCAATTGAGTGTTGGAATATATTTTAAGAAAATAAAAACCATTATTTAATGCGGAAATATTGAATTGATTAAGTAAGTTAGATTTTGAATCAAAAACACGTTTGCCTGAAGCATCAAGAATTTCAATTGCGGAAATATGATGTGTAGTGCTTACGTTGATAATATGATTTGCAGGATTTGGAAAAATTTTAATCTGATTTTTAGCAACCGAATTGTTTTTTATTCCAATCGCACTTGCTGAATCTCCGAATATAGGCCTTAACATTAATGAGCCTTTGAATGAAGAATTTGCCCAAAAGCCATTGGTATTATAAAATAATTTTGTTTGTGTATTCGTGTTTTGGTCAAATCCGATATTTAGTGTTTGTTGATCATCTTGTTTTAAACCTACATAACATATTCCGTTATTAAGTGCCAAAGGATAATTGAGATAATATCTTGCAAAAAAATTATTTCCCCAGGAGTAAAAAATGGGTTGACGATTCATACTGTTTCCATCATCGTAAATTAAAGTTCCAGGCGAACCTCCTCCATCGTTCCAAACACGTAAACCAAATAATAAGTTAGAAATTGCATTGATGTTACTAACCGGATTAAAAAAGAGATCAATTGCTCTTAATGTATCTGGTTGGAACAATTGAAACTGAACTGCTGTTTCTGCGCCGTAGGTTCCTTGTAAACCCCATGCTAATTCAGCGCTACCATCATCGTAAGAAAAATAGTTATTGAACTTTTGTTTAAATACCAATGTGTCGTTTGTTTTGTTTCGGTCTCCTGCAGAAGTTCGCATGTAATGTTTTATCAAATAGGTCACACTATCAGTTAATACATTGCCATTGTTAAATGAAAAACTAGCAACATCTGGGCTAACGGTTGAGTTTAAGAAATCAACGATATCAGGGTTGTTCACATAACCTGTTGCAAAAAATGGTTGTGCATTATCCGAACCTGTTGTGTCGTATAAAGAAACAGAAGAGTTGTAATCACTGATTTTTATGAAACTGGTAAAGTTGGTAGCATATTGATCGTTGTTTCTAATTTTAAGATATGAATGTTCTGACATTTGATTGGCTCCGATATAATGATTGTAAGGGATAGAAGTGTAATCTTTTAAAAGAGATTGACCTGGATAAACATAGCTTAAATCATTAAAAGAAGTGTCAGCAATTGTTCGATCTCTGCCTAGATAAATATTATCTATGTGCCAATGATTAACATTGCCCGAACCTGTGTTTTTATTTCTAAATCTAAATCTAAATTGTTTTTTAAAATAATCAGGATTGGTAATAGGAATCATAACCTTTGTAAACAAAGTGTCTTTAGCTGAATTACCGCTGCGGGATAAATTCAAAATATTAATCCACGAGCCAGATGTAGGATTATAAAAATCAAGTGAAAGGGTATGTGTGTTTAAAGGCGTGTGTCCAAAACCTTTGGGTTGGTAATAAAAACTAAAATAAACACTATCTAAAGGTGTTATTGCAACGGGCGGAAAGGTGATTGAGTCTAATCGGATAAATTTGGAAGTTAACGTGTCTGCATTACCTGCCCCGCTATTTACAAGTGGTCGGTATGGGTAGCCATTCGATTTTAAACCATCAAAAGTTGCAACACCAATTGTTGGTGGGTTTTTTCCAAATGTTCTGTTTATAAAAACATCTTCCGAATTCAACCATTTTGAGGTGTCAGGAAAAGAAGTGTCACTCGAAAAATCCTCCAAAAAAGGTATTTCAATGGTGTCATTACTTATTGTATTAAATTGAAACTCGAGTTTAGTTAGAGACGAGTTTTCAATTAATAAAGGATTTATAGAAAGAGGCAATAAAGTATCTTTTTGTGCACGGCAAATAAAATTTCCGAAAATGAGAACGAGAAATAAAATAAAACTATTCTTCATCATCACTTGTTTTTTCTTTCTGTTCATTTTTTTGTTCGGTAAGTTTTGAAGCATCTGTTGTAATGTAAACATCTATGCTTGTTCCAACTGAAACTTCTGTTGAAGAACTGCTCGTTGGAATTTGTTTATAAATAAATGCGCTACAAGTATCTGAAATTTTTGAATCAGCTATGATTGCTCCGATTTTTAATCCGGATGATAAAAGTTTTGATTTGCCATCGCAAAATCTATTGCCTATAATATTTACAATAGTAACTTTTTCATTATTGTCTTGTCCTTTTCCAATTACAAGGTCAATCTGAGTTCCTTTTTTAATAGATGCACCGGGTTCAATAAGATTTCCTTCACTAAGTTGTTTTAATATACAGTTTGTACAAGGATCATTTATGTATTTTATTGAGCCTAATTTTAATCCATAACTTTCTATCATTGAAATAGCCTGGCGTAAAGATCTATCTATTAGTTTAGGCATTATTATTTGTGGAGGCACTAACGATGTTACATATAGATAAATAGTTCGGTTGTTTTTTACTTTTCCATTTGGCTGTGGGTCCTGATCAAATACAATTCCAGGCTTTTCATCGGGTTTGTAAATCGAATCAATGATTTTGTAATTAACGTCTTTATCTTCAATAAAATTATCCAGTTTTACAATTTCTTGGCCTTTAAAATCTGGTACTGCAACCTCCTCATTATGGTCAGTATATAAATTCATGATTTGAAAAAACAACCATAAAAAAATAATTGCACTTAGTGAAGCAAGAAAGCCATGAAGCCAGAATTTTTTTGTTTTTATAAAATCAATGAGTTTTTTCATTTTTTCATTTTTGTAGGTAAACCGTTTTAAATTAATGTACTATGTGTTTACATATCAAAAGGATCTTTATCGATTGTGCTTTCATCGAACACCTCTTTTGTTTCGTCATCATATTTAGAACAATCTAACTCTATTTCGGTCATTTTTTCTGGTTTATAAAAATCTCCTTTTTTTGTTTTTATGGTTTTATCTGCGTACACTTTTTGGAAAAATTTTCCCCAAATAGGTAAAGCCATACTTGCACCCTGACCTTCGGCTGTTGAATTAAAATGTACACTTCTGTCTTCGCCGCCTACCCAGCAACCTGCAACCAAATCAGGGGTTAAACCCATAAACCATCCATCCGAATTGTTTTGAGTTGTACCAGTTTTACCTGCAATTGGGTTTGTTAATTTATATTTTCCTCTCAAACGAGATCCTGTTCCAAACTGTACAACACCTTGCATCAATTGAGTCATTACATACGCTTTTTCTTCACTCATAACTTCCTCAGATTTAGGAATAAATTCTTCAAGTACTTTTCCGTTTCTGTCTTCAATTCTTGTAACAAAAGTTGGCTCCATCCATTGGCCCCTGTTAGCGAATGTGTTGTTAGCTCCCACCATTTCAAATACCGAAATATCAGCTGATCCCAAGCAAATGGAAGGAACAGGATCAATTTCAGCAGTGATTCCCATTTTTTTAATAAGATTTATTACGGCTTCTGGGCCATAGCGCTTCATAAGTGCTGCAGTTACATAATTTACAGAAAGTGCCAATGCTTTTTTAAGTGTTATGTTTACACCTGTACCCTTACTTCCATCCGAATTATCTGGACACCAGTCCGGCTGCCCTTCACCTAAACTAATACATGTTCTCACATTAGGTAATCTTTCGCATGGTGAAGATCCTTCTTGAATAGCTAATGCATATACAAACGGTTTAAATGTAGAGCCCACCTGTCTTCTTGCATTTTTGTTTACGTGGTCGTATTTAAAGTGCTTGTGATTTATACCCCCAACCCATGCTTTGATGTAACCCGTTTCTGGTTCGAGTGCCATAAATCCTGTTTGTAAAAATCCTTTGTAATAACGTATTGAATCCCAGGGTGAAATTAATGTGTCTATTTCTCCTTTATTACTGTATATCGTCATGTTAATTGGTGTTTTAAACACTTTAATGATTTCTTCCTGTGAAAGCCCGTCTTCCTTTAAATTTCTCCACCTGTCGCTTCGTTTCATTGCGGAAGTTAGTATGGTATTTATTTCTTCTTTTGTAACATTCCAGGCAAAAGGTGCATTTTTTTTGCGCTTACAATCTTTAATAAATAAATCTTGTAATGCATGTATGTGTTCATCAACTGCTTCTTCAGCATATTGTTGCATGCGAGAGTCGATGGTAGTATAAATTTTTAAACCATCTTGATAAATGTTATAAGGTTTTTCTGTTTCAGGATTAATGTGATTTTTACACCATTCTTTTAAAAATGTACTGCGTAAATGTTCTCTAAAATAAGGAGCTAAACCTTCGTTATGGCTTTCAGCAACAAAGTGAAGAGTGATAGGAGTTACTTTTAATGAATCAAAAACTTGCTGGGAAATATAATTGTATTTCAACATTTGACTTAGAACTACATTTCTTCTTAGTTGGCTGGCCTCTTTACGTTTTGGATTAACCGGATTAAATAAGGAAGGATTTTTTGCCATCCCAACAAGCATAGCACACTCTTCTAGTTTTAATTTATCAGGAGTTGTATTAAAATAAATTTGCGCTGCAGATTTGATTCCTACTGCCTGATTTAAAAAATCAAACTTGTTGAGGTACATGGCAAGTATTTCATTTTTTGTGTAAAGTTTTTCGAGTTTAATGGCAATAACCCACTCTTTGAATTTTCGAAAAAAAAACTGAAACTTATTCATTTTTTCTCGTGGGAACTGCATCTTCGCAAGCTGCTGAGTTATGGTGCTTCCGCCACCGCTACTTGAGTTACCAATCAATACACCGGTAAATGACCGAAATAATGCTTTTAGATCAACGCCGCTGTGTTCTTTAAATCTAACATCTTCAGTTGCAATGAGTGCGTTTACTAAATTTGGATTTAATTCTTCATAGTTTACATTAATTCTGTTTTCTCTGTAAAATTTACCTAAAATCTTTCCATCGCTACTGTAAATTGCTGTAGCCAAATTACTTTTAGGATTTTGTAATTCTTCTACATCTGGAAGATCTCCAAAAACATTAAGTACAGTTAATAAAAAAATAAGCAATAAAGCAAAAACAGGTGCGAAAACAAATATCCATAATCGGATAATGTAATTTTTATTTTCCGATTTTTTGGATGTTGAATTTAGTTCGTCATTCGTCATGCTACGAAATTAGGAAATACCTTTTAATAAAAGTCTTAAAACAGCTATAAAATTAGTATTTTAGTGCACTAAATTTTTTAAATGAAAATGGACGGACATATTGAAGGTTTTAAGAAGCAATTGCAAGAGGCAGTTAATATTGCTATACAGGCAAAACTAACTAAAAAAAGCAATGTAAATCAGGTTTTAGTTACCGGTTTAGGAGGTTCTGGAATTGGAGGTTCTGTTGTTAACGAATTGGTTCAGGACAATTGTACTGTTCCAATAATTGTAAATAAAGATTATTTTTTGCCGTCTTTTGTAAGTGAAAAAACTTTAGTTGTTATTTCCTCATATTCAGGAAACACCGAAGAGACTTTAAATTGTTTTGAGCAGGCTATACGTAATAATGCGCAAATAGTATGTGTAACCAGTGGTGGCAAAGTAGCTGAAATAGCAAAAAAACATGGGTTTGATTTGGTAATTGTACCTGGAGGAAATCCTCCAAGAACTTGTTTAGGTTATTCTGTTGTTCAATTATTGAACATTTTAAAATTTAATGGTTTTATTTCGTTAGATGTTAATAATTTGATTGCAGATGTTGTTCAATTGCTTGAAAACGAAAAAAACTCAATCAGAAATGAGGCAATAAAAGTTGCATCTACTTTAAAAGGAAAAATCCCTGTAATTTATACATTAGGTAATACTGAAAGTATTGCTTTTCGTTTTAGACAACAGATTAATGAAAACAGTAAAATGCTTTGCTGGCATAATGTTATTCCTGAAATGAATCATAATGAAATAGTTGGTTGGAGAAGAGAAGACTCTAATATAGCTGTTATAGTTTTGCGAACAGATTATGAATTTGAGAAAAACAGCAAACGCCTTTCGTTTTGTAAGAATGTGATTTCAACATATACTTCAAATTATACTGAATTGTTTGCTAAAGGGAAAAATAGATTTGAGCAATTATTTTATCTAATTCATTTAACAGATTGGATATCTTATGAATTGGCTTTAATTAATGAGGTTGATCCAATTGAAGTTCATGTAATTGATCAACTTAAAAGTGCTTTAGCGGGTTAATAGAATTGTAAATCCTTTGCGAAACGCTTGCTTTAAAATGTAGGATTAAGTATACTTCCTTCTTAAATTTTATTTGTTAAGAATTGAAATCTGTTGACGAATTTCTTCTTCAGTAATTTTCTTTACTTCCAGCACATGCAAGCAATTTGCGTAATTTTTCATGAGTGGTAAAAACCAATAATCTTCTTTTATGCTTTGATTATTGTCAAAGTCACTTTCGTTATCACTATGATGTATACATTGCGTATGTTGTTGTAGTTCTTTAAAAAATACAAGCGCATCAAAGCCTAATGTTTTAGCAGACACTTTTGTATGCGCCGTATCCAGTAACAAACCAATACGTTTATCGTTTACATCTTGTATGAGCTGTTTACATTCATCACTTTCCACACATAACAATGGATTCGTGCCATCTTCGTATTGATTCATTTTAGCAAGCACATTATTTTCAATTAAAAAACTTAAACCTGTTGTGCTACTTTGCTTTAATACCTCGTTAATAGAATCAATAAATATCGTATAATGCAATTTTCTATCGATGATTTTACTTCGAGACAATTGCTGTCCTAATTCGTTTGGATCAGGGTCGATACAAAAGCCTGCATGAGCAGAAAAAAATGGCGCACCTGCCTTTTCAGAAAGTTGTAAACCCTGTATACAATGTGCGATAGATTTTTTACGAATTTCTTTATTTGCACTTGCAAGGTTTAATACAAAAGGTACTTCGGGTGCAGGAAAGTAGTTGTGAGCAAATTTCTTTTTTGTTTTTGCAGATAGAAATGTCTGCGCCATATTTTCTTTATAAGGCATTCCTGAACTGAATTCAGGAATAAAATCATGTTGTATACATGATTCAATAAATGCCTCAACGGGTTTTCCTAAATAGGCTATTGAACTAATTGCAATTTCCATTTAAAAATCAATTGAATCAAAAGTAAATGCTTCGTCTTGCGCCATGTCTTTTTTTAACTTTTTACCAATTAATGTTTCCAGATAATTCGGCGATAAGCCATTGGCAGGGCGCTTAAACCCAAAATGTTTTTCATCAAGTACAGTTCCTGATTGTAAATCTGTTCTGGCCACCAAACTTCTACGCATGCCATAAGTGTTGTTTATTTCAGATTGGCTTGGAGTTTTTATACCTGTGCCTAAACATTTTTCAACATTACGAACGCCTTCAATTAATTCTTTGAACTCTGCAGGCTCCAAGGAACAACTGTGATCTGGGCCTTCCATTTTTTTATCCAGCGTAAAATGTTTTTCAATTACTTCTGCGCCCAATGCAACAGCAGCGTAACAAGCATAATTATTAGGCACATGATCAGAATAACCAATACGAACTCCAATAGCATCACGCATGGTTAACATTGCTTTTATATTTGTGTCTTCAATCTTACTTGGATAATCAGTATTGCATTGCAAAACAATAATATCATTATTGTCAACGGAACGAATAGCTTGAACAGCCGCAAATACTTCCGATAAATTTGCCATTCCGGTTGATATAATCATTTGTTTGCCAAAACGTGCAACGTGCTTTAAAAAAGGAAGTTCAACCAATTGACCGGACGCAATTTTAAATGCTTCCACTCCTAAATCGTTCAATAAATTGGCGTCTTCTGGGTTGTAAGGTGTAGATAAAAACTGAATGCCTTTTTGAGTACAGTATGCTTTTATTTTTTTGAAATCTTCTTTCTGCAACTCTAGTTTCTTCAACATATCAAACTGGCTTTCAGATTTATCCGTTACCAGCATTTGATAATTGGCTTTTGGAGAAGTTTTGGTAACAATATTCTCTGTTTTGAAGGTTTGAAACTTCACACAGTCAGCGCCAATTTCCACTGCTTTATCTACCAGTTGAAAAGCAAGGTCAAGTTGACCGTTATGATTTACTCCCGCTTCCGCGATAATAAAAACTTTTTGCATCAGTTTACCTGTTGTTTTTTAAAGTGAAAGAAAATTCCTCCGATTACTGTTAAGACCAATAAAACTGAGCCCGCTAATGAAATTTTTTCACCGGTGTAATAGGTTGAAGGTTCAAATTTAAATTCAATTTTATGATTACCAGCAGGTACTTTCATGGCACGCAGTACATAATCTGCATTGATGTGTTCAGTTAACTGACCATCAACGTATGCGTTCCATCCTTTTGGATAATAGATTTCAGAGAAAACGGCCAACTGATCTTTTTTAGCAGAAGATTCATAAACGAGATTGTTAGGTGCGTAAGCTGTTAATTTAATACTTGCGGTTGAATCAAAAGACGGATCAAAATCGCCAAGGTTAGCTTTAAACTTATCGTTAACAACAGCATACCAACGTGGATTAACTTCCCCTAATGTGGTAATTTCTGCATCGGCAGTAGGCACATATTTTACATGTGTTACAAACCATGCATTTCCGTTGCGGTGCTTGTTTACCAAAGGTGGAGATTCAGGATCATAAATTACATATTTGGTGTTCAACATATTTAAGGTATGTTGTTTTGATAACATTGACTGTATGCTACTATCCGTTGCGCCTGCTCGCAGTGAACCAATAACATTACTGTATTCAGGATCGATACGAAAATCAATTAATTCAGCATAGCGTTTAAGTTTTGCGCCATGGTAGCCACCAATAGATTTATGAAAGTAAGATGTTCCGGCATCATTAAACGGATTTCCTAATTTCAATACACGATAATCCAGTGATTTATCTGATAAAATAAATTCATCAGCTTTAGATGCATAATAAGGAACTTCGTTTTCTGATTTTGAAACATAATTCTCTTTGTTGAGGTATCTGGCTGCAACCGGCCACATATCCGCCAATACAAATACTCCGAGCAAAATACTCATAATGGTAATTGAAATTTTCTTTTGCACAAAAAGAAGCACCACTACTGCTGCAAGTATTACAAAAATCAAGGTTCGTATCACATCCGCCTTGAAAATTGCTTTACGGGCGTTTTGCACTTCATCCATAAAAGGCATAACCGAATTTAAAATTTCCTGCTCAGAAACTCCCGGATTTGACTGTTTTTGACCAGATAAAATTTGTTGTAATTCCGAATCGGGTTTAAACTCTGTGAAACTTCCTGGCATTAACCAGCATAATACTAAAAACCCTGCAACGATTCCGAAACTTATCATTAAGGTTTTCTTAAGGTTAAATTCTTTGCCAAAAAATTTCAGTTTATCTTCTTCAGACTTGTAATTTTTAATGAGTGAATCAATGGCTAAAATGGCAAGAAGAGGAATGGTTAATTCTGCTATTACCAATATCATTGATACTGCACGAAATTTATTGTAAGCCGGGAAATAATCGAAAAATAAATTGCTGAACCCCATGAAGTTTTTGCCCCAGGAAAGTAAAATACTCAATAAAGTTCCTGCAAAAAGTGCCCATTTTAAATTGCCTTTAATCACAAATAATCCAACTACAGCCAATGCAAACATGATAGCTCCAACATAAACAGGTCCAGATGTAAAAGGTTGTTCTCCGTAATAAGAACCAAAGTTTCCGATATTATCACGCATGGATGGATCAACTTTTTTCAAAGCATCTTTGTTATTTTTATTGATTGGCTCAGATGCTCCTCCTTTAAAATTTGGAACCAATAAAGTAAAGGTTTCTCCAACACCATAACTCCATTGCGTAGCATATTCTTTATCTAAACCACTGGTAACAATATCAGAATTACTTTGTTTATCAGATTTAATGGTAAGTTCAGTTTTGCCCCTTGTAGAATATTTCCCATATTCGTAAGTTGCCCAAAGATTAGTTGTGTTGGGTAATATTCCAATTGTACCTGCCCCAATTAACAATGCTGATGAAATAAAAAATGCTTTAGTGGTTTTTTGTTTGTAGGCATTGTATAATTCAAAAATGGCTATAATCATTACCAACATAATCAAGTAATATGTTATCTGAACATGGTTGGAATACAATTCCAATCCGGTAAATAAAGCAGTAAGTGCAGCACCTAGGATTTTTTTATCACGCCAAGTTATAAGAATGGAACCCAGCAATGGTGCCATGTAACCTATTGCATGCGCTTTGGAGTTATGCCCCGCTTCAATGATTATAAAAAAGTAAGAAGAAAAACCATAAGCTAGCGCTCCTACAATGGCAAGCCAGGGATCGACTTTTAGACAAAGCAACAAAATGTAAAAACCAATGAAATACAAGAACACCATACCTGCAGGATGAGGTAAGCCCAGCATAAATAGTTTATCAATAGTTTGCAGCCAGTTGTTGGGATACTGAGTAGAAATTTGGTAAGCCGGCATACCACCAAACATAGAATTTGTCCATAAAGCTTCTTTTCCTGATTCTTCGCGATAATCTTTTATTTCTTCACTTGCACCTTTGTAGTTGATGATATCACCTTGACGGATTTGTTTTTTATCCATTACAACAGGCTTGAAATAAATCACAGTTACCAATAAAAAAACCAGTACTGCTGCAATTGATGGAATAAGTTTTTTAAAATCGATTTTCATTTTTTGTTTATGTGTCTTTTATAATTTTTAATTCAATTTTTCTAAAAAAACAGTTCTAGATTTCGCTCGAACTGACAAGTTTAATTCTCTTTATTTTATTTCCTCAAAATCAACATCTTCAATGTCCTGTAACTTTGAGTGTGTTTTTTGTTGTTGTGTATTATTTGTCTTTACTTCATCGTTTTTATAATGATGATGATCGTGTTTTTGAAAAACAACGGTTTTTCGGTTTGAGAATGAAGAATAAATACGATGAACCAACCACACTATTATTATTGTCCAAATTATGTCGCGCATAAGCTATAAAAGAAACAAATTTATGAAAATGATATTAAAATAAAGTTTTAATGTTTATTTCGTATTAAAACTGTTCATGGTTCTCTCTATGCCAATAAATGCAAAGGATTTTATGGCGTCGGAAGCAATTTTTATCCTTTCTTGTAACTGTTTCTGTTCTTCGTCCGTCCATTTGCCCAATACAAAATCAACTTGTTTTCCTTTTGAAAACTGATTGCCAATTCCAAAACGTAATCGATTGTAATTTGTTGTGTTTAAAGTTTCCTGAATATTCCTTAATCCATTGTGTCCGCCATCACTTCCCTTAGGGTTAATTCGTAATTTGCCTAATGGTAAAGCGAGTTCATCAACAATTACAAGTAAATTTTCAAGGTTGATTTTCTCTTGTTGTAACCAATAGTTAACTGCTTTACCACTTAAATTCATATAGGTGGTTGGTTTAATTAATACAATTGGCTTTCCTTTTATTTTAAGCTGAGCCACATCTGCCAATCTTCCTTCGCTAAAAGAAACGCCTTCTTCTTTTGCCAAAAAATCGAGTACGTCAAAGCCAATATTATGACGGGTATTTTTGTACTCTGATCCAATGTTTCCCAAGCCAACAATTAAAAATTTACTCATGCTGTAAAAATAAACATATTGAGTGATTTTAAAGCGCTTTTCACTAATAGCTTGTTTTTCGAGATTAATTTAACATTAAAAAATTAATGCCTAATTTTACCCTATTGAATCCAAAACACCTCATACTTTTAATAAAAAAGGAATTTGATATTGAGTTCCGGCAAAAAACAGCATTAAACGGAATTGTATTGTTTGTTTTTTCTACTGTTTTTGTAAGTTATCTGGCTTTTCAGCGTGTAATTCAACCGCAGGTTTGGAATGCCTTGTTTTGGATTATTTTATTGTTTGGTTCAATTATTACCGCTTCCAAAAGTTTTATGCACGATCAAAAAGGAAGAATGCTTTATAATTACTGGCTCTATTCACCGCGAGAAGTGATATTGGCTAAAATTATTTACAATTCTTTTTTATTAATTGTAGTTAGTTTTTTAACTCTTTTATTATTTACCATTTTTATTGGCAGCATTGTTCAGGATTTGGGTTTGTTTTCACTGATTCTTACTTTAAGTTCATTCGGGTTTTCATCCATTTTAACTCTCATGTCGGGGCTTTCATTAAAAGCGGGTGGCAATTTTACACTTACGGCAATCTTGAGTTTTCCCTTAACTTTCCCATTACTATTAGTTGTAATAAAAGTTTCTAAGTTTGCAATTGATGGATTAGCATTTTCGGTTTCAATAAATTATTTAGGAGTACTTTGTTTGTTAAACATTATTGTAATTACGCTCTCTTATGTGTTATTTCCTTACCTTTGGAACGATTAAAAAATGAAATCAAACTGGTGGAAAATACTTGCAATTTTAATGGTTCTATATACCATATTTGCCGGATTTTTATTGCCTGTTCCTAAATTGGTCATTTTAAACGAAACCATACGCAGTTTGTATTTTCACGTACCCATTTGGTTTGCCATGCTTTTTTTAATGGGTGTTTCAGTATACCAAAGTATACAGTATTTAGGAAATAATCAACTGAAAAATGACATCACAGCTGTTCAGTCCGCACACGTAGGAATGGTGTTAAGCGTTATCGGAATTTTAACCGGAATGATGTGGGCTAAGTATACATGGGGAACCTGGTGGACAACAGATACTAAACTAAACGGTGTTGCTATTACCTTTTTAATTTATATGGCTTATTTTGTGTTGCGTAATTCCATTGAAGATGAGCAAAAGAAAGCCCGTATATCTGCTATATACAATATATTTGCTTTTGTAATGATGCTTGTTTTTGTGATGATTTTACCTCGCATGAATGCATCGCTTCATCCTGGAAACGGTGGTAATCCAGCATTTGGTAAATTTGATTTAGATAATACGATGCGCATGGTGTTTTATCCGGCTTGCATCGCTTGGATTTTAATCGGAATATGGTTAATGCAATTGCGTGTGCGAATTGCAAAATTGAAACGTAAAATTGAATATGATGAGAACACGTAATTTTTTTGTTTTACTATTTATACTTATTTGTTCATTTGGGTTTTCGCAAGAAAATCAAGTGCAAATGGCAGATACTTTTTATAAAGAAGGTAAGATTTATGTTGTCATAGCTATCTTTTCAATAGTACTATTGGGATTGGCATTTTACTTGTTTTTAATTGAAAGAAAAGTTAAAAAACTGGAAGAGCAGTTAAATCAAAAATAATCATGAAAAAAACACACATTATTGCTATTGTTATTATTGCTATTGCAATTGGTGCTTTAATAGCTACTTTAGGAAATACAAGTACATATTCTGATTTTACGGAGGCTACTGAGAATCCGGAAACTGAATATCATGTTGTAGGAAAATTAAACAAAGAAAAACCAACAGAATACAATCCGGCCATTAATGCCGATGAATTTACCTTTTACATGTTCGACAATAAAGGAATAGAAAATAAAGTGGTATTACATAAAACAAAACCACAGGATTTTGAACGTTCAGAACAAATTGTAATTATAGGTAAAATGGAAGGCGAAGAATTTCATGCCAATGAAATTTTAATGAAATGCCCTAGCAAGTACAATGATGGCAAGCAGGAAATAGCTTCCAACTAATAATGAAATCGAGGTTACTTTATCTTATAATTAGTTTACTTACATTTTTCGGATTGTTTTCCTATCTCGTTAATCAATCCAATAACACTTATAATCCTCACCTACCAGGAGACTATCATTCCTCTTTATTTGCAGATGCTGCAGGGTATCATGTTTATTTACCGGGTGTTTTTAATTCGTGGTTTTTTGGGAAAGTACCTGAGAAAGCTGATTCAATAGCGGGTAATGGTTTTGTAATTACTTCAGATAAAAAAATAAAAACTAAGTATCCTTACGGTACTGCATTATTGCAAGCGCCAATTTATTTAATTGGTAAAATACATTCTTCAATTACTAATGAATCATATGAAGGTAATAGTGTTTTAAATCAAAAGTATGCTGATTTTGCAGGGATTTTTTACGGACTAGCGGCAATATTTATGTTGTTTTTTTATTTAAAAAAACGAACCGATATACTAACAGCATCTATAACTTCAATAGTAATTCTTTTTGGAACAAACCTCTATTATTACACGATTAAAGCTAGCTCGTATTCTCACATTTATTCTTTTTTCTTATTTGTGTCTACTTTACAACTTTCACGTTTTTATTTTAATAAGCCTAGTACATTTAAATTTGTTTTGCTTAGTTGTTGTGTATTAGTTATCTATCTGGTTCGTCCTTTTAATATTCTATTTGTTCCGTTAATAGTGTTTGTTGATAGCATTTCATTTAGTGATGTAAAAAGTAAGTTTTTGCAATTATTATCTGTAAAAAACATTCTTTTTTTCGTAATCTTAGCAGCTATTTTTATTTCGCCACAACTTATTTACTGGAAATGGGCATTTGGGAGCTATTTACCCGATACCTATCCGGGAGAATCTTTCAGTAATTTGCTAAAACCACAAATTATCCCTTTTTTGTTTGCCCCGCACAATGGATTAATACCATATTCGCCGGTATTTATAGTGTTATTACTATTCCTATTTATTTACCCATTTTGTAAAAAATGGGAAGGATTTTCGATTCTTATTTTTATTGTATTAATGACTTTTTTAAGTACTGCTTGGTACACTTATGCAATGGGTTGCGGTTTTGGAGCGAGAAATTTTGTAGAGTACTCAGCTGTATTAAGTATTCCGTTCGCACTAGTGTTGCACGAGAAGTTAAAGCATTGGGCATTCAAAATTCTTTTATTCTGTATTTTAATTTATCCAATAAGCATCAACATTACGTTAACAAACAATTTTGATATGTGTTTTTTTGGCAAAGGAGATTGGGATTGGAAGGAATACAATTATTTGTTTTATCAAAAGCAAATAAAAATAAAAGTTGATCCGGATAGTAGCTTACAATTTATTAATGAGCCTAAAGTAATTAAGGATTTTACTCGTCAGAATAATTCTTGCTTTTCAGCTGATCAAGCCGAATTTGTTTGTACACTTTCTATTCCATTTAATGAAATTAATAAAGTACCAACAGTTATGTGCACTTTATCAGCAGATATAAATAATTTAGAACAGCCTGCTGACTTTGAATTTGTGGTTCAGATTTTAAGAAACGGAAAACAAATTTATTACAATGGCAATCCAATTAAAAACGAAACGAAAGGATGGTATTCAATTTATCATGTTGCTTATTTCCCAAAAGAACTTTTATTGTCAGATGAGCTGAGAGTTTTTTTACTTAATAAAAATAAGTCTAATTTTTTAGTAGATAATATTGAAGTGATTACCAGATAACTTTCCATACTAATAAAATCACTTTAATTTTAGTTAGAATTTTTGTTTTTAAATCATGAAATTCATTTTATATTTATATAACTCATGCGGTTCATATTTATTTTAAAAATAATAACCCTTTTTTTATTTGCTATTTCAACTGTTTTTTCTCAAAATGAAAAATCAAACTCACGATTACTATTAAAATTAATTCCTGTATTTTATAATCAGAAATTAATCATGAATGAAAATGAATATGTAACTCACCAAAATGATACAATTAAAATAGCTGTTTTTAAAATGTATGTGAGTAATGTAACCTTAAAATCAAATGTAAAATTAGAATCAATTAATCTGCCTAATTATTTCTTAGTTGATGCTGAAGATACTTCTACATTAAACTTAAGCTTATCCAATATTTTACCATCAACGTATCATCAACTTCAATTGTTAATTGGTATTGATAGCTTGACTAATGTTTCAGGCGCATTGGATGGAGATTTAGATCCGATTAAAGGAATGTTTTGGGCATGGAATACCGGTTATATTTCTGCTAAAATGGAAGGTAATTTTAAAACCGGCAATATTTCTAAAAATAAATTTGAGTTTCATGTTGGTGGTTACCAAAAACCATATGAAAGCAGCAGAAAAATAATTTTAAATTTTCCTGACATAAAAGTTGTCGCTAATGAAACACTTGAAATTGAATGTTATGTAGAATTGGCAGAATGGTTTAACGGTAATACAGCAATTCAATTAACCCAACTAAATACTGTTGTTCATCCATGTAAAACCTCCTCTCAACTTGCAGATAATTATTCGAAAATGATTAAATATAAAAGCTGTAAAATATTAAAATGAAAAAAGGATTTTATATAATCATTTCGTTTTCATTGATTTTTATTTTAATGGCTTTTCAGTTTTTATATGTTCCAGATAAAATAGATTTTAATGTCCCTAAAAACTGGCCTAAGCCTTATTATAATTTTAAACTTAATTCTTTAACTGATGAAAAATTTGAAATTGGCAAGCAATTATTT
Organism: Bacteroidia bacterium; assembly: GCA_044352985.1. Lineage (GTDB taxonomy): Bacteria > Bacteroidota > Bacteroidia > B-17B0 > Aurantibacillaceae > JADJDM01. The sequence goes on from JBILCU010000013.1 coordinate 37,782, forward strand.
TATGATCCAATCCTTTCGGCTGATAGCACTATTTCCTGTGCAAGTTGTCATTTATCGTTTACTGCATTTACTCATTCCGACCATGCTATAAGTCATGGAATAGATGGTAAAATTGGAAATAGAAATTCTTTATCACTGATCAATCTTGCCTGGAATCCTTATTTTATGTGGGATGGGGGAGTAAATAATCTAGAGGTTCAGCCTATTAATCCAATCACACATAAAAAAGAAATGAATGAAACACTGCAACATGTAATTTATAAATTAAATAATTCAACGAAATATAAAACGTTATTTTACAAGGCATATAAAGATTCAATTATTGATTCAAAGCGAATGCTAAAATCCTTAGCTCAATTTATGCTTCAGTTAGTTTCCTCGGAGTCTAAATACGATAGCGTAATGCGTGGTGAAAATAATGTGATGTTTACTATACAGGAACAAAAAGGATACGAATTGTTTAAAAAAAATTGCTCAGTTTGCCATACAGAACCTTTGTTTACAAATTTTAAATTTGAAAACATCGGATTGTCAATTGATACGGCTTTAAATGATTTTGGAAGAATGATGATAAGTGAAAATGTTTCCGATTCATTAAAATTTAAAGTCCCTACATTAAGAAATATTGAATTTTCCGGCCCTTATTTTCATGACGGAAGAGCAAAAAAATTAAGAGATGTACTTGATCATTATTCTGGTGGAATTATTAAATCAGTTAATGTACATCCTTCTTTAAAAATTGGGATTGCCTTATCTTCATCAGATAAAGTGGAGCTTATTACTTTTTTAAAAACATTAACTGATAAGCATTTTTTGTATAATCCTAAATTTAGACCATCAAAAAAGCAATAATATCCTTACTAAAGGATATAAGGTTAAAGTTAACAAACTACATGTAATGAAAGTGGTACTATTTTTACTTCAATTTCATCCATTTCATTTCCGGGTTCGCCATCAAAATGGAATATGATTTTTTCTGTGGATGTAATTTTAAAAGTGGTTCCATTGCTATAGTTAAAGTGTTTTGATTTCATCGTTGTTCTTCTTAAAACTTTAACTAAAATAGATGCTAAACGAAAGATTGAAAATGGTTTTAATATACACATGGTTAATTCTCCATCCTTTAAATCTGCTTGAGGCGCTATGTAAAAATCATTTCCGTATTGGCCAGCATTAGCAAATGTTATTAAAAAAGCTTCTTCATTAATTTTAGTATTAGCATAATTAATCTGATAGCTTTTGGTTTTATAGTTGAAAAATTCTCGGCATATAATTTTTATATACGATTGTAATCCTCTTTTTGTTGATGTTGCAAACAAATTACCAATATGCGCATCAAATCCAACGCCTGCGGTACAAAAGAAATTTTTGCCATTAATAATACCAGAATCAATTTTGCTAATTTTTGCAGCTGCAATTGTTGAAAGTGCTTTTTTAAAATTCATAGACACATCCAAGCTTCTGGCTAATCCATTTCCTGAACCCATTGGTAATATTCCAAGCGCAACAGATGTGTTAACAATAGCTGATGCTACTTTATTAACGGTACCGTCACCGCCTACTGCAACAGCAATAGTGAAATGATTAGAAAAAATATATTCTATAATTTTCTCAAATTCATCTTTATTTTCCCATACCACTATTTCAAACTCATTGTTGCTTTTGAAATTAGTTTTAATAAAATTGGTTATATCTAATTTCTTTTTTTTACCTGCTTTGGGGTTTATGATGAATAGTGTTTTATGTACAATCATTTTTTATAAAACAAGAGGTAATGTTATGTTAAATGTAGTTCCGATTTGAAGATTGGTTTCAAAATAGATTTTCCCGTTAAATGATTCAATAATGTTTTTTACCATTGCTAAACCAAGTCCCATGCCTTCTGTTTTAGTAGAAAAATTAGGGTAAAATATTTTATCTTTTAATTCATCAGGTATACCAATTCCATTGTCTGTTATACTTATCAAAATTTCTTCGTTCTGTTTTTTTAATTGAATGGTTATTATTCCCTCCTTTTCTAAAGGAATTGCTTGTTGTGCGTTTTTTAATAAGTTATACAAAACTCTGCAAAATTGATCTTTATCAATATTTGCTTTTAAATTTTGTTTTTCATAATTGATGAAGTGAATAGATAAACTATCGTTTGCCGAAAATAACTGCACTGAATTTTTAATCAGTTCTTCTATAACATGTGGTTGTAATTCTGGCAAAGGCATTTTTGCAAATGAACTGAATTCGTTTGCTATTAAAGCTAAACTATCAATTTGTTCAATCAGCATTTTTGCTAATTTTTTTATTCTTGATTTTAATTCATCAGGCTCAACATCTAAACTTCTTTCCAAATGTTGAATATTTAATTTCATTGGTGTAAGCGGATTTTTGATTTCATGCGCAACTTGTTTTGCCATTTCTTTCCATGCTCCTTCACGTTCTGATTTTGCCAATTGAATTACATTTTTTTCAAGTTGCATAATCATATTATTGTATTCAGTAACTAACTTCCCTATTTCATCGTTTCGATTCCAGGTTATTGGATCATTGTGTTTCCCGATTTTTATTGTACTGAATTTTTCCTGAATGATTTGCAATGGTCGTGTTATAAAATTTGAAATTAAAAGTGATGCTACAATACTTAATGAGAATAAAATAACATAAATGTTGATGATTGCTACAATGTATAAATTCCATTCATTTTCAAGATCTGCTTGCTTTGCAAAATAAGGTAAATTGATGTAAGCTAAAAGTTTTCCATCATTATTTTGAATAGGTTGAAAGACCGAATAGAAATTCATGTTTCCAATATTATCTTTTATTAAAACTGGCTTTGAATCTTCACCTTTTAATTGACGATAAGCATCAGGATTCATTTTTTTGGAGATGATTCCTTCGTTAAATAATCGCGGTTGAGATGAGGTATATAAATTTCCTTTAGGGTCAAATAAATGAATGTCTGTTGCGTGCATTGAAGCTAGTTTTTTGATCTGCCAACTGAAATAATCTTTCATAAGCGGTTTTAATGAATTTTCTTCATTAATAAGTGTTTTAAACGAGTTTTCTGTAAGGTTTAATTTATCAATTAACGTTTCAGTATTCTTATTTTTAAATTGGTTTTCAATAAAGATAAAAGTGGCAGTACTTAAACTTATTAAGAAAAATAAAACGATAGATACAATTAATAGTTGAATTCTTAATCTAATGGATGAATTTGTTTTAGAGAGATGGAATATCCGCCATTCTTTTAAAAGAAAAATCAACCAAACTAATAAACTGATTATAAAAAAGAAATAGGAGTTTGAAGTAAACCAATCTTTCAACTTATTTTTTTCATTGCTAATTACCACAGCAATTTCATTATCTCTGAAATAAATTAGATGATGAACATTATTTATTTTTGTTTGTATAAATTGTCCAGAATGATTTGGGGTTACAAATAAATTTTTGGGATAATTTATTTTGCCGTTTAAATTAAGTAATTGATTGTTTTTGTAAATAGCATACGAAATCTCATTAATGCTTTTTGAAGAATAATTAGTTTGATCGAGTAAAAGTTCTGGAAAACCTGTAAGTTGATTTTGATTTCGAGGTGAAAATTCGAAGTAAATTAAAATTGGTTTTTTGTACTTTATCTTATTATTGCTTAAATCAATTCTTCCAATGTATTTTATATCCTCACCTTGTTTGTTTAAAAAATAAAAATCTTCTGATGTAGTAGGCAAACCATCATTTTTTATGAGTTCATCAAAATAGCTGTTGTTTTCAAATAGAGGGTTTGCAACTAAAATAAGTGGTCTGCATAAACTATCGAAAACTGAAAAATTTACCTGATACCGCTCCCAATATCCACCTAAGTAAACTTGCCTTATTCTTTTTTCAATTTCTTGTGATGGAACAGGATTAGAATTGATTAACTCAAGTATTTTTTTGTCTTCAAGTAAATTCTTTCTTAAATCAGAATATAAATTTTCGGCTATTGCATCTTCTCTTTCAGCAATTTTTTCTGCAATAGATGAGTTGAGCGCCAATTCTTTTTCTTCATTATAATAATAAAATTGATAGGAAATAATTATTGAAAATAAAATGGCAATGATGATGCTGTTTAAAAATGAAAGCTCATCAAATTTTGATTTAATTATAATAAGATAAATAAGTAATGATAGCATCCATAATAGGCAATTAAAATTATTGAATGGCAATACAGCTAAAAAAATTAAACAGCATAAAACAATTAGTATATAATACGTTTTTGTTTTAATCACAAATGATTTTATAAGTTGATTGATTAATACTAATGAGCCAATAAAAAATGATATGTAAAGTAAAAGTATGGATGTAAAAACAAGATAACTTATGAGGTTTAATTTAAATAGTTGAGTAATTTGTAATGTTACGGAAGAATTAATAACAGCACTTTTTGTTAGATGCTGAATAAAAAATAAAAATAAAGTCAACCCTATAACTCCAAGAGCTAAAAATGTAATTCTCGTTTGTTTTTTGGAGAAACTTAAATTACCAAATTCACTATAAATGATAAAAGAAAACCAACATATCAAAACAGAATGAATTAATATATCCCCTATATATCCAAACCAAGTTGATTCTGCATCTCCAAAAATTAACGCGTTATACAAATCAGTAGAATAAATTGCTTCAGGAATACGAAAATGTATTAATAGTAATCTTATTATAACTACAGTTATTAATAAGATTAAAAACTTAAATGAACGGTTTGTTTTTATTTTCCAAATTGCTTGTTTTAAAAAGAAGAAAAAGAAAACGAGAGTTGTGAAATAGAAAACAATACTTAACCAATTTATTATTGTGTAAATTCTATATTTATCTTTTGAGAATTTTAAATGAATAAGCGGCTTACCATCAGAGTTTTTTAGTTCGTAATAGTTTTCTTCTCCTTTTTCAAGCACTTCAGTGTCATCAGGTAAATAATAATCTTTAAAAAAAGTGTTTTTTAAGTAGGTGTTTTGATAAGAAAATTGATGTTTTAAAAGTACTAATCCGTAAATGGCATACATATTACCTTGATCGGAATCTGCTTTTATAATTTCATAATAGCCGTTTTTTAACTTGGCCACACTGTTGTCTAAACACACTTCCTTCATGTATTCTTCAACTGAAGGAGAATTATCAGACCAATAAATTAAACTATCGTTTTGATAAACTAGATAAACAATGCCCTCTTCATTAAATAAATTAATAAAATTTTGATTATGAAGTTCAACTAGTTCTTTAGGGTTTTTAGTTTTTAGATATTCCTGAAATTGAATTAACTGCTCTTTTACTTTTTTTTCTTTTTGATGTAAAGCCTTTTCTGAAAGTTGAATTATTTTATCCGGACTGGATGTATTAAAATCTATAATAACGATTAATAATAAAAATGAAAATAAAGCAATAAATAAGTGGATGTTTTGCTTTATTTTATTTGTCATCGTGAATTAATTTTTAGGCGTTTATTACTAATCAAACAGATTGGTTTAACACTGTATTTACATTTTGTTTTATTTTAAATGATATTTCATCTGTTGGCAAATCATTAGCGTCTGTGCCAAAAGGGTCTTCAATTTCTTCACTTAATAACTCCAATGAAGCAAAGCTATAGAAAATAAGGGCTACAAATAAAACTGCCCAATATTTAAAATCAATAGCAAATACAAAAGGCATAGTTACAACATAAATAAATATAATGCGTTTTAAGTATAAACTGTATGAATATGGAATTGGAGTTGATTTTATTCTTTCACATGCCCCTGTAATTTCTGTATATCTGTTTAATTGGTTATTTAACAATAAAAATTGTTCTGATGTAAATTGCTTATTGAAATGCAAAGTATTTGTTTCTTGAAGCAATTTATTGATAATATGAAGAGGTTTGTGGTGTTGAATTAAAAATTCCTCTTTACTAAACCCATTAAAGTATTCTATTTCTTCTGTACTTTTATTGTCTCTTAAATGTTCTTTTAAACTGAATGCGAAATTAGAAATTAGTACGCTATATTTTTTTCTGATTTCTAAATCAGTTTGCGGTAAAAAGGTGTTAATTTGTGATGCGAGTGTGCGCGATAAATTTAAAAGTTCACCCCACATTTTTCTACCTTCCCACCACCTATCATAAGCTGTATTTATTCTAAATACAAGCAACATAGATAAAACAAATCCTATTACCTGATGAAAAAAGGTGATATTTTTAACTTGTACTTTTAGATAGTTCACCTCAATATATACTAAAGCACTAGTTATAAGTATTAATGAAATTAAAGCTGGAATAAGTGAACGGAATGAATCGCTTTTGTGAAATTTAAAAATAAATTTAAACCATGTTTTGGGATCGTATGTGATCATTTGTAATTTCTGTTATTTATAATTTCATTCAAAATTAAGATTTATAAAAATCAATTTTACTTTTTTTATTTTTTACAATAAAATAACATAAGGTTCTATTCATTAATTTGCTATTTGAGCTTTTTTTTGAATGCAATTATATTGTATATTCGCAATCTGTGGCTAAAAATCTTGTTATTATACCAACTTATAATGAGAAAGAAAACGTTGAAAAAATGCTTCGTTATGTTTTTTCTTTGCCCAAAAATTTTCATGTATTAATTGTTGATGATGGTTCTCCTGATGGAACTGCTGATATTGTTAAAAATCTTCAAAACGATTTTCCATCACAATTGTTTATTGAAGAACGCAAAGGTAAATTAGGTTTAGGAACCGCTTATATTCATGGGTTTAGATGGGCAATTAAACATGGTTACGATTATATTTTTGAGATGGATTGTGATTTCTCTCATAACCCTGATGATTTAATTCGCTTACTGGAAGCTTGTGAAACATCTTATGATGTAGCAATTGGTTCTCGTTACTGTAAAGGTGGAAATGTAAAAAACTGGCCTTTGGGTAGAATTATGATGAGTTATTTTGCATCAGTATATGTTCGCCTTATTTTATGGATACCTATTAAAGATACAACTGCAGGTTTTAAATGCTATAAACGAAAAGTACTTGAGGCGATTAATTTAGATGGAATTCGTTTTATGGGCTATGCTTTTCAAATTGAAATGAAATACAATGCCTTTAAAAAAGGTTTCAAATTACAAGAAGTCCCTATTGTTTTTAAAGACAGAGAAGAAGGTTATTCTAAAATGAGTACCAAAATTTTTAAGGAAGCTTTTTGGGGCGTTCTTCAAATGCGTTTTAAGAAAATTAACTGAAACATATGTCAGGCAGCCAACGTTTAGCTGATTTTGATAATTCTTGGTATAATCCCGGTGCAGGTTTTTTTAAAAAAACAGCGTGGTACTTTATAAATGCCATTTTTATTAATTCTTTTTTCCCATTTAATGGCATAAAAATTTTACTGTTAAAATTGTTCGGGGCAAATATTGGAAAAGGGGTCATTGTAAAACCTTTTGTTTCCATTAAGTATCCATGGAAACTAACAGTTGGAAATCATGTTTGGATTGGAGAAAAGGTATGGATTGATAATTTAGATACTGTTATAATTGAAAATAATGTTTGTATTTCTCAAGGCGCAATGTTGCTTTGTGGAAATCACAATTATAAAAATTCAACTTTTGATTTAATGATTGGAAAAATAGTACTTAAAGAAGGCTCATGGATAGGGGCAAAATCAATTGTTACTGGAAATGTAACTGTTTCTGAAAATGCTATTTTACAAGTTGGCTCAGTAGCTTCACAAAACCTTGAAAAAGATTGTTTATACAGAGGCAATCCTGCAATTAAAATAAAAAATAGATTTTAGAGTTTTTTTAGTTCTTGCAGAATCAATAACGATTATCAACATTTTTGACCGGGTGCACAGCAAGTTGTTGCGTTTAGTTCACTCAATTTAATTCTTGGTTTCTCTTGAGGAATTCCACACTTATCAGGTGCTAAACAATCTGTAAATTTTGCAATAAGATGAAATTCATTTTCTTTATATTCTAATCCAAATTTACTGATGGTTTCCTGTTGATATTCTACTTCAATTACACCATCTTCTATCTGAAGAAGATTTTCGCTTAACGAAATAATTTCTTTTAATTTATTCACTGATAATCGATGATCGTAATCAGTAGATTGCCATAGCTGAAAGCTTATCATTTTTTCAATTCTAACAACACCTCCACAATCAATAAAGTGTTTGGTAACCTGGCCAATTTCGGTAACATGAAAATGAGCCGGAACTTTTTCTCCATTAGGCAGTACAAAATGAATATCCGTAAGGTTAACAAGTGCGTGTTTTAATTCAGATAATTTCATGTAGATTTTTTTTGCAAATTTAAATCTTTACAAAATCAATATATATGAATAGATTGTTAATTATTCGTGATTTTCATCCACTTTTTTTGAATAGCAGTGGTTTCTCCCTTAATGGAAATGAAATAAACTCCATCAGCTAAATTATCAGTGTTAATTTTTTCTTGATACAAAGAAGATGAAATATTAAATTCATTTTTTAATATGCTTTTTCCACTGATGTCGTAAATTTGAAATTCGTAATTACCTCGTTTATAGTCAGAAAAATTAATTGTTAAAAGGTTGTTTCCTGGATTTGGAAAAATAACCAATTCGCTCGATTTAGGAGTTGATTTTAACTGAAGAGCAGCACTTGCATCTAATACAAATAAGCCATTTTGCATATCACTTGCCAATAATATGCCCGATGGCAAAAACGGATACGTCCCCCAACATCCTCTATAGGGTGTGCTAAACGAATAGTTATCATTTATTCCATGAAGATAATCTGTATCAAAAAATCCGGTTAATTGTGCGTTTGATGGATTTGAAACATCGTAAATGTAAACTCCGTCCTGGTAATAGGAAATTACTAGATGATTACTGTTGGTGATATATGGATTATGAGCTGTTGCTCCAACATGCGATTTGATGGTGTCTTTTAACTGAATGTTATTTAAATCGCTTACATCAATAAGTTTAACAGACATGCCTGCAGGCACCTCATCACAAAAAGCTAAAGTTTTTGAATCAGGAGTTAAATAGCTACTGTGATTATATCCTGCTTCGTAATATCCTGTATAATCTGAAAGTAAAGAAAAGGTGTTGTTTGTATTTAACTTCAAAACATACAATCCTTGATTTCCTGCTGATGCAAAAATTGTGTCGTTACGCACAAACATATCATGAACATAAGAAATAGATGGATAGTCCTGATTTAGCGCCCTTAATAATATAGGATTTTCAGGATTGCTTAAGTCGTAAACAGCCATTGGAATTACACCAGATGATCCAACTATAGTTACTCCACCACAATACAATTTATTACCTTCTACAAATAACGTATGCGCTTTTGTAAATAAAGCGGATGAATTATAGACGACATGCACAGAGTCCGGCAAATAACTCATGTCAACTATTTGAAATTTACTTCCGTTATCATCACTTATTAAGTATGCGTAGTGTTGATTGGTTTTAATTTCTCGCCATAAACTATTTTGTGAAGCCCCAGGCACAAAATCTTTAACAATGGGGTTTTGTGGCTGTGTTACGTCAATAAAATGATTGCCTTTTGTTGATCCTATAATGGCATATTCGCGATTATCTGCCGGATTATGCCAGCCGTAACAACCGGCATACTTAGTTTGTGAGGCATACCAATTATTACTTGTTTCAGGTGAAATTACTGAAAGTAAGGATATATTATAACGCTCGTAATTTTGTGTAACAGCATTAAACCAGTCGATTAAAAGGAGAAATAATAATGTTTTTTTCAAGTAAAATTTTTATGCAATAAACGAAAAAAAGACATCAAATCAAATCATTCCTCATCTTCTATTAACCAAAGTGCTTCCTCGAGTTCGTTCAATGTTTTTTTATTATTTTGTTTCAATGCTAAATTCTTGCCCAATAAATAGCTGTTTTTTGCCTCATTAAATTGTTGCTGGTCTTCAAATAATTTGCCCAGCTTGTAGTAAATGGGTAAATACTCAGGATGAGATTTAATCATGTTTTGAAGGTGCACAGTTGCTTCATCAATTCTACCTTCTTTTTCAAACTCTACTGCTATTGCATAATTTAAGAAAGCATCGTTAGGTTCGGCTTTCAGCATTTCCTGTAATTGATGAAGGCGCGATGGATTGCTCATTGTTATGCTGAAGTAAATTGTTGTAAAAAACGAACATCGTTTTCAAAAAACAGTCGCAGATCTTTAACCTGGTATTTTAACATAGTAATACGTTCAATTCCCATTCCAAAAGCAAAGCCGGAATATTTTTTACTATCTATTTTGCAATTTTCTAAAACTTGCGGATCTACCATGCCACAACCTAAAATCTCAACCCAACCACTGTGTTTACAAACATTACAGCCTTCGCCTTTACAAAGGGTGCAAGAAATATCCATTTCAGCACTTGGTTCGGTAAACGGGAAATAACTTGGGCGTAAACGTATTTTAGTTTCTTCTCCAAATAGTTCTTTTGAAAAATACAGAAGAGTTTGTTTTAAATCAGCAAATGAAACATTGGTATCAATATATAAACCTTCTATTTGATGAAATTGGCAATGTGCACGCGCACTTACTGCTTCATTACGATATACTCTTCCCGGAGAAATAGTACGAATTGGAGGTTGTTGGTTTTCCATAATGTGAACCTGCACGGAAGAAGTTTGTGTACGCAATACCATATCCGGATTGGTTTCTACATAAAATGTATCCTGCATGTCTCGTGCAGGGTGATTTTCAGGTGTATTTAAAGCGGTAAAATTGTGCCAGTCATCTTCAATTTCTCTGCCATCAGAAACTGTAAATCCAATTCGTGAAAAAACATCAATGATTTGTTTTTTCACTAGAGAAATCGGGTGACGAGATCCTAAATTCACATATGGCTCACCAGGTAAAGTTAAATCAATACCGTTTTTTGAGTCTTGTTGTGCATGCTCAAATTTTTCTTTTAATTCGTTGATTTTATTTTGAGCATTTATTTTTAGTTGATTCAGTTTTTGACCAACCTCGCGCTTAAGTTCAGGTGCAACCTGTTTAAATTCGTCAAATAGTATAGTAATTTCACCTTTTTTACTTAACCATTTTATGCGGTACTCTTCAACCTGTTCTTTAGATTCGATTACAGCTGTTTCGAGTTCGTTAATTAATTTTTCAATTTTGGATAGCATGATGCAAATTTAAGTAAATAATTAGTTGGTTGATTTGAATGTAAAGCGTTACTTCTTAAATTTACTAACCCCTTCATCCATCCATTTGGTGTATTCCTGAATGCTTGGATTATAGCCTCTTGGTGCATTAAGAGGTTTTTCGTTATGATCAAGAATTACATACAATGGCTGAGTACTTTGCTTGTAAATGGTTTCTTCCATGTATTTAAATTTATCTCCAATATCCGTGATTTCTCTTTCTTTGCCATACCAGTTAACTTTCATGTAATCTTTTGGATCGAGTTCTCGTTTATCATCCACATATAAAGAAACCAAAACCACATCATTGTTCAATCGTTTTGTTACCTCAGCATCCGGCCAAACGTAATCTTCCGTTTTTCTGCAATTGGCGCAAGCATGCCCGGTAAAATCAACCATTAATGGTTTGCCTACTTTTTTTGCATAAGCCAATGCTTTATCGTATTCATTTTTAAAATGTACAATTCCGTTTTTGTTTACCTCAATGTATTTTGAAAATTCTTGATCTAAACTTGGCAAGGCTGATGAATGAGTTGAAGAAGTTGTTGCTCCAAAACCGTGTGGTGATTCGGAATATTCCAGCGGAGGCAATACACCAGAGAATAATTTTAATGGAGCACCCCACATTCCTGGTATTAAATAAATAGTGATGAAGAACGAGAAGATAACAAACATAATACGTGTTACAGAAAGAAAAGGCACATTACTATCATGAGATGTTTTAAAAACACCTAGTAGATAAAGTGTAAGCAAGGCAAAAATGACAATCCATAAACCAATAAAAACTTCGCGAGTAAGTATTCCGGCCTGCACTACTAAATCAGCATTTGATGCAAATTTTAAGGCAAGTGCTAATTCTAAAAATCCTAGTGTAACTTTTACCGAATTAAGCCAGCCTCCTGATTTTGGTAATGAATTTAACCAACCAGGAAAAGCAGCAAACAAGCCAAAAGGCAGCGCCAGTGCTAATGAAAATCCAAACATTCCCCAAAACGGACCAGAATAATTTCCTTGAGAAGAAGCTTCAACCAATAATGTTCCGATGATTGGACCAGTACAAGAAAATGAAACCAATGCCAATGTAAATGCCATAAAGAAAATACCAGTTAATCCGCCTTTATCCGATTTCGAATCGACTTTATTTACAAATGAACTTGGCAAGGTGATTTCAAATGCGCCTAAAAACGAAAAAGCAAAAACAACCAACAACAAAAAGAAAAACAAATTAAACCAAACATTAGTTGATAATGTATGTAAGGCGCCAGCGCCAAATACTGCAGTTACAATTAAACCCAGGGAAACATACAACACAATTATTGCCACACTATAAATTAATGCATTACGAATTCCCTCTTGTTTATTTTTGCTTCTTTTGGTAAAGAAACTTACGTTCATAGGAATCATTGGAAATACGCAAGGTGTAAGCAAGGCAGCAAAACCACCAATAAATCCTGCCAAAAAAATTGCCCACCACGAAGAGTCAGATGATGATTCTGTAGAAGATGCCGGAGTATCAATTTTTTTCTCTACCGGTTGAATTACGCTATCGGTTTTAGCAATCGTTGAGCTATCAGAGTTGATTGACGGAATAATCTCATTTACAACTGCTGAATCTTTTTTTACTTCTGTTTTGCAAGTGCTGTTTATATTAATTGTAAATTTTTCGGCAGGAGGAAATTCGCACATTTCATCAGTACATACTTGATATTCATACTTGCCAGAAATACTTATATTTCCTTCCTTTAGAGGTTTTATGCGCTGAGTAAAAGTGGCTTCTTTATCAAAGTAATTTACCATTACTTCAAAAACCTTATCCATTTCAGTTATACTTTTACTTTCCTTGGTTTTACCAATCAATTCAAATTCCGGACTTTTAGTAAATTTTATTGTTGTTGGATTAGGCCCTTCTTTAGAAGGCTTCATACTGTACATGTGCCAGGGAGCATCAATTTTAACTTTAAAAATGAGGTCGTATTCACACTCGTTTACTTTTTTTGATTGTATATCCCAATGCGCGTGTAATTGTTGGGCAATCGAAAGTTTAGCAACACTAAAAGTTATTAAAACAGCGATTAAACGAAAATTTAAAATCATAGTTTATGAATTAAAAAGTCAAATTTAGAATTTTAAATTTCATTTTTTAGAAATGATAATGATAATTGGATGATTTTAGAAATAGTTAACGAACAATAAAGAGTTGCTATCATATGTTTTATAATTCCGATGATGAATTATCCCGATTTTCAAATTATTCAATTGTAAAAATTTAATATTCTTTAAAAGGTAGTGAAATTAAAAATTAAATAATTAGAAATTAACGCGCTAAGCTCAATTAAAATTACACCCCTTAAAAAACTTAAATGCTCTAGGATAGAGATTTGGGAAACTATTTTGCTCTTTTATAATGAAGCTGAACCAAACCTTTTGTAAATTTCTTAACAGATACAATTTCTAATAAATGTTTAGAGTAATTTTCTTTAAAAAGTTTAATACCATCACCAAGTAAAATTGGAATTATTGAAATTATATATTCATCAATTAGATCATTTTTCATTAACTCACTAGCAATTTCTGCACCTCCGTCACAATAAATATTATTTCCTACTTGATTTTTTAATTCATTAATAAGTTGGGTTAGTTCGCCCGTATAAAATTTAAAATTTCCAATTGAATCTCTTTCAGTTCTTGTTATTATATAAACGTTTTTATTCGTATGTGGATATTCGTATCCCATTTCGAGAACTTTCTCGTAAGTTTTTCTTCCAATAATTACAGTATCAACAGATTTAATAAATTCATTGTATCCATAATCTTCTCCATCTTGTTCAACTATCGATAAAAATTCAAGCGAATTATCTTTAGTAGCAATGTAACCGTCTAAACTCATTGAAATGTATAAAATTAATTTTCTACTCATTATCATTTTTGATTAGTAATGTGTGTGATTTTAATTTAGGCATTTATTAAATACAAACTATTAATTTCCGTGATTTAAAATAATTCGGAATGTAGTTCCTTGGTTGGGCTCAGATTTTTTAACGCTAATTTTTCCTTTGTGGTAGTTTTCAATTATCCTTTTACAAAGTGATAAACCTAATCCCCATCCTCTTTTTTTGGTGGTAAATCCGGGTTCAAAAACTGTTTTTAACTTGCCTTTTGGAATTCCTTTTCCTGTATCGCTAAAATCTACAAAAATGTTTTTTTCGTTTTCAAAAATATCGATGGTGATTTTTCCTTTCCCATCCATGGCATCAATAGCATTTTTGCATAAATTTTCGATTACCCACTCAAAAAGCGGAACATTTAAGTTGGCAGAAGTAGTTTGTTTTAGTGTAGTTTTAATTTCGAATTGTACATTTTTAGAGCTACGTTTTTTCATATATTCAATAAAGTGATCAATAACCAATACCAAATTTTCTGCCTGAAGATTTGGCTCTGATCCAACTTTTGAAAAGCGATCGGCAATGGTATTTAATCGCTCAACATCTCTGTTTAATTCATCTACTATAGATTCATCAACTTGTTTCAATTTTAGTAATTCTACCCATGCCATTAAGCTAGAAATGGGAGTGCCTAACTGATGCGCTGTTTCTTTGCTCATACCCACCCAAACTTGGTTTTGTTCAGATTTTCGGGCAGTACTAAAAAGAGAATAAGCGATTAATAAAAATATACCAATAGCAGTAAATTGAATGTATGGATAGTATTTTAGCTGTTTTAGTAAAGTAGATTCTTCATAAAAAATGTAATGTTTAATACCTTTTTCCAATTCAATTTGAATTGGTTTATTTTCTTCCGACATTTTTAAAATTCGTTCAGTTAATCGTTTATCACTTGATAGTGTTGAAGAATCAATATTGCCACTTGCGATGATATTAAGTTTTGTGGAGTCGGTATAAATAACCGGAACGGATGCTGTATTACTAACTACTTCAGAAATAAACGAACGAGTTAAACTATCGAATACCAATTTTATTTCTGCAAAAACTTTGGAATCATTGTAATACAAATAGTTTTTTTTGCCTTTGTAATATTCAAATTCAATTGGAGCATAATTTTTTCTCATGATTTCTAATTGCTCTTTCAGGTAGTTTTCGTCTTTTTCTTTTAGCGAATCGAGATTTCTGGAACCACTTATTTTGTTGCCATCACTAAGAATTACCGGAATGGTTGTGTTACTCCGAATAAATTCTAAAATAAATGAAGTCATTTCGTTTATTTCATACAATTCACTGGTAGTAATTTTCTGAGTAGCTTTTGCATAAAACTCTGCCTTCTTGCGTTCTTCGTTTTTTATTTCTTCAAATAAAAAACTTGTGATACGAACCAGATTAGCTTTTTTCTGAATGGCTTTAGCCCACAATTCCAGTTTGCTGCGCTCATCATTCGATATTTTTTTTACTAATCGGTTGGTATACCAAAGTGAAGCTATAACAATAAGTATAGCTAATAAAGCAAGTAAAATTTTCCAGCGATTTTTTTGAGAATAAATGCTCATTTATCGTAGCTAAAAGTAGTAGTCATTAATTGATAACGCAAAAAACAATCATCTATTTTATGCTTAAGCTTTAAAAACACGATCTGCTGATTTGTTTTTATTGGCTAGCTGACCACAAGCAGCATCAATATCTTTCCCTCTGCTTCGGCGTACATTTACAATAATTCCTTTACTGGCAAGGTATTGATAAAAAGCGTTTAATCGTTCGGGCGTGGTTTGTTGAAATTCTCCTTCATCAATTGGATTGTATTCAATAATATTTACTTTAGAAGGAACTCTTGCACAGAATTTTGCAAGTTCTTTTGCGTCTTCAATGCTGTCGTTAAAATCCTTAAATGCTATATATTCAAAAGTGATTTTATTTCCGGTTTTAGAATAGTAATAATTCATTGCGTCAGCCAAATTATCTAACGAATTGGTTTCGTTAATTGGCATAATGTAATTACGCTTTTCATCGTTGGCTGCATGTAAAGAAAGAGCTAAATTAAATTTCACTTCATCGTCACCTAACTGTCGAATCATTTTGGCAACACCTGCTGTAGAAACCGTAATGCGTTTTGCCGACCAGCCCAATCCTTGTTGCGAGGTAATATGGTTTACCGACTCAATAACTTCGTGATAATTCAACAAAGGTTCACCCATTCCCATGTAAACGATATTGGTTAGTGGTTGACCGTATTTTTCTTCTGATAATTTTTTTACCAATGCCACCTGATCAAAAATTTCTCCTGCTGTTAAATTGCGTAAACGTTTTAATTTCCCGGTTGCGCAAAATTTGCAGGTTAAACTGCAACCTACTTGAGATGAAATACAAACCGTCATTCGTGTATCGGTAGGAATTAAAACACTTTCAACGATTTTATCGTCGTGCAGTTTCATGGCGCATTTTATGGTTCTGTCGTTGCTCACCTGCATTTCTGAAATGCAAACCGGAGCAATAAAAAATTCAGCTTCAAGTTTTGTTCTTAAATCTTTAGAAAGATTTGACATTTCCTCAAAATTGGCAATACATTTCTGCCACAGCCAATTGTAAACTTGTTTTGCCCTAAATGCTGGTTCATTTAAGTTTTTAAAAACAGCAGTTAATTCATTTTGACTTAACGAACGTATGTCTTTTTTGGTTTTCAATGCAAGGCAAAGATAAGATGTTGTTTTTAGAAATTATGATTGAAGCGATTAAATATTCGAAAACTAAACCCTCACCCCAACAACCAAAACATCATCCACCTGCTCCAAATTTCCTCTCCATTCATCTAAGGATTTTTTTAACGAATCTTTTATTTCGAGCATTGGTTTATTACTCAGCGAAACAAGCAATTCCTTTAGGTTTTTAGACATAAATTTTTTTCCTTTTGGCCCACCAAACTGGTCAGGAAAACCATCGGTTATCATAATGATTAAATCATTTTTTCGAAGTTCGATTTGTTGTAAAGTAAAAGGTAATATTTCACCCATTGGTTTACCAACAGGCATTTTGTCTGGTTTATACTCAAGTAATTCTCCGTTTCTTATTAACCATAAAGGGTTATTTGCAGCTGCAAATTCGAGACGGTTATTTTGCATATCAAAACATGCTAACACTGCATCCATTCCATCCTTACCACCTTCTGCGCTTCCATCATTAGCCATATGTTCCATAATGCGTGCGCGGGCATGATTAAGCATTTCATCGGGTTGTGATAAATTTTTATCATTAACTGCCTCATTCAGGCAAGAGATGTTAAGAATAGACATGATTGCCCCGGGAACTCCGTGTCCCGTGCTATCAGCAGCAACAAAAGCCAAACGGTTATTGCCGACTTCTGCAGCCCAGTAAAAATCTCCGCTTACAATATCCCGTGGATGAAAGAAAACGAAATACTCGTTAAGATACTTGCTTAATAAATTTTCATTGGCAAGCAAAGCGTGCTGAATGCGTTCGGCATAATTTACACTATCAATGATTTCCTGGTGCTTTTCCTCAACCTCTTCTTTTAATCTATTAATTCGCTCCTTTTCTTTGTGAATAGCAATACTTTGATCCCATAATAACTTTACTTTCTCTTCATTCTCTTTTTTTTGAGTTTCAAGTTCTTCTTTTTGCTCGAGCATTTGTTTGAGTTGCTCTTCTATTTTCTTTTTTTCCTTATAAACTGCTTCAGACATTGCCCACATCTGTTTTTGTTTATTCTCAAAATCCAATTTAAGATCTTCTATTTTCTTTTTTTCTATTTCTAATTCTTCGGGACTCATGAATAAAATCGATTAACTATTTTCTATCAAATTATCGAACTGTATTTTAATTTCAAGTGGAATTAACGCGTTTGGTACACACATTGAAATTACTTTCGGGGCATTGAATTGTTTATTATTATTTTCAGGATTATCTAAATCGCCTATCAATAATATTGATGTATTAGAAGAGGCACCTCCAATTTTTTTCCAAATTTGCTGGGCAAATGATAAAGCCCAAGCTGAATTATTTTTAAAATAAATAACTGAAAGTTTACTTACACTCATCTGCTGTGATGCATATTCCTCATAATCCGTATCACTATCCTGTACAATAGTTAGCTTAATTGTTTTTATAATTCCTGACAACATTTTTTGAATCTGAATCAAATCATTTTCATCGATTTGACTTGCAATAATAAAAACATCGGTAGGAGTTGTATCAAATTTCTTTTTAGGTTGTTGTTCTAATATTAATTTTATATCTTCTACAAATTGAACAGTAGAAGCTGCGCGAGATAAAATCATATTATTGGTTAGGGAATTTTCAATTTTATTGATAAAATTTAATTGATTTTTATCTGAACTGGAATAATCAATTGTTGATGGCAACCAGATAAAACTTTTGTAAGAAGTATTATTTAAACAATGATTTTTAATGTTTTCAAAATGCAGTTCACTTTTGGATAAATTTGCAGCTGAATTATTATAAGATTTACCAATGAATTGAACAGAGCACAAGGTGTTTTCAATGGTATGTTCATCACTAAAAACAAATCCTGCTCTATTTAAAGTAATTGGTAATCTTTTTGTTTCGTGCAAACTTTCCTCATGTATATTACTTAAAAATATGTTTGAATGATCCATGATTAAAAATTACTAATAGTGTTACTGAATTTTACCTTCACGATTTAATTTTACATAAAATGTTTGCTCGCCAATGAAATTATTGAAATACCTTGATCCGTATACATGAATATTTCCATCATTTCCCTCGTATGAAAACAAAACATCATAACCTGAGTCATCAGTTTCAGGAAACATAAAACTAAATTCAGCATTACCGTCCTGATCAATTTTACTAATACCTAATTTATCAAAAGCACTGCCATCTGATTCAGTGTAATATACTAATAATTTTCCATCACTGGTTGGTTCTACTCCTCTGAAAATAGAATAACTTCTCTTTGTAATAATTTTTTTTGATTGAATAAAATTTCCGTTTAAATCAAACATACTTACATAAATTTTTTTTTCGTTTGAATTACCATAGTAATCAGGCGTTACATTTCCAAATAAATAGACTCTATTATTTTGAATAACTATTTTTTTAAAGGCTTCATCATAATCAGTTGATGCCATAGTAATTAATTCTTCTGCTCTTTGGGTTTTAATAAGATTAAGTCCTGAGTCAAAAAATAAAGTAGCAGTTCCTGAATAGTAATTTGCATTTCTTACAGTTCTATAAGTTAGGCAAACAAGATTATCCGTTGCTTCAATATCAAAAACTTCAGGATTAGTATAATCATTGTTGCTATTATAATCTCTACTTTTTTTATACAATGATTGTATATTAAGACTCAAATCTGTTTTTAAAAGATGAAGGGTATCTGTGTAGATATATCCAAATGTATTACTTGACGAATAATTGAGTTCAAATGCAAAATAGTATGCGTTATTGGTTTTAGTAAACTTAAACGAATTAAGTGTTAAGTTAATTGACGCTACATCACCAAATGGATATGTTACCCTAAAATAATCATGTATAAAAATGGAGTCTTGATTAATGACGTTTCCACTTTTATCAATTTCGTTTTTACATAAAAATAATTTTGTAGGATGAATACCTGATTCATCATTTATTGTATCTAAATATGCATGTTCTAAATTTCCAGAAGTATTTACAGAATAAATATTGTGTGTGTGAAAAGTGGAGTAGCTTTGAGAATCATAATTTTTCGGGAAAGTGTTTTTGCCAGGTGAAATACTTGCATAAGGAATGGTAAAACCTGATACATTTTGATTTTCATCAAATACTTTATACATTCCTGTTTTAGCCCAAGTCCAAACCTCTCCATCAGGTTTTCTTACCCAATTTTCAATAGGAGAGTAGGGCATATTATCATCAGTTACAAAATTAAATATTTTTAATCCGTCTTTAGTAATCGGTTCATTAGGTTCTAACTTTTTACAATTTGTAAAAAACATCAAAATGAAAGAAATGAATAGAAATTGTATTGTTTTCATTTTAAAAGTTTGTTCGTACTCTATTATTTTGTTTTGTTACCTTATGCAATAGAATATAATTGATTGAGAAATTTATACTTGAAGATTTAAGAAAAAAATTATTATCAATGTAATTTGTTCTCATCATAATTTTATCAGGCAAATAAAATTCAGTTGAATTTGAAAAATTTAATGCCTGAGAGGCAGAATATTTTAAATCAAAAATGAAGTTTTTAAGATTATAGGTTATACCTAAGTTACCTTTTAATGAATTAATATTACCTCTTAAATTTTTTAAATCAATAAGTTTAGATTCATTGTAACTGTTACCTTTTCCAACAACTAAATCAATGTTATTATTTTCATCCTGAACTAAGTTTGGGTAATTAGTATAAATTTCAGCACTTGCATTATTAATAATAGAATATGCATAACCTAGCCCGATATAAAAAGTGAATTTATTTAACTTTACATGTTGATTAAGTTCAATTGGTAATGTAATATAATTATCTTTCTCAGTCAATGTGGTGTAATAATCAGAAATAGTTTTATGTGATATTTTCCTGAAATAATTTAGGGTTAAATATCCTGGATGAAATGATATTCTTGTATTTGTAGGAAAGCAAAAATTAAGATTTAATCCAAAAACACTACTCAGTTTATCCGAAGTATAATTTGATGAATAATCAAATTCATTCAGAATAAAATTGTTACTACCTACAGTAGTAAATTTAGGAAAAACGAATTCCGAATAAGCTCCGATACTTAATGTTGGGGTGACTTTAAATTTTGAAAAATACTTTAAATAATCTTCTTCCAAACGGTTCTGATCTGGCTCGTAATTGGGATGGAGTTGAAGTAGTTTTTTGATGATTAAATTAGCCTCATCAATATTATCTGTTTCAACATAAATTCTTGCTAATAACTCCAATGATTCAATTTTATTCTTCCTTTTCAATGAACAACTATCAAGTGTAGATTTTATTTTACTTTCAGCTTCTTTATATAAACCTTGTTTAAAAAGATTTTCTGATGAAATAATTTTTAATTCGCAATCAGATTTTTCTTGTGCAATACAAAAAACAGAGGATAATAAAAGGCTATATAAAATTATGAATTTCATTTTATGCAATTTAAAACTTTATATTCAAAATTATCTCCAATATATTTATTCCATTCAGTTTTAGTTAAATTTCTTTTAAGCATTGCACACAATTCATCAGCCATTTTTGCCATATTGGTATCAAATTCACGAAGTTTTAAATCCGAACATGAAGTTATAATTTTCCCTTTAGGTGTCAGCATCATTCCCCTGACATAAATATCAGAATTTGTAATTGAAGCCGGACTGCTTTTTTTATTTAAATAATCGACTACAATTATTTTTTTATCTGATGATAATGCCACGCATTTTTTTAAATTATCATTATACTCCAACTTACTAATAGACCCTTTTGAAATTTTTGTAGAGCTTTGTTCGACGGGTAATTTTCCTGAGTAATCATATTCGTATAAAATCCCTAAAGAGGTTCCAATAAAAAGTTTTTTTGAATGCTTATCATATCTAATTGCTGTAATAGAACCGGGAATGTTTTTCAATAAATATTCATATTCAGTTCCCTTTACAGAAAGGAGTTCGCCGGTAGTTGTGCCAACAAGCAAAAACTCTCCTGAATAGTTGCAATTGGATGAAATAGTCTTTTCAATTTTAGCATTTTTAACGTCTTTTGGTTGATTGATGTCGAATGAAAAAATTTCACCATTTTTATTAACAAGCTGAATGATATTGTTATTTATGTTTCCTGCACGCAACAATCCTTTCAAGAATGTAAAGTCAGTAATATGATTTACCGTTTTTTTATCTGTTACTTTGAATAGTGAAACAGTATAATTGTCGTAACCAACAATAACAGTTTTAGAAACCTCATCAAATTGAGAGAAATTTATTGTGCCATTTTTAGCAAGTGTATTTAGATCCTCAGAAATTATTTTGCGAGAATTAATATCCCAAAAATAAATGGCACCATTGTTTCCAAGGGTAAAAAATGCACTTTCATTGATGTAACCAATAAGTTTTTGTTCTTTTTCAGTTTTGTTTTTATAGCTAAAGTAATTCTCCGATTTTAATTCTGAGAATGCATTATTAATCCCATTATAAATTACAGGATCTAATTTATTCCCGAAAATTTCATGGTGATAATTAAACGCATGCATAGCAAGGAGACCAGACAATTGACTATCATCAAATTTCTCGTTGGATTTGTAGGCTAATTGTTGAGATAATGTTGCTAGTGACAAGTCTTTTGCTTTTTTTTCGGAACTAATTGCCGAATTTTTAGATTCCTCCGCAATTTGTGTTTGCTTTTTTGCATTTTCTGCCTCACTATTAGCTCTTTCGGCTTCTGTTTGAGCTTTCTTTGCTTGTATTTGGGCAAAAGCAGTTGCTTCAAGCGCAATGTTTTTTTGAGATAAAGCAGCAATAGCAGATTTCTCGGCATCTTGTTTTGCCAACACAGCTAATTCAGCATTTTTCAGTGCATTTTCTTTTGATTTAAGTGCCTCCGTTTTTGAGTTCTCCGCTAGGTTTCTTGAGTTAATGGCTTCTTGTTTCGACTTATTAGCTTCTTCCGTTTTTTTAATTGCCAAATCTTGTTGGTCAATCGCTTTGTTTCTCTCTACAAAAGCCCATGCTGTGAAGCCAATTAAAACTAAAAGAATAACTGATGTAATTAGTATTGTTGAACGTTTTTTTTGCTTAATTACATCGTCGCTTTTCAATAAAAACTCATTCGAAGATTGTATAAAAGCAGACGATTTATTCAGTTTCTCTTGAGGAGAAAGAGTTGACTCATCAAATTTCACCAATTGATACTGATTAAAGTTGAAATTTGAAATCCAATTTTGAAAATAATTAAGTGAACCAATAGTTAGTAGATAATCTTTGGATCTGTTATTATCTTCCCACTTTTCCAATTGCTTTTTAAAATCGCCTAATATTAAATAATTATCATGATCCTTTTCTGTCCATTCAGTAAGATCGTTCCAGTTTCTGATTAATGATTCGTGAGTAATATCAATAATGCCATTATCATTTAAAACAATAGTAGGATTTAAACTATTTATAAATGGTTGTACTAAAGTATTTTCAGTATCTCTAAATGGTTTTAGTAAATTTGAAATGGTGAAGTTATTTACTTTTTCATTATTGAGAATTTGCTTAATCTCAATAACACTCATTCTATTTCTTACAATTCTGTTATTGTTTTTCTTTGTTAAGCAGGTGAAAATTTTTTTCAGCGTGTCTTTTAATTCTTCTTTATTAAAATTTGTTTCCGTAGCATCACTAAAATTTTCAATTGAATTATTGTATAGTTCCTTGGCGTGTGCGTTTAACACATTTAAAAGACTTGGATTGGCAAGTATTTTTCGTTTAAAATCGCTTTGATTTTTTAACCATTCGTAAAAAAGTGTTTTTTGATCAGCAGGTAAGGCTTCCGGTTTCATTCCGCCGACTTTAGCAAAATGAATCAAGTCCATTTCCTCAGATTTATCTTCTTTATGAGATCGCCAGATTCTGTTTAGCGCGTGCTGAAGAATAGGTAACTGATCTTGCCCATCGGTTAGTTCATTAATGATTTTTTCAATGAGGCGATTGTTAATTTTGTCACCACACAGTAATGCTGGTTCTAAAATGGCTTTATGTATTTCCTGCCGTTTAAGACGCGGGACAAAGAACTGACTGTAAACAATGTGTTCGGGTAATCCTTTAAATGTTGCACAATCTCCAATGTAATCGGAGCGCATGGTGCAAACAATATAAATGGGTAAATTCTTTTCTTTAGCAATTCTGCTGGTTTCAATAATTAAATTAATTAATGTTGCTGATTCAACAGAAGGTTTGCCATTATTGAAATTTTCTGAGTTGGTAAACAACTCTTCAAACTGATCAATTAGAATTAATAAATTGGAACATTTTGCATTGATACTTGCAAGTTCTGTTTCTGAGTTTTTTATGGTCGATTCTTCATCATAATAAAATTCAGATTCCTTATAAACTTTTACCAGAGATGAAAATCCGTAACTTAATTCCTCCTCTACATGGCTTAAGTTATTAATTTCAAGAAACTTATTTAGCGCAAAAGCTAAATTTTTCAAAGGAGATCTTTCCGGTTTCATGTCGGCAATAATCCAATTATTAAAGCGTGATTTAAAAAAGCCTGCTCTAGCTCTTGGAATAAGACCCGCATAAATTAAAGAAGATTTACCATCTCCGGATGCGCCAGTTACCATGATAAACTTTTTATCCTGCAACTGACTAATAATTTTACTGATGTGTTCTTCTCTGCCCTTAAAAAAAACGGATTCGTCTTGATTAAATGGTCGAAGACCAGGATATGGACAAATACTGAACTCTGACATGAACACCAAAATTAATAAAATAAGTTAAAATAGATTTATTTAAATTTATGTATTGCTGAGCTTACAACATAACTGATAAAAAGTAAAATTCTTTAATTCACCACAATTTCTGTATCTTCGCACACGTTTAAAAACAGGAAATGAACTTTAAAAGCGAGATTGATTTAAACAGATTGCCTCAACACGTTGCCGTTATTATGGACGGAAACGGAAGATGGGCAAAAAAGCAGGGTGAACAACGTATTTTTGGGCACCAAAATGGGGTTTCTTCTGTTCGTGAAACTGCTGAAGCAGCAGCTGAACTTGGCGTTAAATACTTAACTTTATATGCATTTAGTACCGAAAATTGGAACCGACCTAAAGATGAAGTAGATGCGCTTATGGAATTGTTGGTTTTCACCATCGGTAATGAAACCGAAACCTTATTAAAAAATGGTATTCGTTTAGAAACAATCGGAGATGTTGATAATTTACCTAAATCCTGCATCAGAGAATTAGAAGAAGCAAAGAAAAAAACAGCATTATGCAAACGAATGACTTTAGTAATTGCATTAAGCTATTCATCAAAATGGGAAATTGTAAATGCCGTAAAATCTATAGCGCAAGATGTTAAAGCGGAAATTTTAAATACAGATGAAATCAACGAAAATTTAATTTCTTCCAGATTGTGTACTGCAGGAATTCCTGATCCTGAATTGATGATTAGAACAAGTGGAGAACATCGAATTAGTAATTTTTTACTTTGGCAACTTTCCTATGCTGAGTTTTATTTTACTTCAAAGCTTTGGCCCGATTTCAGAAAAGATGATTTTTATGAGGCCATATATAGCTTTCAAAACAGAGAAAGAAGATTTGGTAAAACCAGTGAGCAATTAACACAATAATTTTAAGTTGCGTGCCTTCAATTTCTAACCCTATTAAAAATAAAATCAGTTATTTGTTTAAATACACGTTTGCTGTATTCTTATGTTTTAGTTCTACTTTTTTGATTTCACAAAACACTGGTGGCATCAAACAGATAGGGACAAATGCAGATGTTAATTATGCCAATCCTTCTGAATACACACTTGCGGCTTTTGATGTAAAAGGGTTAAAATCATTAGATAAAAATGTCATTAAATTAATGTCCGGATTGTATGAAGGGCAAAAATTTAAAATTCCTGGCGATGCAACCGCTGATGCTATTAAGAAATTATGGAAAACAGGCTTTTTCGATAACGTTCAATTGTATTTAGAGAAAACCGTAGGAAATGAAGCTTGGTTGTATTTTGAAGTGATTGAAAAACCACGTCTTTCTAAGTTTTCATTGAAAGGTGTTAAGAAAACTGAAGCAGATGACATTCGCGAAAAAATACGATTGGTTAAACAGAAAATTGTAACCGAATACTTGCTTGCAAATACAAAAACTTTAATTAAAGAATTTTTTGTAGATAAAGGTTATTATAATGTTAATGTAGAAATTTTAAGCGAAGTTGAAAAAGATTCAAAAAACAAAGATGTTATTTTAACAATAAAAGTAGATAAAGGTACTAAGGTTAGAATTCAGGATGTTGAATTTTTTGGAAATACAGTTATCAAAAGTGCTAAGCTTCGTCGTAAAATGAAAGATACAAAGCGCTACAGAAAATGGAATATTTTTAATGGGGGTAAATTTTTGGAAGAAAATTATGAAGCTGATAAACCTAAATTACTTGAAAAATATCTTCAATTGGGTTACAGAGATGCTCGCATTGCAAAAGATACCTTTTATTTTGTTGCCCAAAACCGTGTAAAAATTGATATTACAATGGATGAAGGAAGAAGATATTATTTCAGGAACATTTCATGGTTAGGCAATGCTAAATTCAGAAGCGGGCAGTTAGACACCTTACTAGGAATTAAAAAAGGAGACATTTTTAACCAAGCGCTATTAGAACAAAAACTTTACATGAATCCAAGTGGAATTGATATCAGTTCGCTTTACATGGATGATGGATATTTATTTTTTCAGGTGAACCCAACAGAAACCAATGTTGAAAATGATTCCATTGATTTAACGATTAACATTTATGAAGGAAAGCAAGCCATTATTAATAAAGTTACGGTTGTAGGAAATACTAAAACAAATGATCATGTAATTTATCGTGAAATCAGAAGTCGACCAGGCCAACTGTTTCGTCGTTCGGATATTATGCGTTCGCAACAAGAGTTGTCTAATTTAGGGTATTTTAATCCCGAAAAAATGGGAGTAACTCCAACGCCAAATCCTGCAGAAGGAACAGTTGATATTGAATACCGAGTGGAAGAAAAACCATCTGATCAGTTAGAGCTTTCAGGCGGCTGGGGCGCAGGTCAATTGGTAGGAACACTTGGCGTTTCTTTTAATAATTTTTCCGCAAAAAATTTCTTTAAAAAAGGTTCATGGCAACCACTACCATCTGGTGATGGTCAAAAACTTTCAATAAGAGCGCAAAGTTCTGGAGTGTTTTACCAGAGTTATAATTTTTCATTTACTGAGCCTTGGTTAGGTGGAAAAAAACCACAATCACTAAGTTTTAGCATGTTCCGTAACATACAAACTAACGGACAAAAGAAAAAAATAGAAGATGCAGACGGAAATAAAATTAATAATCCTGCAAGAGCTTATATCATGATTACCGGAACCTCTGTTGGTTTTGGAAAACGATTAAAATGGCCCGATGATTATTTTAATATTTATCTGGAACAGTATTACGGAAATTATAATCTAAAAAACTTTACTTCTGTATTTACGTTTGGTAATGGGATGGCAAATAATATTAAAACAACCTTTAACATTAGCAGAAACTCTTTAAAGGGGAATCCTATTTTTCCCACAGGTGGTTCAATTGTGAATTTTTCAACCATTTTAACGCCGCCATATTCATTATTAAACGGTAAAAATTACGAAGGAATAACCGATCAGGAGCGCTTTAAGTTCTTAGAGTTTCAAAAATATAAATTCACCACTCAGTGGTACATGCAACTTACCAATAAACGTGTAGCTGAAGGTAAAGAAGCAAGAAACCTTATTTTGAGAACAAGTTTCGGTTGTGGGATACTAGGCATGTATAATAAAAAAGTTGGGTTATCACCTTTTGAACGTTTTTATTTAGGAGGAAGTGGTTTAACAGGTTTTGCATTGGATGGCCGTGAAATTATTGCCTTACGAGGTTATCAGGATAACTCAATTGCTGGAGTTAGAGGTCAAGGCGCTGCCATGATTGCTAAATATACAATGGAGTTACGTTACCCAATTTCATTAAACCCACAGGCAACAGTGTTTGCGCTTAGCTTTTTAGAGGCGGGTAATGCAGTGGACAATATAAAACAATTCAATCCATTTAGCGTTAAACGAAGTGCAGGAGTAGGAGTTAGGATATTTTTACCGATGTTTGGCTTGTTAGGGTTCGATTATGGCTGGAATTTTGATACAACGCCAAATAACCCGCAGCTATATAAAGGTAAGTTTCACTTTACTATCGGCGCACAAATTGGAGAATTGTAATAAAATAAAAAGATATTGCTCATGAAAAAAATAATTGGCACGTTTTTAGTTTTATGCTTGCTGCTTACAAATAAAAGTTTTGCTCAAAAGTTTGCGTATGTTGATTCTGATTTTATTTTAAACAGTATGCCGGAATACAAATCAGCAAAAACTGAAATGGATAAAATATCAGCTGATTGGCAAAAAGAAATGGAATTGAAATATGCAGAAATAGATAAAATGAACAAAGCCTATCAGGCAGAGTCAATTTTATTAACGGATGATATGAAGAAAAAAAGAGAATCTGAAATTGCATCAAAAGAAACAGAGGCGCGTGATTTTCAAAAATCAAAGTTTGGTATTGATGGAGAATTATTTAAAAAAAGAATGGAATTAATAAAGCCAATACAAGATAAAATATATAACGCCGTTAAAATTGTTGCTGATAAAGGTGGTTTTGCCATCATTTTTGATAAAAACAGCGACATTACCATGTTATATACCAACCCAAAATTTGATAAAAGTCAGGCAGTTTTAGAACAATTAGGAATAGGTAAAAAGAAATAATTAAATTCGTAACTCGAAAAAACAAAACAAAAAAACAGAAAATGAAAAAAATCACACTTTCTTTATTTATTGCATTAGCAACAATAGGATTTAACAATAACATCAATGCGCAAAAAATTGCTCATTTGCGAGTTGATTCATTATTAACTTTAATGCCTGAAGCAAAAAAAGCAGAAACACTAGCGCAGGATTTTTTAAAACAATTTGAAAAAGAAATTGCTTCCATGAACACTGAGTTTCAAACTAAATACGGTGATTACATGGCTAATCAGGCAACATACAGTGATTTAATTAGAAAAAACAAAGAAGAAGAATTACAAATGTTACAACAACGTATTGAGGCATTTAAAGAACAAGCACAGCAAGAATACCAAAATAAAAATGCTGAATTGTCAAAGCCAATTTACGATAAAGCAAAAAAAGCAATTGATGCTGTAGCAAAAGAAAATGGCTATAAATATGTATTGGATACAAGTTCTGGTGTTGTATTGTATAGCGAGCCAACTGAAGATATTTTACAATTGGTGAAAAAGAAATTAGATACAATGCCTGAAGTTAGTTTACCTGGTGCAGCAAAAGAAACAGCGCCTACTCAAACTCCAAAAAAACCTGGCACAAAATAGTTTTATTTTATCATCATAATAATTTAAAAAAACCTCCGAAAAACGGAGGTTTTTTTATGCATAAATCTTTCATATTCGCCTTATTAATTAAATATACATGGCTTTTAATTCTTATTTTTGAAACTTGTGTTTGTCGTCAATGTAGAAAAAATTCTACTATCAAAAATGAACTATAAAATGAGTACTTTAAAAAATGATTTAATATTAAGAGCTGCCTTAGGTAAAGAAGTTGAACGCGTACCTGTTTGGTTAATGCGTCAAGCAGGCAGAACTTTGCCTGAATATAAAGCGGTTCGAGCTAAAGCAAAAAACTTTATTGATTTTGTAAAAAACCCTGAAATGGCCGCCGAGGTTACCATACAGCCGGTTGATATTTTAGGCGTTGATGCAGCAATAATTTTTTCAGACATCTTAGTTATACCTGAAGCAATGGGGCTTCCTTATCAAATGATTGAAAGTAAAGGACCTGTTTTTGAAAAAATAATTGAAACGCAAAGTGATGTAAATCAACTTAAAATAAGCGAAGCAGAAGATTTAAGTTATGTAATTAAAGCGATTGAACTAACAAAAAAACAATTGGATAATCGTGTGCCTTTAATTGGGTTTTGCGGCGCACCTTGGACATTGCTTGCCTACATGACTGAGGGTGGTGGCAGTAAAACATTTAGTAAGGCAAAAAAGTTTTTATACACCGAACCAAAATTAGCGCACCAGGTGCTTGAAAAAATTGCACTTTCTTCTATCAATTATCTAAATGCGCAAATTGAAGCAGGAGCCAACATGGTTCAAATATTCGATTCCTGGGCAGGTGCTTTAAGTCCGAAACAATATAAGGAGTTTTCATTGCGATACATTTCCATGATTTGCGATGGCATTAACAACAAAGTGCCTGTAACAGTATTCGCAAAAGATGCACATTACGCAATTAAAGATATTGCTTCCATAAATTGTAACACTATTGGTTTAGATTGGACCATGAATCCTGATAAAGCAAGATTGGATGCCGGAGCAAATAAAACACTTCAAGGAAATGCCGATCCTTGCCTATTGTATGCCGATGAAGAAACCATACAAACAGAAACAATCAACATGCTTAAACAATTCGGTAAACAAAACTACATAGCCAATCTTGGCCATGGGCTTTATCCTGATACCGAAAAAAGAAAAATCAAATTTTTTGTCGACACCATTAAATCTTATTCATTCAACTAATCATGAGTAAAGCAAGCAAGCACCCAAAAGGATTGTACTTTTTATTTTTTGCCGAAATGTGGGAACGTTTTGGTTATTACCTCATGATTGCCATCTTCACACTTTATCTTGAAGCTGATACGGACAAAGGTGGCTGGGGCATGAACATGAAAAGCTCTTCCAGTTTATATGGAACGTTTATCGCTCTTGTTTTTCTAACACCTTTCTTAGGTGGCTTGTTAGCCGATAGAAAATGGGGTTACCGCTTTTCAATAATCATTGGTGGTATATTAATGGGCGCAGGTTATTGCTTAATGAGTGTACATAATTTAACCGTTTTTTATATCTCTTGCGCACTGGTAATTTTAGGTAATGGATTTTTCAAACCAAACATCTCAACCCTGTTAGGAAATTTATACGATGATGAAAAATACAAATCCAATAAAGATTCTGGTTACAATATTTTTTACATGGGCATTAACATAGGAGCATTCATTTGCACCTTTATTGCAGCAGCCATGCGAAACCATTTTGGTTGGGGTGGCGCTTTTGTTTCTGCAGGTGTGGGGATGTTTATAGGTGTAATTATTTTTGCTTTAGGAAATAAACATTACAAACATGCAGATGTATTAAAAGAACAGAAAGCCGGCGACCAAACACTTGGTCAAATATTTGGTTACACCTTATTGCCAAGTATCATTGCAGCTGTTTTAGGTTGGATTATTCCGGGCAACTTATTAGGAGATGATGCAACAGACGCTTTTATTTTTGCTTGCTTGCCGGTTATTTTATTTTATTATTCACTTTACAGAAAATCTGATGAAACAGAAAAGAAACCATTAGGTGCCATGTACATTATTTTTATCGTGGTGATTTTATTCTGGGCAGTATTTAAACAGAATGGAACTGCGCTAAACAAATGGATGAAATTATATACCGATCGTGAAATGCCCGCCACCGTTCTTCCGCTTGCAACAAAACTAAGCATTGTAGATACCATAAAAGCTACTGAAAAAGTAAGACCAATCACCGACGAACAGTTTAGGTTAATTACAGTAAATCGATTGGATAGCGCAACTAATCAATTCAAAAAGGACACTTTGAAAGGAAAAGATTATCCAGCATATTTTAAAAATGTGCCTTCCGAAAAATTTCCAAAAAAAGATCAGGAAGTTTATTTGATACCAACAGAAATTTCTCAATCCATTAATCCAGGATGGGTTATTGCATTAACTCCTATTGTGGTATTCTTTTTTGCCTTTTTAAGAAAAAAAGGAATTGAGCCAACTACACCATCTAAAATTGGTTGGGGCTTATTTATAAGTTCACTTTCACCTTTAGTAATGGTTGCAGCAGTTTATGTTTGCCAAAACGGACAAGTAAAAGCAAGCCCGATGTGGCTCATCGCAACATATGGTGTTGTAACCATTGGAGAATTATTTTTAAGTCCGATGGGATTATCCTTAGTTTCAAAATTATCTCCACCCCGCTTAACAGCTTTGATGATGGGGGGTTGGTTTTTATCAACATCCATGGGCAATAAACTCAGTGGAATCTTAGCCACTTTCTGGGACAATTACGATAATAAAGGTTTGTACTTTTTTGTTAATACCTGTTTATTATTGTTTGCGGCTATCGTAATGTTCTTTCTGCTTAAAAAATTAAATATAGTATTTAAGGAATATGTGAAATAGCATATAGGCTGGTGATTTTTTGTGTCATTTTTTTGAAAATCTGTTTTTTTTTATATTTTAGGCGAGCAAAAAATTAAAAAACATTTAAACTATGAAAAAACTATTACTAGCAGCTGCATTAATTAGCAGTACATTTTCTTTTTCACAAATTCAAAATTTAGGATTTGAAGATTGGAGTAACAATGCGCCTACTGGTTGGCAAGCTCAGCTGGGTTTAATTGCTCAAGGAAGTGTAACACAAGTTACTTCAGGTGCACCTGAAGGAAATTCTGCAGTTCAATTAAGCACTGTTAATTGCTTATTCTGTGGTTTTTTAGGGTTACCATCAACAGTTCCTGGAATTATTCAGCAACAAGTTGCATTTGTAGATCGCCCAACTTCTGTTAGCGTAAAATTAAAATGCAATATTGGAGTAGGAGATGAGGCAGCTTTTGCAGCTATTACTTCTTTGTACAGCCCAATTGATGATACTTCTTATACGGTAGGTATTGCAGGAACATTAATACCTGGAGGAACAAATGTTTCAAATTGGACAACACAAACTTTACAGTTTCAATATCAGGATGTAGCTAATCCAGATACACTTATCCTGGTTGCCGCATCATCAGATTCATTATTGGGTGTAAGTCAATCTACACAATCAATTGGTAGTACACTTTCATTAGATGCTATTGTGTTTAATTATCCAGCAGGTATCAGTGAAGTTTTTTATATGAAAGATGATATTATTTCTTATCCAAATCCTGCATCTGATTTTTTAAACATTAAGTCAAAAAGTGGAAATAAAGCTAAGGCACAATTATTTGACATTTCAGGAAGACTAGTTGTTACTGAAGAGTTAGTTTATGGTGCAGCAAAAATTGACTTAACTCGTTTTGAAAACGGACTTTACATCTGTAATGTTACTGATGAAAACAATAAAGTTGTTTATACAGAAAAAGTTACTGTGTCAAAATAAAATATTTTTTATCGATAATTAAAAAGGCAATCAATTTTGATTGCCTTTTTTGTTAGAATATTTTTTCCGCTACTTTTTTAGAGGCTTCAGAGTTGCCCATAGTATAGTAGTGTAAACAAGGCACATTGGCTTTGTACAATTCTTTGCTTTGTTGAATACACCATTCAATCCCTACTTCTTTTACTTGCTTATCATCTTTACATGCTAAAACAGCTTCGTACAATTCCTGTGGTATATCAATATGGAATATTTTAGGCAGAACTGTTAATTGTTTTTTGCTTCCGAAAAGTTTTAAACCTGGAATGATTGGTACATTAATGTTATTCTCTCTGCACAACTTTACAAAATCAAAATATTTTGAATTATCAAAAAACATTTGAGTAACAATATAGTTAGCACCTGCATCAATTTTCGCTTTTAACCATTTAATATCGCTGAACATATTGGGTGCTTCAAAATGTTTTTCAGGGTAACCGGCAACACCAACACAAAATGTAGTTGGTTCTACTTCTTTCATTTCTTCATCCATGTATTTGCCCTGATTCATTTCGTTAATTTGATTAACCAAATCTGTTGCATAATGATGTCCACCAGGTTCTGGCACAAATGCAGACTCTGTTTTAATAGAATCACCACGCAAAGCAAGCACGTTATCAATGCCTAAAAAAGAAAGGTCGATTAATGCATTTTCTGTTTCCTCTTTTGTAAAACCACCACAAATGATATGAGGAACAGCTTCTACAGGATATTTGTTCATGATAGCGGCACAAATTCCAACTGTACCCGGACGTTTACGTATCGAAACTTTCTCTAAATATCCGCCATCACGTTTTTTATAAACATATTCTTCGCGATGATACGTTACATCAACAAATGCCGGTTTAAATTCCATTAAAGGGTCAATACTATTGTATATGGATTGAATACTTGTGCCTTTTAAAGGAGGCAAAATTTCAATAGAAAATAATGTCTTTTTGCTGTTTTTTAATATTTCGGTTAAATGCATATACTATTTTAAGTGGTGCAAAAGTACATATTGTATTTTAAAAAATAAATTTAGTTTTTCTGCTAAATCGCATCAAAAAATTGAACGCACATCAATTTCGTTCATGCATTTAAAATGCCCTTTCGGACATTTATGAAAGCCTAATTTAGAGCATGGACGACAGGATAAATTTTTTACTTCATGAATCTTACTTTTTGAATCAGCTAAGTACGGATACATACCAAACTCTTTAACTGTATTGCCCCATAGCGAATGAATTTCTTTTTTAAAAGCCGCTGCAATGTGCATCAGTCCGGTATCAGATGTAATTACCTTATGTGCTTGTTTAATTAAAAATGCAGATTGATTTAAATTAAATTTACCGCATGCATTAAACACCTTTTGAGGATAAGCTTGAGCGAGTTTATTCCCCAATTCAAATTCTTCTTTGCCTCCCAGTAGTACAAGGGGTAAATTACACATTACTATAATTTCCTTTAACTTGTTTTCAGGAATTTGTTTTGTGAAATAGGAACCTCCTAACACCAAAGTGTGATAACCATTTTGAAAAGTTATTGGCAGTATTTCTTCAAGAATTAATTCATCTTTTTTAGGAATAAAATAATCCAATCCCTTGCCGTCATTTTTAATATTTAATGATTCAACTGCATCGAAATAACGATCAACTATGTGAATGTCAGGAAGTCGATTTATCTTAAACTGAACAAACAGAAATTTTTTAATATTCAGTTTATTGAATGCGGCAGAAGGCTTGTTTAATTTATGCTTTAATGATATACTACGGATATTATTATGTAAATCAACAACAAAATCAAAGTTCTCTTTTTTTAATTGTATTATTAACTCATCGATGCTTCTTTCAAAAGTATGAACCTTATCTATGTGTGGATTATTAATGAGTAAATCAGCGAAACTTTTTTTGCTTACTACATGAATTTCTGAATTGGCCAATTGCTCTTTACAACAGCGTATAACAGGAGTAGTTAGTACAATATCTCCAATGGAAGAAAAACGGATAATCAGTAGTTTCAAGTTGAAATTATTTGAGGTAAAATTAAGATTTGTTTTCTTTAGTGGAAAATTCAAATTCGATAAGCTTATAAATAGTGTGTAATTTCGTTACGATTGATTAAATTTAGCATCAATTATGACTTTTAACCTTCAGGAAATACAACGCATCATAGGTGCATCTGTTATTATTCAGGAAAGTTATCGCCATATTTTACAGTTAAGTATTGATAGTAGGAGCGCGTTAAATGAACAGACCTTGTTTATTGCCATTAAAGGAAAAAGAAATAATGGACATGAATACATCTCCGATGCTTACCAAAAAGGGTGTAGGGCATTTGTAATTACAGAAGAAGTCGTTTATTCTAATTTCCCTCAAGCAAGTTTTATGCTTGTAAATGATGCAGTACAAGCTTTACAGTTTTTAGCACTTGCTCATCGTAAACAGTTTAAGTTTCCTATAATTGGTGTAACGGGAAGTAATGGTAAAACCATAGTTAAAGAGTGGCTTTCTTTTTTAGCTGGGGATGTATTTAGCATTTGTAAAAACCCTAAAAGTTATAATTCGCAAGTTGGTGTGCCTTTAAGTGTTTGGCAATTGAATGAAAAACATACATTGGGCATTTTTGAGGCAGGCATTTCACAACCCGGTGAAATGGAAAAATTACAACAAATTATACAGCCTGATATTGCAGTTTTAACGAATATTGGTCAGGCTCACGATGAAAATTTCATCAGCACCGAACAAAAAATTGCAGAAAAAATTAAACTATTTAAAACTGCTTCTAAAATTATTTTTTGCAACGATAACCCAATAACAGGAAGTATAATTAAAAATTCAGTATCCACTTCAGCAAACAGAATAACCTGGTCAAAAAAAAACAATGCCACCTTGCTTGTTACAAAAACAGAGCAAACAAAATCGGAAACCATCATTGAGGCTATTGTTAATAATGAGCGACAAAAAATCATCATACCGTTTCGAGATAATGCATCAATAGAAAATGCAATTACCTGCTGGTCAGTTTTAATTGCACTGGGCATTAATGATGAAACGCATCGTAACAAATTTTTGTTTCTGCAACCTGTTGAGATGCGTCTGGAATTAAAGCAGGGCATAAATAATTGTTCGGTAATAAATGATAGTTATAATTCTGATTTAAGCTCGCTTTCCATAGCGATTGATTTTTTAAATCAGCAACATCGTAACAGTAAAAAAACAGTCATACTTTCAGATATTCTTCAGAGTGGAAAAAAAAGAGAACAGCTGTACAAAGAAGTAGCACATCTTTTGCAATCAAAGGGCATACAGCGATTGATTGGTGTTGGATCTGAAATTTCTTCCCAATCGGATAGTTTTAGTAATATTGAAAAACAATTTTTTCCAGATACTTCATCATTCATTTCCGAATTCAGAAATCTCGATTTCTACAACGAATCCATTTTATTAAAAGCGGCGCGTAGTTTTGAGTTTGAAAAAATTAATTCTTTACTTCAAAATAAAAGTCACGATACACAACTTATTATTAATCTAAATCATCTCATTTCAAATGTAAATTACTTTCGTAATCAATTACAGGAAGGCACAAAAATAATGGCGATGGTGAAAGCACAATCATATGGAAGTGGCAGTTATGAAATTGCTTCATTGTTGCAGTACCATCGTGTTAATTATCTTGCGGTTGCATATGCAGATGAAGGTGTGGAACTACGTAAATCAGGAATCACATTACCTATCATGGTGATGAGTCCGGAACGTGAAAGTTTTGACAGTATTCTGGTTTATCAACTCGAACCTGAAATTTATTCTTTTAAAGTGTTAAAAGAGTTTATGCAAGCTGCAACTGCCTTCTCAAAAAAAGAAATACGTATTCATCTTAAAATAGATACCGGAATGCATCGTTTGGGTTTTATGCCTAACGAGTTATATAAAGTTGTAACTGAATTAAAAAAACACGAAAAGGTTAAAGTACTTTCTGTTTTTTCGCATTTGGCAGCAAGCGATAATCCGGATTTCGATGATTTTACTAACGAACAAATTCAAACTTTTCAAAAATGTTGCGAAGAACTAGAAGAGGAGTTGGGTTATGTTTTCATCAAACACATTTGTAATTCCGGTGGAATATCTCGTTTTAAAAACGCTCATTTTGATATGGTGCGTTTAGGCATTGGAATGTATGGCATTGGAACTACTGAATTGGAAGATCAAAAGTTGTTACCGGTTTGTTTCATGAAAACAATTGTTTCACAAATTAAATTAATTTCAACCGGAGAAACAGTAAGTTACAACAGAAGCGGTAAAATAGAAAAGCCCACAAAAATTGCTGTTTTACCAATTGGTTATGCCGATGGGTTTAACCGTAAATTAAGTAACGGTAACGGAAAAGTTTGGATAAAAGGTAAAGAGGCAAAAGTAATTGGCGCGGTGTGTATGGATATGTGCATGGTGGATGTTTCTGCAGTTGATGTGCACGAAGGTGATGAGGTAATTATCTTTGATGATACCTCAAAAATCAGGGAAATGGCAAAAACCATAGGCACAATTCCATACGAAATCCTTACCTCAATTTCTTCAAGAGTGAAAAAAGTATATACGCAGGAATAAAGTACTTTCTTAAAAATTTCATTTCCACTAAAAATTAATTACATTTGTTCTTCATTTTTAAAATTATGGATTTAAGCGGAATTATTTCAATCAATGGCATGTCTGGCTTGTATAAGATTGTTGCCAACTCAAAAAATGGAGTTATTGTAGAATCGTTAACGGAAAAAAAACGTTTTCCTGTTTTTGGAACAAGTAAAATTAGTGCATTGGAGGATATTTCAATGTTTACTGAAACAGGAGATAAACGTATTTCTGAAATCATGCAATCCATTTTTGAAAAAGAAAAAGGAGGAAAAGCAGTTGATCATAAGGCTGATGATAAAGAAGTAGAATCTTACTTCTCTTCGATATTAGCTGATTACGATAAGGAAAGAGTATATGTTTCCAATATGCGTAAATTATTCAGTTGGTACAATTTACTTCAAGAAACCGGAAATCTAAAAGAAAAACAAGAAGCTGGTAATGAAGAAAAAGAAGTAAAAGTATCAAAAACTGCAACTGAAGAAAAAAAGAAAGTAACTGCTAAAAAAGATACTACAAAACCTAAGCAAACTGCTGGCGCAAGAAAAACTACCGGAGTTAGAAAAACTGGTGTAGCATAAAATCATTAACGCAAAATTTGGCGCATAAAATTATGCGCCTTTTTTTTTAGTATTAATTCATCATCATGAAAAAAATTATTTTATCTTTTTTTAGTTTAATTTCTTTTGTCTCAATTGCACAGATTAAAGTTGAGGAAAAATCGGAAGGTTTTTCTGTTGGAAATCAAAATGCGTTAATTGTAAAAATAGCACATTCTGATAGAGAAAAAGTGGAAAAAGCTTGGAAAACAATCATTAAAGATTTTCATCCGGATGATGTAAATAATAAAAAACACGAGTACTTTTTTGATAATGCAAAATTTACTGGAGTTAGTGCAAACGCAATTGATGTTTATTCTATCGTTCAGCCTGAAAATGAAAATGAAATGAA
Source organism: Bacteroidia bacterium (assembly GCA_044352985.1). Classification (GTDB taxonomy): domain Bacteria; phylum Bacteroidota; class Bacteroidia; order B-17B0; family Aurantibacillaceae; genus JADJDM01. The sequence continues at coordinate 76,404 of JBILCU010000013.1, forward strand.
ATTAATGGCTTGTTTTGACTTAGGCGGTGCTTATGCTAATTCATCATCTCACGGAGATATCATTAATTACTTTAAAAAAATGATGCATGATTTTGCCGTTAAAATGGCAAAAGAAAATCTGGAAGATAAAATTCAAGACGAAACAAAAGTATTGTCAAAATTCATGGATAAGCAGGAGTCATTAGAAAAAGAAAATAAAAATCTACATTTGGATATTATCGATTATAACGAGCGTGTTAAAAAAGCAAATGAAAAAATCGAGCTGAATAAAAAAGAAATTGAAGTTAAAAAAACAGAGGTTTCACAACAACATAAAAAGCTAGATGATTTAAAAATGAAATTAAGTGATGTAAAATAAATTTCATCTAAAACCATGGATAACAATGATTTTTTTGCACACCCAAGCGCTGTAATAGATAAAGGTTGTGTTATTGGTAAAGGAACAAAAATCTGGCATTTTTCGCACATCATGCCAAATTGTATTTTAGGAGAAAATTGTAATATCGGACAGAATGTAGTTATTTCACCGGAAGTTGTTTTAGGTAAGAATGTAAAAGTTCAGAATAACGTCTCTATTTACACTGGTGTTACATGTGATGATGATGTATTTCTGGGGCCGTCTATGGTTTTTACTAACGTCACTAATCCGCGCAGCGCTGTTAATCGTAGAGGAGAGTATGCTAAAACACATGTAGGAAAAGGGGCTAGCATTGGAGCAAATGCAACAATTGTGTGTGGACATAATATTGGCGAATTTGCTTTTGTTGGGGCAGGTGCTGTTGTAACCAAACACGTGCCGGCATATGCTTTATTGGTTGGGAATCCTGCTCGCCAAATCGGTTGGATGAGTGAGTTTGGTCATCGCCTGGAATTTGATAAAGAAGGCATTGCCATTTGTTCGGAAAGTAGACAGAAATACAAGTTGACAGAAAGTAAAGTTGAGAGAATTTTTTAAATAGAATACTATTTGAGTTAGAATTTAATAAGAAATTTCAAAACTAGAATTTAGGAATAAAAATGAATAAAATAAAATTCGGTGTTATCGGTCAGGGCCACATTGGAAAGCGACATGCAGAAATGGTGAGAAGAAACCCTGATTGCGAATTGGTTGCAGTTTGCGATGCATTACCTGTTGAGCAAATTGGTTTGATAGATCTGAAAGAAGAGTTTTATTTATCGGTTGATGAATTACTGGCTAATCATCCAGAAATAGATGTTATCAATGTGTGTACACCCAATGGGTTGCATTTCGAACATGCACATAAAGCATTGGAATCAGGTAAGCATGTGGTGGTTGAAAAACCAATGGCACTTAGCAAAGCCGATTGCGAAAAACTAATTTATGCAGCATTGCATCAGCACCGAACAATTTTTTGTGTAATGCAAAATCGCTATTCACCTCCAAGTGTTTGGTTAAAAGAATTAATTACAACTAAAACACTTGGCGACATTTATATGGTTCAACTCAACTGTTATTGGAATCGAGATAATCGTTATTATAAACATGGTAACTGGAAAGGAACACAGGAATTAGATGGCGGAACATTGTTTACCCAATTCAGTCATTGGATTGATATTATGTATTGGTTGTTTGGCGATATTAAAAATATTCAGGCAAAATTTGCTGATTTCAACCATCAGGAATCTACCGATTTTGAAGATAGTGGATTTGTCAGTTTCGATTTTGTAAATGGTGGTATGGGTTGTATCAATTACAGCACAGCTGTTTGGGATAAAAATTTAGAAAGTTCACTTACTATTGTTGGAAGCAAAGGCAGTGTTAAAGTAGGTGGTCAATATATGGATCAGGTTGAGGTGTGCAACATAAAAGATTACACCATGCCAGAACTTGCTCCTGTAAACCCAGCTAATGATTATGGTGCATACAAAGGTTCAGCAAATAATCACAGTAGTGTTATAGATAATGTAGTTGATACATTAACAGGAAAACATAAAATTACTACCAATGCTTTAGAAGGATTAAAAGTGGTGGAAATAATAGAACGCATTTACGAATTAAGACAAGAAAGTGTATTAAAAAAGAAATAATTTGAAGCATGAGTATTTACGATAAAATTTTAAAGAAAGAGTCATCAATTGCTGTTATTGGACTAGGATACGTAGGCTTACCGATTGCATTAGCATTTGCAAAAAAAGTAAAAGTAATTGGTTTTGATATCAATGAACAGCGAGTGTCGATGATGAAGAAAGGCATCGATCCAAGTAATGAATTAACAAAGGAAGATTTTAAAAATTCGGATATTACCTTCACTCATAAATTAGAAGATTTAAAGAAAGCCAACTTCTTTATCGTTGCTGTTCCTACACCTATTGATGAGCATAATTTGCCTGATTTAAAACCTTTAATTGGAGCTTCAACTACTGTTGGTAAAGTGCTAAAAAAAGGAGATTATGTGGTGTATGAATCTACTGTTTATCCTGGTTGTACAGAGGATGATTGTATTCCTGTTTTGGAAGCACATTCCAAACTAAAATTTGTAAAAGATTTCAAAGTAGGTTATTCCCCTGAGCGAATCAATCCGGGTGATAAAGAGCATACTATTACTAAAATTTTAAAAATTGTTTCCGGTTGCGATAAAGATAGTTTAGAAAATATTTCAAAAGTATATGAAATTATTGTTGAACCCGGAACGCATAAAGCATCCAGCATTAAAGTTGCTGAGGCCGCTAAAATAATAGAAAACACTCAGCGCGATGTTAACATTGCCTTGATGAACGAACTGTCTATAATTTTTTCTCGTTTAGGAATCAATACTTACGAAGTATTGGAGGCAGCAGGTACAAAATGGAATTTCTTAAAATTTTTTCCAGGCTTAGTTGGAGGGCATTGCATAGGCGTAGATCCGTATTACTTAACTTATAAGGCTGAGGAACTTGGTTATCATGCACGTGTAATCAATAGTGGTCGTTACGTAAACGATAGCATGGGTTTTTATGTGGCAAAAACTACAGTAAAGAAAATTATTGCTGCAGGTAAAAACATTAGCAAATCAAAAGTGCTGGTGATGGGAGCTACCTTTAAAGAAGATGTAAGTGACATTCGTAACAGCAAAGTAGCTGATATAGTAAAGGAATTAAAATCGTTCGGTGTTAAAGTAGAAATCGTTGATCCACAAGCAGAAAGTGAGGAACTAAAACACGAATATGGTTTTGGTTTAAATAAGTTAGGTAAAGGTTATGATGGAGTAATTGTAGCTGTTAACCACAAAGAATACAAGACTCTTGATGAAAAATATTTTAAAACAATACTTTCAAATAAAGGTGTTTTGGTTGACGTAAAAGGAATGTATAGAGGTAAAATGAAGGGACTAACTTATTGGAGTTTATAGAGGCCTTCTTTCGCCCAATTAATAATTTCCTCACGTTGTTGTGTGTTTAGTTTTGCTTTAGGATGCATAAAAGTATATGAGCTTAAAGGCATTTCATCTTCACTCACAACTTCAATTAATTCTTCCATTTTGTGTTTTTGTTTCTTTAAAGAATAAGTGGCAAATTCTGAAAAATTAAGCTCTTCTTTACCTTCATTAATATGATGAGCAATCCACCAACCAATAGGTTGAATGTTCATGTACCATTGATTTTGTGTAGTATTGGAATGACAATCAAAACAAGATTGTTTTAAAAGCTGTTGTGTAGTTTCAGGAATTACAATTACTGAACTTATGTTCTTTTCAGTTTGTTCAATTCCTGTAGGATTATCAGATTTTATAAATTGAATTCCAACTAAAATAATAAGAATACCAATCCCGAATTTTTTGCCTTTAGTCATCTGTTTTTTTACAAAGAAACAGATTTTCGTGCACTTAGTAAATGATAAAAGTGATTTTTATAAATAGCATACTATAGTTTTATTTATTTCGAGGATGAAAAGAAATAATGTTATCTCTCAGTAGTTGATTATCTACATGTGTATAAATCTCAGTAGTTGTAATAGATTGGTGACCCAGCATTTCTTGAATAGCACGCAAATCTGCGCCTCCTTCCAATAAATGAGTTGCAAAAGAATGTCGTAGTGTATGTGGAGAAATAACCTTATGAATTCCAGCTTTTTGTGCCAATTGTTTAATGATTAGAAATACCATTACTCTTGATATCTTACTTCCTCTTCTATTTAAAAAAAGAGTATCACTTGCCGCTTTTTTAATTGGCAATAAAGGTCGAATTAGTTGAAGATAAATGCCAACTTGTTTTTTTGCAATTTCACCAACCGGAATTAAACGTTGTTTATCCCCTTTGCCAATTACCATAATGTAATCTTCTTCAAAATGAAGATCGGTAATTTTTAAGTTTATTGCTTCGCTCACGCGTAAACCACAGCTATATATTATTTCTAAAATAGCACGATTTCGCTGGCCTTCTGGCAATGAATGATCAATCAGTTTCATCATTGCATCAATTTCATGAACACTTAATGTGTCGGGTAATTTACGACTTGTTTTTGGGAAATCAAGTAACTCGGTTGGATCAGAAGAGATGTATTCTTGTAACAATAAATAATTAAAAAAACTTCGGATACCTGATAATATGCGTGATTGAGTAGCTGGAGAAATACCTAATTCGTGAATTTCATGTATAAATATTTTTAAATGAAATAGTTCAATTTGTTCGGGTGAAAGATTATAGTTTTGAATAATGAATTTTTTGAGTTTATCAACATCTTGCAGATAAGCATTCACTGAATTTTCAGAGAGTGAACGTTCAATCTGAAGGTGATATTTAAATCCATTGTGATGTGAAAGCCATGTGTCCATTATCGAATTTGTCATTATTCCTAATTAGGATTCATTCAAAAAGTATTGTATTTAATACTCTACTTTTTTTACTTGATTAGGGCAAATGTGCAGTGCACATTTGAGCCAGGCTGTGCAAAGGTAGTAGCCAAAAAAATCAAGAACAAACTATGGCTCACGCTCTCTGATTTTTTCTTTAAGGTCAGCCATTCCACCTGGCGGCCCTAAAAAAGCATTCACCCGAATCGGCACCGCATTTGTTCGTGGCCAAGCTCGTATAAAATCTAAGATACGGCCTAGCGTTTTTGATTTAAGTTTCCACTTTTTTCGCTTCGCGTTGATTTTTGCGCAGCGAAGCCTTGCAAAAATCAGTGAACAAAAAACCCTTTCTTGTACCCCACTCCTTTGGAAAGGGCTGGGATGAGGTTTGCAGCTGGCAATTTTTTTGTTTCTTTTTAAGTTTACCCTGAGCGACACCGAAGGGGCCAAAAAAAGAAAAAACAAATTTAATAATGCAAAGATTTTTAATGTTTTACTGTAGATAACTTGCATTTGTTTTTAAGAATTCAAGTTTAGTTTATCATATACAAACACTTATTACTTCTGAGTTGACCATAATTAAAGGAATAAATGAGCCAATTATTTATTTTGAAAAAAAATTAACTCATAAAAGTTAAACTTGCAGCGCATGTTTAACTTTTTCCTTTAATAAAGCAGCTTGTAGCACTTCTTTCATTTCTGTTACATAATGAAATTGAAGTCCTTTTAAATAGTCAGTCTTAATATCATCCACATCTTTTCTATTATCCTCACAAAGTATGATTTCTTTAATGCCAGCACGTTTAGCCGCCAAAATTTTTTCACGAATTCCGCCAACTGGCAAAACTTTTCCACGCAATGTAATTTCACCGGTCATTGCCAAACTTTTTTTCACCTTACGTTGCGTGAATGCAGAAGCCAATGCCGTTAACATGGCTATGCCAGCACTCGGACCATCTTTTGGCGTAGCTCCTTCAGGAACGTGCATATGTACATTCCAGTTTTCAAATAAGTCCGGATTTAAATCAAGAAGGTGTGCATGTGATTTTAAATACTCAAAAGCGATGGTAGCACTTTCTTTCATTACATCTCCAAGATTTCCGGTAATACTTAGTTTTGATCCTTTCCCTTTACTTAAACTTGTTTCAATAAACAAGATATCGCCTCCAACCTGTGTCCATGCTAAACCGGTTACTACTCCAGCCACTTCATTTCCCTGATATTTATCTTTACTATGTGCAGGCCCAAGCACTTTTGTTAAAACTTCGTCATCAAATTTAACGGCTGTTTTATTTTCCATGGCAACCTGCATGGCTACGTGGCGCGCCAATTTACCAAGTCGTTTTTCAAGTGTTCTTACACCGCTTTCGCGGGTGTAATCTTCAATCACTTTTTCTATGGTTTTATCCGCTAACTTTAACTGCCCTTTGTTAATACCTGTTTCATCAATTACCTTAGGAATTAAATGGCGTTTGGCAATTTCAATTTTTTCTTCGGTGGTATAACCATTTACTTCTATTATTTCCATACGATCGCGTAAAGCCGGTTGTATAGATGCAAGATTATTGGCAGTAGCAATGAACATCACTTTACTTAAATCGTAATCCAATTCTAAGAAGTTATCGTAAAACTTGGTGTTTTGTTCTGGATCTAATACCTCCAAAAGAGCTGATGATGGATCACCATGAAAATCATTACCCACTTTATCAATTTCATCTAATACAAATACGGGATTTGAACTTTGAGATTTTTTAAGGTTTTGAATAATCCTTCCAGGCATTGCACCTATATATGTTTTACGATGACCACGAATTTCACTTTCATCTTTTAAACCTCCTAAACTCATTCTAATATATTTTCTCCCTAATGATTTTGCGATGCTTTTTCCTAATGATGTTTTACCAACTCCGGGAGGACCATACAAACAAAGTATGGGCGCTTTTAATTCACCACCTTTTAGTTTAATTACGGCAAGGTACTCTAAAATGCGTTCTTTAACTTTCTCTAATCCATAATGATCTTCATTTAAAACATCCTGGGCATATTTTAAATCAAAATTATCATCGGTATATTCTCCCCAAGGTAAATCAAGAAGCAATTCGAGATAATTAGTTTGTACTGAGTATTCAGCAGCATTCGGATTCATACGTTGAAGTTTTTGCATTTGTTTTTCAAATAATTCTGCAACTTCTTTGCTCCATTTTTTCAGCTTAGCTTTCTCTTTAAATTCAACGATTTCCTGCTCGTGCTGACTGCCGCCTAATTCTTCCTGTATCGTTTTCATTTGTTGGTTCAAAAAGTACTCGCGTTGCTGTTTATCAATATCTGTTTTAACTTTATTTTGAATTTGGTTTTTCAATTCCAACATTTGTAACTCTTTATTTAAATGAGAAAGCATGATGGTTGCACGTTCCTTTAAACTGGATAATTCAAGCATTTTTTGTTTCTCCTGACTAGAAACGCTGGAATTAGAGGATATAAAGTTCACTAAAAATGAAGCGCTTTCAATATTGTTAAGTGCAAAAGATGCTTCAGAAGGTATTTGTGGCGATTGTTTGATAATTTGAATCGCCATGTCTTTTAAAGAAGAAACCAAGGCCTCAAATTCTTTATCTTTTTTGTCGGGTTTTTGCTCAGTAAATTCTTCGGTTTTTGCTTTAAAATAGGGATCGGTTTGAGTGAACTCAACTATTTTAAAACGTTTTTTACCCTGAATGATTACAGTGGTGCTGCCATCAGGCATGCGCAACATTTTAATGATGTAGGCAACTGTTCCAATTGCATTTAAGTCTTCTGCTTCTGGATCTTCAACTTTATCGTTTTTTTGAGAAATTACACCAATAATTTTATTTCCTTTGTTTGCCTCTTTGATGAGGTTGATGGATTTATCTCTTCCTACAGTAATTGGAATAACTACGCCTGGAAATAAAACCGTGTTACGAAGTGGTAAAATTGGCAGTTCCTTAGGAACGCTTTCGTTGTTCATTTGCTCTTCGTCCTCGGCCGAAAGCAATGGAATAAAATCTGTTTCTTCTTCTATATCAGCATTTAAGCGGAAATTCCCGTCAAATAAATTCATGTTTCAAAAATTAGTATAATCAGTTGTACTAAATACATGCCAATACATTGCATGCTGACAGTTTTGCAAATTAATTAGTGAAGGAATAAAAAAAACAATAAAAATCTTATACTTTTTTGCCAAGAATTATTAGGTCTCTTAAAACACCTTCCATGTTAGCTATTTCGGGCAAATGCGCCCATTTGTGATAACCCGCTTTTTGAAAAAGATGGATACTGGCTTCATTGTGTCCAAAAATAAAACCTAATAATGTTGAAATACGCCTTTTTTTGGCTTCGATTTCTGCAAATTGAAGAGCAGTTTTCCCTATTCCTTTTTTATGGAAAAGAGGCTCGAGATAAATACTAACTTCAACAGTTGCTTGGTATGCCGGACGGCCATAAAAACTACTGAAACTCATCCATCCTGCATATTGTTTATTGAATAAAATAATCCATAATGGGCGTTCAGCTTCATTATGATCATCAAACCATTTTTGTTTGCTTTCTACAGAAACCGATTCTAAATCGGCTGTTGCAAGACGGCTGGGAATACTGGCATTATAGGTGCCAACTATTTTAGTTAAATCACTTTGGGTTGCAAATTGAAATTCGATCATGATTAATGCGCGCTTGTATTTACAGGTTCATCGTAATTTACACCTTGCTTTAATAAAACCTGTTTTACTTTCCAGCCGAAAAATGCAAGATAGGCAAAGCATAAAACAGGAATGATATAAGATAAATGTATGCCAATGCTTTCAGAAAGTTTTCCTTGCATCCATGGAATAGTAGCACCTCCAACTATCATCATTACAAGTAATGCAGAACCTTGTGCAGTATATTTTCCTAAGCCTGCAATTGATAATGCAAAAATGCACGGCCACATTACTGAGCAAAATAAACCTGCAGAAATAAACGAATAGAGAGAAATTTTTCCGGTTGTTACAATTCCTATAATCATCATAATAGCCGCAAGGCTACCAAACACAAACATAGTTTGCGCAGGTTTTTGTTTTACAATAAAGCTAATGATAATAAGAATTAACACAAATGGGAAAAAATAAATCAAATCCATAACCGGACTACCTTTAATGTAATTCACTAAAATAATTACAGCAAACGCAAAAATGGGCATAACTATGCCTAAAAGCTTAGCTGTACTTTCTTTTAAATTAAAAGCATTGATGGCGCCTGTCCAACGACCAATCATTAAGCAACCCCAGTATAATGAAATGTAATGAACTGTTTTTGAGGGCTCAAGTCCAAGATAATCTTGTTGTTTTATCAATTCAGGTAAATTACTTTGTACGCCTACTTCAACTCCAACATAGATAAAAATAGCAATCATTCCAAAAATCAATTGAGGATATTTAAATACTCCAAAATCAAAATTTACTTTTTCATTGTTTTGTATAGGTGGTAATTTTGAAAAGGCAAGTAACAAGGCAAATAAAATAAATGCCAGGCCTAAAATTAAGTAGGGAGTTTTAACTGCATCAATACTAACAGCTGCAGATTGCCCAATATTGCCAAAAATGGCAAATCCTACAATTAGTGGCCCAATGGTGGTTCCAAATGAGTTAATTCCTCCTGCCAAAGTGTTTCTGTGTGCACCTGTTTCAGGACTTCCTAATGCAATTACATATGGATTAGCAACTATTTGTTGTAAAGCAAAACCAAAAGCAACTAAAAATAAAGCCAAAAGCATCAATGAAAACGAATTGGATTCTGCAGCAGGTAAAAACACCAGTGTTCCTGCAGCAGAAATTAGCAGGCCAAGAATTAGCCCCTTTTTGTAACCAATTTTATTTAAAGGATCGCCAGCTAATACCGACCATAAAAAATAGATGAGCGAACCTACGCCATAAGCAACATAGAAAGCCGAATCTACCAATTGCGATTGCGATTGACTTAATTGAAAATGCTGTTTAAACAAAGGAATTAAAATGGTGTTACTGGCCGCAACAAATCCCCAGAAAAAGAAAACGGAAATTAAGACATAAAAGGATGAAGGTGTTTTATTGGATGAGGTATTCATAGTTTATTTTTTACGATAATAAAAAATAAACTTCGTTAAATAAGTTATTCAGATGAATACTTATTAAGGAAAGACTGTTTATTTTAAGTTTTTATTAAACTAATCATTTTGTCAAAATTAAGTTGACGAGCATCTTAAAATGCTAAACATTACGAAACCAATTACATGCCTTATGTTGATTAAAATTCAAACTAACAATAAGCAAAAAATTACTACTTTTAAAGGATGAATTTTTTGTATCCTGAATTTTTATGGGCACTTTTCTCACTTGCCATTCCTGTGATTATTCACCTTTTTCATTTCAGGAAGTTTAAAAAAGTTTACTTCACCAATGTTCGGTTTTTAAAACAAATTAAAAACGAAACCGAATCAACTTCCAAAATAAAAAATTTACTGATTTTAATTGCACGTTTGCTAGCCATTACTTGTTTGGTAGTTGCATTTGCACAACCATTTCTGCCTAAAAAAAATAATACAACAAAAACAGGAAATAAAGTGGTAAGCATTTTTATTGACAACTCTTTTAGTATGGAGGCAGAAAATAAAAACGGTTTACTTTTCGAACAGGCAAAAAATAAAGCGCGAGAAATTGCTAAAGCTTATGCTGATGATGACAAGATTCAGTTATTAACTAATGATTTTGAAGGCAAGCATCAGCACTTATTAGCTAAGGACGAATTTTTACAAGCTATTGAAGAATTAAAAATTTCTTCATCGTCTAAAAAACTATCAGAGATTTATGCAAGACAAAACGATTTATTAAAAAGTAGTTCAACAGTGAACAAACAGAATTTTATTATTAGTGATTTTCAGGAAAATACATGTGATTTTAAAAACATAAAAAAAGATTCTTCCATTCAAACTTATTTATTGCCCATTCAAAGTAAGCAGCAGAATAATGTGTTTATAGATTCTTGTTGGTTTGATAGTCCGGTACAACAATTTGGTATGAATCAAAAATTAAATGTAAGTATTGTCAATTTATCAGAAAACTCATTGGTTAATGCAACTTTAAAATTATTTTCAAATAACAAACTTATTGCTCCTGTTATTTTTTCTGCTGAAGCAGGATCAAAAGTAATTGTCCCGATTTCCTTTTTGCCAAAGGAAAGTGGATTCCAACAATGTAGATTAGAAATTGAAGATTCACCCGTTACTTTTGACAATCAGTTTTACTTTAGTTTTTTGGTTAAATCAAAGATTAACGTTGTTGTTGTAAATGGAAAAAACAGCAAGTCATCGGCTTATTTTTCTTCACTGATGAAAAATGATTCGCTGTTTCAGTATCATGATTTTAGTGAAGAAGGAATTGCATTCAATGAATTTAAAATCTGTGACTTTATCATTCTTAACAATATAAAGACAATTAGCAGTGGTTTACTTTCAGAAGTAAAATCTTATTTGCAAAAAGGTGGTTCTGTTTTGTTGTTTCCAAATATGGATGCAGATTTTTCTTCTTACAATCAACTATTAACAACTCTTAATTCAAACATATTCATAAGTAAAGACACTATTGATTTAAAAGTTGATAAAGTAAACTATTATCAAGGTTTGTACGAAGGAGTTTTTAATAAAAAACAAGATAATATTGATTTGCCCAAAACCTATTCTCATTTTGTGTTTTCAAATCAAATTAAAAACAATGAAGATGTAATTCTTTCGCTTGTAAATGGAAATAAATTTCTGACTCAATATACATTGAATAATGATGCGAAGTTTTACGTTTGCTCCTCATCATTAGAGCCAGAAACAAGCAATTTCGGTAAACATGCCTTGTTTGTACCTACAATCATAAAAATGGGGATCAATAGTTCAACCATAAAGCCCTTATTTTATAAAACCGGAATTAATGAAGCAATAACACTGAAACAATTATCTGATGCAGAAAATGAAATTGTACACATTGTAAACGAAACTAAAAGTGTAGATGTTATTCCTGAAATCAGAAAAGAAATTACAGGCATACAGGTATTTACTCAATCTCAAATTAACCAACACGGAAACTACGTTATCAATTCATCTAATAAAAAGTTAGATGTAGTTTCATTTAATTATAACCGAATGGAATCATTCTTAAAAACAATTTCTCCTGAAAAAATTCAAGATGAACTTGGAAATATAAACTCAACTTTTGAAATAATTGATAGCGATAAACAATCTATGCAAAAGCTCATTCAACATGAGTTGGAAGGCACGGTTTTGTGGAAATTGTTTTTACTTTTAACTTTATTGTTCTTATTGATTGAACTTTTATTAATACGTTTTTATAAATGAATGTACTGATTAAATCTGCTACCGTTGTAGATAGCCGTTCTTCTTTAAATGGCAAACGCGTTGATGTTTTAATAGAGAAAGGAATAATTACACAAATTAAATCTTCAATTAAGCCCGAAAAAAATAGTAAGGTAATTGAAAGCCCTGATTTATGTATCTCTCCTGGATGGATGGATATGCAAGCCCGTTTTTGTGATCCAGGATTAGAGCATAAAGAAGATTTAGATAGTGGATTAAAAGCGGCTTCTGCTGGTGGATTTACTGCAGTTTGTGTAATGCCATCAACAGAACCACCCCTTCATGGTAAATCACAAATAGAATACGTGATAAATAAAACTAAACTAAATCCTGTAGACGTTTTTCCGGTGGGCTGCTTAACGGTTGATAGAGCAGGAAAAGACATGGCTGAATTTCATGATATGAAATGTGCAGGTGCTATTGCGTTTAGCGATGATAAAAGAAATATTAAAGAAGCCGGGTTGCTGATGCGAATACAGCAATATGCTAAAAACACCAATGCATTCATCATCACGCATTGCGAAGATGCTAGCATTAGTTCTGGCGGACAAATGCATGAAGGTGAAACTTCTACACGAATTGGTTTAAAAGGCATTCCGGCTCTTGCAGAGGAACTGATGCTTGAGCGTAATTTAAAAATTACGGCATTTACCAACGCTCAACTGCATGTTTCTTGTGTTTCTACAAAACAAAGTATAGAGCTTATTAAAAAAGCAAAACAAGAGGGCTTGCAAGTAAGCTGCGGCATTGCAGCTCATCAGCTTTTACTAGATGATTCCAAGCTTGCAGAATTTGATGCTAACTATAAAGTTAATCCTCCGCTACGCTCAAAAGAGGATATTGAAGCTTTTAAAAAAGGATTGCTAAATAATACTATTGATGTAATTGTAAGCGATCATACACCTGAAGATATTGAAAGCAAAGATTTAGAATTTGATTTGGCAAGGTTTGGAATGATAGGTTTAGAAACCGCATTTGCAGTAGCTAACACCGCTTGTTATTCAAAACTAAAAATAGATCAATTGATAGATAAAATGTGCCATAACCCAAGAACACTTTTAGGAATTCCTGTTCCATATCTAAAAGAAGGAGAAAAAGCAAACATCACACTTTTTGATCCCTCTCTTGAATGGACATTGAAAAAGCAAGACATTCATTCGAAATCAAAAAATACACCTTTTATTGGTCAAAAATTAAAAGGAAAAATTATTGGTATACTTAATAAAAATGAATTAATACTGAATAAATAATTCAAATTAGTTTCCACACTTTTGGGCAGAAAATTAAAAATACTCGACTGGTATATTCTCAAACGATTTTTGGGGACCTACCTTTTATCGAATATTCTTATCATTACCATCATTATCATTTTTGACATCTCTGAAAAAATTGATAATTTTTTATATGCTTCATTAAATGAAATTGTTTATGATTATTACCTCAATTTCATTCCTTTTTTTCTCAATTTATTGAGCCCAATGTTTACTTTTATTGCTGTGATTTTTTTTACTTCACGTTTGGCCGCAAAGTATGAAACAGTAGCTATTTTAAGTAGCGGAGTAAGTTATCGCAGGTTTTTGCGACCATACATAATTGGTGCAGCAATGATTGCTTTTACATCATTATTATTGAGCCATTACGCTATACCCAATGCAAGTAAAGTTAGGCAAGCATTTGAAGATAAATACGTAAACAATACATACCAAAGTAAAGACAATAACATTCATCGCCAAATTAATCCCGGAGAATTTATTTATTTAGAAAGCTTTAATAACTATGAAAAAAAAGGATATAAATTTTCACTGGAAAAAACAAATAATGGGAAATTAATTTACATGCTAACTGCAGATATGATTAAGTGGGATAGCATAAATAGTAATTGGATTGCTATTAATTATCATGAACGAAAAATTCCTGATTTAGAATTGTCAAAACTTAAAAAAAATAAAATAGGAAATACAAGTAAATATGAAGAGCAATTGGTGTTTGGGAATGAAAAAAAATTAAACATTAATTTTTATCCAAAAGAATTAGGAAGATTAGAAAGTAAAGTGGATGTAATGACTTACCCTGAGTTAAAACAGTTTATAAAAAAAGAAAAAGATAAAGGAAGTAGTGGTGTTGAACGTTTTGAAGTAGAAAATTATAAACGAACAGCGATTCCTTTTTCAACTTTTATTCTTACCATAATCGGAGTATGTTTATCATCACGCAAAATTAGAGGCGGTATAGGCATGCACTTAGCTTTAGGTTTATTATTAGCAGCCTCTTACGAGTTGTTTCTTCATGTATCTTCCATATTTGCAATAAACGGCATGTTGCCACCAATTGCTGCTGTTTGGTTACCTAATGTTGTATACGGGTTTATTGCTTTATACTTGTATAAAACAGCACAGAAATAAAATTTAAATACATTTAAAATGGCACTCATAAAATCAGTAAACGGAATTTCTCCACAATTTGGTAATAATTGTTTTTTAGCTGAAAACTCAACAATTGTTGGGGATGTAATAGCAGGTGATGATTGTAGCATATGGTTTAATGCTGTTGTTAGAGGAGATGTAAATTCCATTCGAATAGGAAATAAAGTAAATATACAGGATGGAGCTGTTTTACATTGCACTTATCAAAAAACGAAATTGAATTTAGGCAACAATGTTTCTGTTGGGCACAATGCAATAGTTCATGGCTGCACCATTCATGATAATGTGTTAGTAGGTATGGGTGCAATTATCATGGATAATGTGGAGATTGGCTCTAATACTATTATAGCAGCAGGTGCAGTAGTTTTAGAAGGAACAAAAGTTGAAAGCGGCAGTGTATATGCTGGTATACCGGCAAAAAAAGTAAAAGATATTAATCAGGAATTGGTAAATGGAGAAATAAATAGAATAGCAGAAAATTATTTGATGTATTCATCCTGGTTTAAATAACTTTAAAGTGTCAAAAAATCAAAAATTAAATAAATTAACCTAAATCATGCTATTACTAATAATAGGTAATTGTGTAATTTTGAATAAATAACGAAAACATGGCAATCACAAAGGAACAAGTAATTGATGCGTTGAAATATGTGGATGATCCTGATTTGAAAAAGGATTTAGTAACTCTTGGAATGGTAAAGGATGTAGAAGTAAATGGTAAAGAAGTTTCTTTTACTGTCGTACTTACAACACCTGCATGTCCAATGAAAGACATGATTCAAAAGGCATGTGAAAATGCAATTTTACATTTTGTAGATAAAGAAGCAATTGTAAAAGTGACTATGACTGCGAACGTGCAGGGTAAAAAACAGGAAAATTCTAATGCGCTTTCGGGGGTTAAAAATATTATTGCTGTAGCATCAGGTAAAGGTGGTGTTGGAAAAAGCACAGTAACAGCAAACTTGGCAATGGCTTTAATTCAGCAGGGAGCAAGGGTAGGTATTGTTGATGCAGATGTTTATGGTCCTTCCATGCCAATTATGTTTGATGCAGTTCATGAACGGCCATTAGTTCAGGAGATTGAAGGGCAAAATAAAATTATACCTGTTGATTGTTACGGAGTAAAATTATTATCAATCGGTTTTTTTGCAGACATTAATCAAGCAGTAGCTTGGCGTGGGCCAATTGCTACAAGAGCATTGCAGCAATTGTTCAATGATGCGTACTGGGGTGAATTGGATTATTTATTAGTAGATCTTCCTCCGGGTACCGGAGATATACACTTAACTCTGGCCACTTCCATACCAATAACTGGTGCTGTAATTGTTACAACGCCACAACAAGTTGCCATTGCCGACGCTCGTAAAGGTCTTGCATTCTTTAAAAATAACAATATCAATATCCCTGTTTTAGGTATCGTTGAAAATATGAGTTGGTTTACGCCGGCTGAATTGCCCGAAAACAAATACTTTATTTTTGGAGAAGGAGGTGCAGAACAATTGGCCCAAGAATTTGAAACAGAAGTGTTGGGCAAATTACCTTTGGTACAAAGTATAAGAGAAGCTGCTGATGCTGGTCGACCGGCAGTTTTACAGCAAACAACACCACAGGCAATAGCATTTACTGAACTGGCTCAAAAAGTTGCGCAAAAAATAGCTATTCAATTTGCATCACAATTACAAACAGAAGAAATTAAAAATTAATCACGTTATTTATCATGATGACAGAATTAAAATCAAAAGTTGAAGAAGCATTGGATAGTATTCGCCCCTATTTGGAGGCAGACGGGGGTAATGTGCAGCTTATTGAACTTACAGAAGATTTTACAGTAAAAGTTGAGCTTTTAGGCGCTTGTAAAAGTTGTAGCATGAGTACAATGACTATGAAAGCTGGGATTGAAGAAACCATCAAGCGTTCTGTTCCACAAATAAAATCAGTAGTTTCAATCAGTAATTAAATCTTATGTTGAAAACCTTTTTTTACATCATACTACTTTTAACTTTATATAGCACTTGTCTAAGCGCTCAAGCTTCTAAAAAAGTTAAAATAAAACTAGATAATAAAAATTTGGAAGGTAATTTTAAATTGTGGTTTTATGTAAAAGTACAACATACTGATACAAGTTTTTTTCATCAACTCAATCAAAAAAACGAAGTTTTAAATCTTACTAAAAAAGGAAAATATACCTTTACTTTTTATTCCATATTTGGAGATCAATACATAAAACAACTTGAGTTAACAGATAAAAATAATTATACCTTATCTGTTTCCGGATTAAATAAATATTTTAAAAAACAAGCTAAAACAACATTATTTTCAGAGCAAGTAAAACCCGGAGACACCTTATTTGTTTTGTATTTTAAAAATGGACCGGACATGCAATATGAAAAATTAGGCATTACCTGTTTGCCTGATAAAAGATACAAAGCAATGCTTTTTAAAGGATTTACAGAGGAAGTATTTATGGATTATACGGTAAAGGAAAGCGAATTTTCAATTGTAACAATTGCTGAAAAAGCAGTGAAGCAACAAACGGGCGATTGTAAAACCGATTTTTATTGTTTTGGATTAAGAAAAAAATTCTACATCATTTCAGATCCTTCTTGCAATTATCCTGTAATTGATAAAATTAAAATGAGATTATTTATCGTTGAAGGAAGATGATGAAACTATTTTTTTTACTTCTATCTATAGCATTTCTATTTACTTACTGTAACAAGACTGAGAAGGAAGCTCCCAAAAACATAATCGGTAAAGAAAAAATGACGTTAATGCTTACTGATTTATGTTTAATGGAAGGTGCAATAAATATTGCTAACATACCGGGAATACATCAAAATCCACAAGCATTAAAGTTTAATGTATACAAACAACATAATGTTTCCAGAACGCAATTTGATTCCAGCCTAATGTATTATTGCAATCAAATGGAAGAATTCCGTGAGATACAGGCAAATGTTCTTGAGGAATTAAATCGAAAAAAATAATTTTAATAAATTTATCGAGCTGCTCTAAAATTGTTTGGCAAGTATATAGTAGCGTGAAGATTAACGTTAGCAGCAAGCATTATGACGTACAAACTTTTAGACAAAATACCATTATCAGGAACAACTTCTGAGTATTTTTTTGGTAATCACCAAGAACAAGTAGCATGGTTTAGTTTAACGACAAGAATGAGTTGTGGTTTGGCGTTTTCGAATTAGGCAAATTAATCACTCCAAAAATTAAAGTTCAATTTCTCCCTGACCAAATTAACGTGCTGACATAAGAAAAAAGTAATTTATTTGTAAATTAATGAAATGAAGTCTTTGTCACTTTTCTTTTTTTTATTTTCGTTCTGCTTGGCATATTCACAGGTGGTCGATTATGATGGAAATACGTATGATACAGTTGTCATAGGGAATCAGGTGTGGTTAAAACAAAACATGAAATCAACTCACTATGCCGACGGCTTACCAGTTAATCCATCAAAAATGTTCGATTATAATAATAATCCAGCTTTAGGTTCAATATATGGGAAACTATATACTTATAGCGCAGTTATGCACGATTCACTTGTATCCGTTCACCAAGGTATTTGTCCAAATGAATACCATGTTGCAAGTGATCTTGATTGGTTAGTTTTAGAGTACTTTTTAGGGGGCGACACAATTGCTGGTTCTAAAATAAAAGATACGATTTTATGGGATATACCTAATGCTGCGACAAACAGTTCAGGGTTTTCTGCCTTACCGGGAGGTGTCTGGACTCTTAATTCTGGGTTTGTCTTGCTTGGTTCATATGCATGGTTTTGGGCGGGTGGGAGCAATGCCAGTTATAACCGCTACTTGATTAGCGATAATGGTAGACTATTTACTTTTGGTTCACCTACTAATGGAGAGGCAAATGCCTATTCATGTCGCTGCATCAGAAATCTTCCCGTTTTACTTGAGGAAACCGAAAGATCTCAAAAAGTATCGGTTTACCCAAATCCTGCAACAGATAAAATTTATGTTGAGCAAAAAGATAAGAGCTTAAAAATAACTGATGTTACATTAATCGACGTTTACGGAACGAAAAATAAAACATTAATGAATGAAAAAAATGAAATTGATGTAATTGAACTCCCAGCAGGTATTTACTTTTTAGAGCTCAAAACGAATGTGGGAACTCTTGTAAAAAAGATAATTGTACAGCGTTAATATTATTTTTATTTGATCTCCAACCGTGCTTTCTTAATTCTCCTAGCAGTTGTAAATTTACAAAGTAAACCACTCTTAAAAAATAAACCAGTGGTAAACACTTATCTAAAAAGAAAAATACTCTTTAGTTTATAAAATATTTTAACAAGTCTAAAACTACAATTAACAAATTAGATTAACCTTTTTTATAAGCACTATTTCGATAAATCTTTCAATTTTAGTTTTATCTTTATTTCCTTAATTAAAGCAAAAAAGAATGTATTTAAAATCTATTTCATTAGGTCTATTAATTGGTTTATCTACTATCAATTATGGGCAAGATAAAGCGCCTGAAAATTGGTTTAATCTGGATTACACAACTAACAAGGTAAATGGCGTGTCTTCTGAAAGAACATATAATGAGTTATTAAAAAACAAAAAATCGAAAACTGTTATTGTTGGTGTAATTGATAGTGGCGTAGATTATGAACATGAAGATTTAAAAGAGGTAATGTGGACAAACAAAAATGAAATCCCTGCAAATGGAATAGATGACGATAAAAACGGTTATATTGATGATATACATGGCTGGAATTTCTTAGGAGGAAAAGATGGTAAAAATGTAGATCAGGAAACCATTGAGTTAACCAGATTAGTTAGGTTGTTTAAAAATCGTTTCGGTGAAAAATCAGAATCTGAAATTGCAGCAACAGATAAAAAAGATTTTCAATACTATCAATCACTAAAAATAGCATATGAAGCTGAATTTAATGATGCTCAGCAAAACGCTGTACAAATTGCTTTTGTTCAACAAATGCTTGAAAAAATTAACGTGAAAGCAAAAGAACAATTAAAAATTGAAAAAGTAACATCTAAAGATTTAGCTAATTTTAAACCAGAAGATGCTCGTCAAAAACAAATGCTTGGCCCTGTAACAGCTATGTTAGCTTCTGCAAGCGATATTGATGGCTTGTTGCTGCAAATAAAAGAAGGTACGGATTATTATGAAAATAAAATTAAATACAATTTAAATTTAGAGTTTAATCCAAGAGATATTATTGGAGATAACTACACCAACCAAACCGAGCGTTATTATGGTAATGCAAATTGTAATGGTCCAAATAGTTTACATGGAACACATGTAGCAGGTATTATTGCCGCTAACAGAAATAATAATATAGGGATTAAAGGTGTTGCTGATAATGTACAAATAATGGCAATCAGGGCAGTTCCTGATGGTGATGAACATGATAAAGATGTCGCTAATGCTATTTATTATGCAGTTGATAACGGCGCAACAGTTATCAATATGAGTTTCGGGAAGAAATATTCTTTTAATAAGAAAGTTGTTGATGATGCCGTTAAATATGCCGAAAGTAAAGATGTACTGATCGTTCATGCAGCTGGTAACGAAGCACTAAATATTGATGAAGTAAAACATTTCCCTTGCAAACAATTTGAAAACACGAACAATGAAGCATCTAATTTTATAGATGTGGGTGCTTTAAACTGGAGAGATAGCGCTTACATTCCTGCATCTTTCTCTAATTATGGTAAAAAAACAGTTGATGTATTTGCTCCTGGAGTAGATATTTACTCTACTAAAAATGGCGGTGGATACATTAATGAAAGTGGAACTAGCATGGCTTGCCCTGTAACTGCTGGTGTGGCAGCAGTATTGCGATCTTATTATCCAACTCTAAAAGCAAAAGATGTAAAATACATTATTAAAAAATCTGCTGATACCAGATATAAAAAGAAAAAAATTATTTTACCAGGAGATAAAGAGGAAAAAGGAAAACAGAAATTTTCAAAACTTTCTCAAACGGGTGGTATAGTAAATCTTTACAATGCAGTTAAATTAGCCGAAAAGATGACGCGTTAATTATATTTTACTAGTTTATGTAAAATATACTTTTATTCTTTTTTTACCGTTGTTTTAGCAAATGAATACTTTTAAAAAAATTACAATTGTTTTTTTTCTGCTTGTGTTAAGCAGTTTTAATTTAGTTGCACAGTATTCAAGAGGTGATCAGGGCGGAAATCTTCCAAAATTTTATAAGCAGCATATCCATTTTGGATTCAGTATTGGTGTAAATCATACCGATTTTAGAATACATGCCCAGCCTAATTCTAAATTGTATAGTAATCTTTACGATAGTATTAATTATCCTAAAGATACGCTCACACTTAATTACATCACTAGCAAACCTGAAACCGGTTTTAATCTGGGTATAATTTGCGATACTCGTTTACATGAATACTTGCGTTTACGTTTCTTGCCTAATATTGCATTTGGTTCAAGACAACTTATTTATTCTTTTGTAGGAACAGATATTTTTGATGTAAAGAAAAAAGTAGAATCTACTTTCATTAATTTTCCACTCGATTTAAAATTGCAATCAAAACGTATTGGTAATTTTGGAGCATATATTGTTGGCGGGGGTAATTACAGCATTGATTTGGCATCACAAAAAGATCAAAAAGCAGATGATCAAGTGGTACGTTTACGTTCTAACGATTGGTATTATGAGGCCGGTGGTGGTATGGATTTTTACATGCCTTATTTTAAATTTTCTATAGAAGCTAAGTTGATGGTTGGATTAAGAAATATCTTAATTCAAGATAATCGTTTGTTTACAAAACCTATTGATAAATTAAATTCACATATATTTTTATTTTCTTTCACGTTTGAAGGATAAAAACCTTTCTGTGTTATGATAAAAGAAATTTCAATTAGTCTTCCTGCTAAAGAAGCATTATCTGAGCAATCAGTAAAACAATTCGTAACTCAAGAATTAGGATTAGGTTCCAGTTCATTATTTACTGTTCAGGTAGTAAAACGTTCTATTGATGCTCGTAACAGAAACATCAAGATGAATTTAAAATTGCGTGTAGTTATAGGTGAATCTTTAACGGAGGAGAAAATTGAAATTGAGTACAAACAAGTAAATACAAAGCAAATTGTTTATATTGTTGGTGCAGGGCCTGCCGGATTATTTGCTGCATTAAAATGTATTGAGTTGGGCATTAAACCAATAATTATTGAACGAGGTAAAAAAGTAAGAGACAGAAGAAGGGATTTAGCAGCTATTAATAAAGCACATGTAGTTAATCCCGAGTCAAATTATTGTTTTGGTGAAGGAGGTGCAGGAACTTACAGCGATGGTAAATTGTATACACGTTCCGGTAAAAGAGGCAGCATTGATAAAGTTTTAAAAACACTTATTTACCATGGTGCTCATACAGATATTATAGTTGATGCGCATCCTCACATTGGTACCAACAAATTGCCAGGCATTATTGAAAACATACGAAATACCATTTTACAATATGGAGGAGAAATTTGGTTTGAAACTAAACTGGTTGATGTATTACATAAAAATAATGCAATCACTTCCATAACAGTTCAGTCTGAAAATGAAGGAAGCAGAGAATTAGAAACAACGAATTTAATTTTAGCAAGCGGCCATTCTGCTAGAGATATTTATACATTATTGCATGATAAAAAAATATATGTAGAGGCAAAGCCATTTGCTATGGGCGTTAGAGTAGAGCATCCGCAAGAAATTATAGATTCGATTCAATATCATTGTGCATCAAAAAATGAATGGAATGAAAAAAGAGAATTTCTTCCCTCTGCTTCATACAGCTTAGTACATCAAGTGAATGGCAGAGGAGTTTATTCTTTTTGTATGTGCCCTGGAGGAATCATAGCACCATGCGCAACATATCAAGAAGAAGTTGTTACCAATGGCTGGAGTCCATCCAAACGAAATAATCCTTTTGCTAATTCAGGGATTGTGGTAGAGTTAAAATTATCTGATTTTAAAAGCAACGGAAAGCATGATCCATTTTCAGCATTAAGATTTCAAAAAGAATTGGAGCGCAATGCCTGGATTTATGGAGGTAAAACACAAACTGCACCAGCGCAGCGATTACTAGATTTTATAAATAATCGTGAAAGTAAAAATTTACCCGATTGTTCTTATCAACCAGGTATAGTTTCAGTTGGTATGGACAAAGTACTTGGCCCATTAATAGCAAATTCGTTAAGGGGCGGTTTCAAAGGTTTCGGACAAAAAATGAGAAATTATTTAAGTAATGATGCAATCATAGTTGGTGTTGAATCACGTACAAGTACACCTGTTCGAATTCCTAGGGATTCTGAAACACTAGAACACATAGAAATTAAAGGATTATATCCTTGTGGTGAAGGAGCAGGTTATGCAGGTGGTATTGTATCAGCAGCAATAGATGGTGAACGATGTGCTGAGATGGCTTGTGATAAATTTTGATGTAATCTTATTGTTTTTAAATTTTCTTTTTATTGAACTAAAGAATACTTAACTTTATAACACAACAATGATTTTAAAATTGAAGTACATTTTATGATTTTAAATTTTAGTTCCCTTCATTTTTTTAAATTTAAAAAACATGTTTTTGTCGCGTCTTTTTTTTTGTTGACTATTTGTGCTGTATCTGCTCAAAGTTTAAAACCTTTTTTAGAAATAAACGGCAAAGCTCTTAATAATAAAGAAAAACAAATTAATCCCCTACAAATTAGTGTTTATGAAAATGGATTTAAGTTGTATAGCTTTGAATCAAAGGCAGGCATAAAATTAACTTTTGAAAGTAATCGTTACTATACGATTTTGATAAATGCAAAAGGTTTTCAGTCTTCAACTTTAATTGTAGATAGTAGTGTGCCTAAAAAAAAGGAAAAGGAAAATTTTCGTTTTGAGTTTGAATATCAATTAATCGAAGATAGTGATACATCAAAAATAGAAACTTCAGAATTACCCGCGGCAATTATTAAATACAACGCTATTAAAAAAGGCTTTTCAATTAGTGATAAATACAATTCATTCAGAAAAGAATTGAATCAAAAATAGCTATCCCAAAACAAGCTGTTTATTAGACAAGCATAAGTGAAAATATAAATTATTTTTTTTATTAGCTTAATAAAGGTTTAATAAATTTAAACTTTACTTTACATTTTTCCACATCTAATATCAGAAGTGGAATCATCCATAATAAAGGCAAAAACGGAACCTTGTATCTTACTAAAGCGCCACCAATTGCAGTGCTGTAACCAACTAATATAAATAGTAGAAGTACTGAGCTAATTAAAAATAATAAAAAGTTTTTATTTAGTTTTTCTTTGCTTTTATAAAATAAAGATAGAATTAAAAATAGTATAAACATTAAATTTTCTGTGGAAACAAGATATTGCAAGGTTGTTTTACAATTGACGAAAAATGGATAGAAAAATGCGTTAGCAAGTACTTTAGGGAATAATTTTAAGTAAGACGAAATTGTTGGTTCCAATTGTCTTTTTTCAATAATCGAGTATGAAGGAGCAACAGAACTCCTAAGTTCATATTGTGTTAATGTGTCATTATTGTGGTATACAAAAAAGGTGTCTTTTAAATTAGGATATTTCCAATACATGTAATCTATCCCTTTTTTTAATTTGTACTTTTTTAAATTTGCATCACTTAAATTCAGTTTACTGAAATCATTGTATTGTAATCTCATATAAATGCCATTTTGATATAAAAAAGTGCCACCATAACCAATGCTTACAAAATCATTTTGACGTTTTGCAATAATTGAAAAAATGTTTTTATTGTAACAAAATTGAATGATTGAAAAAGTAAAAAGAATACTTACAATTATTATAGTGAAATAACTTGTTATTGTTTTTTTTAATATGTTATATTCTATGAGTGTAAAAATAAATAATGGAGTAATTAAGGTGGCAATTACATAAGGTTTTAAATGTGCAAGCAAAACAACTGAAACAGTGAATAGTATTGATCGGATGAGCGTAAATTCCTTATTTATTATGATTTTAAAAAATGCCCAGATAAACAAGCCTAAACTGAAAAATAAAATTGGTTCTTTTAAAACAGCTGAAGTCCAGAAATAAACTGAAGGAATGAAGATCAAAATTAATAACAATAATTTTTCTTTTTTAGGAAAGTAATTTTTAAATGCTATAAACATAAGCAAGCTTCCTGTAAACGATAAAATACAATTCAGTACACTTTGAGCATAAAAATTACCAAATGAAAAAAGCATTAGTAATGCATTTACCTTAGTAATAAATTGATTGTCGTTCAATGAAAATTCGCTTTTTCCAACCAAATACCATTTTTCCATTTTAGAAAAATAATTTTCGTGGAGGTAATGAACTGAATTACCCGAGTTATAATTGAATATAAGTTGAAAAAAATCTTTTGGTTTATTAAATAAACTATCATAGATGATTTTCGCATCATGCAGAATGCTTTGTGTGTCACTATTAAAAAGTAGATTAACCGAATCCGAAGAATAAACAAGTGTATAAATGAAAATACTGGTTAGCTTAATTAAAAATAATGAAACAATAAATTTTTTCGAAAACTGTTCATTTTTCAAAAAATCATATTTAATCAGAATAACTAAAAAAAGTAAACTATATGTTAAGGCTAAAACCACTAATCAAAAAATTATTAATCATGTTAATTAAATAAGGGTACAATAAGCGCCTAAATTTTATTTAATATTAATTAAATGTTAATTAAATGTTTCCATAGTGTTTCATTATTAACCTTATTGTAGCATTTGCTTAACGTTATATTTAAACTTTGAGTCGAAATTTGCAAACGAAACAGATTAACTATTCATGCAAAATTCTAAAAGACTAAAGCTAACTAAAAACATGAAAAAATTTAAATTAATTCTCATTATTAATTTCTTTTTAACCTTTCTTATTCAAGCTCAAAATGGTAAAATTTCGGGTACAATTATAGACAAAAAAACAGGGGAAACCTTACCTGGAGCAAGCGTATTGCTTGAAGGAACTACTCAGGGAGCATCGTCTGATTTTGATGGAAACTATACCGTTTTATCAGTTAAACCTGGAGTTTATAATGTAATTTGTAAGTATGTTTCCTATGCAAATAAGCTAATTAAAGATGTGAAGGTAAATGCAGGAGAAACAGTTACTGTTAATTTTTCAATGGAAGAACCACAAGGAGACACTTTAAAAGAGGTTACCATTACTGCAACATTAAACAAAGAAAATGTAAATACACTTTTTGTGATGCAGAAAAATAATGCATCTGTTAGTGATGGTATTTCTGCTGAAACCATTAAGAAAACACCAGACAGAAATACGAGTGATGTTTTAAAGCGTGTGAGTGGTGCTAGCATTCAAGATAACAAATTTGCCATCATCAGAGGATTGAATGATAGATATAACGCTGCATATATTAACGGTGCACCTTTGCCAAGTTCTGAGAGTGATCGTAAGGCTTTTTCTTTTGATATTTTCCCATCTAACTTATTGGATAATTTGGTGATTTTAAAAACAGCTACGCCTGAATTACCTGCTGATTTTGCGGGGGGTGTAATTCAAATCAATACCAAAAGTATTCCTGATGATAATTTTCAAAGTATCTCAGTTGGTTCGGGTTATAATACAATAGCTACTTTTAAAGAAAAGGTTACTTATCAAGGGAGTTCAACAGATTGGTTAGGTTTCGATAATGGAAAACGTAATTTGCCATCCGCGCTTCCTTTAACATTTGATTTTAAGCAAAACTATACAACCCCTCAAAAGAAAGCAGAATTGGCTAAATTAATGCCTAATGAGTGGGCTTTAGGTTCAGCTAAATTTAAGCCTAATTATAATTTTCAATATGCAATGGCGCAAACTTTCAGGGCTAAAGAAAGTAATAAAAGTGTAGGGATGATGCTAGCACTAACTTACAATAACAATAATAATTTTAATAATTCTGTTCGTAATGATTTTTTAAATGATATTGATCCTCTAACAGGAAAAGTTGTTCAGGATTTTGAATACAAAGATAAAAACTACATCACTAATACTTTAGCGGGTGTTTTAGGTAATTTTTCATTTAAAATAAACGATAAAAATAGTGTTACATTAAAAAACATTTACAGCATTAATTCTGAGAACCGAGTAACAATGCGTGAAGGAACAAGAGAGTTTTATAACATTATTAAAACATTGGAGAAATCAAGTGTACGTTGGTTTACTGAAAATAAATTATATACAACACAATTAGTAGGAAAACATTTAATTGGAGAAAAAATTAAATTAAACTGGATTGGTGGTTATAGCAACATTAATAGAAGCATCCCTAATCTAAGAAAAATGACCTATACCAAAGCATCTCAAAAAAACGATCCAACAAATCCAGATGAGCCAGAACCTGTTTATGAAGCTGCAATTCAAATTACAGGAACATCTCCAAGCACAGGAGGAAATTTCTTTTACTCACAAAACATAGAAAACATGTATAATGTTAATGCTGATCTTTCTATTCCTCTAGATTTTAAAAAGCTAAAATTATCTAACGAAATAAAAATAGGTTCTGGTTATCAAAGAAGAGTTCGTGATTTTGATGCCCGTTTCTTAGGGTTTACAAGGTATAGCATACCGGGCTCAGTTACTTTTGATAAAACCTTATTAACATTACCGGAAGATCAGATTTTTGCGCCTGAAAATTTAGGTTTACTTGCAAATGGTAAAGGTGGATTTAAATTAGAAGAAGCATCAAAACCAAATGATTCTTATGATGCTGCCTCGCAATTATTTTCTTCATTTGCAATGGTTGATACACGTTTTAAATCGTGGTTGCGTTTAGTTTGGGGTGCACGATTAGAAAATTTCAATCAACGACTTGGTTCATTTGAAGATGATGGAACACCTGTTACTGTTGATTCAACTTATACGGATATTTTACCTTCTGCAAATTTGATTTTCTCAATAACAGAGAAGCAAAATATTAGAGCAAGTTACTATAAAACATTGTCTCGTCCTGAGTTTCGTGAATTAGCACCATTTGGATTTTATGATTTCGTTACTAATTTTTCAATTCGCGGTAATCAATTCTTAAAAAGAGCATTGATTAATAATTATGATATTCGTTATGAATTTTATCCGGGAAGAGGTCAGTTATTATCTGCTTCTGGTTTTTATAAAACATTTAATAATGCAATCGAACAAATCAACCGAGCAGATGAAAACAGAGCTTTAACATATCAAAATGTAAAAAATGCTATTAATTATGGATTTGAATTAGAATTCAGAGTAATTGTTGGCGCTTTATTAAAAACGGATTCAAGTAAGTTTTTAAATAATATTACTTTATTCTCAAATTACGCATATATCCAATCAAAAGTTGATGTGAGTGAAGTTAGAGGTTCAATTTCTCCAGAGCGACCATTACAAGGTCAATCACCATACATAGTAAATGGAGGAATTCAATATGTTGATAGCGATAAAGGTTGGGGATTTAGTGCAGCTGTTAATCGCATTGGAAGAAGAATTGCAATTGTAGGTAATGTACAAGAACCAGATATTTGGGAAGAAGGAAGAACAATCCTTGATTTTCAACTTTCGAAATCATTCTTTAAGAAAAAGAATTTAGAAATTAAATTTAATATGAGAGATGCATTAGCACAAAACTTATATTTTTATCAAGATAACAATAACAATAAAAAATTAGATTTGGATACTGATAATATCATGTCATCAACTGATTTTGGAAAAACATTTAGTTTTAGCGCTTCTCTTAAGTTTTAATATTAGTTATACATAAATTTTACAAAGCCGATTAATGTTAATCGGCTTTTTCATTTAGTTAATTTAGCTAACATTTAATTTACAAATCGGTAATTAAATGGTAATCATTTCGAGAGGTTAACACAATACTGTTCAAATAATTTCGCGGTAAAATTTATAATAAAAATGAAAAAAATTTATTTATCAGTTTTGGGTCTTTTTACTGCCGGAGCTATCTACTCTCAGGCATTCTGGACTCCAACAACTTACAAAGGGGCTTTTCCTGTAACGGATGGCACTACCGGAGTTACTTCCAATGACTGGACAGCGGGCTGGTGTAACTGGGATCCGCAAAACGCAACTTATCCTGCAACTAATGCAACAGTTGATGCAGACATAACTACAAATACAACTTGGGCAACAGGAACTGTAGTTTACCTTAAAAACAAAGTTTATGTTACTAATGGTGCTACATTAACCATTCAGCCTGGTGTAATCATTCGTGGTGATCAGGCAACCGGAGGTACTTTAATTATAACCCGTGGTTCAAAAATTAATGCACAAGGAACCGCATCAAATCCAATCGTATTTACATCCAATCAAGCAGCTGGTTCACGAAACTTAGGTGATTGGGGTGGTGTAGTAATTTTAGGTAATGCACGAAACAATCAGTCTGGTGGTGTTGCAGTTATTGAAGGGGGGTTAGACCCTGTAAAAGCTCAATTTGGTGGCACAAACGATTTAGATAATTCAGGTATATTTTCTTTTATAAGAATTGAATTTGCCGGAATACCTTTTCAGGTTGATAAAGAAATCAATGGTTTAACAATGGGTTCTGTTGGTTCTGGAACGACTATTGATCACGTACAATGCTCTTTTATTAACGATGATGCATTTGAGTGGTTTGGTGGAACTGTAAATGCTAAATATTTAGTTGCATTTCGTTCATTAGATGATGATTTTGATACTGATTTTGGTTACAGAGGAAATGTTCAATTTGGTTTAATCGTAAGAGATCCTAGCATTGCAGATCAATCTACATCATCTACTTCAGAAGGTTTTGAGTCAGATAACGATGCAAATGGAACTAATGCAACTCCATATACTGCACCTGTTTTTTCTAATATAACATTAATTGGTCCTTATAGAGGTAGTACCGGTAATTTAATTGATGCAAAATTCAGAAGAGCGCTTCGTTTAAGAAGAAATACTTATACTTCTGTTTTTAACTCAATCTTTACTGATTTTCCAACAGGGTTACATATTGATGGAAGTGCTTCTATAGCAAATGCATTAACAGATAGTTTACGTTTCGAAAACAATGTTTTTGCAGGAATGGGTACTGGAAAAAATTTAGATGTTACTTCTACTTCAGCTGTTCGTAATTGGTTTAACTCAAATGGTAATGATACAACTTTAGCAAGTAATGCAGCAGGTTTATTAGT
>JBILCU010000014.1:0-83257 GCA_044352985.1 Bacteroidia bacterium
AATAACTAAATCTTAGTTCAAAAAAATGTCAGGTCGAGCGGAGTCGAGACCTAATCAATAAAGGATTTTGTTCCACTTCTCGACTTCGCTCGAAGTGACAAAAATATTTCTTAAATATTGCCGTCTTGAGTCTTGTTTCTAAAAAATCGTCAAATTGTAAATTCCATAATCGTAAAACAGTCCTTAATCCTAATGTCTTGTTTCCTGAATCCAAAAAACACTTCTCGACTTCGCTCGAAGTGACAAAAATATTTCTTCAATACTTCCGTCTTGAGTCTTGTTTCCAAAAAATCGTCAAATTGTAAATTCCAAAATCGTAAATCAATCATAAATCCGCTGGTTTTGTTAATTTTTCGCGTTCGCATTAATTGAAAAACATTTCAAATTTAAATAATCTAATTTTTGGATTTATTGTTTCGTGGTTAGTTTGACAATTAATAATAAAATATTAAATTTACTCAAATGTCTTTAAAGTATGAATTACAAAGTATCATTTCAGGAAATGGATCGGTTAGGAATGGAAAAATTATCCAAACAATTACCAGCCACCTTAGAGGAAAAAAGAAAGCAATTCAAGGAACTACAAAAGCAAAGTTCATCAAAGAGCAAGAAACGCAGATCTTAATTGATTATGCCGAAACCCAAGAACTTTGGTTTAAAAACATTGATAAGTCAAAGTATATTGGAGAAGGCGCAGAACAAAAAGTTTACGAGTTTTCAGATTCAAATTTTATCATAAAAATAAACGATGCAATTTTTTATGAACTTTGGGAAGATTATTTTTATAGTCTTTTGCTACATAATTATTTCTTTCCTCATTTAGCTTATGAATTTCTTGGATTTTATTATTCGGATAAATTATACTCTGTTGTAAAGCAACCATTTGTGAGGTCTACCGAAAACACTAATCTTGAAAACGTCAAGGAGTTTCTATCTGCAAATGGTTTTTTAAACAAAAAGAATAACGATTATTATAATCCAAATCTTGGCATTATCATCGAAGATTTACATGATGAAAATGTATTAACTGAAGACGGGGCATTACAATTTATTGATACTGTATTTTTTCTAATGCCTTCTTTTTACGAAAAGGATTAATTTTTTTGATATTAAAGCCACATCTTAGCACTTGCAATGCTGAAGATGTTGGCACTGTAAGGTCGAGCGGAGTCGAGACCTAATCAATAAAGGATTTTGTTCCACTTCTCGACTTCGCTCGAAGTGACAAAAATATTTCTTCAATACTGCCGTCTTGAGTCTTGTTTCTAAAAAATCGTCAAATTGTAAATTCCAAAATCGTAAAACAGTCCTTAATCCTAATGTCTTGTGTCTTGATTCTAAAAAACACTTCTCGACTTCGCTCGAAGTGACAAAAATTAAATCATACCACACCTATGGATTTGCAATACTTCAGAGTTAGAACTAAAAACAACTTTCCGCTTCGCTGGATTTGTTATTCTTTGGAGTTAGGGTGCTATATAATAATACATGAATTTTTGAAAAAAAAAAAACTGAAAGAAATTATGAAGAAAAAAAGTAATTTAGCAATGATGATTGATAAAAAACTTTACATAATCGCAGGTTGCAATTGAGCAGGAAAAACAACAGCATCCTTTACTATCTTGCCCGAAATATTAAATTGTAAAGAGTTTGTTAATGCAGATGAAATAGCAAAAGGGTTATCTCCTTTTCAACCAGAAAAAGTATCTTTTGAAGCTGGTAGAATAATGTTAAACAGAATAAATGAATTACTTTTAGAAAATAAAAATTTCGCATTCGAGACAAGTCTTTCAACAAAAAGTTATAGAAATAAAATTATTGAAGCTAAAGAAAATGGATATCGTGTTACATTATTGTTTTTTTGGCTTCAAAATATTGAACTTGCTAAAGAACGTGTGAAAATTAGAGTTTTGGAAGGTGGTCACAATATCGATTCAGATGTTATTGCAAGGAGATACAGTAGAGGTATTTATAATTTGTTTAATATATATCTTCCAATTGTAGATGGGGCATTAATTTTTGATAATTCTGAAGGACAACACGAACTCATTGCAGACAAACAAATTGATGGTTTACTTAATATCGTAAATCATGAAAAATTTAAACTTTTAAAAGACGATTATGACAATAATTGAAATTCAAAAAGAAGAAAAAAATAAAATTTTAAAAGGGCTAGAAAAAGTTTATGAGAAACTTTTAGAATTTAAAAAAATTAAAAAAACGGAATTAGTTATTATACAAAATAACAAAATCGTAAAAATTAAACCATAATTATTACGCAGATTCCTAATCAATTAAGGATTTATTTATGATTTATTTAGATTAAAGTATCAAGTATTTGGATTCAAGACAACAGGAATCAAGAGTCAAGATTTTTCATCTTGTTTCTTGATGTTTTGTTTTTTGATTCAAATGCATGATTTTTTGAATATAGAAATAATAAATTCATCCTGCATCCTGATGTCTTGTGTCATGATTCCTAAAAACACTTCTCGACTTCGCTCGAAGTGACAAAAATTAAATCATACCACACCTATGGATTTGCAATACTTCGGAGTTAGAAATAAAAACAACTTTCCTATTTTAAATTTTCTTTATCAGTGTTAATTATTTCTTTGATTTTGTAGTCTTAAATCCTATAAGCTTTCTCGGTTTTGGTTTATTTCTCTGCTCTAAAAATTCATCTAAATACTGAAACACAACTTCTATATTTTTGCCATGGTTATCCACTTTCTTTTTTATTTTTTCTACCTCCATACGTAAATCTAAATTATCTACAAGTGTTTGTCGGATTTGTGTAAAGACTCTAACCACCTGAATATTTACATCTATTGCCTTGTCACTATTTAAAACACTTGCAAGCATAACTGCCCCATGTTCAGTAAAAGCATACGGCAATCCTGATGAATATTTTAATCCATTCAAATGTTTAAAATTTAAAATAATTTCCTCTTTTTCTTCGCTTGTTAACCGGAACATAAAATCTTCAGGAAAACGTTTCAAATTTCTTTTAACTTGCTCGTTCAAACGTTTAGTAGTTACTCCATACAGTTCCGCTAAGTCTCGGTCTATCATCACTTTCTGCCCTCGCATCAATATGATTTTATTCATAATTATTTCATCAGGTATTTTTACTGACAATTTGTTCTTCTTCATACTTTTTGTTTTCTATATGTGGTCGCAAATTGCGACCAGCATTTCATCTTTTATTATTTCAAATATACTACTTTTTATAATAACATATAACTATATTTTGTAGCATATTAACTTTGTATAAAGAAAAATATTAATCCTAATGCAATTCATTGTGGTCATAAGAACAGCAGAGGAAGTAGTTACTGTCAGGTCGAGCATAGTCGAGACCTTATTCATCAAGGATTTATTTAAGAATTTAGATTTAGGATTTTCTTTAGATTAAAGTATTAAGATTAAAGACAAAATGAGGCATGATTAAAAAATCGTCAAATTGTATATTCCAAAATCGTAAATCAATCCTGCTTTCTGCCGTCTTGTTTCCTGAATCCAAAAAACACTTCTCGACTTCGCTCGAAGTGACAAAAATATTTCTTAAATATTGCCGTCTTGAGTCTTGTTTCCAAAAAATCGTCAAATTGTAAATTCCAAAATCGTAAATCATTCCTGAATCCTAACGTCTTGTTTCCTGAATCCAAAAAACACTTCTCGACTTCGCTCGAAGTGACAAAAATATTTCTTGAATCCTTCCCGCTCAGCTGGATTTGTAGCTGCGGCAGAGCAAAAGCCAATCCGTACGTTTAACACCTTTATAAAATTATTAACCGCAATTTTAAATTTGTATTTTCTCGTTAGCACTGACCCTTTAGCACTGAATTGTAGCTGAGCTATAATAGCTAAAGATTTATTTTATTGTACTCCTAATGCACGGAAAGCATTTTCATGCTAATGCAAGTCGGAAATGAATTTTAATGTTATAGTATTAATAAAGACAACATCTCTTTATTTTACTTCAAAATCAAGAAGTTTTTCGTTTTCGATAAATGCAGTTAAACGATCGCCAATTTTAACTGCAGCAACACCTGCAGGTGTACCGGTATAAATTAAGTCACCTGTTTTTAATGTTACATATTTCGATACATGAGCAATTAATTGGTCAAAATTAAAAATAAGGTCTTTGGTGTTTCCTTCTTGTTTTGTTTCTCCATTTATTTCAAGCCTAAACGAAATGGCATTTAAATCGGCAAACTCACTTTTATTTTTGAAACCTCCAATCGGTGCAGAGTGATCAAATGCTTTGGCAATTTCCCATGGCCAACCTTTTTGCTTACATATTTCTTGTGTATCACGCGCAGTAAAATCAATGCCAATGCCTATTTCTTCATAATATTTATGGGCAAATTTTTCTTCAATATGTTTACCTGCCTTGCTTATTTTTAAAACCAATTCTACCTCGTGGTGCAAATCTTTTGTGTGCAATGGAAAATAAAAGTCTTCATTATCTTTCAATAAAGCCGTATCCGGCTTCATAAAAAATAATGGTTCTTTTGGTAAATCGTTATTTAATTCTTTAGCATGTGCTGCGTAATTTCTGCCGATACAAATGATTTTCATTGATAAACTTATTTAGGGTACAATTAAAAAAATAATATTTATTTATCTTCTACTTTTTTTACTTGATTAGGGCAAATGTGCAGTGCACATTTGAGCCAGGTTGAGCAAAGTTAGTAGCAAAAAAATCAAGAACAAACGATTGCTCTCTGCTTTTTTCAAATGTAGCTATTTATTGTTTTTTTATTGCCATATGTTATTCGCCATGTATCATCACTTCGACAAGCTCAGTGCATCGCATTTCTGCTTGTGCACTGCGGTACATGGCTATTTCTTAACGGTCAGCCTTTCCACCCCTGGCTGCCCTAAAAAAAGCATTCACCCGAATCGGCACCGCGTTTGTTCATGGCTTATGCTAGGGTAAAATAAAAGAACCGGCCTTGCTTTGTTGATTGCAGGTTCCACTTTTTTTCGCTTCGCGTAGATTTTTGCGCAGCGAAGCCTTGCAAAAATAAGTGAACGAAAAAAACAGTGGAAGGAATCAATAATGCAGCCGGGAGTTTTTTTGTTTCTTTTTTGGAGTTTATCCTGAGCCTGTCGAAGGAGCCAAAAAAAGAAAAAATAAAATTATTAGTAAAAAGTTTTTTAATGTTTTACTGAAAATAACCTGCATTTATTTATAAAATTTAAGTTAAGTATAATCATTAACAAACACTTATTGTTTCTAATTAGACCCTAATTACCCATTCAACTGATTCCAGATTAAATCTTTCAGCTCCTGCAAGTTTTGTTGTGTGTGTGATGAAAAAAACACAAAAGGAATTCTGTTTTTACCTTTCATACGTTTACTTAAATCTTTACGAATCATTTCTTCCAACTCATCATCAATTAAATCACGTTTAGAAATGCCCAGAATTCGTTTTTTATCTAATAACTCAGGATTGTATTTTTTTAATTCGTTCAATAAAATTTTATATTCCTTAAAAATATCAGTTGAATCTCCATTCACTAAAAAAAGCAAGGTTGAATTTCGTTCAATATGACGAAGGAATCTTAATCCCAAACCCTTTCCTTCGCTTGCGCCTTCAATAATTCCGGGTATATCGGCCATTATAAAGGTTTTGTAATCGTAATATTTTACAATACCTAATTGTGGTGTAAGTGTTGTAAATGGATAATTGGCAATTTCGGGTTTTGCAGCCGATAAAACCGAAAGCAATGTGGATTTACCTGCATTTGGAAACCCAACTAATCCAACATCTGCAAGCACTTTTAATTCAAGGATTTTCCATTCGTTTACTCCTTCTTCTCCTGGTTGTGCAAATCGTGGAGTTTGAAAAGTAGCTGATTTAAAATGGTGATTTCCTAAACCACCTCTTCCGCCTTTTGCTAAAATAAATTCCTGACCGTCTTCGTTGATTTCACAAATAAATTCTCCGGTTTCGGCATCTTTAGCAATTGTGCCTAGAGGAACTTCCAAAATTTCATCTTTACCTTGTTTGCCACTACATAATGCACTTCCTCCACCCTCTCCATTTTCCGCTATGATGTGTTTTCTGAATTTAAGATGCAATAGCGTCCATAGTTGTTTGTTTCCTCGCACAATAATATGTCCGCCTCTGCCTCCATCTCCCCCATCCGGTCCACCTTTTGGAATAAATTTTTCTCTGCGTAAATGCGCAGAGCCTGCACCACCCTTACCGGAGCGACAACATATTTTTACGTAATCAACAAAGTTATTTTCCATTTTAAAAAATAAAGTCCAAAGTTTAGGATTTTTCCTTCAGCTTTGGACTTACAGTACGTTTATATTTAATTATTTCTTTTTCTTTTTTACAACTGCTTTCTTCGCAATCGTTTTTGTTACGGGCTTTTTAGCAACTACTTTTTTTGTAACAACTTTTTTAGCCGCTTTTTTCAAAGGCTTTTGAGTCGCTTTTTTTGCTGCAACCTTCTTAACGCTACTTACCGTTTTTTTAACTGTTGCTTTTTTAGGGGCAGATTTTTTCACTACAGCTTTCTTTACTTGTTGTTTAGCTTTAGCTAAAGGTTTTAACACCGTTTTATTAACCGATTTTACTTCTTTTTTTGCAACCGCTGCCTTTTTAACAATCGTTTTTTTCACTTCCTTTTTTGCTTTAGCAGGAATTGCTTTTTTGTTTGCTGATTTTTTGAATGAATTTTTATCATTTAAATCTACATCAGCAACAGTTGGAATACCATCGGGTAGAATAACTTTAACTTTAGTTTTGTTATCGATAGTAGCACATAATAAATCAAAAATCTGATCAATACTACCTATTCCGTAAACAGAATGGAATTTACCTTTTGAAGCATAGTAACTTTTTAAAGGTGCAGTTTTGTTATTATATTCCTTAATTCTGTTTTTAATAATATCTTCATTCTGATCATCAGCTCTTCCTGATTCATGGCCTCTAACCAATAATCTTCTGGTTAACTCCACATTATCCACTTCCAATGCAATCATCATGGTAATGGCTGTGTTTTTTTGAGTAAGCAATACATCCAAGGCTTCTGCCTGTGCAGTAGTACGCGGAAAACCATCGAAGATAAACCCATTTGCATTAGGGTTAGCATTTAATTTATTTCCAATCATACCAATAACAATTTCATCGGAAACTAAATCACCTCTATCCATGATGTTTTTAGCTTTTAAGCCTAGTTCGGTGCCATGCGCAATTTCTGCACGCAGCAAATCACCTGTAGAAAGATGAATTAATCCATACTGGTCAATTAATTTTTTTGCCTGAGTACCTTTTCCTGCTCCAGGAGGGCCAAATAAAACGATGTTTAACATGAATGAAAAAATTTATATGCAAAAATAATTTTTTTATTGAATGCAATTACTTGTTAAGAACATAAATATCTTTTAAGTTTCTTCCAAAACCATCATAATCTAAACCATACCCAACAACAAAATCATTAGGAATTTTAAATCCACTGTAATCAACCGGTATGTTTTTTTTATACGATTCGGGTTTAAACAATAAAGTAACCACCTTTATACTTTTTACATCTTTACTTGAAAGTACTTGATTTATTTTTTCCAGAGTTACTCCGGTATCAACTATATCTTCAATAATAACTACATTTCTGTTTTTAATATCTTCAGATAAGCCTATTAATTCATTTACTTCACCACTGCTTTGTGTACCATGATAAGAGGCTAATTTAATAAATGAAATCTCGCAAGGAAAAGTAATTTCTTTTAATAATGCTGCTGCAAACATAAAAGAGCCATTTAAAACTACCAGAAAAAGTGGCTTTACTTCTGCCATGTCTGCATTTATCTTTCCTGCCATAGATTTAATAGCAAGGTTGATATCACTTTCCTCTATATAAGGTTTAAATTCTTTGTCTTTAATGGTTATAGTATGCATAGAATAACAAATGTAACAATTTTGAATTTGTAAGAGTAAGATTAACAAAAAATGTTTTTGTTTCAACAGAAATCACTTTATGAAATGATTGAATTAACTGCAACTTGCTTGATTTAAGATTTGTTTTGCACAAAAAAACAAAATGAAAAAACAGCTAATTTTAATTACGTCTATTTTGACGCTAGCCGCATGCAATCAACAAGCAAATAAAAATGAACCCAATTCTTTACAAAATGAAAAGGATTCTTTACAGACATTATTAAATGAACGAGATTCAACTCTTTCAGCATATATGCAGTCTTTTTTAGATATTGAACAAACTCTTGATTCAATTAATACCCGACAAAAAAACATTTACATTAGAACAGAAGGTG
Source organism: Bacteroidia bacterium (assembly GCA_044352985.1). GTDB lineage: Bacteria > Bacteroidota > Bacteroidia > B-17B0 > Aurantibacillaceae > JADJDM01. Next base: position 8,300 of record JBILCU010000014.1, read on the forward strand.
AGCCAGAAGTAAGTTTTACTATCGTTGATGAGATAAATAAAGAAATTAAAGCCATCAATCAATTAGTAGAAAAAAACAGTAAGAAAATAACTTTATTAAACAATGAAATAAAAAAATCAGGCGGAAACAATAAAAAAATGGAAGAAATGATTACCCAGCTAAATCAACAAATCAACTCAAAACAAGATGAACTTGCATTTTTAAATTCAAAATTAAACAGCATGAATATTAGGTCATTTCAATTACAAACTACTATTAGTTTATTAAATGCCCAGAATGAAGCTCAAACAGCAATTATAGAAAAAAACAAAGAAGCTTTACACCGTGCTTATTATATTGTTGGGACTTCAAAAGATTTACAGAAAGAAAAAATTATTGATAAAAAAGGAGGGCTACTTGGAATGGGAAGAACTCAGGAATTAAGTAATGATTTTGATGGTAAAAAATTCATTAAAGTTGACTATTCTCAATTAAACAATATACCTGTTAATTGTAAAAAAGTTCAAATAATTACTACGCATCCATCAGATTCGTATAGAATGGTTCGTGAAAATGGATTAGTGAAAGATATTATTATTACCGATGCTGATGAATTTTGGAAAGCATCGAAATACTTGGTTATTGTAAAAAACTCTTAATTTGAAGTATTTAATTTCAATAGTCAGGTTGTAAATGTTTTGCAACTTGACTTTTTTATTTTTCAAAAAATTTAAGGATAATCATTTTTATACACATATACTGTTTTTTGTGGAAACTCTAAATAAAACAATAATAAGTCAGGAAACTTACATGAATAGAATTAGCATCAAATCTTCAATTCTAACTTCAGTTGGCCTAATAATTTACTTTATGCTAATGCGAGCATTCAATCTTCATCATAAAATAATTTTACATTATGCTAATGTAATAGTACTATTCTTAGGATTAAGATATTCTATAAAACATATTAAAACTATAAATGGCGATATAAAATATTTTGAAGGATTAAAATCCGGAATAATTGTTTCCTTATTGTCGGTTTTGATTTTTAATATATTTATGTATGTATATACAGTTTATCTTGATTACAATTTTTACAATTTTATTAATGAAAAGCTATCATTTAGTAATAATTTTTCAAGTCAGGAAAATATTTTCGGAATGATAGGACTAATTTCAATTGAAGGTTTAAGTTCTGGTTTTATAATAACATTTATTTTAATGCAATATTATAAATCAGAAAATTCAGAAATAGAATAAATTACTGAATTTAACAAAATGTCTTGGTTTTTAGTGGCTTAAAAGTGCCTGAAAAAGGGCGCATACATTTATATCACGTTTTGTGAACATAATTTAAATTAGCTTATTTAGTGCATTTTCCTTACCCAATAATTTCTATTTCGTCAAAAAATTATAAAGCAATTATTTTTTTAAAATCAATAGATAAGGTCTGTTCAGAATTAATATGAATTTGTTATTAAAAACATTTATAATAAATTTTTAAAAACAAATGCAAGATATTTATTATAAAACACTCAAAAACTATTGCATTATTAAAGGTGTTTTTAATTATTGGGCCGTTTCAACTTTCACAGGGTAAACTCAAAAGAATCAAAAAAACTCTCGAGTTCAGAAATCACCTAAGATCGCTCAAAAGTAGATAGAGCAAAAGTGATTTTTACAATTACTCATTTTTTTAAGACTGCACTAAACAAAAAAAGAGAAGTCTGCAATCTATTAAACTTGGATGGGTGCCATAAGCAAGAAATGGGATTGAATTAATTGAAATTTAATTATTGAAAAAATTAATGAAAAAAAACCTGTTAAATCATTTTGTTATCAATCACATTAAATCAATTGAGCAAAATCTTTCTAACTACATAAAAAATAAGGATCCCGAAAATCTTCATAGATTGAGAGTTGATTTAAAAAAAATTAATGCGTTGTTATCCTTTGCTGAAAATGTATATAAAGAAGAATATAATAAAGGGATGATAAAACCACTATTTAGTGAAGCAGGTAAAATTAGGGAGATCCAAATAAATATTCGCATCTTAGAATTAATGCTGCATCCTCCAAAGAAAATAATAGAACAATTAAAAAATAAAGAAAATATTCTAACAATAGATTTTATAAAATGTGGTTCGCGATATTTAAGTCTTATAAAGAATTTTCGAAAAATTATTTATTTACCAGAAAAGCTCCCAAATAAAATAATAATCATTAACTATTTTAAAAGTGAAAAAAATAAGGCAAATAAGAAACTTAAAAAGCAGGAAAGAGTGGATTTACATAAATACAGGTCGAAAATTAAAAAACTAATGTATGTTTATTGTGCCTTGCCTAAAAAAATAAAAAAAGAAATTGAATTCAATGAAGAAAAAATTAACAGACAACAAGAGGAATTAGGTGATTGGCACGATACATATTCAGTAATTAGTTTTCTTTCTCAGGAACATTTTACTTCGAAGGCCAACGAAGAACTTGTTAAGTTAAAAGAAAAAGAAAAAAGACAATTTAATTCATTGCTTAGAAACTTGAAAAATGAATATATGTGAAAAGGGAACTAAAATCCCAAGCTTATTATTATTACATAGCGCTCAGACCGCATTTATTTAAATTTGAATTAAAAGTTATCGGGCTAACCGCTAAGCCTTGAACCGATAGATTTTACTAGAGTGCGAGAAAAGAACAAAAGTGGTGCTGATTTGGGTGAATGCTTTTTTTAGGGGAGTCAATTGGAATGGCTTATCGTAAAGAAAAAAAGCAAAGAGCTTGAGCAATCATGTTTTTTTTGTTACTCATTAATTTATCCAAAAAGAAAAAAAAATTCTATAAAATCCAATACAAGATTTTAATTAAATTTAGTTCGTGAAAAACAAGTTACTTTTATTTTTATCTCTGTTGTACTGTTTTATATTTTCATCCAGTGCGCAAACTGACGATATTGTTTTAATAAATCCAGACCAATATGTAAAATGCATTAGTAACCCAATATTTAATTTTACAAACGGTACAATTAAACAATGCGATACTATTGGTGTTAATGCTGTAAGATTTGAATATTGGAATTTTGGTGATCATTGGAATTTAGGATATGACTCCATCATTAATTGGACTTCATGGTTTACACCTAACACCTACTCAATTTCCTATCCTGCTCCAGGAAATTACGAAGTAATTTTAACAGACAGTAGCTCATGCGGAAAAAACACAACATCTGTAACTGTTACACTTATCAATAATCCCGTTGCGGCAATAAGCACTATAAATTCAACTGCTTGTAAAAACAACTTTATTACGATAAGTAATAATAGTTCAAGCGGTTATTCCTACCAGTTAAATTCCGGTGCAAACAATAACTATTATCCTGCTCTTTTAGGAAACAACAATATAGTGTATGATTCAGCTGGTACTTTTAATGCTTCTGTTGTGGCATACTTTATTGGAGCAGACAGCTCGTGTTTTGATACCGCAAGTGTAAGTTGTACGATTTTAGAATTGCCCCAAACAGCATTTGCTTATAATTTAAGTAGTAACTGCGATAATGCAACAGCTCAATTTATAGATGCATCTGTTAATGTAGTAAATTGGAACTGGATTTTTGGAAATGGTGCCACTGACAATACACAAATCCCACAACTACAAAATTATTCTTCTGGTTCTTACCCGGTTAGCTTAACGGTAACAAACGCTAACAATTGCCAAAACACCTATACTGATACAATTAAAATTTACACTTCGCCTGTTGCTAACTTTTCAGGAATAAATAGTTGCTTTAATTCGATAAATCAGTTTACCAACCAATCTACAATTTCAGGTTTAGATACCATACAGCAATGGAATTGGAATTTTGGTGATGGCTCTAGTTCATCTCTTCAAAACCCTTCACATCAATATCCTGCAGCTGGAAATTATCAGGTAAAACTTAACATAAATTCTACTTATTGCACAGATAGTATAACACAAAATATTGAGGTTTATCCATTGCCTACACCAAACTTTACTTTCAATCCAAACTCTGGTTGTGCGCCATTAGTAGTCGAATTTACAAATGCAAGTACAGGTACTTCAACATCTAATTGGAATTTTGGCGATGGATCTATTTCAACAGTATTTAATCCAAATCATAGCTACCAAGCAACTTTAAACGATACTGTTTATCTAATAAAACTGATTGCAGAAAATTCTTTTGGCTGTATAGACAGCATTAGCAATAGCATTAGTATTGCAGGTAAACCAATTGCTAATTTTAGTAGTGTTCAAGACACTGTTTGTTCTGGAGGTTCAGTTGTTTTCACAAACCTTTCTCAAGCTTATAATAACTCTTTTTGGAATTTAGGCAATGGCATAACATCCTCATTAAATTCTCCGATATTAATTTATAGCAATACTTCCTCAACACAAACACAACTTAATCAAATCCGATTAATTGTAGAAAATACTTCCAACTGTAAAGACACATTGGAAATGAACCTTGTTGTTCTACCTGTAGTTAATGCAGATTTTAGTGTGGATACACTTTTTTGTTCAAACGAAACAGCTCAATTTTCAAACTCATCAACAGGAGCAACAATTTACAATTGGAGCTTTGGAGATGGAAATAGCAGCACATTAATAAACCCTACTCATGATTTCCAAAATTTTGGGACTAGCCAGTTGCCCTACCCTGTAAAACTTTTGGCAAGTTCGGCTTTTGGCTGTAAAGATTCAATAACTAAAACATGTTATGTTCTTGCAGGTCCGGAAGCCAGTTTTGTGGCAACCCCTCAAGTTCAAACATTTCCTGCAGCATCTATTAATTTATTTAATTCAACTATTAATGCAGCCCTTTACACTACTAATTGGAATTTTGGAGATAATCAAACTTCTACATCTTCATTTCCAAACACTCATACCTATGCCACCTGGGGCAATTACATCATAACGTTAACTGTTGTTAACGGTCAATGCACGGATGTTTTTAAAGATACCATAAGCATACTTCCACCACTACCTATTGCAGGATTTACCGGAAAAAAACAAGGCTGTAAACCATTAACGGTTAATTTCACTAATACATCACAGTATGAAACATCTTACCAATGGAAATTTGGTGATGGATTAACTTCTAATAATGCAAATCCAAGCCACACATTTATTAATCCCGGAATATATGATATAGTATTAGTTGTAAATGGTGCCGGCGGAAGTGATTCTATTGTAGGGACAGATAGTGTTGTGGTTTATGACACTCCAACTGCACAATTTACAGTTTCACCAACAGAGGTTAATCTCGAAACGGAACCGGTTGTTATTACCAATCAAAGCACTTGCTCAGATGGAACGATTACTAATTATTTATACAACTTTGGTGATAATACTACTTCAGCTCAAGCCAATCCAACACATACCTATAAAAAAATCGGCGATTATGAAATTTACTTGATTGTAACTAGCAACAAGGGATGTAAAGACACCTTTGAGTTTGGTCAACTCATTAAGGTTGATGAAACAATAAGTATAGTTATACCTAATGCTTTCACGCCAAACTCACAAAGTGCAAATGCTTTTGGATTTTATGATCCATATGCTACAAACAATGATATATTTCATCCGGTTGTAAAAGGCATGAAAGAATTTGAACTATCAATTTATAGTCGTTGGGGCGAACTTTTGTTTGAATCAAAAGACCCAAAATCAGGATGGGATGGCTACTTTAATGGGAAATTATGCCAACAGGATGTATACATCTGGAAAATAAAAGCAAAGGGAAAAGATGACAGTGATTACAACAAAACAGGAGATTTTTTACTAATACGTTAATTCATGAAATTCAAAATAAAATACCTGAGTTTTCTTTTTTCATTGAATTTATTTTGCTTTTTACTAAAGGCACAAGATGCTCAATTTTCTCAATACTTCAATAATCCTTTGTACTTAAGTCCGGCTTTTACCGGCTTAACTGATGAGCACCGTGGAATATTAAATTACAGAAATCAGTGGCTTGGATTAAGCAAAGCTTTTCAAACCATTCATCTTTCTTACGACTATAATTTTGAAGACAAAAAAAATGGTGTTGGCGTTTTTTTATTTAGAGATATGGCGGGAAGCAGCAGGCTAAATACAAGTAATGTTGGAGCTTCATATGCTTATGATTTTAAATTAAAAAATGAATTAGAAATCCGTTCGGGAGTACAAGTTAACTACGTAACCAAAACTGTAAACACAGCCAATTTAATTTTCAACGATCAATTAATTCCAAATGCACCTTCTGTTTCTGCAGATGCCAATACTCAATTTTCAAAACACAGTTACCTAGATATTGCAGCGGGCGCTATGGTGAATACATTAAGTTATTGGGCAGGAATTTCTGTAGCTCATGTTAATCGTCCAACAACTTCAGATTTATCAGAAGATTCAAAATTGCCTATGCAAATTTCTATTCATGGAGCCTATAAGTTTATACAATCAAAAAAAGGTAACACCCTATTAAAATACATTTCTCCAACTTTTAATTACAGAATGCAAGGTAATTTCGACCAATTAGATGTGGGTGTATTGTATGTTAATGTGCCTATTAATTTAGGTATTGGGTACAGAGGTTTGCCTGTAAAAAAATATTTACCCACTTATTCAAACAACGATGCCATTAGTTTTTTGGTTGGTATGGATATAAAAGAACATAAAATGCGAGTGGCCTATTCATACGATTTAAGCATTAGCCGTTTGATAGGAAGCTCAACGGGTTCACACGAACTGTCATTAATTTATGAATTAAGCAAAAGAGCGGAAAAAGCCCGTAAAACAATTACAACGGGCCCTACGTTTTAAATCTTCGAAATGTTTGCGTGCATTGTTGATTAAAACTATTTTGTTTGCAATAGGGCGCTTCGGATACTTGATGAAATTTTCAACCCTAATTTTCATTATCAATAGAATTGCGCTTTATTAGGAATAATGAAAAGAAAAATAATTATCCTATTCTTCGAGCAATTAGTTGTATATTTGTGTACTTTATTAGAAGATTGGGTGACGATTTATTTTGTATCAGCAATACAAACATTCTAATCACAATTTTTTATTTAAGTCATCTATACAAAGTGTTGGATGTAATATTAAAAAACAGCCCGTTACAGCGGGTAAAAATCAAAACAATGAATAAAGGAACAGTAAAATTCTTTAACGAAGAAAAAGGCTTTGGGTTTATTAAAGGTGAAGATGGGCAAGAAATATTTGTCCATGTAACAGGATTAAAAGACAACATTCGTGAAAACGATATTGTAACTTATGATACTGAAATGGGTAAACGAGGTATAAATGCAATAAATGTAAAATTAGCATAGTTAAATCAGAAAAAGCAACCTTTGGGTTGCTTTTTTTTCTTGGAAAATGGTAAATATTCAAATTAAAATATTGCGCTTCAACTAGTTTCAACCATTTATTTAACTATTCTTATTTCTGAAAATGTTGGCTTATATTTTAAATGTAATAATCTTTCAATTGTAATTCTTAATTCTTCGCCAATTCTTGAACTAAAAGGATCATCTAGTTTTGTGTAAAACATTGTTAATTCTTCATTCAAGTATTTTCCAAATAAAGCTCTGTGTTTGTCTCCCCTACTGTGATGCCCTAAATTATGAGATGATAAATAATGTGATTCAATACGTTTTTGAATATTTTTTGCTTTCCCAATGTATATACATTTATCATTTAGGAAATATGAATATAATCCAGGAGTACTCAATGAAATAAATTGATTATCTAATAAGTGTTTTTTTTAATTCAACTGTATTTTTTAAGTTAGAATGATTAAGGTTAAGATAGTCCCATGCTTGAATATCTAATCGCCTTTTAAATATTTCTATTTGGTTAGCAAAATATTCGAAGTCAAAATAATCTAAAGTGTCAATAATTTGTTTGTTTTCACATAGTTTTTCTCGCCACGTATTATCAATCCAATTTTTTTCAGTTCCTATTTTTGTTATAATATTTTTAATTATGGTCGTTTTTAAATCATTATGCACAAACATCAAATCCCATCCATAAATTCCTGTATAATTCTTTACAATATTTTTCCAAAATTTGTCAAAAGATTTTGAATCAAATTTAATTACGTTACCATTCTCTTTTAAAACATATAAATATTCTGGTTTATTTTCTTTGTCATATACGAGAAATTGTCTAAACACTTCAAGTTTTCCGTCTGATGCAATTACTTCTAATACTTTTAACGGATTTTCATTCATGTTTTTGTAATTAAATGCTTGTAAACATAACGCTAACTATCAACCCTGGTAACAGTGCTTACACCGTTCACCTTTTTAAGTTTACCAATTAACTGCGTTAAATGTTCTGTGCTGTGAACATAAACCATAATTGTACCCTCAAAAATACCACCATCGGTATCAAATGTTATCGAACGCATATTAACATTGTATTGAGTTGAGATTACTTTTGTAATATTATTTACTAAACCTAACTCATCTGTTCCCTTAATGGTAATACCCGCTAAAAAGGCTATTAAATGTTGGCTATTCCATTTTGCTTTTACAACTCGATAGGCATAATTTGATAAGAGCTGAACTGCATTTGGGCAATTTACGCGATGAATTTTAATTCCTTCCGAAACGGTAATAAATCCAAATACATCATCTCCAGGAATTGGGTTACAACAAGATGATAACTGATAATCTAGTTTCTGCATATCATCACCAATTACCAAATGATCTGCTTTACCTCGAGCATCAGTAACCATTTGCTCAATTGATTGTGGAGTAGTCTCTGGTTTTTTTGTGTTGAATTTTTCAGGATGAGTTTTAAATGAAATGAAGTCTTTTATTTCTTTTACATCAACTGCATTTTTAGCTGATCGATAAAATAACTCTATTGTATTAGGTAGTTTTAAGAAATTGGCAAAATCATGTGTGTTTTGTGTATTGAAATCGAGTTTAAGTTTATTGAATTTTCTTTCCAAAATTTCTTTTCCTTCTTCTGCAATTTTTCTATACGATTCTTTTAACGCCAATTTAATTTTAGACTTTGCCTTTGCTGTAGTTACATAACTTATCCAATCTTCTTTTGGCGTTTGTTTTACAGAAGTTAAAATCTCTACCTGATCGCCACTTTTTAATTCATGATTAAGTGGCACAAGTTTATGATTTACTTTAGCACCTATGCAGTGCTGGCCAACTTTTGAATGAATTTCAAAAGCAAAATCTAGCGCGGTTGATTTAACAGGAAGCGTGCGCATTTCTCCTGTTGGAGTAAACACAAAAATTTCCTCGGCAAATAAATTCAATTTAAAATCATCGATAAAATCCATTGCGTTTTCTTCCGGACTTTCCAATAATTCTCTGATTTTCCTTAACCAATCTTCCAATTGGCCTTCTCTATCTGCATTTGCGCCCTTGTATTTCCAATGTGCAGCATAACCCATTTCAGCTATTTCATCCATGCGCTGGGTTCTAATTTGCACCTCTACCCACTTACCTTCAGGTCCCATCACTGTAGTATGTAGTGACTCGTATCCATTTGCTTTTGGGGTTGAAATCCAATCTCGCAAACGTTCCGGACTCGGATGATAGAAATCAGTAATTATGGAATATGCTTTCCAGCAATCTGTTTTTTCCATTTCGAGTGGCGTATCAATTACAATACGAATGGCAAATAAATCATAGATATCTTCAAACTCAACACCCTTATTTTTTATTTTATTGTAAATGGAAAAAATAGATTTTGGTCTACCATAAATTTTCGAATTAAACCCTTGCTCATCTAAAATTTCTTTGATTGGTTCAATGAATTTTTGAATAAACTTTTTACGCTCTGGCTCACTCTCCTTTAATTTAAGGGCTATTTCCTGATACGTTTCCGAATTGGTATATTTTAAACCTAAATCTTCTAACTCAGTTTTAATGGCATTTAAACCCAATCTATGAGCAAGAGGCCCGTAAAGATATAGCGTTTCTGAAGCAATTTTTATTTGTTTCTCTCGCTTCATACTTTCTAGCGTACGCATATTATGCAAACGATCCGCTAACTTGATAAGAATTACACGTACATCGTCAGAAAGCGTTAACATCATCTTTCTAAAGTTCTCTGCCTGTAAAGAAGAGGTTTGATCAAATACTCCGGAAATTTTAGTTAAGCCGTCAATAATTTTAGCCACCTTTTCACCAAACATCCCATCAATATCCTCCAAAGTAATTTCGGTATCTTCAACAGTATCGTGTAATAATGCACAAACAATAGAAGTAGTACCCAATCCAATTTCTTCAGCACAAATTTGAGCAACAGCTATTGGATGATAAATGTAAGGCTCGCCTGATTTCCTACGCATTTCCTTGTGAGCATCAACAGCAACTTCAAAAGCTTTCCTAATTTGTTCCTTATCCCCTTTTTGTAATCTGCGTTTACATGCTTTAAGTAAAGTTTTATATCGAGATAAAATTTCTTTTTTCTCTGCTTCTAAATTAATTTCTGTCATAAAAAAAGTTTAAAAACCTAAATTTAATAAAATTGATTAAAAAAATCACTTCATATAAACTTACTTAACTAAAGTTGAATTTTAGCAGCTTTAATTAATTATACTGGACAACACGAATCATAAAAATTAATCAAAACAAAAATGGATAATTTGATTAACTTTTTTTATTTCAATTTTTAATTTGAAAACTTTAATTTTAGTGTATTGAAGAAAACACTTCGATAGCAATTGGGCATGATTTTAAATAACAAATACAACAAGTTTTTACTAATTGCATTTTGTTATTTTTTTCATTCACTAGTTTTTGCCCAACAGAAAGATACTACTAGATCAATTGATCCTGCAGGAGACTTATATAAAGTTGCATTGAAAGAAATTGACTCATTAAAATACAAACAGGCAATTAAAACACTTGCTGCTGCCTTAAAGAAAAATCCAGAAATGACTGTGGCTTATAATAAATCTGCATTCTGTAAAATGCAACTAAAAGATTACAAAGGTGCTCAAAAAGACCTGGAACAATCTATAAAAATTGACCATGACCATGAAGAAACAATAAAGTATTTGGGCAGGTCTTATTTTATGGATAAAAAATACAATGAGGCAAAAAAAAATTATGATGAAGCTTTAAAAATGGCGATTGATGACTATGAACTGATTTATTACATTGCTGAATTAAAATTAGTAGGTAATGATATTACAAGCGCCTTAAACAGTATAAACGATTGTCTGTTTTACAAACCTAATTATGCTCCTGCAATTTTAAAAAGAGGAGTAATTAAATACCTACAAAAAGAATATAAATATGCCATTAAAGATATTACGGATGGTTTAGCAATAAGCAATGATACCAACTTTGATGCAGAATTATTTAGAGCAAGAGCAAAAGCGAATTTTGAGATTGCTGATTTTAGAGCTGCAATTAGCGATTATTCAAAAATTATAGCGCATTTTCCAAACGATGAAGACGCTTTAGTTTACAGGGCTGGGGCAAAAATTAATGTTAACGATAATTCGGGAGCAATAACAGACTTAGATAAAGCTATAACGATTAATAAAAAAAACCATATTGCTTTTAATTTCAGAGGAACAGCTAAAGGCGGCTTAAAACAATATATTGAAGGCATGAATGATCTTGACCAATCTATCAAACTTAAATTCGATTACCATTCCGCTTATGTTAATAGGGCAGCAATTAAAATGGCCTCAAAAGACCGAAAAGGAGCTTGTAGTGACTTGGAAAAAGCAGATCAATTAGGTAGTGGAATTGCTTTTAGATTAATTCAACAATATTGTTCCGATTAAAAAATGAACGAACTTAACGAAACCTATTGGACCAATAGGTATTTAAATCAGCAAACGGGTTGGGATTTAGGCGAACTATCACCACCGTTAAAAAAACACATTGATCAAATTGATAACAAAAATTTAAAAATTTTAATTCCTGGTGCCGGAAATGCATATGAGGCAGAATATCTTTTTAAACTTGGTTTTAAAAACACTTATGTGTTAGATATTTCAGAATATCCAATAAACGAATTCAAAAAAAGGAATAATGATTTTCCAAAAAATCATTTATTGGTGGAAGATTTTTTTCTTCATGAAGCCAAATACGATTTAATTATTGAACAAACTTTTTTTTGCGCTATTAACCCTAGTTTAAGAGAAAAATATGTGAAAAAAATGGCAGATTTATTAAACCCAAATGGCAAATTAATTGGATTATTATTTAATATTAATTTCGACTCAGAAGGACCACCATTTGGAGGAAATAAAAACGAATACCAAAAATTATTTAACTCAAAATTTGTAATTGAAAACATGGAAATCTGCCCTGATTCAGTTAAGCCCCGATTAGGGAATGAACTTTTTTTCTGCTTTTCATTAATTGACAAAAAAAATAACTAAAAGTTAAATTTTTGAGATTTATTATGTTTTATTGAATTAAAAAATTACATTTGGAATAAGTCATTATTAAATGGGTAAAGAAATTAAAAAAGTTGCGCTTGCGCTTCAGGGTGGTGGTGCGCATGGAGCTTTTACTTGGGGAGTTCTAGATCGATTATTAGAAACCGACGAAATTGTTGCTGACGCTATGTGCGGGACTAGTGCAGGCGCTATTAACGCAGTTGTTTGCGCATATGGTTTACATAAGGGCGGACCTCAAAAAGCTAAAGAATTATTAGATCAACTTTGGAAAAAAATTGCCTTATCAGGTAGTTTCTTTTTTAAACCTTCCGGCTGGGATAAATTTATGAGTGGAGGAGATATCTATAATTCTCCCGGATATATATGGTTTAATACAATGAGCCAGTTTTTATCTCCTTACAATTTTAATCCATTTAATTATAATCCTCTTCGTGATATTTTAAATGATTTAGTTGACTTTAAAGAACTACACGCATACAATACTAAAAAACTTTTTGTTTGTGCAACTAACGTTAAAACAAACAGAGCTAAAATTTTCACTAACGAAGAACTTTCTGTTGATGCGGTATTGGCATCTGCTTGTTTACCATTTTTGTTTCAAGCTGTAGAAATCAACGGAGAACATTATTGGGATGGAGGGTATCTAGGAAATCCCCCTATTTTCCCTATTATCACAAACACTAAAGTAAGAGACATCTTACTTATCAAAATCAATTCCATTAACATTAAAAATGTACCTACATCCGCAAGAGATATAGCAGATAGGGTAAATGAAATTTCATTTAACAGCAGTTTAATAAATGAAATGAAAATGATTCACTACCGAAATGAATTAATACGAAGTGGAGTTTTAAAAAAGGATGATGGAATAAACAGAGAAATTTTTATACATACCATTTCTGGTTATAATGATTTAGGTAATTTAAACCAATCCAGTAAAATGAATACCTCATTCGACTTTTTATTGGAATTAAAAAACAAAGGAAGAGCTGCTGCAGAACATTGGCTAAATAAGGAATTTAAAGAAGTTGGAGTACATTCTACTTTTGATGTTGAGGAGCATTTTTTTGTTAAATACTAACATTTGTTTTTTCTTTTCATTTATACTACAAAATAACTAGGACATTCCTTTTTATTTTCACTAAATTTTATAAACGGCATTTTGTACTTCCACAATAAATTATACTTTTGAAAATAGTAAAAATATTTAAAATTTAATATATGTTATTCCAATTATCTGAAGAGCATTTAATGATTCAAAAAGCAGCGAGAGATTTCGCTCAAAATGAATTAAAACCAGGAGTTATTGAACGAGATGAATTACAAAAATTCCCTGCCGAGCAAATTAAAAAAATGGGTGAACTAGGTTTTATGGGAATGATGGTAGATCCTAAATACGGCGGAGGCGGAATGGATACTATTTCATACGTTTTAGCTATGGAAGAAATTTCTAAAGTTGATGCCTCTTGTTCAGTTGTAATGAGTGTAAATAACTCGTTGGTGTGTTGGGGCCTAGAAACTTTCGGCAATGAAGAACAAAAACTAAAATACCTTGTTCCTTTAGCAAAAGGTGAAATCATTGGTGCATTTTGCTTAAGCGAGCCAGAAGCTGGATCTGACGCTACCTCTCAACGTACAACAGGTATTGACATGGGAGATCACTACTTAGTAAACGGCACAAAAAATTGGATTACAAATGGCAATAGTGCTTCTGTTTTTTTGGTAATGGTACAAACCAATGCTGAACTTGGTCACAAAGGCATCAACTGTCTAATTATTGAAAAAGGCATGGAAGGTTTTGTGGTTGGACCAAAAGAAAACAAAATGGGAATTAGAGCATCAGATACACATTCCTTAATGTTTAACAATGTAAAAGTACCAAAGGCAAACCGTATTGGTGAAGATGGATTTGGATTTAAATTTGCCATGAAAACACTTTCAGGCGGGAGAATAGGAATTGCTTCTCAAGCATTAGGAATTGCTAGTGGTGCCTATGAATTAGCCTTAGCTTACTCTAAAGAAAGAAAAGCTTTTGGAAAAGAAATCTCAAAACATCAAATCATCCAATTTAAACTGGCTGATATGGCTACGCGTATTGAGGCGTCACGATTATTATGTATTAAAGCAGCTTGGTTAAAAGACCAGCATTTAAATTATGATCAAGCCGGTGCAATGGCAAAAGTTTTTGCTTCAGAAACTGCTATGTGGACTACAACAGAAGCTGTCCAGGTGCATGGCGGTTATGGATATGTTAAAGAATATCACGTTGAACGTTTAATGCGCGATGCTAAAATCACTCAAATTTATGAAGGAACATCTGAAGTGCAACGAATCGTAATTTCTCGTGGATTACTTGCATAAAAATAATTTCTTAAGTATTGAACGAGCATTGAAAAATCAATGCTCGTTTTTTTTAAATTTGTTTTTGATAAATTAATATGATGGAAGAAATCCAGCAAAAAGTAAAAACGATTTTTACCGATTTTCTTGAAAAACACGGTCATCGTAAAACATCGGAACGCTTTGCAATACTTGAAGAAATCTATTCGCACGATGGGCACTTTGATATAGAATCATTGTACGTTTTTATGAAAAACAAAAAATATCGAGTAAGTCGTGCAACACTTTACAATACAATGGAAATTCTTCTTGAGTCAGGATTAGTTACTAAACATCAATTTGGCAAAAATCAATCGCAGTTTGAGCGTGCTTACATGTTTAAACAACACGATCACTTAATTTGTAATGATTGTGAGAAAGTTTTTGAATTCTGTGACCCAAGAATTCAACAAATTCAAAAAATGGCTGAAGAAATGTTGAATTTTAAAATTAATAGTCATTCTTTAAATTTTTATGGCCAGTGTAAAACACTTGCTGAAACTGGAAAATGTATTAACTGTGTAACAAAAAAGAAAGAATGATTTTTACGCACACTATATCTAACAAAGAGGGCTATTTTTTAATACAACTTAAAGGCGATTTGATTGAAAAATCACTTGCAGATCCTTTATTGGAAGATCTTGATAAGCAACTTAATCAGGGCAATTTAAAATTTGTAATTGACTTCTCACAACTCAATTACTTAAACAGTAATGGACTTGGCGTTTTAATTAAACTACTTACAAAAATAAGAAACAAAGGCGGAGAATTATCCGGTTTTGCATTAAATGACAAAATAAAGAAACTACTTCTAATTACTAAGCTCAACCAATTATTTATCATTAATGAAACTTTAGAAGATTCAATTAAAGCGTTTTCAATAAAATAATTTTTCGGATGCCTAAGGTTTTATTCATTGATTCCAATCACCCTAAATTACACGAAACATTAATCAATAATGGATTTGAATGCGATTTGTTTTGGAATAAATCAAGTGATGAATTAAAAAAACTAATTCCGGATTATGATTGTATTGTAATACGAAGTAAATTTAAAATTACATCTGACCTAATTGAAAATGCAAAACAATTAAAGTGTATTGCCCGTGCTGGTGCAGGTATGGAAAACATTGATGTTGACTTTGCTTTAAAAATAGGGATTTCCTGTGTTCATGCGCCCGAAGGCAACCGAGATGCTGTTGGCGAACACGCTGTAGCTATGTTGCTTAATTTATTTAATAATATCAATAAAGCAGACAGGGAATTAAGACATGGAAAATGGATTAGGGAAGGAAACAGAGGTGTTGAACTAAGAGGAAAAACAGTTGGCATTATTGGATTTGGAAATATGGGAAGTTCCTTTGCTCAATGTTTACAAGGATTTGGATGTACTATTTTAGTTTATGATAAATACAAAAAGAATTTTGGAAATGATAAAATAAAAGAGGTTTCTCTTGAAGACATTTACCAAAATGCAGACATTATCAGTTTACATACACCTTTAACTTCAGAAACTGATTATTTTCTAAACGATGATTTTTTTAAATCTTTTAAAAAATCAATTTATGTTATTAATACGGCAAGAGGTAAATGTTTAAATACTGCAGATTTAGTAACTCATTTAAAAACCGGAAAAGTTTTGGGTGCTTGTTTAGATGTACTGGAATACGAATCGGTTTCTTTTGAGCAAATTAATTCTGGCGAAATCCCAGAGCCATTAAGCTATTTAATTCAATCAGATAAAACAATTTTAACACCTCATATTGCAGGTTGGACTCATGAATCCAATGTTAAAATTGCTGAAATTTTAGCGGATAAAATAATTCAGGTTTTTAGCCATCAATCTTAATCCGACCACATAATCAAATTAGGATTATCCTGAAATTTCTTTACATCTTTTGTAGTTATCAACACTACAAAATCAATAAAAGGAATAATACCTAATTCACCTCCAAGTGAGGCAATGTAAGCTAATGGAACATACGGTTTACAACCAAGGTATAATCTATGTAAACCAATTATTCCAAACGGAAAAGGAAAA
The DNA here is from genome assembly GCA_044352985.1 of Bacteroidia bacterium. Lineage (GTDB taxonomy): Bacteria > Bacteroidota > Bacteroidia > B-17B0 > Aurantibacillaceae > JADJDM01. The sequence continues at coordinate 25,095 of JBILCU010000014.1, forward strand.
GCTAAAATGCTGGCAATTATTTTTTTTCTTCTTTTTAATTTTAAAACCAACTTATCTTTAGCTGCCTTTGCAGAATCCTGAACAATTATTGAATCTTCAATAATCAGAAAATTATCAGATTGGTTTAACGAACAAAAAAAACTTTCAACACTGATAATTTGTGTTTGATTAAAAAAAAAATCTTCTTTTAATTCAATTGAATGAGTTCCGAATAAGTTATTACCGAAACAAAAAAAACAACTGATTAAAAGAAGATTAATCTTAATTTTTAACACGTATACTTTTTAGTGTTGACCCATTTTTTCCATCATTTCCATGCTAACACCAGTATTGCTATAACCACCATCATGATATAAATTCTGCATGCTAACCATACGAGTTAAATCACTAAACATAGCAATACAATAATCAGCACAACTTTCTGCGCTTGCATTTCCTAATGGTGCAATATTATCAGCAAAATCATAGAAATCGCCAAAACCTTTTATACCGCTTCCTGCAGTTGTTTTAGTAGGAGATTGAGAGATTGAATTAATACGAACTTTTTTAGCTTTACCATAATGGTAACCAAAACTTCTGCAAATCGATTCTAAAACTGCTTTAGCTTCTGCCATATCAGTGTAGAAAGGATAAGTTCTTTGAGCTGCTATATAACTTAATGCAACTACACTACCCCACTCGCTAATAGCATCCATCTTAAACGCTACATTAAGCATTTTGTGCAATGATAAAGCAGAGATATCAATACTTTTATTGTAAAATTCGTAATTAAGTTCTGTATAAGGAATGTTTTTTCTAATGTTCGGACTCATACCAATGCTATGTAACAAGAAATCGATTTTACCACCAAGTACTTCCTGAGATTTTGCAAACAAGTTGGTTAAATCATCCATATTGGTAGCATCAGCAGGGATAATTTCAGCATTGGTAATTTCGGCCAATTTTTTAATCTCACCCATACGCATAGCTATAGGGGCATTAGTTAAAACAATTTTCGCACCTTGTTCATGTGCTTTTAATGCTACTTTCCAAGCAATAGAATTTTCGTCCAATGCTCCTGTAATAATACCTCTTTTACCTGCTAATAAATTATTGCTCATTCTGATAAATTTTAATTTAAGTGCAAATTTATAAGTTTAAACGAATCTAATAAAGGCATACTATTAACTTATAAATTTAAATTGTTGATTAATTTGATTAAAAAAAAGCAGTTTGTAAAATAATTATACGAAATTCGCTGATTATAATTAAAAACTATGGAATTATATCTTGACTCAGCAAACCTTAAAGAAATTGAAGAAGGTTTTAAACTTGGATTTTTAAATGGTTTAACCACTACCCCAACGTTTATGCAACGTGAGGGAATAACCGATATCGATGGAACAATTTTAAAATTAGCTAAAATGGTTCCTGTGTTACAAATTGAAGCATTAGGCAACTCAGCTGAAGAAATTTTAGCTGAAGCAGAACGTCAGTTAGCATTAGGTCTTGATCCTAAAAGAACAGTTTTTAAAATTCCTGTTTCATTGGAAGGTGTAAGAGCTTGTAAATTATTACGCGATAAAAATTATCTTGTAAATGTTCATTTAGTGTACACGTTACAACAAGCTTACATGGCTATGCATGCAGGTGCATCGTATGTTTGCCCATTAGTTGGAAGATTACAAGATCAGGGGCATGATGCATTAAGCTTAGTTGAACAATGTGTAGATGCTGTTGAATTATATGGATACGACACTAAAATCATGTTTTCATCGGTAAGACACAATGAACACGTTAGAAACGCTTTAAATGTAGGTGTTCATACTATAACTGTTCCGTTAAAAGTATTAAAATCATTAACTGAAAATAATTTTACCACAGTAGGTACCGAACAATTTATTACGGATACTCGTTTAATGACCGTAAAAGTAAAAGAAGCAATTAATGGAATTAATCCATTAGTAAGTTCAGACACCAACATTACTGATGCTGTTATTAAAATGACTGAATTTGGATTTGGATGCATAACTGTTGTAAATGCTGATGGTTCATTAAAAGGAGTATTTACTGATGGAGATTTACGTAGAATGATTTCTTCAGGTGGCAGAGATGTACTTTCTAAAAAATTAGCTGATTTAGAATTTAAAACTCCAATTTCTGTAGATGCAAATGTATTATTAAACGAAGCTGCAGGTATTTTTAAGAAGAGTAACGTAGATACCATTTTAGTTACCGAAAACGGCAAACCTAGCGGAATGTTGGACATTCAAGACATGAAAGGTTAATTTTTAATTTACCATTAATTATTGAAAAATAAATCATTCCAATTCAAATAATCACAAAAAACAATTATTTTCGCACAAAATTTTTTAAAAAAATGAAAAAAATCACTTTAATCGTATTAGCAGTTGCCGGAGTAGCTTTGGCATCTTGCAAAAAAGACAGAACATGTACTTGTACTGATACGTACACTCCTACATCAGGTTCAGCAAGCGTTACAACTAGAGAAGTAACTATTAAAAAAGTAAGAAAAGGTGATGCGCTTGATGGAGAGTGTAATAATTATTCTTATCAAAATACTGTCCCTGCAGGCTCAAAATTTGAGACTAAATGTGAATTAAAATAATCCTACTATAAAAAATTATAAAAATGAAAAAAATATTATTGATAGTTGTTTTAGGAGCTTCAATAGCTTCTTGCAGAAAAGACAGAACTTGTACATGTGTTAATACAAGTGACGCTCCAGGTTATGTATCTTCAACTGATGTAACAACCAATTATGATGCAAAGAAAAGAAATGCAAGAATTGAATGCCAATCTTACTCAGAAAAAAACACTTCTGCAGGATCTCAGCCTTATACTTATACTAAAACTTGTGAATTAAAATAATTTATAAATAACTAATCATCATGAAAAAAATCACAATATTTGCTTTTGCAGCTTTAGCATTAACTTTTGCTTCTTGCAAAAAAGACAGAACTTGTACTTGCACCAATACATACACACCAACATCTGGTTCAGCATCTGTTAGTACTTATGAAGTTACTGTTAAAAAAGCTACTAAATCACAAGTTAAAAATGGTATTTGCGCAAGTTATGCAGATCAACAAACTGCCCCAATTGCTGGTGGTAAAGATGAATTCAAATGCGAATTAAAATAATTTAAATATAACATTTACATGAAAAAAATAACATTATTAGTTGCTGTTCTAAGTTTAGCAATGGCTTCTTGCAGAAAAGATAGAACTTGTACCTGTACAGATACAAGTGATGAGCCTGGATATAGCTCCTCTACATATGTAAGAACTTATGGATCATCTAAAAAGAAAGATGTTAAAGATCAGTGCGTATCTTATTCTTACAAAGAAACAACTGCAGGTGCAGATCCATATACTTACACTACAACTTGCGAATTAAAATAATTTAATTCCCAATTTTTTAAAACTTCCACTTGTAATCAAGTGGAAGTTTTTTTTTGTTATAACTTTGGTGTTTTAAAATGAAAATTAATAAATCAATACTGTTTTTTTATCCGCTTATTTTAATAATCGGTTTATTATTTATTTATAGTGGCTACACAAAACTTTATCCTATTGAACCTTTCGAATTTACATTTGTTGATTTAGGAATTGCCAGTTGGAGAACTGCACCATTTATTGCACGATTTTTAATTGGACTAGAATTTTTTATTGGTTTATTGCTAATTTTTGGCATATCTATTAAAAGATTTACCATTTTTTTAACCTCAATAACCTTAATTTTGTTTTCAGTTTATTTAATTATCATCATGATAATTAATGGCAATAATGGTAATTGCGGTTGTTTTGGAACAGCTATTTCTATGACGCCACTTCAAGCATTAATAAAAAACATAGTAATGCTTTTGGCTTGTTTTTTCATCTATAAAGGTTTTGATGGTTTTAATTACAAAAAGTTTAATAAATGGATAATTGGTTTATTGGCAATTTCCTCATTTACAATGCCACATGTTTTAAATTATATAGATTTTGAATATTCATCTTCTTACCTAACTAAAAAAGAAGATCATTTTAAACTTGAACTAGACAGTTTATATAAAAACGCGAAAATTAATACGCCTCCGAAATCATTAAGTAAAGGCAAGCATATTATTGCATTTATGAGTATGACGTGTAGTCATTGCAGAATTGCTGCAAAAAAAATGAGATTAATGAAAGAAAAAAATAAAAATTTACCTATTTATTTTGTTCTAAATGGCGATACTTCTAAAATAAAACCATTTTTTGACGATACGAAAGCGCAAAACATAAATTACAGTTTATTAAACGGAAAATCATTTGTTTACCTGGCCGGCCTGAAAATGCCCACAATTTACCTGGTAAATAATGAAATTGTTGAAAATTGGATTACCTATTTAGATTTGGATCAATCTGAGGTAGAAAAATGGTTAACTAAATAACTTCAAATAAAATTATTTATTGAAATAAAAGTCCAGAATAACAAACAAAGAAAATATGATGCTTCCAATTCCATTAGTGGTAGCAAAAGCTAAATTCACTTTACTTAAATCAGTTGCCTTTACAAGCATATGCTGATAAAATAATAAGGCGCAAAACATAACTGCTCCAGTCCAATATAAAAAACCAAATTCGGCTTTTATTCCAATATATAAAACAACAGTTGCGCAAATAATATGTAATAACCTACTAACCATAAGCGCTCTTTTTACCCCTAAATAACCAGGTATTGATTTTAATTTATTTGTCACATCAAATTCTTCATCCTGTAACGCATAAATAATATCAAAACCACTTACCCAGAAAAAAACCAGAATCCCAAACAATACAGGAATAGTGCTAAAAACACCTGTAACGGCCAAATAAGAGCCAATTGGAGCTAAAGAAAGACCAACACCTAAAACAAGGTGACATAGCGGTGTAAAACGCTTTGTAAAGCTGTAACCTAAAATCACTAACAAAGCTACAAAAGATAAGTAAAAACAAATTGGATTAATGAACCAAGTTGTGACAATAAATAATAAAGAACTAATAATTACAAACCAAAATGCAGACTGAGCAGATATTACCCCTACAGGTATTTCCCTATTTTTAGTTCTTGGATTTAAGGCGTCAAATTTTCTGTCAATGTAACGATTAAATGCCATTGCAGCGCTTCTAGCGAAGACCATGCAGAGTAAAACATATACAAATTTTAGCCATTCAAATTGGTATCCTGACTTAATAGCAAATTCAAATCCTACAATTGCAAATGGTAATGCAAATACAGTATGACTAAATTTAATTAATGAAAAATAATGTTTTAATGTAGAAATCATTAATCTTTAAAAATCAAAATAACAATCATAATGTATAATACCGGTATCGAGGAAAGAAATAACCCAATAAATGACTTTGAAAACAATCGTCTTTGCATTTGATATTTAGTTTCGTAGAATATAGCGAATATAGATGCCATAAAACCTAGCAAAGAAAGAAACAAACCAATTAAAAGAAAATCATGAAAGAAAATAGTCCCTGTTGCCAAAGCACCTATAATTAAAGATATATTAGATATAATTTTATACATTGATAAATCAATATTAATAAAAAAGGGAGTTAAAAACTCCCTTTCTATTTCTTTATTCAGCTGACTCAGTTTTAGATCCTGATTCATCCGCTTTAGGAGAAGCTTTTTTTGCTTTTCCTCTTCTTGTTGTTTTTGATTTTTTCTCAGTTGAAGTTGATTTATTACTTGTATATAAATCATTAAAATCAACTAGTTCGATTAATGCCATATCAGCAGCATCACCTAAACGATTACCAGTTTTGATAATTCTTGTATAACCACCATTTCTTTCTGCAATCTTAGAGGCAACATCTTTAAAAAGTGTAGAAACAGCTTCTTTACTTTTTAAGTATGAGAAAACAATACGTCTGCTGTGAGTTGTGTCATCTTTTGATTTTGTAATGATTGGCTCAACATAAACACGTAATGCTTTTGCTTTAGCTGTAGTTGTAAAGATACGCTTGTTTTGAATCAATGAGCAAGCCATATTAGCTAACATTGATGTTCTGTGAGCTGACTTTCTTCCTAAATTATTAATTTTATCTCCGTGTCTCATTTTCTGAATTTTTTACATTGACGAAACCTCATTTTTGAATTACGATTCCGTCAATAAAAAACCGTAAAACAAACATTATTCAATTATTATTCTTTATCTAATTTATATTTGGAAACATTCATGCCAAATTGTAAACCTTTAGTATTAACTAAATCTTCTAACTCAGTTAAAGATTTTTTTCCAAAGTTGCGGAATTTTAATAAATCATTTTTATTAAATGCAACTAATTCGCCTAATGTTTCAACATCAGCAGCTTTTAAACAATTTAAAGCTCTTACTGAAAGATCCATATCAACTAATTTAGTTTTCAATAACTGACGCATATGTAAAGAAGCTTCATCAAATTCACTTTCAGTATTTTTTTCTTCAGCATCAAGAGTTATTCTCTCATCAGAGAATAACATAAAATGTTGAATTAAAATTTTTGCAGCTTCTTTTAAAGCATCTTTTGGATGAATTGAACCATCAGTTACGATATCAATTAAAAGTTTTTCGTAGTCAGTTTTTTGTTCAACACGATAATTTTCAACTGAATACTTTACATTTCTGATTGGAGTAAAAATTGAATCTACTGGAATTACACCATGAGCAGCATTTGCAGGTTTATTTTCATCAGCAGGAACATAACCTCTTCCTTTTTCAATTGTTACTTCAATTTTCAATTTAACATTTGGTTCGCAATGTGCAATAACTAAATCAGGATTTAATACTTGAAACCCATTTAAAAATTTACCGATATCACCAGCAGTAATAGTTTCTTTTCCGCTAATTGAGCAAATTGCTTTTTCAAAGTCATGGTTTTCAATTTGCTTTTTGAAACGAATTTGTTTAATGTTTAAAACAATTTCAGTAACATCTTCAGTTACACCTTTTATAGTAGAAAACTCATGGTCAACTCCTTCAATTTTAAGAGTGGTTACAGCAAAACCTTCTAAAGAAGAAAGCAAAATTCTTCTCAAGGCATTACCAACTGTAATTCCGTAACCTTGCTCTAAAGGACGGAATTCAAACTGACCTTCAGTTTCGTTTGAATTTAGTAAAATAACTTTATCCGGACGTTGAAAAGCTAAAATAGCCATGTTTATATCTTTATTATTAAATTAATTATTATTTAGAATACAACTCTACGATTAACTGTTCCTTAATGTTTTCAGGAATTTGTGATCTTTCAGGACGTTGAAGAAATACTCCACTTAAATTTTTAGCATCAAATTCAATCCAAGAAAATTTAGAACTTGATCCAGCAACAGAATTAACAATAGCTTCAAGAGATTTAGATTTCTCTCTTACTTGAATATTGTCTCCTGGTTTAAGAATAACAGAAGATATATTTACTACTTCACCATTAAGTAAAATATGTTTATGACCAACTAATTGACGAGCAGCACTTCTAGATGGAGCAATCCCCATTCTGTAAACTACATTATCCAAGCGAGACTCAATTAATTGTAATAATACCTCACCAGTAATCCCTTTAGCACGAGAAGCCATATCAAACGTTTTCGCAAACTGTCTTTCTAATACACCATAAGTATATTTTGCTTTTTGTTTTTCTTGTAACTGAATAGCATACTCAGATTGTTTTGCTCTCTTTTTAGCAACACCGTGTTGTCCCGGAGGATAATTTTTCTTTTCTAATGCTTTATCTGGGCCAAAGATTGGCTCTTTAAACTTACGTGCAATTTTTGATTTCGGACCTCTATATCTTGCCATTACAAATTATTTTTAAATATTAAACTCTTCTTCTTTTAGGAGCACGACAACCGTTATGAGGAATTGGCGTAATATCAACTATTTCAGTTACCTCAATACCTAACGTCCCTAAGGTTCTAATTGCAGATTCTCTTCCTGCACCAGGACCTTTAACATATACTTTTACTTTTCTTAAACCTGCGTCAAAAGCTGTTTTACCACTATCGTTAGCAGCTAACTGAGCTGCATATGGAGTATTCTTTTTTGAACCTCTGAAACCCATTTTACCTGCACTAGACCAAGAAATTACCTGACCTTGGATGTTAGTCATAGAAATGATAATGTTGTTAAAAGTAGCGTTTATATGCGCTTCCCCTACTGAATCTACTTTTACAACTCTTTTCTTAGCAGCTGCTTTTGCTGCATTTGAGGCTGATTGTTGCTGTTTTGCCATTTTTAGTACTTATGATTATTTAGTCACTTTTTTCTTACCTGCAATTGTCTTACGTTTACCTTTTCTGGTACGAGAATTTGTTTTTGTACGCTGACCACGAACCGGTAAACCATTACGATGACGAATTCCTCTGAAAGTTCCAATATCAACTAAACGTTTTATATTTAACTGAACTTCTGAACGAAGTGAACCTTCAACTTTAATTTCATCATTAATGATTTTACGAATAGCGTTTGACTCTTCATCAGACCACTCACTAACTTTTTTATCCCATTTAATACCAGCTTTGGTTAAAATGCGTTGAGCAGAGCTACGTCCAATTCCATAGACGTAAGTTAAACCTATTTCTCCTCTTTTGTTTTTTGGTAAATCAATACCTGCTATCCTTGCCATTATTTTATCTTAATTTTTTAAAAAGGTTTGCAAAAGTACAAAAATTATCTTTGTCTTTGTTTAAATTTAGGATTCTTTTTATTAATAATATAAAGTTTTCCTTTGCGACGAACGATTATACAATCTACGCTTCTTTTTTTTAGTGATGCACGTACTTTCATTTTTCTTATTTATTTATACCTGTATGATATTCTTCCTTTTGTTAAATCGTAGGGCGACATTTCTAATCTAACTTTGTCTCCTACTAAAATTTTAATATAATTCATTCTCATTTTACCGGAAATATGAGCAATTACTATATGACCATTTTCCAATTCTACTCTGAACATAGCATTACTTAATGCTTCAATAATAGTACCGTCTTGTTCTATTGATGACTGTTTTGCCATTTAATTAACTTTGTAATTGCATTGATGATGTTCTACCCTTTATTCTTCCACTTTTCATCAATCCTTCATATTGTCTATTTAATAAATGACTCTCAATTTGCTGTAAAGTATCTAATACTACACCAACCAAAATTAATAGAGAAGTACCACCATAGAAATTAGCAAATTCATTGCTAACACCTAAAATACTAGCAATTGAAGGCATGATAGCTACTAATGCTAAGAAAACTGATCCAGGTAAAGTAATTTTAGACATTACTGAATCTAAAAACTCGGCAGTTTTTTTACCTGGTTTTACACCTGGAATAAATCCACCATTACGTTTCATATCATCTGCTAATTGATTTGGATTTACCATAATGGCGGTGTAAAAATAGGTAAATAAGATAATTAAAACAGCGAATGTGAAATTGTACCAGAAACCAAAATGATTAGTAAAAGCCATTAAAAAACCTCCTTTAGTCTGATCTCCCATAGTTGCAATTGCAGCAGGAATAAACATGATCGCTTGTGCAAAAATTATAGGCATAACACCTGCAGCATTTACCTTTAAAGGAATATATTGCCTAACTCCACCATATTGTTTATTACCTACAATTTTCTTAGCAAATTGAACAGGTACTCTTCTTGTTCCCTGAACTAATAAGATAGAACCAATAATTACGAACAATAAGAAAACTAATTCGATTAAGAACATAATTAATCCTCCACCTTGAGAGTCTAATCTAGAACTTATTTCGAAAAGGAATGCACCAGGTAGACGAGCAATAATACCTATCATTATTATTAATGATATACCGTTACCAATTCCTTTATCTGTAATTTTCTCACCTAACCACATAACAAACATGGTTCCTGTAACTAAGATAATAATTGATTGAACATACCAAAAAGAATTAACTCCAGGAACAGCTCCAGGTATATTAGTAATTTGTGTTGCAATGTATCCAGGTGCTTGAACCGCAGTTACAGCAACTGTTAAAAAACGGGTGTATTGATTGATCTTTTTTCTACCACTTTCTCCTTCTTTTTGTAACTTTTGAAAGTATGGTACAGCCATACCCAAAAGTTGAATTATGATAGAAGAAGTAATGTATGGCATAATTCCAAGACCAAAAATAGATGCTCTTGAAAAAGCTCCACCGGCAAAAATATTGATCAATCCAAGAATTCCTTCTTGGCTTTGAGAAGCTTTTGCAGCTGTTAAGACTGCAGCATCAACACCGGGAAGTACAACGTAAGAGCCCAAACGATACACCAACACTAACAATAATGTTAATGTGATGCGTTGTTTTAGCTCTTCAATACGCCAGATATTTCTTAATGTATTTAAAAAACGCTTCATAAGATTAAATTACAACAGTAGAACCTCCTTTAGATTCTATTGCTGATTTTGCAGTTGAAGAAAATGAATGAGCTTGAACTTTAACAGCAGCTTTTAATTCACCTCTTCCTAAAATTTTAACTAAATCTGTTTTAGATGCCAATCCATTCTGAATATATACATCCATATTAATATCAGTAATGTTTTTTGCTTCAGCTAATTTTTGAATAGCATCTAAATTTACGGATACATAACTTACTCTATTAATGTTTTTGAAGCCAAATTTAGGTACACGACGTTGTAATGGCATTTGACCACCTTCAAAACCTCTTTTTGAAGAATAACCAGAACGAGATTTAGCCCCTTTATGACCTCTTGTAGCTGTTCCACCACCACCAGAGCCTTGACCTCTTCCTCTGCGGAAATTTGTTTTTACAGATCCCTGTGCTGGTTTTAAATTACTTAATTGCATTTCTTATAATTATTTAAAAATTAGATATTTTCAACTTTCAATAAATGATTTACTTTAGCAATCATTCCTTTAATTTGAGGAGTTGACTCATGTTCAGCAGAACTATGAAGTTTATTTAACCCTAATGCTTCAACAGTTCTTTTCTGTCTAAGCGTTTTTTTAATTGTACTTTTAACTAATGTTACTTTTACCTTGCTCATATCATTTATTATTAACCGTTAAAAACTTTATCTAAAGTGATTCCTCTTTGTTGAGCAATTGAATAAGCATCGCGCATTTTAATTAATGCATCCATTGTAGCTTTTACCACATTATGAGGATTTGATGAACCTTTTGATTTAGCTAATACATCAGTTACACCAACGCTTTCTAAAACAGCACGCATCGCACCACCAGCAATTACTCCAGTACCATGAGCTGCAGGTTTCAAAAACACTCTTGAGCCACCAAATTTACCTTCTTGAGCGTGTGGAACAGTTCCATTTAATACACAAACTTTAAATAAATTTTTCTTTGCATCATCAATTCCTTTAGTAATTGCATCAGTTACTTCATTTGCTTTACCTAAACCATAACCTACAACACCTTTTTCATTACCAACTACAACTATAGCAGAAAAACTAAAATGACGGCCACCTTTTGTAACTTTGGTAACACGCTGAACTCCTACTAATTTATCTTTTAGTTCAATTTCAGCTGATTTTACTTTTTTTATTACTTCTTTTGACATTACAATATTTTTATAAATTAAAATTTAAGTCCACCTTCTCTTGCACCTTCAGCTAAAGCTTTCACTCTACCATGATAAAGGTATCCACCTCTATCAAATACAACTACTTCAATCCCTTTTTCTTTTGCTTTTTCAGCAACATGTTTACCTACTAGTTTAGATATTTCTGATTTTGTACCTTTAGAAGATGACAAGTTTTTATCTCGAGATGATGCAGATAATAATGTTTTACCAGTGCTATCATCTATAAGTTGTGCATAAATATCAGCATTACTTCTGAATACACTTAAACGGGGAGCTATAGTTGAACCACTAATAACTTTACGTATACGTTTTTTTATTCTATCTCTTCTTTCTGATTTAGTGAGAGCCATTTTAAATTAAATTTAGTGAGTTAAAAATTTTACTTACCAGCTGCTTTACCTGCTTTTCTTCTTAAGATTTCACCAGTAAACTTGATACCTTTTCCTTTGTAAGGTTCAGGTTTACGTAATGAACGAATTTTTGCAGCTACTTGACCAATCAACTGTTTATCAAAAGATTCCAATATTACTTTTGGATTTTGTCCTTTTTCAGATGTTGTAGTTAAAGTAATCTCAGAAGGTAATTCAAACATAACATTATGAGAATAACCTAATGATAATTCTAACATTTGTCCTTTATTGCTGGCACGGTAACCTACACCAACTAATTCTTGTTCTGTTTTAAAACCTTCAGACACCCCATGAACCATGTTAGCAATTAATGAACGATAAAGACCATGCAAGGCACGATGTCTTTTTTGATCAGTTGGTCTAGAAACTTCAACTTTTCCTTCATTAATAATTACATTAATGTCTCCTTCGATTGTTTGTGATAAAGCACCTTTTTTTCCTTTAACATTTACAATATTTCCTGATAGAGTAACTTCAACTCCTGCAGGTATCGTGATTGGTAATTTTCCTATACGTGACATAATACTATTGAATTATTTTATGATACAAAACAAATTACTTCACCACCAACGTTTTCTTTTCTAGCTTCTTTATCAGTCATAACTCCTTTAGAAGTAGAAATAATAGCTATACCTAAACCATTAATTACTTTAGGTAAAGTATCCACACCAGAATATTTTCTTAATCCAGGTGAAGAAACTCTGTCTAATTGACGAATAGCTGGTTGTTTTGTTACTGGATGGTACTTCAAAGCTATTTTGATTGTGCTTTGATTTTTTTCATTTACATCGAATTTATAATTCAAAATGTAACCTTTGTCGAAAAGAATTTTTGTAATTTCTTTTTTCAAGTTAGATCCTGGGATCTCAACGATTCTGTGTTTTGCTTTGATAGCATTTCTGACTCTAGTCAGGTAATCTGCAATTGTATCTGTCATTTTTTTATTATTTATATGTTATTCTACTCTTGTAGAATAATTATACATTACTAATTTAATTTATTTACCAGCTTGATTTGGTAACTCCCGGGATTTTACCGAATGAGGCCATTTCACGGAAAGTAACCCTGCTGATACCGAATAATCTCATATAACCACGAGGTCGTCCGGTTAATTTGCAACGATTACGCATACGAACTTTTGAAGAGTTACGAGGTAATTTTTGTAATTCTGCAAATTCACCTGCTGCCTTCAAAGCGGCTCTTTTTTCTGCGTATTTTGCAACTAATTTTGCCCTTTTTGCATCACGGGCTTTCATTGATTCTTTTGCCATCTCTTAGAGCTTACTTTATTTATGATTTTGAATTTTTAAATGGGAAACCGAATTCGGTTAACAAGGTACGTGCTTCTTTATCAGTTTTAGCAGATGTTACAAATGTAATGTCCATACCATTGATTTTACTAACCTTATCAATATCAATTTCAGGGAAAATAATTTGTTCCGTTACACCTAAAGTGTAATTTCCATTTCCATCAAATCCTGTTTCATTGATACCTTTAAAGTCACGAATACGAGGTAAGGCAGAAGAAATTAAACGATCTAAAAATTCATACATGTGATTTCCTCTTAATGTTACGCGAACACCAATTGCAACACCTTTTCTTAATTTAAAATTAGAAATATCTTTTGTAGAATAAGTAGCAACAGCCTTTTGTCCACTAATAGTTGACATTTCTTTAACTGCAGATTCAATAATTTTTTTATCGGCTACAGCATCTCCTAATCCTTGATTCAAGCAAATTTTCTTTAATTGAGGAACTTGCATAGAAGATGAATAAGAAAACTTTTCTTGTAAATTTTTTCTAATTTCTGTTCTGAATTTTGTTTTCAGTCTTGGTTCGTAAGTTGCCATTATTTTATAACCTCCTTAGTTTTTTTTGCAATTCTTGTTAATTTACCTGTCTTTTCATCAGTTGATCTACCAACTCTAGTTGGTTTACCATTCACTACTAACATTAAATTAGAAATATGAATAGAACCTTCAACTTTTACAATTCCACCATTAGGATTTTTCGCATTAGGTTTAGTATGTTTTGAAATCATATTAACACCTTCAACTATAACTCTTGAATTTTTGGTATCAATTGAAACGATCTTACCCTCCTGCCCTTTTGCATTACCAGAGATTATTTTTACTAAATCGTCTTTTTTTAATTTTAATTTCATGACTTTTATTTTTTAAAGAACTTCAGGTGCTAGAGATATAATTTTCATAAATTGTTTATCGCGTAATTCTCTTGCAACCGGACCAAATATACGAGTTCCACGTATCTCGTCATCAGCTTTTAAAAGAACTGCAGCATTGTCATCAAAACGAATGTATGAACCATCCTGGCGACGAATTTCTTTTTTAGTTCTAACGATAACAGCTTTACTAACTGTTCCTTTTTTTACATTTCCAGAAGGTAGAGCGTGTTTTACCGTAACAACTACTTTATCTCCAATTGTTGCATAACGCTTACGTGTACCACCTAATACTCTAATAACAAGTACTTCCTTAGCCCCACTATTGTCTGCAACTGTTAATCTTGATTCGTTTTGTATCATCTCTTAAAATACTTTTAAAAATTATTTTGCTTTTTCAATAACTTCAACTAATCTCCAGCATTTGGTTTTGCTTAGAGGACGAGTTTCCATAATTTTAACTACATCACCAATACCACACTCATTTTTTTCATCATGGGCAACAAATTTAGTTGTTTTCTTAACGAATTTACCGTATTTAGGATGTTTTACTTTTCTCTCAACGCTAACAACAACAGATTTATCCATTTTGTTGCTGGTAACTGTACCTATTCTCTCTTTTCTTAAATTTCTTTCCATTGTTACCTAAAATTATTTTGTTGATTTTTTTGTAAGTTCAGTACTTAATCGAGCAATTAATTTTCTGCTAGTACGTACTTTCATTGGATTCTCAATTGGAGAAACTGCATGATTAATACTTAGTTTGTTTAAAAGAGCTTTTTCCTCTTTAATTTTAGCTTTCAAATCGTTAATTGAAAGGTTTGATATTTCTTTGTTTTCCATGATTCAAAAATATTATGCTTGTGTTTCAACAAAATCTCTTCTTACAACAAATTTTGTACATACAGGAAGTTTTTGTGCAGCTAAACGTAAAGCTTCTTTAGCTATTTGTAAAGGAACACCTTCAGCTTCAAATAACATTCTTCCAGCTTTTACTGGAGCAACCCAATATTCAGGTGCACCTTTACCTTTACCCATACGAACCTCAGCAGGTTTTTTAGTTATTGGTTTATCAGGGAAAATTCTAATCCAAATTTGGCCTTCCCTTTTCATGAAACGAGTTACAGCAACACGAGCCGCTTCAATTTGACGGGCTGTTACCCATGACTCTTCAGTTGCCTTGATGCCGAAAGATCCAAATGCTAATTGATCACCTCTTTTAGCAAGACCCTTCATCTTCATTTTATGCATCTTTCTATATTTCGTTCTTTTTGGCTGTAACATCTCTAATTATTTTTATGTTTGAAGAATTACCTTTTTATTTAATTAAGCTTCTTTTTTCTTTTTATTTCTATTACCACTAAATTTCGGTGCAGGTGTTTCACGTTTTTTATCTTTCATTAAACCAATGTTTGGAGAAAGATCACGTTTTCCATAAATTTCACCTTTACAAATCCACACTTTGATACCTAATAAACCAAATGTAGTTAAAGCTTCGCCAACAGCGTAATCAATATCCGCACGGAGAGTATGTAATGGAGTTCTTCCTTCTTTATACATTTCAGAACGAGCCATATCAGCACCTTGTAAACGTCCAGAAATCTTAATTTTAATCCCTTCAGCACCCATTTTCATAGCTGAAATTAGTGCCATTTTAGAAGCTCTTTTATATGAAATACGACCTTCAATTTGTCTTGCAATTGAATCTGCAACCAAACGAGCATCTAATTCAGGACGTTTAATTTCAAAAATATTAATTTGAACGTCTTTTTTTGTGAATTTTTTTAATTCTTCTTTTAATTTATCTACTTCTTTACCGCCTTTACCAATAATAATTCCTGGACGAGCAGTATTTATTGTAACAGTTACAAGTTTTAGTGTTCTTTCAATTATAACTTTAGAAACACTACCTTTTGGTAAACGAGCAGTTAAATATTTTCTGATTTTTTCATCTTCAACAAGTTTATCAGAAAAATCATTCCCGCCAAACCAGTTAGAATCCCAACCTTTAATAATACCTAAACGTAAACCTATTGGATTTGATTTTTGTCCCATTTTTTAAATTAATTTTTTGTTCCTAAAACTACTGTTACGTGATTTGATCTTTTTCTAATTCTATACCCTCTACCTTGAGGAGCAGTTCTTAATCTTTTTAATTGAAAACCACTATCTACCATAATTTCTTTAACAAACAAAATATTTTCATCAGGTCTATTACCAGTTTTTGCCTCGTAATTTGCTATGGCTGATTTTAATAATTTTTCTAATTTTATAGAAGCATGTTGTGTACTGTATTTTAATGTATTTAAAGCATTAAAAACTTCAGATCCACGAACTAAGTCAGCTACAATTCTCATTTTTCTTGGAGAAGTAGGACAGTCATTTAATTTAGCAAAATAAGTACTTTTGCTTGCTTCTTTTCTGGCTTCGGCTACTAACCTTTTTCTTTTGCCCATCGTTCAGTTTTTTAATCTAAATTATTTTTTATTATTACCTGAATGTCCTTTAAACGTTCTTGTTGGAGCGAACTCCCCTAATTTATGACCAACCATGTTTTCAGTTACATAAACAGGAATAAATTTATTACCATTATGAACCGCAAATGTATGTCCAACAAACTCAGGTGGAATTGTTGATCTACGAGCCCATGTTTTTATAACTGATTTTTTTCCACTTTGATTCATTGCCTCAACTTTTTGATCAACGTTGTGGTCGATGAAAGGTCCTTTTTTTAACGATCTTGCCATTTTTCTTAATTTGTTTTGAAATAGTACTTAAACTACCATTAAACTTTTACTAATTATTTTTTTCTTCTTTCGATAATGTGTTTATTAGATGCCTTAGCTTTGTAACGAGTTTTAAACCCTTTAGCCGGCAAACCTTTACGTGAACGTGGATGACCACCTGAAGCACGACCTTCACCACCACCCATAGGATGATCAACAGGATTCATTACAACAGGACGTGTTCTTGGACGACGACCTAACCAACGTTTACGACCAGCCTTACCATGTATTTCAAGATTGTGATCAGGATTAGATACGGCACCTATTGTAGCTTTACAAGTAATCAAAACCATTCTAACTTCACCTGAAGGCATTCTCAATACAGCATATTTTCCGTCTCTTGCTGATAATTGAGCATAGCTACCTGCACTTCGAGCCATAGCAGCTCCCTGTCCTGGTCTTAACTCAATATTGTGAATAATTGTACCAAGAGGAATATCACTTAAAAATAATGTATTTCCTATTTCTGGAGCAGCATCTTTTCCAGATACTATTGTTTGTCCAACCTGAATACCTTGTGGAGCAATAATATATCTTTTATCACCATCTTTGAAATGAACTAAAGCAATACGAGCGGTACGATTTGGATCATACTCAATTGTTTTAATAACACCAGGAATTCCATCATTTTCTCTTTTAAAATCAATGATACGGTAAGATTTTTTGTGACCACCGCCGATATAGCGCATAGTCATTTTACCTGAATTATTTCTACCACCAGATTTTTTTGAAGAACGAGTTAAACTCTTCTCAGGTGTAGAGGTGGTGATTTCTGAATAATCACTAACTAATTTGAATCTTTGACCTGGGGTAAGCGGTCTTAATTTTTTTAATCCCATTTTTTAATTCTTTTCTGAATTTTTAAATACTTGCATAAAAATCAATGGCATCTCCACTTTTTAAGGTTACCATTGCCCTTTTTGTTCTGTTCACTCTTCCAATTGCCAAGCCGCGAGTAGTATTTCTAGTTTTTACTTTTCCTACATATTGTTGAGTATTTACTGATTTAACAGTAACACCATACATTTCCTCAACAGCTTTTTTAATTTGGATTTTATTTGCCTTTCTGTCTACTATGAAGCCATAACGATTTAATTTTTCGGCTTCAGCAGTCATCTTTTCAGTGATGATTGGCTTTACTATAATTTCCATTTTATTTGTTTAAAATTGTTTCAATTTGTTTCAAAGAACTCTCAATCAGAACCAAATTAGCTGCGTTTAAAATATCGTAGGTGTTTAAATCTGAAGCTACTACGACTTTAGAACGGTCTAAATTTCGGGACGACAAATATACGTTTTTATTTGATTCCGGCAACACAAATAATGTTTTTTTATCGGAAAGATTTAAATTTTTCAATAACTCTGCAAATTTTGAGGTTTTTGGAGCATCAAATGAGAAATCTTCTAAAACAGTAATTTGATTTTCTTTTGCTTTATAAGATAGAGCGGACACTCTAGCTAATCTTTTAACTTTTTTGTTCAATTTAAAAGAGTAATCTCTTGGTCTTGGTCCGAAGGCTCTTCCACCACCTATAAAAACAGGTGACTTCATCGATCCAGCACGAGCACCACCGGTACCTTTTTGTCTTTTTAATTTTTTAGTTGTTCTATTTATTTCTGCACGTTCCTTAGATTTATGAGTACCTTGACGTTGATTTGCTAAAAATTGTTTAACATCAAGATAAATACAATGATCATTTGGTTCAGCGGCATAAATTGCATCAACTAACTCAACTTTTTTTCCGGTTTTTTTACCACTTATGTTTGTTATTTCTAGTTGCATTTCAAAATTATTTTTCAATTATTACATAAGAACCTTTTGCACCGGCAACTGAACCTTTCAATAAAAGTAAGTTTTTTTCAGGCATAACCTTAACTACTTCAATATTTTGAATTTTCACTTTGTTACCCCCCATTCTGCCAGCCATTCTCATTCCTTTAAATACGCGAGAAGGATCAGAAGATGCACCTAGAGAACCAGGAGCTCTTTCTCTATCGTGCTGACCATGAGATTTATTAGCGTGACCAACACCACTAAATCCGTGACGTTTTACAACACCTTGAAAACCTTTACCTTTAGATGTTCCAGATACCTCAACAACATCTCCTTCGGCAAAAAGCTCCACTGTGATAACATCACCTGCATTTCTAGCATCTTCAAAATGCTTAAATTCAACTAATTTTCTTTTTGGAGTGATTCCTGATTTCTTGAAGTGTCCTTTCATTGCTTGAGAAGTATGTTTTTCTTTCTTCTCATCAAATGACAACTGCAAAGCCTCATAACCGTCTTTCTCCTTGGTTTTTACTTGCGTAACTACGCAAGGACCCGCTTCTATTATTGTGCATGGTACATATTTACCATTGGCACCGAAGAAACTGGTCATTCCTACTTTTTTACCAATTATTCCAGACATTATACTTGTTTTTTGATTATTTATTAAATTAACTAAACTTTAATTTCTACTTCAACACCACTAGGTAATTCCAATTTCATTAGGGCATCAACAGTTTTTGATGTTGAACTATAGATGTCTAACAAACGTTTATAAACACATGTTTGAAATTGGTCACGAGCTTTTTTATTTACATGTGGGGAACGTAAAACCGTGAAAATTCTTTTGTGTGTTGGAAGTGGAATTGGACCATTAACAACAGCACCTGTTGACTTAACTGTTTTTACAATTTTCTCAGCAGATTTATCAACTAAGTTGAAATCGTATGATTTTAATTTTATTCTTATTTTTTGGCTCATGTTCTTATTGAGATTCTGTTGAATTAAACTTTTTCTGTTTTACCTTTTGATTTTGCAATTACATCAGCAGCTACGTTAGCAGGAGCCTCAGCATAATGAGAGAACTCCATTGTTGAAGTTGCACGGCCAGATGTTAATGTACGTAACGCTGTTACATAACCAAACATTTCTGAAAGTGGAACTTTCGCTTTAATTACTTGACCTGTTCCTTTGCTATCCATACCTTCGATTTGTCCACGACGACGATTTAAGTCACCTACAACATCACCCATGTTTTGCTCTGGAGTTAATACTTCAATTTTCATGATAGGTTCCATTAAAACTGGCTTACATTTTGGTAAAGCCTCACGGTATGCAGTTTTAGCACAAATTTCAAATGATAATGCGTCAGAGTCAACGTTGTGATATGAACCATCCTTTAAAGTAACTTTTAATTGTTGTAAAGGGAAACCAGCTAACACACCATTAACCATTGATGCTTTGAATCCTTTTTCTACAGATGGGATAAATTCACGAGGAATGTTACCACCAGTGATTTCATTTACAAATTGTAAATCTCCACCAGTAAAATCTGCATCTATTGGACCTAATTCAATTTTAATATCGGCAAATTTACCACGACCACCAGTTTGTTTTTTGTAAACCTCACGATGTTCAAAAGTACCTGTAATATTTTCTTTGTAAGAAACTTGAGGAGCACCTTGATTAACCTCAACTTTAAACTCACGCTTTAAACGATCAACAATAATCTCTAAATGTAATTCACCCATTCCAGAGATGATAGTTTGTCCGCTATCTTCATCTGTTTTAACACGGAAAGTTGGATCCTCTTCAGCTAATTTATTTAAGCCCACTCCTAATCTATCTAAATCAGCTTGAGTTTTAGGCTCAATAGCAATTCCGATTACTGGCTCAGGGAAATCCATAGCTTCTAATACAATTGGATGTTTTTCATCACACAATGTATCACCAGTACGAATATCTTTAAAACCAACTGCTGCTCCAATATCACCTGCCTCGATAAACTCGATAGCATTTTGCTTATTAGCATGCATTTGGAAAATACGAGAAATACGTTCTTTGTTACCTGAACGAGTGTTTAGAACATAAGAACCTGCATCTAAACGACCAGCATAAGCACGGAAGAAACACAAACGACCAACAAATGGATCAGTTGCAATTTTAAATGCTAATGCAGTGAATGGTTCCTTAACATCTGGCTTACGAGTTACTTCCTGATCTGTGTCAGGGTTAATACCTTTAGTAACTTCTTTATCCATTGGAGATGGCATTAATTCCATAACCAAATCCAACATTGTTTGAACACCTTTGTTTTTGAAAGATGAACCACAAACCATAGGAACTATTTTGTTAGCTAGACATGCTTTACGTAAAGCATCTAAAACTTCTCTTTCAGTAATTGTTTCAGGAGCGTCAAAAAACTTCTCCATGATTTTATCATCAAATTCGGAAACTGCTTCTAACATTTTCTCTCTCCACTCAGCAACTTCTTCAACCATGTCAGCAGGAATTGGAACGATTTCATACGTCATTCCTTTATCATTCTCATTCCAAACCATTCCACGGTTGTTGATTAAATCAACTACACCTTTGAAATTATCTTCAGCGCCAATTGGCAATTGAAGTGGAACTGCATTACCACCTAAAATTTCGCGTGTTTGCTTAACAACGTTTAAGAAGTCAGCGCCAGAACGATCCATTTTATTAACGAAACCCAAACGAGTTACGTTATAGTTGTCTGCTAAACGCCAGTTTGTTTCAGATTGTGGCTCAACACCATCAACAGCTGAAAACAAGAAAACTAATCCATCTAATACACGTAGTGAACGATTTACCTCAACAGTAAAATCAACGTGACCCGGAGTATCAATAATATTTAACTTATATTTGTTATTACGGTAGTTCCAGAAACAAGTAGTTGCAGCAGAAGTAATAGTAATACCACGCTCTTGCTCTTGTGCCATCCAGTCCATCGTAGCTGCACCTTCATGCACTTCACCTATTTTATGGTTTACACCAGTATAGTATAAAATACGCTCAGTTGTTGTAGTTTTACCTGCATCAATATGTGCTGCAATTCCTATGTTTCTTGTATAATGTAAATCACTCATTGTTTGTTATATCTATTGTATTAATTAGAAACGGAAATGAGAGAACGCCTTGTTAGCTTCTGCCATTTTGTGAGTATCTTCTTTCTTTTTGAATGCTGCACCTTCTTCTTTCGCTGCTGCAACAATTTCTCCAGCTAATTTCTGAGCCATTGATTTTTCGTTACGACGACGAGAATAAAGAATCATCCACTTCATTCCCATAGCCACCTTTCTTTCAGGACGGATTTCAGTAGGAATTTGAAATGTTGCACCACCCACACGACGAGATTTAACCTCTACCTGAGGAGTAATGTTAGCCAAACCTCTTTTAAAAACTTCTAAACCATCTTCACTTGTTCTTTTAGCTACAATTTCAATAGCTTCATAAAACACATGTGAAGCAACAGTTTTTTTACCGTCGTACATTAAATTGTTAACGAAACGTGTTACTAAAGTATCATTAAACTTCGGATCAGGAAGTAATAATCTTTTTTTTGCTCTCGATTTTCTCATCGTTTATTGCTTTAAAAACTTATCTTATTTAATTATTTCTTTTTAGCTGGAGCAGCTGCTGCACCTGGCTTAGGACGTTTTGCACCATATTTAGAGCGACGCTGTCTTCTTCCCTCAACACCTGCAGTATCTAACGCACCACGAACAATATGGTAACGAACTCCAGGAAGATCTTTAACACGACCTCCACGAACTAATACTATACTATGCTCCTGCAAGTTATGTCCTTCTCCTGGAATGTAAGCAATAATTTCTTGCTGGTTTGTTAATCTCACCTTAGCAACCTTTCTCATTGCTGAATTTGGTTTTTTAGGCGTTGTTGTATACACTTTTGTACATACACCACGACGCTGTGGACATGAAGTCAAAGCAACTGACTTACTTTTGTTTGGAGCTTTAAATCTCCCTTTTCTTACTAACTGCTGTATTGTTGGCATTTTATTCTTTTGTATTACCTGATTTTACAGTACTTTCACTAATATTAAAACTATACCCATTAAATTACGGGAGGGCAAAGGTAAGAAAATTTTTATAAACCAAACAAGTGTTAATAAATTATTTTCAAAATATTTTTAATAATAATCAAAATTTTTAAATAGATGAAACAAAAAAGGCCACAAAAGTGGCCTTTTATTGAATAAAAAATATTTTTTTAGTTATTTAGCATTACAGGCATTACCAACATCAAAACATCTTCTGATGGGTTTTCTCGCTTACTTGGAGTTATAATTCCAGCTCTATTTGGTGCGCTCATTTCTAAATCAATTTCATCACTTTCCAAATTATTTAACATATCCAATAAAAATTTTGAATTAAACCCAATTTCCAAATCCTCACCAATATAATTACATGTTAATCTTTCGTTTGCTGCATTTGAAAAATCAATATCCTCTGCACTTATTAACAGTGAGCTACCTGCAATTTTAAAACGTACTTGGTGTGTGGCTTTATTTGAATAAATGCTAACTCGTTTTAATGCTCCGGTTAAAGAACTTCTATCAATTGTTAACTTATTAGGATTTACTTTAGGAATTACAGCCTCGTAATTTGGATATTTTCCATCGATTAAACGGCAAACAACAGTAGTTGTTCCAAAAGTGAATGATGCATTTGTTTTGTTATACTCAACATTTACAGCATCTTCAAGGCCTGCCATTAAATTTTTCAAAACATTTAATGGTTTTTTTGGCAATATAAAAGAAGCCGGGTGACCTGCTTTTGAATCTGTTCTTCTGTATTTAACCAATTTATGAGCATCGGTAGCAACAAACAACGTTTCACTTTCAGAAAACTGACAGAAAACCCCATTCATAACTGGTCTTAAATCATCATTTCCAGTTGCAAATAACGTTTTATTAATTGCTGATGCAACTACATCCGTTTTTATTACAATTGACGACGATGCCTCAATTTTTGGAACACGTGGATATTCTTCACCATTATGCCCTGTTAACTTATATTCGCCATTATCAGTTATAATCTTTATACCGTAAACCTTTGTATCTATACTAAAAGTTAAAGGCTGCTCTGGAAAATTACTTAACGTATCGATTAAAGGACGCGCAGGTATAGCAATACTTCCGGCATCTTTTGACTCTACTTTTAATGAAGTTGTAACTGTTGTTTCCATATCAGAGGCGTGAACAACTAATTGCCCGGGAACAATTTCAAATAAAAAGTTATCTAAAATAGGAATGGTATTATTAGAACTTAAAACTCCACTTATTGATTTAAGTTGTTTTAATAAAGTTGATGTTGATACAATAAAATTCATGAATAGTTTAATTTAAATAAGTCAACAAATTTAATTTTTCAAAGCAGGGAAAATAATGATTTGAAATTTTGTTTTTAAACTATTTTTTAACAACCTTGATATTGTTAAAATAACTCCTGGATTGAATTAACTTCCCGAACATTAAATACTGCACAAGTGCAAAGTCTTGATCATTATTAAATAACATGTAAGCATGATTAGGATCTTTTAATAATTTCACTCCTAAGGTCTCATCTACAGCATCTTCTGAAACTTTTTTATTAAACAATTTCATTTTTTGTTCCTGACCATTTTTTAGTTTAATCGTAATTGTTGTAAATGGAATTGATCGTTTTACCGAGTCAATCTCTCTATTCGACTGTCCTGTTAAAAATTTATCTACTTCTAAGAAAGTACAATAAGCCAAATATTGTTTAATAGCAAAAGTATCGGGCTGTTGAATAGCTGCATTTTTTAAATCAGTAAGTTTAAATTTATTTTTATCTAACACATGAATAATGAATGATGAATCAGGAATACCCGTATAATCAACTGAAACAGTTTCAATTTCAGGTGGAGTGGTTCTTAGTACTGAAGGGTCTTTCCAATCATTTAATTCGGTGAAAAAACGTGAACTTAAAAAACCTTCAAAACCAGGAATATAGTTCACATAAGTTTGCTCGTATTTTTCATCTGTTTCAGGATCTGCTAAAACCATGTATGTACCAGTATAATCAGGCGTTGTAGCTCCCATATACCAAATCTTCACACGTTCATTTCCTGTATAAAACTCAATTTTTTTTCCTACAGTTGCAATGGATTGAATAATTGTTTTTTTAAGATTTTCTCCTGCAGGATACTTAATCGCAATTTGTTTTAAGGTATAAAGTAATAATTGTAAATTATTTTTTCTAACTGGATATTTTCCATTTAACAACCAGACACCATTATCTTTACGTTCCAATAAAGCTGTCTTTCCATTTTTCTCTGCAATAAATATTTTGGTAATGGAGGCAGTGTCTTTAAAAGCAAAAGAGCCAGAATCGTCTTCCAATGTGGATTTTTTACTTTTTTTCACCAAAATAAAAACGGTTAAACCTACTAATAAAAGCAGTAATGAATAAAATAATAATCGTTTTTTCATTTAATAGTTTTTGGTGTATTTTCTTTTACGGTACTGAATTAAAACAATACCAAGTGCAATTACAGAAGTAATTGGAACAACCACGTTGATTAATTTCCACTTGGAAGATTCGTTTTTAATTTTCTTGCGGTCTAAAGTTCTTAATTGCACATCTCTTGCTCGCAGGCTTAAAAAATCTGCACCATCACACAAATAATTCATACAATTTAAAATGAATGTTTTATTAGCAAATGTTTTTTTCATGTACTTATCGTAACCCAAAGGGAACGGACTCATTGTAGCAAATTGAATTTCATTTTTAATCACATCACCATCAGAAATTACTATAATAGAAGTAGGCTGACTTTTACCTGAAAATGCAATCGCACTGTCTTTTGAAATACTAATCGGAATTCGGTATTCATATAAAGATTTAAACGTCCCTTCCAACATAATAGCCAAAGGTTGCGGACCTTTTTTAAAGAGTTCATCTTTTGGTTTCATCATAGCCATTGCTAAACTAACACGAGCCGGTGTATTTTGTATGCGTGTATTTTTTGATGTATTTAATAAAATTGTTTTTCTTACATTTTTGGCTGAAATGGTATCAATGCTGCTTACAAATTCGAATTTAATTAAATCCAAATTTTTTACAATCGGGTGATCTAATGTGGGCAAAGACAAAGGATTATAATACCAAGGTGCCATTTGAAAATCAGGTGCGCCTTTAAATCCACGGTTAATAGGAATGGATGTGCAGGTGTAATCATTTAGTAAATCATTGTTAATTCTTACTCCATAGGTAAAAAATAAATCATCTAAGTTTTTTGAAATGGCTAACCCAAGAGAAAACCCTTTTTGTTTAAGCGAATCCATATTGGTGTACACATTATCAATGCAAAATAATGCACGACCACCTTTCATGATGAACTGATCTAAAATAAATTTATCTTTTTCATCCCAAGCACTATCGGGTTGAGCAACAATAACAGCTTTGTATGGTTTTAATGCTTTAAGTTGATGATTAATAGCTAAATAATCAATATCGTAATATTCGCTTAAAGCCGAATAAATATCAGCTGTTTGTAATGTATCTAATTCTCCGTGGCCTTGAATAAATGCAATTTTAGGTTTTACATTGCGTTGTAATTTTCGGATGGCATTGGTCAGTTCATACTCTAAAGATGAAACAGAATTGTTTACACATACATCCGGAGGAACACCAACCTGTTGTTTAAAAATCTGCCAAGTAGTTTCTTTACCGTTGTAACTTACAATGGCGCCAGGAAAAATAATTTGCGACTTATTTCCGCTTTCGCTTTTCATATTCAACTCTGTTGGAACTATGCCTTTTTGGTACAATTCACGCTGAATATTTTCTAATTCGTTTTTATTTTTTTCATCGTAAATATTGATGAATTCGTAATTAAAATCGCCTTTAGTGTATGCCCTGAATTCATCTAAAATTTCTTTGGTTTCGTTTTGTAAGCGTGTGAATGCAGGGTTAAAATCTCCTTCCAAATAAATTTTAATATAAATACTTCCGTCTAATTCTTTTAATAAATCAAGTGTTTTACGATTTAAGGTATACCGTTTTTCGGACGTTAAGTCAAATCGACTAAAAAAGAAAGCGCCGATAAAGTTGAACATCACCACTGCCGAAAGCACTAGGATTAAACTAATAATATCTTTTCTTTTTTGTTTAGAAGCCATTACCACTTTCTTTTTTCGAGTACAAATTTGGTTAGAAAAACAAAAACAGTTATCAAACTTAAAAAGTAGATTAAGTCACGCGTATCAATTACACCTCGACTCATAGAAAGGTAATGATCATTTATGCCCAGTTTTATGATTACTGCATCCAACTTACCAAATAATCCGGCATTACCTAAAAAATCAAAACCAAAATAACAAAGGTAACACATAGTCATTGCCAGTATAAATGAAATGACTTGATTATCTGAAACCGAAGATGCAAAAATACCCACTGCAACAAAACCTGCACCTAAAAATGCCAACCCGAAATAAGAACCCCACATGCCCCCGGTATCTACATTTCCTTTCGGAAAACCCAATTGATGAACTGAATAGTAATACAATAAAGTTGGAAGTAAACTAATTAAAACTAGCACCACACCGGCAAAATATTTTGATAAAATAATTTGTAAATCAGAGATTGGCCGAGTAAATAACAATTCTATAGTTCCTGATTTTTTCTCTTCTGAAAAACTACGCATAGTAATGGCGGGAATTAAAAACAAATAAACCCATGGCGCAATTGCAAATAATGGATCAATAGATGCAAAGCCGTTTTCAAGTATATTCATACCTGTTGTTTCGGTACCAATTACCCACAAAAACAAACTAATTAGCGTTAGGAAAACTATAATAGCAATGTAACCAACTAATGAGGTTAAAAAATTTCGTATTTCTTTGATAAATAATGAATACATAATTCAGGCGAACAAAAATAACAATTTTAATACTGCTACAACACCTTGTTTTTAGTGCTTATTTTTAAGTTCTTGAAGAATTTCCTCTAAACGTTGAAGATCTTTAATTAATACATCACGTGCCTTAGATCCTTCAAATGGTCCGATAATACCGGCCGCTTCCAATTGATCAACAATTCGTCCTGCACGATTATATCCTAATTTTAACTTTCGTTGCAATAAAGAGGCAGAACCTTGTTGATGTTGAACAATAATTCGTGCAGCATCATCAAACATTTTATCGCGTTCCGATAAATCAATATCTTCTTTCCCTGAATCACCATCTTCACCAACATATTCTGGCAACATAAACGCACTAGCATATGCGCGTTGAGTACCAATAAACTCAGTGATTTTCTCTACTTCAGGTGTATCAACAAATGCACACTGGATACGAATTAAGTCATTTCCGGTTGAAAGCAACATATCTCCTCTTCCTATTAACTGTTCTGCACCACCTGCATCTAAAATGGTTCTAGAATCGATTTTTGAAGTTACCCTAAATGCAATTCGTGCTGGGAAATTTGCTTTAATCGTACCAGTAATTATGTTCACTGAAGGTCGTTGTGTAGCAATAATTAAGTGAATACCAATTGCTCTGGCTAACTGTGCTAACCTTGCAATGGGTGTTTCCACTTCCTTACCTGCAGTCATAATTAAATCAGCAAATTCATCAACAACTAAAACAATGTAAGGAAGATATTTGTGGCCTTCATTTGGATTTAGCTTACGAGAAATAAATTTTGCATTATACTCTTTAATATTTCGAACCTGCGCATCCTGAAGCAAGGCATAACGATTATCCATTTCAATACACAAAGAATTTAAGGTATGTATTACTTTAGTGTTATCGGTTATGATAGCATCCTCAGAGTTGGGTAATTTTGCTAAAAAATGACGTTCGATTTTATTGAATAAGGTTAACTCTACTTTTTTTGGATCGACTAAAACAAACTTAATTTGAGCAGGATGTTTTTTGTATAATAATGAAACTAAAACTGCATTTAAACCAACCGATTTTCCTTGTCCGGTTGCACCAGCCATTAATAAATGAGGCATTTTAGCCAAATCAGCGATAAATGTTTCGTTACTGATAGTTTTACCTAATGCAATAGGCAAATCAAAATTAGAATGCTGAAATTTTTCGGATGCCAAAATGTTGCGCATAGGAACCATTTCAGGAGTTTGATTAGGCACTTCAATACCAATTGTTCCTTTTCCAGGAATTGGGGCTATAATACGTATACCCAGAGCAGCTAAACTTAATGCGATATCGTCTTCCAGGTTTTTGATTTTTGAAATACGAACGCCTGCAGCAGGCACTATTTCATATAGGGTAACCGTAGGACCAACAGTTGCTTTAATAGTAGAAATTTCAATGCCGTAATTTTTTAAGGTATCAATAATTCTGTTTTTATTACCGTTTAATTCATCTTGATTTATTCGGGTTTCAACATTACCAAAGTTTTGCAGTAAATCAAGTGTAGGAAATTGATACGACCCTAAATCTAAGGTTGGATCAAACTCACCAAATTTTTCAACTAATTGTTGTGCTTTTTCTTCAGGTTCAGGATCTTCAATTACCTCTTCTTTAACAGGAGCTTGAACTACAAAATCAATTTCTGTAGACTTTTTAATTTCATTGGAAGGATTTTCAATTACTAATTCAATCTCCTCGCCTACTTCAGAAGTTTTTTTTTCCTGTTTTAAATTATCATCAGGAGATTCTTTCAATTGTAAATCCAGTAATTCTGCTTCTTCTTCAGGACTTAGTTCGGGCTCATCAGATACAACAAATTTAAATTGATTACCAGTAGAGTGCTGTGTAGTATTTTCCTTATTTACGACTTCGATTTGTTCTTCTTTCACTGCATCCATTACTTCTGGCACTGTTTCTTTTTTTGCTCGCTCAAAACTAAAATTAAATGCAATGATTAAGTAACCTAAAAAAGCAACCGCTAAAAATGCTAAAGTACCAGCAGCACCAATTACTGATTGAAATTTTAAATTTAATACATAACCAAAACCTCCTCCTAAAAACAATAGCTGATCGTTAAAAAAATAACCTAGTACTAATGGCGACCACAATAAAAAAAATAATACCGAATAATTGAATTTTCTAAAGAATGAAAAATCTTTTGAAATAATTTTTTTCAAACCAGATATCAATAAGATAGGAGCCAACAAAAACGAGCTTACACCAAACCATTTAAACATAAATAAATGAGACACCATTGCTCCTACTTTCCCTAACCAGTTTGCTACTTTTGTAGAATCCGCAAATAAATCTGATACAGAACTAAACACTTTATCTTGATCTTCTTTCCAGGTAAACACAAATGATGTAAATGCCAATACCAAATAAACAGCCGATAAAATAAGTAAAAGGCCAATGATGCGTTGAGTTTTTG
This sequence comes from Bacteroidia bacterium, assembly GCA_044352985.1. GTDB lineage: Bacteria > Bacteroidota > Bacteroidia > B-17B0 > Aurantibacillaceae > JADJDM01. Next base: position 55,189 of record JBILCU010000014.1, read on the forward strand.
AATCGTTATAAAATTCTATGCATTTATCAATTCGTTGTTTAATGGTGATTTTTTCTTCAGAAACTTCTTCGGATTTAGGTTTAGGATGAGATACAGTTTTAGCTTTAGATTTTTGTTTTGGTTCTTCAGGAACATCAACAATTTGTTGACTATCATCAATAGTAGGAATTTTAAGTTTATTTTTTTTAGGTTCAGACATGTTAATTTTTCTATCCTAACAAAAATAAGGTTGTGATGCATTTACTTTAGAAGACCATTGCTTAGTTATAAACTTAGGCATGTTAGGAAAGTGGCTGAAAAAAATTAACTTTGAATAAAAATAAAAACACAATGGAAGAACAAAATCAAAATAATCAGTTAAATATTGAACTTTCGGAAGAAATAGCAGAGGGCACTTATAGTAATTTAGCAATAATTAATCATTCACCCTCAGAATTTGTAGTTGATTTTATTAAAATTATGCCAAATGTGCCAAAAGCAAGGGTTAAATCCAGAATAATTTTAACCCCACAGCATGCAAAACGATTATTACATGCCCTTGCTGACAATATACAGAAATACGAACAGAATTTTGGTAAAATAAAAGACAGTGAAGTTAACAACATTCCAATTCATTTTGGCGGCCCAACGGCACAAGCTTAATTTTTAAAATAAAATTTTAGAAAATGGGCTCGTAAAAACAAAAAAAATGTATATTTGCAGCCCTAAATGGTTTTGTAGCTCAACTGGATAGAGCATCTGACTACGGATCAGAAGGTTTGGGGTTCGAATCCCTACAAGACCACTTTTTAAACTGTATTCAAATGTTTTTAAAAGCAAGCCCCTCTAAAATGGGGCTTTTTTGTTTTTAGTGGGTATTATTTTCCTCTAATTTCTACCATTTTCCAGTGGAGATTTAGTGGACTAAATTTCGTTTAAAAAAAGTCCACCGAAAAAGACCCTAATTCACTGATTTGCAGTATTTAGCATTTTATTTAATTGAACCATTGCCATAATTTTAAATAATATGACAAAGTTCTCTCTAAACACTCTTTTCTACGTGAAAAGAACAAAATTGCTTAAAAATGGTAACGCTCCTATTTATATGAGAGTATCATTTAAAAATGAATCTTATGAAATTTCTTTAAAAAGAAACATCAAACCTGAGCATTGGGATTCCACAAAAAACAAGGTTAAAGGAAATGCTTCTGAAGCTCGTGAGGTTAATGATTACTTAAACCTGATTAAAATGCAATTATTCCAAGCTTATACAGAAAAATTAACTATTAATAAAGAATTCTCTCTTCGTACATTGATTAACTCATTTTTAGGTATTGGAGAAAAAAAATGGTCGCTTGTTGAATTATTTCAGGAGCACAACAAAAACTTAAGTCAATTAATTGGTAAAGATTTTTCTCCACTTACAGTTAAAAGATATAATGCATCTCTTAAACACATTATTAATTTTTCTATTACTCAATACAGAAATGAGCACATGTTAATTGAAGAAATAAATCACAAATTCATTAGTGGTTTTGAATTTTACCTTAAAACAGTTGCTAAATGCCAGCACAATTCTGCAATGAAGCATATTAAATCATTAAAAAAAATCATTCGTATTGCATTGGCTAATGATTACATTAAAAAAGACCCCTTTATTAACTATCGTATTACTCAAAACATAGTCGAACGTGAATATTTAACTCAAGCTGAAATAGATGCAATAATAAATAAAGAGATAACCATTCAGCGTCTGGATATTATCCGAGATTTATTTATTTTTCAGTGCTACACGGGCTTGGCATATAGTGACCTTGCTTCCTTAACCAAGGATAATATTGAAATTGGCATTGATGGCAACAGATGGATTATTACAAACAGAAGTAAAACAGGTGTAAGATGCAGAATTCCGTTATTTCCAATTTCAGAAAACATTATTAAAAAATATTCACTTCATCAATCATGTTTGGTTCTGGGTAAACTACTTCCAGTTCCATCCAACCAAAAAATGAATGCCTACTTAAAAGAGATTACTACAATTTGTGGTATTAACAAAATTATTCACACTCACCTTGCTCGGCACACATACGCTACTACCATTACACTTTCAAACGGAATCCCTATTGAAACGGTTTCTAAGCTATTAGGGCATCGTAAAATAAATACAACTCAAATTTATGCCAAGGTAGTTGATGAAAAGGTTAATGAAGATGTATCGCAACTAAGAGTAAAATTAATGTAATCTGCCGTTTATGTTTTGGATTCCTTTCATTGCGTTTATTCCATTCTGTTTTCCTGCCTTTTCTTTATTGTTCATTATTTGTTGATTATTTCTACTGTTTTTTTCTGCAAATCTGATGCATAAGAGTACTTAGATATATAGAGTACTAAATTTTTTAAATATGCAAGTAATAACAATTGAATCAAAAGCATTCACCGAAATAATAGAGAAGTTGAATGCCATTAATGTGAAACTAAACAAAGAAAAAAACACAACTCCACTAACTGAAATCTGGTTGGATAATCAAGATGTGTGTGAGTTGTTACATGTAAGTAAACGCACCTTACAACATTACAGGGATACTGGTAAAATACCATTTTCTCAGGTAGGTGCAAAAATCTATTACAAAGCAGCTGATATTAATGATTTTTTGAATAGCGGTTATAAGCCATTGAAATAAATGTACGCGTTAATTCCAATTGATTTATGTTATTATGCGATTTCTAAAAAATTTGATAGACCTTTTCAATTATACATTTATTTAAAATATAAATGTTCCGGTAAAATTAAACTTAGCAATGCTGATTTTAAAAATATTGCTAAAGATTTAGGTTTAAAATCGGAGAAAACGATTACAAATAATTTAAAAATTCTTATTCAAAATAATTGGGTTGGTTACAATAAAAAATCTGGCTATTATTTTATTCGCAACTACAAGCGAATTAAAAATAGCATACAAGCAAAAAGTAATACCTGTGCAGAATTTAATACGAATGAAATAAAAAATTTTAAAGGATTTGTTGCGGGAGCATGTATTGGCTATTTGGTTAATCAACAGAAAAGGAAAATTTGGCTGACCGAATCAAAAAATAGGGATTCCAAACCAATCAGTCAAAATCCCATTCCAGATTACTACCCAGTAGCTAATCATGCACTTGCACAAATTTGGAAAGTAGCAATTTCAACCGCATTTGAGCTTAAAAAATTAGCTCATAAAAAAGAGTATATTTCTGTCAAAAAAGAATTTCAATTAATTAATGTTTCAATTAATTTTAAAAAACAATTTCAAAAAAGCAACCCCGAAATTGCTCATAAAGTTAGAGTTAAGAATAATAAACTTTTTTTACAGGAAGCCGATAAAATTATGTCTAAAATCAGATTTAAATCAAGTAGAAAAAAACCGAAACATATATAATAGGTAGTTTAGTAATTAATTAGTTGAATAAATAATTCAATGAGATTTAGTTTAAAAAAAGAGGGCAATTAAAAATTTATTTTAGATTATATTACTAATTAATTGTATTAAAAAAGTAAAACTATAAGTAATAATTTCTTATTTGATTTTATAATAATGTTATAGTTAAAAATATTCAGCTCTAATTTCGTACTTCTTTTTTTATCTTTGAATAATAAATTTATTTTATGTCAGAAGACCAAAAGAAACAACTTGAACAACAACTTTGGAATATAGCCAATACGCTTAGAGGTAAGATGAATGCGGACGAGTTCCGTGACTATATTTTGGGGTTCATTTTCTATAAATATCTATCCGAAAGAATGGAAATTTATGCAAACAGCATACTAAAAGCAGACAAGATTAAATACAAAGAAATAAAGGAAAACTCCAAACAAGGCAAAGAATACATTGAAGCCATCAAAGAGGAATCTTTGGAAAAATTAGGGTATTTCCTTAAACCTTCCGAGCTATTTAGCGAAGTAGCTAAACGTGGCAACAGCGACAAAGAAGAAGATGAAAGTAATTTTATACTTGAAGACCTGCAAAAAATCCTCACAAATATTCAGCAAAGTACAATGGGTACAGAATCAGAAGAAGATTTTGACAACTTGTTTGAGGACATGGATTTGAACAGTACTAAATTGGGTAAAACTCCAGAAGCTAGAAATGAAATTATTGCAAAGGTACTATCGCATTTAGACAAAATTGATTTCAAACTGGAGCAAACCGAATTAGATGTATTGGGCGATGCTTATGAATATCTTATTGGGCAATTTGCCAGTGGTGCAGGTAAAAAAGCAGGTGAATTTTATACACCGCAAGAAGTAAGTAAAGTATTGGCAAAGATTGTAACCACAGGTAAAAACAAACTAAAATCAGTTTACGACCCTACTTGTGGATCGGGTTCATTGTTACTTCGTGTGGCAAAAGAAGTGAAAGAAGTAAGCAATTTTTACGGACAGGAAATGAACCGCACTACCTACAATCTTGCACGAATGAATATGATTTTGCATGGAGTACATTATCGTAAGTTCGATATTAAACAAGAAGATACCTTAGAACATCCGCAACACTCAGGTAAACAATTTGAAGCCATTGTAGCCAATCCGCCATTTTCGGCTGAGTGGAGTGCTAACCCATTATTTACAAGCGATGACCGTTTTAGCCAATACGGTAAATTAGCACCAAGCAGCAAAGCCGATTATGCTTTTGTGCAACATATGATTCATCATTTGGCAGAAAATGGAACGATGGCAATTGTATTGCCTCACGGTGCTTTATTTAGAAGCGGTGCAGAACAACACATTCGTAAATACTTAATAGAGGACCGTAATTATTTAGATGCAGTTATTGGGTTGCCTGCGAACTTATTTTACGGTACTCCAATACCTACTTGTATTATGATTTTCAAAAAGTGTAAAGAAAACCCAAACAATGTTTTATTTATTAATGCAGCAGAACATTTTGAAAGAGGTACACAAAACACTTTACGCCAAGAAGATATTGACCGAATTGTTACCACTTACAGAGAACGAAAAGAAATTGAAAAGTACAGCAGTTTAGCAACCCTTGAATTTATTGCTGAAAACGAATACAACCTGAATATTCCACGCTATGTAAACACATTTGAGGAAGAAGAAAAAATTGACATTGCGGCAGTTGCTAAAAAACTGAAAAGTTTGGAAAAAGAAATGAAAAATACGGATGCCGAACTATTGGCATTTTGTAAAGAACTTAACATTGACACCCCATTCTAAACCATCTTCCTGACGTCAGGAAAATGATACTTCAAAAGATTAAAAACATGGAAGAAAACAAAATCATCATATACAACACAACAGACGGTAAAGCTGCCGTTTCGCTTTATGCTAGGGATGGTTCTGTATGGATGAACCAAAACCAGTTGGCGGAACTTTTTGACACCTCTAAACAAAACATTGGTCAACACATTAAAAGTATACTGGAAGACAATGAGTTAGATAAAAATTCAGTTGTAAAGAATTACTTTACAACTGCAACAGACGGCAAAACCTACGAGGTTTCATTCTATAGCATCGAAATGATTCTTGCCATTGGATTCAGGGTACGCAGTAAACGTGGCACACAATTCAGGCAATGGGCTAACATCAATCTGAAAGAATATATCGTAAAGGGGTTTGTAATGGATGATGAACGCCTGAAAAACCCTGACGGCAGACCAGATTACTTCGATGAACTTTTAGACAGAATCCGCGATATACGTGCTTCTGAAAAACGATTTTATCAAAAAGTAAGAGACCTGTTTGCATTGAGTAGCGATTATGACGCTACCGACAAAGCCGCCCAAATGTTTTTTGCTGAAACACAAAACAAATTACTCTTTGCCATAACTGGCAAAACAGCAGCTGAAATTGTGGTGAGCCGAGCCAATGCCATTGAACCCAATATGGCATTGACAAGTTGGAAAGGAACAGTAGTAAGAAAACAAGACATATACATAGCCAAAAACTACCTTACCGTAGATGAAATTGACAGCCTCAACCGTTTTGTGGTTGTGTTTTTAGAAACTGCCGAACTGCGGGCTAAAAACCGACAAGACATTACGATGGATTTTTGGCGAGAAAATGTAGACAAGATTATTGACCTGAACGACAAACCTTTGCTCACCCACAACGGCAGCATAAGTAATACCCAAATGGAAGCCATGGTTGAAAAAGTGTATGACCTGTTTGACAGCAACAGAAAAAAAACAGAAGCTGCACAAGCGGATGAACAAGACCTTAAAGATTTAAATGCTTTGGAACAAAAAATTAAAACCAAGAAAAAATAAACCATGGAAAAACTGAAAAGAAAAACCCGTGTAGAGCAAGGTCGAAACAATCCTAGCATCAGGTTTCCAGAGTTTAAGGATGGCTGGGCAAGTAATACTATTGGAGATTTATTTGAGTTGGATGCAAGACCAATTAATAAGCCTTCAAGCAGTTATAAATCTATAGGTATAAGAAGTCATTTTAAAGGAACATTTCAAAGACTTGATAGCGATCCATCAAAGAATGTAATGGACACTCTATATGTAGTTAAGGAGAATGACCTAATTGTAAATATCACTTTTGCATGGGAAGGTGCAGTGGCAATTGCAAGTAAAGATGATGAAGGAGGTTTGGTTTCTCATAGATTCCCAACGTATATTAATAATAAATATAAAGTAGAAATAAACTTTTTTAGATTTCTATTTCCTACTAATGATTTCAAAAGAACTCTAGACTTGATATCACCGGGAAGTGCAGGAAGAAATAGAGTTTTGAAGAAAAGTGATTTTCTAAAAATTAAATTTTTTATCCCCACCCTCCCCGAACAAAAACGCATTGCTTCTTTCTTTACGGTGCTGGACAAGAAAATTGCCGAACTCAAACAAAAGAAAGCCCTTTTAGAGCAATACAAAAAAGGAGTCATGCAAAAACTCTTTTCGCAGGAGCTGAGGTTTAAAGACGAGAATGGAAAGGAGTTTCCGAAGTGGGAGAAGAAAACATTAGGTAATATCGGGGTAACATATAACGGACTTACAGGTAAAACTAAAGATAATTTTGGAGTAGGTAAACCATACATTCAATACAAACAGATTTTCGATAATACCAAAATAGATGTTTCAAAATTTGACTTTGTTCAAGTTGACGAAAAAGAAAGTCAAAATAAAACAAAATATGGTGATGTTTTCTTTACAACATCTTCGGAAACACCTTTAGAAATAGGTTATTCATCTGTCCTTTTGGAAAATGTTGATGAATTATATCTAAATAGTTTTTGTTTTGGTTATCGAATCAATTCATTTAAGGAACTAAGCCCAACTTTTGCTCAATACTTATTCAGAAGTCCTATTTTTAGAAAAGAAGTTATTAAACTTGGTCAAGGAAGCACCAGATATAATATGTCAAAAGTGGAGTTAATGAAAATTGAAATTCTATTGCCTTCTGAGAAGGAGCAAAATAAAATCTCAACTTTCTTAGAAACAATAGATGAAAAGTTAATACGAACTACTACCCAATTACAGCAAACTCAACAATGGAAAAAGGGTTTGCTTCAAAATATGTTTGTGTAATGGCTAAACAACCCGAACAAATATTAGAAGAACAGTTAGTTGCACAGCTTCAAAAGTTGGGTTATGGCTTGGTGCATTTGAAAGATGAAAACGATTTAATTACCAACCTAAAACAGCAATTAGAAAAGCACAACAATATTCAATTTAGCTCAAAAGAATTTGAACGCGTAATGAATATTTTGAGCAAAGGTTCGGTGTTTGAAAAAGCAAAAACCCTACGCCAAAAACAACATATTGTAAAAGATAACGGTGATAATCTATATTTTGAGTTTATCAATGTAGAACACTGGTGCCAAAACGAATTTCAGGTTACGCATCAGGTAACTATAGATGGCAAATACAAAAACCGCTATGATGTTACGCTACTTATAAACGGTTTACCCCTTGTTCAAATAGAACTGAAACGCAGAGGACTCGAACTGAAAGAAGCATTTAATCAAATCAACCGTTATCAACGCCATTCGTTTGGTGCAAATTCAGCCTTATTTCAATACATTCAATTATTTGTAATTAGCAATGGAGTTAATTCAAAATATTACGCAAATAATAGAGAGCAATCGTTCAAACAAACATTCTACTGGACAGATAAGGAAAATAAACGCCTTACCAATATTCTCAACGGTTTTACAAGTGAATTTTTAGAACCTTGCCACATTAGCAAAATGATATGTAAGTACATTGTGTTGAACGAAACCAATAAAATATTGATGGTGCTTCGTCCATATCAGTTTTATGCAGTAGAAGCATTGATTGATAGAGTTAAGAACACAAATAAAAACGGCTATATATGGCATACCACAGGTTCGGGCAAAACTTTAACCTCGTTTAAAGCCAGTCAAATTTTAATGAATTTGCCACAAGTAAAAAAAGTGGTTTTTGTTGTAGATAGAAAAGATTTAGATTACCAAACCAACAAAGAGTTTAACAGCTTTAGCAAAGGATGCATAGATGGCACAGACAATACCAAGCAATTAGTAAATCAGTTTTCGGATGATACAAAACTAATTGTAACCACCATTCAAAAACTAAATACTGCAATTAGCAAAAAACAGTATTTGAGCAAAATGGAAAAGCTTAAAAACGAGAAAATCGTTTTCATTTTTGATGAATGTCACCGCTCACAATTTGGCGAAACACACAACCGTATTAAATCATTTTTCAATAACATTCAACTATTTGGTTTTACAGGAACACCCATTTTTGCTGACAATGCAGTGAAAAATGAAATGGGAACACGTACAACAAAAGAACTTTTTTCCGACTGTTTACACAAATATGTAATTACTGATGCCATTAAAGACGAAAACGTTTTGAAATTTTCGGTAGAATACGTGGGCAGATATAAACGCAAAGAAACAGCAACAGAAATTGATATTGAGGTAGAAGACATTGATAAAAAAGAGTTGATGGAATCACCTTATCGACTAGAGAAAATTGCGGATTACATTATTGCCAATCACAACCGAAAAACACACAATCGAGATTTTACCGCAATGTTTTGTGTAAGCAGTGTAGAAACGCTGATAAAATATTATGATATTTTTCAAAAGCGAAAGGAAGAAGGTAAACACAATTTACGTATTGCAACAATTTTTAGTTATACAGCAAACGAAAACGATGCAGATGCTAATGGTTTTTTAGCAGAAGAATTATCTGTAGTTGAAGAGCCAAAAGCATTGTATGGCTTACATGCTCACAGTCGAGAAAAGTTAGACGAGTTTATAGAACATTACAACACAATGTTTGAAACTAAATTTTCAACAAAAGACAGTGAAAGTTTTTACAACTATTACAATGACATTTCAAAAAAAGTAAAGGAACGTAAAATTGATATTTTATTAGTAGTTAATATGTTCCTCACAGGGTTTGATAGTCAAACGCTGAATACGATGTATGTAGATAAAAATCTAAAATACCACGGCCTAATACAAGCATATTCAAGAACTAACCGTATTTTAAACGAGCAAAAATCACAAGGTAATATTATTGTTTTTCGTAACCTCAAAAACGCAACAGACGAAGCCATTACATTATTCAGTAACAAAGAAGCTATTGAGGTTATTATCATGAAACCTTATGAAGATTATGTAGAAAAATTTAATGAAGCATACATTAAATTACAAAACATTACACCAACTGTAAATAGCGTTAATGAACTTCAATCTGAAAATGATGAACTGGAATTTATTAAAGCATTTCGTGAACTGATAAGGATTAAAAATATTTTAACGGCTTTTGCCGATTTTAAATCAGATGATTTAGAAATGAACGAACAGTTGTTTGAGGATTATAAAAGCAAATACCTTGATTTGTATGATAAGGTAAAAAGTAATCATCAAAAAGAGAAAGTTTCCATTTTAGAAGACGTTGACTTTGAATTAGAACTCATTCACCGTGACGAAATTAATGTTGCTTACATCATTCAGTTACTTATAAAACTAAAATCAAATGTGCAGAAAGATGTTTCTCAAGCAGAAAATGAAATTTTTAATTTGCTTAATACAGAAGCTAATTTAAGAAGTAAGCGAGAATTGGTTGAAAAATTTATTTTAGAAAATTTACCAGCATTAGAAGATGCAGATAATCTTCCAGAAGCTTTTGACAAATTCTGGAATGAAGAACAACAAATTGCATTTAATAAATTGGTAACGGAAGAAAATTTATCTGCAATCAAAACCGAAAAAATTATTGAGGATTATTTATTTGCTGAGAGAGAACCATTGAGAGATGAAGTGCTTGAACTTATTGAAGGCAATAAACCAACTGTTTTAGAACGTAAAAAAACAGGCGATAGAATTCTAAATAAAATACTAAGTTTTGTCGAAACATTTATAAACGGATTTAACAAACACATTACCTAATCTTTAATAAAAACAATACAGGTAAATCGGTGTTCCTTAGCCTGCTCCCAACAACAAAACACGCCAAACCAAAAAATAATTGCATAGCGTGTATATTGCTTTCAAAGCATTGTGCAATCACTTTTTTGCCATAGGTTGCTAAAGCAAGTTTGTCATGTTTGTTGTTTTGGTCACGGGCTTTCGTCACGGTTGCCTACTTTGTACTTCAAGCAGCTTCATTCATTACCTTACATTTCACCCTTTACAATCGCTTCGCTTATTCCACTGGGTTTCATTTCAGTTCATTCATTGCAGCAGCTTTCAGTCCACCGGCAACCTTAGTATAGCGTGCCTTGCTTGTCGCTCAGGCTTCGGGCTGTCATAGTTTTTGTATCCCTAATTTGCTTTTCAACTCACAACCGTAGCTAAAGCAAAACTCTTACGCTCCTAACAAAAACTTCGCCAGCCCTTGTGTTTTCAACATAGTTTGCAACCGCCCTCTGCTTTCACAAGTTCAAGCTTCGTGCTCCTTTGCTGCACACCTTCGCTCCACACGCATTAGGCACGGTCTCACAGCGGACTGCAATACATTTCATTACTTGCAACCGCTTTCCCTACGCACGCTGTAGGCACTTTTACCTTAAATTATTTTGTAATTATTATTTTTCATTTCCAAACTTTACCTTTTCTGATGATATAATCAGTTGCTATTTTATCTATTTCATCAGCAGTCATTATTTTATTTTTAGTAAGCCAAGCATCTATTTCAGTCTTTTTAAAATAAACACGTTTAGCGGATTTAAAATGTGGTATTGCTCTACTTGAAGTATGTTTATATACAGCCGATTTGGATTGATTAATATACTTCGCCACTTGTTCCAAATTCATTATCTCATTGGTGTTAGATAATGGTTCATCACTATTCTCTCTATTGGCTTGCAATAGTTTAATTTGTTTCTCAATGTTGTTGAGTTTTTCAATAATTATTTCAAAAGGATTTTCCATGATTTTTTCTACCTAAATTAAAAAAAGTCAGCAAAGTTGGGGCTGTGCCACACATGCCTCCGCTTTGGTTTATAAAGGTCAAGCCCGCTGGGTTTTGCTAAAAAAATCTCCACCTTTCAGGTAGTATTTTTTCAGACAAAAACCTTGACAAACCATCTTGCAAAGCCCTTTCTAATAGGCTTTCTTTTTTATTTTTTTCGGTTTTTATTTTTTCTTTTAAAAATAGTTGTGAGCGAAGCGAGCAAAATTTTAAAGCTCGTAAACCATGAAAATCAAAACTCACAACATGAAAAGCACCTACAAGGATGCTCATTTTTTTATCCTATCAAAAGGTAACAATAGCGGAAAGCCATTGGATATACCTTGCCCGAATTGCTTCGTTTGCCTATGTTCAAATGAAGAAGAAAAACAACGATACTATTGGCTTTTTTATGGTTTGTGGCAGGGTATGTACTTTCAGCCATTCATAACAGGTTCAGTTATTCCATTTATTCGATTAGATGATTTAAAAAAAGTAGTTCAAACGGCTATGTCTAAAATCGATTTAAAGCACAAACAATTCGAGAAAAATGTTTCAATGATACAATTACTCAACGAAAGGTCTAAATTGATTCAAGAGCAAATAAAATTGATAAAAGAAGCCAAAAGAGCACTTATGTATCAGGTCTTAAAATAATGTAACAAAAAAAGGGCCGCCCATTTGAGCGACCCTTTTGTTCCAATCATCTGTATTATTGTTAATCTTTCTTTTGTATATATCCTACAAATTTTCTTAGTAGGTGTTTTAAAGTCATGCTAACAATAAAACTAACACATGCACCTATTGTTCCCAGTACAATTGTTTCGCTAATATCCTGCGTACTAATATTTATAAATACAGCCAATAAAGTTCCTCCAATTGTTCCTGTGATAGTTCCTCCTTCAATATGATTGGTTCCTGCCATTACTTTATAACATTTGTAATTAATCCTTCAGTATCCGATTTCATCAATTTTGAATTTGTACTGATTGTAACTTGCGGGATACAGTTTTTACTTTCATTCTCCCTGCATGAAGGTGTAATGGTAATTGTTGTATTTTCAACTAAAGTTTTATTGATTGTATCAATATTTTTTCCGGCATCAGCCTTAGTTAATTTTGATCCTGCAGCAAAAACATCAACCAATTCACCTTTTGTTTTATCAAATAATTTGATTCTAATGTCAAATTCTAAAGAGCTGTTTTTTGTATAATCTTCCATTGTTAAATTATTAAGTAGTTATAGCACATCAATTATTTTCAACCCATTATAAGCTCCATTTTTCAAACTATACTGTACTGTATTTACAGATTGGAAAAATTCAATTTTCAACAGAAACAATTTTGCACCCGTTCCAGCAGGCACAGCAGTTGGTGTTAATGTAATTGTTGATGTTGTTGCATTTATAGGCACATTTTGTATGTTGGTTAATTTCACATCAACCACATTAGTTGCATAGTTTACATTTGCGTATGCTCCGGTAAAACTAACATGCGTTGCACCCTCAGGAAATACCAAATCCATTGTTGGTATTAAACCAGTAATCGTGATAACTCCTGTTGTTGTATTTACTGCCCACGGCTTAAATAAAATACTACTTAACATCGCATCATTATTAAACTCAAATCCTTTCAATAATGCTTTTGCAGGTGCTGAAGCCATTGCAACACCAATGTTTCTGGCTCCACGTGCAGATGTAGTGTCAAGATTTTTAATTTTAGTCATTAACTGTGTAATTCTTGAAACAATTCTATTATCCGTTGCATTCATTGAAATAGGTCGTAACGAATCCCTGGTTAGTTTACCAGCTTTTGCAGAAGTTCCAAACTCACTATTATTTTCTCTTGTTCGTTGAAATGCTGGGTCATTCGCTATTCTTGTTCCATCAACAGATGTTTTCATTCTTGCTAAATCACCATCTTTAGTTTTATAAAAGGAAATATTATCTAATGTTCCTTTAATTTTTATTAGTCCAGATTGTCTTGCCATTTTTATTTAAATTTTTATTTTTTTCAGCTAATTAACAGAATAAAAAAAGCATTTACTACAACTTCGATTTTGTTTCATTAGTTGTGTTTATTTTGCTTTACTAAAGGTAGTTTACAAGCATTAAGCTTATTGATTATCTATAGTTACTATATGAAAAATGATTTTTATTTAATAGAGATATACTATTAAATATTTTTTTATTTTTGTTGCATAACAACGCAATTAGTTCATTAAATTATTAGCTAATAAAAATATATTAGTGGAGATTTAGTGGAGATTATAAATACGAGTTATTAATTCACTAATAGTAAATGAATTAGTAATTAATTTATAGTCCCTACAAGACCACCACCACTAAAGCCCTTGTTTTAAAGGGCTTTTTAATTTTTAAAGATTTTAACTAATTTTCAAACACTAATGAGGAACGTAAATCGGCTTATCCTTTTTATTTTCTTTGTGCCTAACGTTATCGTTTTTAGATTTTATATTTTTTATATCAATGTCTTCTATATATTTCCATTTATCTTTATGATAGGTGAAACCATCATAACTAAAATCTGGGCCATAATATTGGTATTGACCTTCCATAAAAGCGTCTTTTGGAGATAAATGATCAAAAACAATCATCTGTTTATCATCGTAATACTTTAACGACATCACTACTTCCGAAGAGTATTGAAAAACAATACGTCTTGGATTTTTTCTTGGAAATTTAAACACATCTTTACCAAAAACCGGATCTCCATTCTTTTTAAAGTATAACACATCAATGTATTTTTTTTGTATTATTTTGTTGTTACCGTCCCATCCCAGCAATGTATAATAGTTGTCATTTTTAATGATTTTATAATACAACATTCCCAACCACTTTTCATGACTCCCAACAAAAGTTTCGGTACTTTTTACTAATTCAGGATGATTTTGTAATCTAAAGCATTCGTAGCTTTTCTTTTTTACATCATAGGTCTGAATAAAGCCAAAATAAAGATAGCTTCCATCTTTTTTATAAACATTCCAATTAATGATTCTAAAAAAATGATCTGGTGAATACATTCTGGTAATTTCATTTAACGAATCAAAAGGATAAAAAAATGAACGTTCTGCGGCAAGTACTGTATCTAAAATTTCAGTAAATTCTTCGTTTAATTTCACTTTTAATTCATCATTTTTTTCAGAAAATATTTTTTTTTGAAGAATTTGTAATCTTAATTCATAGCTTTTAAAATAAGCGATATCTTTTTCGGATAATTCTTCATTTATAATTGAAGATCTTTTGGTTGTTAAAAAATTGAAGTTACTTGCATGTAACGTAGTCATTACAACAAAGAATGCAAATAAAAAATGAATTAAAGTTTTCATAATCATATAACGAATGTGAATGTAATAATATTTCAAGTTGATTAACAATTCTATTATTTAAATCGCTAAATAAAAAAACATTCAATACATCTAATTTTAGCAAAACCTGTCGTTTTAGTTTGGTTATAAATTAGTAAATAACTGCATCACTTATGTTTGAATTAAATTTGTAAACTTGCAGCGCAAAAAATCACTTTTTATTGAATCATAATATCTAACTAAATCTTTAAAAATATGACTAAAACATCAGAATTAGAGTTCAGAATTGAACACGACACCATGGGTGAAGTAAAAGTCCCTTCACATGTATATTGGGGAGCTCAAACAGAACGCAGTAGAAATAATTTTAAAATTGGCCCAGAAGCAAGTATGCCAAAAGAAATTATTCATGCATTTGCTTATTTAAAAAAAGCTGCTGCTCAGGCAAACCATGAATTGGGTGCATTAACAAAAGAAAAATCTGATTTAATCGGCAAGGTGTGCGATGAAATTTTAGCACATCAATTAGATGATCAATTTCCATTAGTAATCTGGCAAACAGGTTCGGGAACTCAAAGTAATATGAATGCCAATGAAGTAATTGCTTATCGCGCTCATGTTGTTAGTGGTGGTAAATTAACTGATGAAAAAAAGGTACTACACCCGAATGATGATGTAAATAAATCTCAGTCATCAAACGATACCTACCCAACAGCAATGCACATTGCAGCATACAAACAAGTGGTTGAAATTACTATACCAGGTATGCAACAATTGCGCGATGCATTGGATAAAAAAGCTAAAGCATTTGCAAACGTAATTAAAACAGGGCGTACTCACTTTATGGATGCTACACCTTTGTCATTAGGACAAGAGTTTAGTGGTTACGTACAGCAAATTGATAACAGCATACGTGCATTAAAAAACGCACTAGAAATGGTTCGTGAATTAGCTTTAGGCGGAACTGCAGTTGGAACCGGATTAAATACCCCAAAAGGATATGATGTTTTGGTTGCTAAAAAAATTGCTGATTTAACCGGATTACCATTTGTCACTGCTCCAAATAAATTTGAAGCATTGGCTGCTCACGATGCCATGGTTGAATTATCAGGAGCATTAAAACGCAGCGCTGTTGCATTAATGAAAGTAGCAAATGATATCCGCATGCTTTCTTCTGGTCCGCGTTGTGGCATAGGAGAAATAATCATCCCAGACAATGAACCAGGATCATCAATAATGCCGGGTAAAGTAAACCCAACACAACCAGAAGCATTAACAATGGTGTGTGCACAGGTTATGGGTAACGATGTTGCTGTTTCAGTTGGGGGTAGCATGGGGCATTTTGAATTAAACGTATTTAAACCATTAATTGCAGCTAACGTATTGCAATCGGCTCGTTTAATTGGTGATGCTTGTGTTTCTTTTACCGAAAAATGTGCAAATGGCATTGAAGCAAATTTACCAGTTGTAAAACAACATCTTGAAAATTCATTGATGTTAGTTACAGCATTAAACACACATATTGGCTACGAAAAAGCTGCCAAAATCGCTAAAACTGCTCACAAAGAAGGTAAAACACTACGTGAGGCTGCAATTGGCTTAGGCTATTTAACGAACGAACAGTTTGATGCCTGGGTTAAACCTGAAGATATGATTGGAAGTTTAAAATAACTCAACAAAAAGATGGCTGTCTCAAAAGGGCAGCCTTCTTTTTTTTCTTCATATTGAAACATTTAAGTAATTAAATCGTAATAAAAAGAAAAAACGTAAATGAGACAACTAAAAATTACCAAACAAGTTACTAATAGAGAAACTGCTTCTCTTGATAAATACCTGCAGGAAATTGGCAGAGTTGATTTAATTACAGCTGAGGAAGAGGTTGAACTCGCACGAAGAATTAAAGCCGGTGATCAAGCAGCGCTTGAAAAATTAACCAAAGCTAATCTTCGTTTCGTTGTTTCTGTTTCAAAGCAATATCAAAATCAAGGATTGAGTTTACCCGATTTAATTAATGAGGGGAATTTAGGTTTAATTAAGGCTGCTCAACGTTTTGATGAAACTAGAGGTTTTAAATTTATTTCTTATGCAGTTTGGTGGATCAGACAAAGCATATTACAAGCACTTGCAGAACAAGCTAGGATAGTTAGATTGCCTTTGAATAAGATTGGTTCTATAAATAAAATCAATAAAACTTTTTCAAAACTAGAACAGGAATATGAGCGAGAACCAACTGCTGAAGAAATAGCTATTGCATTAGATTTGTCTACCAACGAGGTTTTTGAAACCATGAAAAACAATGGCCGACACGTTTCTATGGATGCACCGTTAAGCATGAATGATGATGGTGGAAGTATGTACGAAGTAATGGAAGAAAAAGATAGTCCAAATCCATCGAAAGGATTAATAGATGAATCGTTACGTACAGAAATTGAACGTGCTTTAAATACATTAACCATAAGAGAAGCTGATGTTGTTCGTTTGTTTTTTGGTTTAAGCGGCACAAATCCAATGACCTTAGAAGAGATTGGTGAAAAATTTGACCTAACACGTGAAAGAGTTCGTCAAATAAAAGAGAAAGCTGTTAGGCGATTAAAACATACTTCCAGAAGTCGACTTCTGCAAAGTTATTTAGGCTAAACCGAAAATTGTTTTATGTTTTCGGTATCCAGGGTGTCTCAGTAGCATTTAAATCCTGAGTGAATTTTCTGGAAAGCACAAATAAATAATCGGATAAACGATTAAGGTATTTGTAAATCAATTGGTCTACTTTTTCATTTTCTGCTAGTTGTAAAACTGCTCGTTCTGCTCTTCTGCAAACACAACGGGCAATATGGCAATAAGAAACGGTTGTATGTCCACCAGGCAAAACAAAATGTTTCATCTCGGGTAAGGTTTCATCCATTTTATCCATTTCATTCTCAAGTAATAAAATATCATCTTCAGATAAAGAAGGAAGTTTCATTTTAGTATCCTCTTTTCCAACGGCTAATAACGAACCAATTGTAAATAATCGATCTTGTATTGATATTAATAACTGTTTAGCATGCTCGTCAATTGCCTGATCTCTTACTAAGCCAATAAAAGCGTTTAACTCATCAACACTACCGTAAGCTTCAATTCGAATATGATGTTTAGGTAAACGAACTCCTCCAATAAGTGAAGTTTCACCCTGATCGCCTGTTTTGGTATATATCTTAAATCCCATATTAAAAAGCTATGCTTAAATTGATATTTGGAAGAAAAGGTAACTGATCTTTTCTTTGTTGAGTTATCCTGTCGAAATAAAAGATATTTGCTCTATTATAAGCGTTGGTAACACCAGCATTTACTTCAACAGATAGTTTTTCAGATATGCTGTATTTGTATTTAATTCCTAAATCTAATCGGTGATACTGTGGTAATCTACCTTGATTTAGTCCTGCTGGTATGTATCCAATTCCTGAATTTAAAGTGGTGTAATCCTGATCTATTCCGCCGGTTAAATTTAACTTAGGATAAAAGCCTTGTGTTTGAGTAAATGGAAAACCACTACCGTAATTCCATCTTGCATTTATTTCCCATCTTTTTTTCTTACCTAATGTATAAGATGTTACAACATTGATATTGTGTCTTCTATCCCAGATTGGTCTGTAAGATTTTGAACCATCCCAGCGTTCGTTAAACCCTAATGAATAAGTTACCCAAAAGTAAAAACGTTTTAAATCATACTTCACCACAAAATCTAAACCTTTTGCCCAGCCGGTTTCAACAATAAAATCTTTTTTAACAGAATCAGGGAAAGTAGTATGGATAACATCATCATTAAATATTTTATCGCGGTTTACATTGGTAAGATGAGTGAACCATTTTTGATAACCCTCAATATTAATTTCAATATTTTTAAAAACATCAAATTCCACTCCACCAATTAAATGTACTGCTTTTTGAAGTTTTGTATTGAGTTCTTTTGGTTCGGCTCCTGCTTTTGGAATGTAAGTGTCCTGTAAGTTTTCAGGGCCGGATAAAAAACCATAAAATAAATTTACGATATCTCTGTCTGAGTTAGCAGCAATTAAATTTTGAGAATAAATGCCTGATGCAAATTTAAATCTTAACTGCTTTTTTAAGTTATACTTAAATGATAATCTTGGCTCAGGAGAAAAATTAGAAAGTGATGCATAATAATGTAAACGCAAACTAGGTTCAATAACTAATTTTTTATTTTGAGTGATGTGTTTATATTTTAAAAAACCGGCAATTTCTGTTGTATTTTCTTCTTGATTAATATCGCTTCCAAATTCGTTTCTGTAAAACAATTCTGTTTTAAATCCAATCATTTCAAAGCCATATTTTACCTCATTTTTGCCAATAAAATTGGTGAATTTAAGTCCCATATTAAACCCATTAATGTCACTTGTTTTTGCAACACTATCGGAAGCGCCTTTTGCCTCAATTCCATATTGTGAATAGGCAAAATTACCTTCTACCAAAGTGGTTGATCCTGGAGGGATTAATACAAAATTAGATCCTGCTCCATATGAATTCCATTTGAATTCGGCAATTTTCGGGTAGTTAACAAAATCCTTAAAATTATAACCAAACACATTTAGCTTACTTCCGTTATTGGCATTAAAAGAAACTTTACCATATAAATCAGTAAATCCAAAAGGTAATCCTGCAGTATCTGCATACTGGTAAAATATTTTTGATGATTGAGGTAAGTAAGAATGCTTTGCGGATAATAAATAAGAAATGGTACCGTTTCCATTCTCTTTCAATTTTAATAATGGCCCTTCTAAAAGTGCTTTTAAACCAAAAGTGGATGTAGAGATTTTTCCCTCTGCTCGTTTTTTGTTCCCATCTTTTGTGGTGATATCCATTATTGAAGAAATTCTTCCGCCGTATTCTGCTCCAAAGCCACCGGTATAAACATCCGCATTTCGGATAATATCATTATCAAAAACAGAAAATAAACCTATAGAGTGAAAAGGATTATAAACGATCATTCCATCCAACAATACTTTATTTTGAATAGGTGTTCCTCCTCTGATATAAAGTTGCCCACCTTGGTCGCCTGTAAAAACAACCCCCGGTAAAACCTGCATGTATTGAGCTAAATCTGGTTCTCCTACGCTTGGTAGTTTATTAATTATAACGGGATCAATTTTATTTACAGAAACTTTTGTTTCTTCTGTTTTGGATTGTTGCTCGGCACTTGCAGTAAATTCTTGTAATTGAACGGAACCTTTTGTAAGGTAAAATTTTTTGTTGGCTATTTCTCCGTTTTTCACCGTAATATTTTCATATAAGGTATCATAACCCAAATAAGAAATGGTAAGGGTGTAATTACCCGAAGGAACTTTTGTTATGGTAAAAAAACCATTAATGTCTGTGGATGCCCCAATTGTTGTGTTTTTAAGATAAACATTGGTAAACAGAACTGGTTCTCCATCATCTTTTGTGTAAACAAATCCACGAATGGTTGCATTGTTTTGTGAGGTTAAACTCCAGACATTGCAAATTAATACAACTAATAATAAAAAAAATCCTTTTTTCATGAGGATAGCAAATGTAATAAATTATGATAAACTTGATTGGTAAAACAGAAAATGAGTTAATATCAAGTTCAAAATAACTTTTAAATTAAAACAAAAAAAGTCGGTGCAAAAGCACCGACTTTGAATTTATGATTTACAAACATTACTTATTAAGTACCACTTTTTTAAAAATAGAAGTTGACTTTGACTTAATTTCGATTTGGTACAAACCATTTGTGAAAGACGATAAATCAATAGATTCGCCTGATTGAATTGAGTTCAGTTCTTTTACCTTTTTACCAACAATATCATAAACAATAATTTGATATTCTTGATTTTGAATTTGATTATACGCTTCAAACTTAATTAAGCCATTTGAAGGATTTGGATATAAGTTGATATAAATAGCACTATTATCAATTTGATTAATACCTACTGTGTTAGAAGCAATATTGATATCATCTAGATACAGATTATCTTCATAATCAGTAATATTTCTAAACTTAACAACCACATTATTGTTTCCATCAAACTGAGATAAATTAACTGTTTCTAGTCTCCATTGAGATGGACCTGTTGGTGCAAAACCATTGTTATTACTTGAAATTGGTGGAGCAGTTTTTAAATCATCTCTCCATTTTTTGTAAACTGTTGTGTAAGTAGTTCCACAATCACCTGATGCTAAAATTTCTAAAGTGTCAGAGTAACCTGTACCTGTAGTTGTCCAATAGGTATAGGCAACCTGGAAAGTTAATTGAGCATTTGTAGCATTGCTAAAGTCTAAATTTGGTAATACCATTTCATCACGTTGTCCTTGTGCATTTGCATAATTCCAGTTATCAACAAAAGCTGAACGCGTACCGGAGAATTTTGCAGTTGTAGTACTATTCCACGTGATTCCATTATCGGGATTATTGATTGTTATACCTTGAGCAGTTGGGAAAGGAGTTGCTTCAAAACCTTGCGTATAGGGTAAGGCATTACCTACTGATACAATTGTAAATAGAGAGGTGGACTGGTCGTTTGTAGCATTTCCATCAGCTGAACCATTTGGATTAGATGTGTAAACCGTTAATGTATGATTTCCTGCAGCAACCGGAATAGATGGTAAATTTACCACAGTAGTTGCTAATGCTGCCAAACTACCAGACCAATTGTAAGTTGAAATTGCACCATTATCAACTTTATAGTTGATATCACAAGTTGTCATTGCCGAATTACCCATGTTTTTTAGTGTAACAGAAGGTTGAATACTTGTTGAACAAAGAATTCCTGATGGTGAAGCAACACTTAAAATTCCAGCATCATTAGCAACAAGAGTTACTGGTGTACAACCGTCAGAAGACTGAAGCACATTCCATGGTGATGTATTTACAACTGCATTAATACGTGCAATTTGTCCAGCAGTAAACATGGCCATTGCGGCATCGTCAGAATAATCCATATAATTCATAAACATAGAGCTTTGATCAGATGCTGTACAACAACCTCCATTTGCTGATGTACCTTGTGGAA
Organism: Bacteroidia bacterium; assembly: GCA_044352985.1. GTDB lineage: Bacteria > Bacteroidota > Bacteroidia > B-17B0 > Aurantibacillaceae > JADJDM01. The sequence continues at coordinate 76,923 of JBILCU010000014.1, forward strand.
ATGCAGGAGTTCCGTAGTTTTCACCTTTTTGATTAGGGGTATCGCTTACTTGATCGCTACCGGTACATGCTGTACCGTCATCACCCCAAATGTGAAATAGGTTAAAACAATGACCAAACTCATGCGTACCTGTCCTTCCTCTGTTAAAAGGTGCTGAAGCCCCAGTTTTTCCTGTATATCTATAATTCAATACTAAACCGTAAGTATTACTTAAAGATGTTGTTGGAAATTCTCCATAACCTAATAATGAGTTTCCTAAATCACAAACCCATATGTTTACATATTTTGTTACGTCCCAGGCATTGTTGCCACCTTGTGCAGAATTTTTTACTTTGTCATCCGTACTAAATGTAGAAACAGTAGTAGCTTTATGTACAATTCCATTAGTTGGATTGCCATTTGGATCACGTTGTGCTAAACAGAACGTAATATTTGTACCCGCAGCTCTTGATTTAAAGATAGACGGGATAATAGTGGTATCAGCATTGTTTTTTTGAAAATCTTCATTTAAAACTGTTACCTGTTCAATTGCTCTTGCGTCTGAGATATTTTCAGTTGCATTTTGGTATAAAATATGAACCACAACAGGTATTGTAATATTTACATTTTTTTGTTGAGGATTGTTTTTTTGATTCGTAATGTAATCATCCAGCCTGCTATTGTATTCTTTAAATTCTTTTTCATAATTAGGCCTAGTTTGGATTAAAAATTCATGATGATCTGTTGTTCCGCATGTTCGATGCGAAGGTGAATCATGCTGATGATTTTTGCTTTTTTGAGTTTGAGCAAACAACCCGCCTGAAATCAAAAAGGTGGATAGCGCTAAATGAGTAATTGTTTTTTTCATTGTAATTGTATTTCAATAGGACAATTTAGAAAGAATAAATGATTTTTATCACTTTAATTTTATGAAAGGAAATTTATGAGTTTAGATGGATATTGGATTTACTATTTAAATTGGATCAACATCTATTTTGATCTTTACCTTTTTAAATTCATTATCTGTTTTAACCTTTGAAAGATGTTTTATTAAACTTTCGCGCACTTTTATAGTAGAAAAATTTCTTTCAATCTTTAAAATGATTTTTTTATAAAATTCATTTCTGATTTTGTTTATCAAGGGGAATTCTGGTCCTAAAACATGTTTGTTAAATTCCTTTTTTAAATGATCGGCGAAAAAAGAAGTGGCTTCATTCAATAAATTTAAATCAGCCGAAACAAAAGTAAATTCTATTAAACGATAAAATGGTGGATAGAGAAATTCTTTTCTTTCATTAATCTGCTGAAAGTACAATTCATCAAAATTATTTTGTTTGATTAACTCCAGAACAGGATGTGTTACCCTACTCGTTTGAATCAACACCTTACCTCTTATAGCTCTTCTACCAGCTCGGCCGGCAACTTGTGTTAAAATTTGGAATGCTCTTTCATACGATCTGAAATCAGGGAAGTTGAGCTGCTGATCGGCATTGATAATTCCAACCAAACTTACATGTTCAAAATCCAGGCCTTTGGTAACCATTTGTGTGCCGACTAAAATATCAACTTTGTGCTGATCAAAATCATCTATGATTTGCCGATAGGCATTTTTATTTCGGGTTGAATCTACATCGAGACGTGCAATTTTTACAGTAGGGAAAATGATTTCTATTTCTTCTTCTATTTTTTCGGTACCAAAACCTTTATGCCTTAAATCTGTATTGCCACACGCACCACATTTAGAGGGAGGCGCAATAGAATAGCCACAATAATGGCAAACCAAACGGTTGGCCGATTTATGATAAATTAAAGACACATCACATTGTGTACAATGTGGTATCCAGTTACAAGTAACACATTCTGTGTAGGGTGCGAAGCCGCGACGATTTTGAAACAAAATTACTTGCTGGCGCTGTTCTAACGTAAGTTGAATTAGTTGTTTCAATTCTTCCGAAAACAAGGATTTGTTTTTGGCTTGTTCTTTTGTTTTTCCCGTATTGATGATTTCAATTTCGGGCAACAAAGTACCACCAAAACGTTCGCTCAATTTTACCAATCCATATCTTCCTTCTTCTGCATTGTAATACGATTCTATAGATGGCGTTGCAGAACCTAACACTACTTTTGCCTGATGCAAATTAGCCAAATAAATGGCGGCATCTCTGGCATGATATCGAGGCGCTTGATCTTGCTGTTTATAAGATGTATCATGCTCTTCGTCGATGATTATTAATCCTAATTGTTGAAACGGTAGAAACAAAGCAGAACGAGTTCCTAAAACGATATCGTAATTTTTATTTTGTTTTAATGAATCGTTACTTGATGAAATACCTGAAATATTATTCCAGATTTCTACACGTTCATTTTCGGAAAACTTTGAATGATAAACACCGGAACGATTTCCAAAAAATTTTCTAATTCTGTAAATGAGCTGAGACGTTAAAGCAATTTCAGGAACTAAAAACAATACTTGTTTGCCTTCACTTAAAGTATCCTGAATCAGTTTAATATAAATTTCTGTTTTGCCACTACCCGTTACGCCATGCAGTAATACAGTATTTTTTTCATTTAATTTTAGATGAATGTCTTTGTAAGCGTCCACTTGCAATGCAGAAAGTGTTACTTCCTGTATTTTTTCCTGCTCAAATTTTAATCGAGATATTTCAAAATCAACGCAATCAAAAACTCCCTTTTTAATGAGTGATTGAACCGGTGAATGTTCAACAGCATCTGTAAGTATTGATTTTTTTACCCAGCGATCAATTTCATTTTTTTGTAAAAGCACATTGATGTTACCTGCCTTGTTTAAATAAAAAAGCACTGCTTGTAATTGTTTAATAGCTTTCTTTTCCAACTGAACAAACAATTCTTGCATTTTGGTTTCGTTATGCAAGTAATCATCATTCAATTTTATATAACTTACTAAACGCGGTTTATATCGCTCATTAATTTCTTCGTGTACCTGAATGATGTTCTTTTTTGAAAGGGAGTGTACAGTGGCCTGAATGTTTTTAATCTTTAAAACGGCAGATAATTCAACAATACTTAACTGTGGTTTTGTTTGCAGTTGATCAATGACTTTATTTTCATTTTCATGCAGTTGATTTAAATCAAGGGTTGAAAAATCAAATTCAGCATTTAAACTGATTTTAGTTTCGCTGTTAAGTTTTAATCCTGCTGGTAAAGCCACATTCATTACCTCGCCAGGATAAGACATATAATAAAAACACATCCAATCCCAAAACTTAAATTGAACCGGATTTACTACCGGCATGTCATCTACTATGGAATCAATGTATTTTGCAGTGTAATCTATTGGAGCTTGCTCATGAATGTTTTTAATCAGTGCGGTATACAATTTATTTTTACCAAACTGTACTACTACCCTACTCCCTATTCTTATGAAATCATTTAATTCTTTTGGTACCCGGTAGGTGTACAAATTAGGTACCGATAAAGGCAAAATTACATCTACAAAATAGGTTGCCGGATTGTTCATCTTACACGGTTTTTAAAATACAATCCCAAAGTAAATTTGCTGATTTATCCCATGAATAAAGCGTTTTACGCTTATTCCCTTTTTCAATTAAACGTTTTCTGTATTCAGTATCCTGATAAATATAAATCATTGCATTTTTAATTTCATTTACATCAAAAGGATTTACAAACAAAGCCGCATCTTCAGCAATTTCGGGTAAACAAGTAGTGTTAGAAGCTATTACAGGCACTTCACATTGCATAGCCTCAATCATGGGTATTCCAAATCCTTCAAAATACGGAATAAAGGTTAATGCAAATGCAGAGGCGAGAATGGAATTTAATTCTTCATCATTTACTCTTCCTGTAAAAACAACATCCTTTGCAAACTTCATTACTTCCAAGGTTTCTTTTAGTTCATTCATTCCCCAAAAATTTGCTCCTGCCAATACCAGTTTAAAATCAGCATTCGTTTCTGATTTAAATGCATCAAAAGCCTGCAACAAACGTTTTACATTTTTTCGTGGATGCAAAGAGCCAACAAATACAAAGTAAGGTTGATTATTCGTGTATTTTTTTTTGGTTGCAATTTTTTGTTCTTCGTTGAGGGGTGAAAACGTTTCATTAATGCCATTGTAAACAACATCAATTTTACCCGAATTAATTCCGTAACTTTTTGAAATATCTTGCTTACTATATTCCGAAACTGTTGCAATTCGAGAAGCTTCATGGGCATATTTTGGAAAATACCGATTGTAAAATTTACTTGCCCAGAATGGAACATCTTTTGGGTGATGTAAAAAATTTATATCATGTATTACAGGCAACTGTTTACATTTTGCTCCCAATGACAGCATTCCGTCAGGCGATAAAAACAAATCGGGTTTTAATTTATTTAAAATCGATTTAACCGAAAACTGGAACCAGGCATAAAATAAAAATGCATGCCTTGCCTGTGGGCCAATGATTAATGGTGTGATGTTATCAGCAAAGATAAACTGATTATCGTAAGGGCGATCAAACAAAAACACAAAATGCACATCCGGATGTTGTTGGGTGATGCGTTTTAATGTTTGATAAGTGAACCAACCAATACCGTCAAGTTTGTTTGGTAATAATAAACGGGTATTGACTACAATTTGCACAAATTGAAACCTTAGTTCTTAAATTAAAAAAGCTTAGTGAAGCTTTCTTGCTTTTACCATTCCGCCTCTAACACTACTGATACTATGAGTTGTCATAAAACAAGTTTTATCAACGCTTTCAGCAATGGCTTTTACTTTTGTTAACTCGAGTTTTGTAACAACGGTGTAAAGGATATCACGATTATTCAATCCGCTTTCCTGAGCTTTTTTACCGCGCAAGCCACGCTTACCGCTGTAAATGGTAACACCTCTTCCTAGCTGCTGAATAATTTGTTTTCTGATTTTTTCGCTCTCTTCACTGATGATAGTAACACCTGTGTATTCTTCAATACCATTGGTTAAGAAATCAACCATTTTACCTGCCGCCATGAAAGTTAAAATAGAGTACAATGCATACTCAATACCCTGAACGGCAGCTGCAACAGCAAAAATTAAAATATTGATGATTAAAATAATTTCACCCACCTGCATACTTGTTTTACGGGTTAACCAAAGTGCTAATACTTCGGTTCCATCCAACACACACCCCCCACGCATGGCAAAGCCAATACCAGCTCCTAAACATATGCCACCGAACACCGCAATTAAAACTTTATCTTCAGTAATTGGTGTAGGGTGCAATGAGTGCATGGCATATAAAACAATAGAGAGTGTAACAATGGCAAGGAACGTTTTAATAGCAAATATTTTCCCAACTTGTTTATAGCCCATATAAACAAAAGGCATATTAATGGTAAAGATAAAAATAGACACATCCTGCTTAGTAACAAAAGAGAGCAAGAGCGAAATACCTGTTACACCTCCATCTAATAATTTATTAGGTACAACAAACAATTCCAGACCGATTGTAGCAAAGGCAATACCCAATAAAATAACTGCAGTATCTTTTATAAATACTTTTAAATCAAAGGGCTCTTCTCTATGAGCGTGATCATCTTGATCTCTTCTGTTACGCGGTGGTATGTTGCTTCCTGCATCAGGATTTTGGATTTGTATATTATCTGTATTTTCCATACTTAAAAATGATTAGTGAAAATAAGAATTAAAAATTAATTAGACTATTTGATTTTGAAAAAAAGTTGCAAGCTACTGATTATTAGTTGCAAGTAGGAATAATTTACGATTTGGAGATTTATTCAGAAGTCAATAGATCTTAGTCGTTAGTCAGCTGTAGTTACAATTTTAAGATTTACGATTTTTATATTTTTTTGTCATGCCGACGAAGGAGGTATCCTTTTTAGTTCCTTCACTTCGTTCAATGATAACAAAATACGAGGAGTTTAAGCTGCCTCTCTAAAGTTTACCCTTCGAGACCCTCAGGGTACGAAAATAAAGCGGATGCTGAGGGTCTCGAAGCACCGCGTTTTATTTACGATTTTGAGATTTTATTGTCATGCCGACGAAGGAGGCATCTGTTTTTTTAGTTCCTTCACTGCGTTCAGGATGACAAAATACGAGGAGGTTAAGCTGCCTCTCTAAAGTTTACCCTTCGAGACCCTCAGGGTACGAAAATAAAGCGGATGCTGAGGGTCTCGAAGCACCGCGTTTTATTTACGATTTTTATATTTTATTGTCATGCCAACGAAGGAAGCATCTGTTTTTTTAGTTCCTTCACTTCGTTCAGGATGACAAAATACGAGGAGGTTAAGCAGCCTCTCTAAAGTTTACCCTTCGAGACCCTCAGGGTACGTAAATAAAGCGGATGCTGAGGGTCTCGAAGCACCGCGTTTTATT
>JBILCU010000022.1:0-23949 GCA_044352985.1 Bacteroidia bacterium
AAAAAGAGCGTGTATTCTGTTATCTGTACCATTATCTACATTAGACCAAGTAACACTATTCCAACTTGCAAAGTAATTTACAGGAGTACCTCCTGCTGAAGAAAAATATCCAGCAACGTATAAATTGGAATTAAAGGTATCTAAAGATGACACATAATTATTGGTTCCAACTCCTAGTGGCGACCATGTTTGTGAATAGATATTAAAATAAAAAAATAATAAAACAATTTTTATCCAATATTTTAAATTTATTTTCATTAGCCTAAAGATACTAAATTTAAACTTTAAAACCTATATTTTTTTGCCTTCGAAACCATAATAAGAAACCATGCCAAGCGTTATACAAAAATACACACTATCGCTGGCATAAAACCTTCCACGCCATTTGTTGTAATTTGGATAAGGATTAAGATTTTTATTAATTAATTTGCATTTTGCAACTATGGAGCCATTACTTATAACTAATACAGAATCTTGTGTATCTTTTGAAACAGTTAGTGTTTCAGTTGTATATGTGGTTTTTGGCGCGCTATTCATCCCAGGTTTTGTGCACTTTGTTTTACAGGAATATGAACCTACATAAGCATCTCGGTAATCTGTAAATGCAGAAGTATTGGATAAACACCTTAGTTTGTTTGTATTATTGCAAAAAACAAATACTAGTAGTGAGAAAATAAGTAGTTTCATAATATGATTATTAATAGTTTCTATTGTGGACAATCTAAAATTTCGATACCAAAAAAACCTGAACCGCTTGGGTTAATTGAAGTACCTTCATTAATTAATATAAAATCTGTAGCTCTTAGTGTATAACTACCTGAAGCAGTACTTGGGTTAAAAGTGGGTGTACATGTAGCATCGGTAGTAATTGATTTCTTTATTTTTCGGTTGTAACCAGATGGATTACATAAATTGTTGAGAACCGTTGAACAATCTCCAGCATCTAGTTTATAATAGCGGAAGTATTGACTTTCTAAATACTGTGGCCATTTAGTTGGAGTCATATTACCGTGGATAACGTTCCCAAATTCGTCTCTTAATGCTGTTCCAGACCAATCCGCTGGTAAATATGCTGCTCGTGGATCTATACACATATTAATAAGTAGAGTTACATTATGTTGTGGGATATTATGGCCGCTTGTATCATAAACACTAAATGTTGGAACATCATCAAAATAGAAAATAAATTTGTCTGGGTCCCACTGACAAGCATATTTGTGAAATGTCCCAGATAATGAATCGCCTGCGGATAGGACTGTATTTGTTCCGCCATCATTTAATGCCCATTTATATATACAGGTAGTATCGGAAATATGCCACCAACTTGATAATTGATTAGCATTAAAGGTTGTTAAAGCTCCATTTTCAGCAATATCAAGTTCTCCCAAATAATCAGTTCCTGGTGCACAATCTGAAGAGAGAAGCCAAAATGCTGGCCATAATGGATAATATTTTGAAGGAAATTTTGCACTTAATTCAAAATAGCCATATTTAAAAACATTTCTTGCTTGTATTACTCCACTTTGATATGCAAAAGTTAAAGAATCTAGAGTATCTCCATAATCATAATCAGGAAATGTATTCCAAGCTCTTTTAACATTCGGATTTAAGGTATCAGCTTTTATTCTTAACGTACTTCCATTAAATAATAAATTGCTTGAATAATTAATTTCTGCGCCGTTTGATATTGATGGAGAGGTGCCACCCCAATAAGCACTGTTCCACTTGGTAGTATTTAAAGTGGAATCTGTAAACTCATCTGAAAGACTAGTTTGTAATACCCAAGCTGAATCTCCGAAAGGCAACTGAGCAAAAACATTATTATACATTAGGAAAACGAATAACGTAATAATCAATTTATATTTTCTCATATTAAAGAATTATTGAGTTAAAATCATTTTCTTAGTATCAACTTCATTATCATTTACAACTAAAGTGTAGAAATACATACCCGCAGGTAAATCATTAGCAGTAATAGTTACGCTACTTTTGCCTGGTATTTTTACAGGAATTGTTTTTAGTAATTTTCCGTTCATATCAAAAATTAAAATGCTTCCTTTTCCTTCTTGCACTACGTTATATTCTATTACTGTTTCTTTGTTAAAAGGATTAGGTTTGTTTTGAGCAAGCCAATTAGCTGTTACTATGTTGTTTGTTTCAGGCGCTGTATTTAATAATGTACGATTGTTTACATCAGCAGTTGGAGTTTTTATTCCTTTATTGCAGCAAGCATCGAGTTCATGCTTCAAACTATCCAATTGTTGTTTTAATTCTACGTTTCTTGTTCCATTTAATGCGGTAACTGTTGAATCTAATTGTTTAACCGAGTTAATTAAAACATAAATTAATGCATCATAATTATATGTTAGTGCATTAACAACGCTGCGCACTTCTCCTGTTGAATCAGCAGCAAGAGTTTGTACAACATCTGCACTAAACTCATTTGCTTCACTTTGCTTTAATACTATTTTGCCCGTTCCTACACAATATGGAGCAACTTCTTGTATTTCTTGTGCAACTACTCCAATATGTGTTACATCAGCAGGAAAATTGCCAATACCATTAAACTTATAGGTAATCGGATGTATTCTTCTTATCACATTTAATCCATCTTTAAATCCAACAGTATCTTTTTTCAATCTTCCGTCAGAGTATCCTGTCCATGAGCCTCCTGTTGGTTTTTCGGGAGCGTCATTTGTGGTGCGAATTCTACCAGAAAAGTAACCTGCGTAATTTCCTGGAATTGCGGTAAAATTTCCTGTCGTTCTATCTGAACCATAAATTCCTGCACCATCATTCGATCCTAGCAAAATACCTGCAACTCCGTAATTGTACTGAGTTGTTGCATTTCCTGCTAGACCGTATACACCAATTCCGTAACCAGCTGATTGCGATGTAGTATTATATGAGGAACCCCTAACGCCATAAGCATAGCCTACACCACTTGTTATACTTCCATTGACACAATATGCACTTTGGGCACTGGTTGGTTGAGCCATTGTTGCATATACGCTAGTACCTCCCGAATTTGAAGAGTTATAGAAATACGCTCTGCAAGTTGAAAGACCATCGCCTCCAACACTTAACATAGATGCGGGTGATGTGGCGCCAATTCCAACAAAGCCTGTGTTTTTTATATGCAAAGCATCTGTAAATGTAATTGCACTTCCAGCTGTACTGGTTGTTGCAATATTAAAACTAATATCTCCACCACCAAAGGCAATTGAAGAAGCATAGTCTGCAACCAATCGTTTATTAGTTCCTGCCCCTGCATCGTAATATGAATTGAACCCTAAATATTTAGTACCACCATTATGAAACGTAAAACGGTCACCGAGTTGGAAAAATTCCATCGGTGAAGTAGTACCTATACCAATACAACCATTTGAATGCACTCTCATTTTTTCTGAACCATTAATAGAAAAACCCAAAACATTTGCTGCTGGATGGAAAAAACCAGCAGTAGGGTTACCACTCCAGGTATAATCAGGTGCACCCGCAGTTGAATAAGCATTTACTGATTGAATGAGTGGGGCTGATGTGGGAGTAACCGTTCCTGTAGCTGTTGTATATACAGATGCGCCGGAAACTTGAAATTTAGCCCCTGAAACAGGACTATTCGTTGAACCGATAATTGTATTTCCTCCTGAGAAAACTTTTACTTGAGCACTTAGTGTATTTGTAACTATAACATACACAATTAAGAATGTTAATTTTTTCATTGTTTAGTTTTATTTTATTGTTTAATTTATTTTAGAAATAAAATTCTTTTCTATTTTTTTAAATATTTATGATTATTAAAACATATTATAAAAATAAAATCATGCCAACAAAATTAATGTGCTGAAATACTTTATACAATACGTAGCTATACCTGATTTTATGGCAAGTAGCGCTACTTGGTTTTAGAGTGAAAAATCAAGTAGGCGAAATTTGTAAAATAGTGTACTTTGCCAGTAATTGGAGGATACACGATTAATTTTAAAATGGTAACTGAAAGCCTAAATCGATTTATAATTTTAGTTTTTATATAAAATTTAGTTTGGCGATTTTGGAATATTTTTTCAATTGATAATGATTTATCAATGTTGTTTGTGTTTTTTTATAATGCTTGTTTTAATTGTAATGGGAAAGTTGATATAAATGTAAGCTTCCACGTAATACGAAAATCTAAAATTAAAATATAATTCGTTGGTTTGGCGCGATTTGTTGCTTGCGCATGCTGAGGAACACCGAACCTCCTAACTGCTCACCGAGTTAGTGGAGAGATACATCTGAATAATATTGTACTAACAGCAAAATTAATTTAAAGCAAATGCGCGGAAAGAATTTCCGCGCACATAAATTTATAAATCAGCCTTTACTCATTAAAAAATGTCGTAACACATTTATTTTATTTTTTTAATAAGCTAAAATAAAATTTAAATTATTGCTTAATCATTAATTTAGATTCTTTGCGTATATTATCAATGAATAAACTATAATATAACATTCCCTTTATATCTTGTTTATCAAAGACAATTGAATTATTTCCTTCTGTAAGTGTGAATTTTGCAATTTCCTTACCTAATATATCAGTAATTATAATCTTAGCATTTAAACTTCCTTTAGGAATAAATGCAGTAATTGTAGTATTACCGGTAAATGGATTTGGCAAATTAGACAATTTATATACAGAAGAAAAATCTTCGCTTATCTCTGAAACCTTTCTCGCAGTTGATGAGGAGTTAAAAATTTGTATTTCTTCTTCGTAATTTTTATGTCCTATAAATGAAAGTAAATTTTGAGCAATTGCTTTAGCTGCTAAATCTGAGTTATTATTAGCGATACTAAAAAGTTGATTTACTAAAATTTCATTTTGCAATAATTCTGAGCTCTTGTCTTTGCCAGTGAGACTAAGCAAGATGGCATAAATGTTTTTATACTCTACACTGTGATTTTCATTAATTATTTGTTGATATAAAATATTTGCTTCTTTAGAGCTGCCATTTGCCAACTCTACATCCAATTGCGCAACTTTATTTATTTCATTATTACAGAAATATTTAATGTACTTATACGCTGAATCAATCGGATTCAAAACTGTAGTGTCGTTTAGATAATAAACCACTAATTGAGTTTCATACCAATCTAATTGCCCCTGAAGATTTGCTTCAATTTCACTGTTATCATTTGTTCCACTAATTGTTTTGTTTGCTGAAACAGAATTAATATCTAACAACATTTGATTTAGTGTTTGAATTTTTAACAACATTGTTTCAGGTGTTTCAATGCAAGTAATACGTTGACCAGTACTTCCACCTCCTGCACCACAAGTATTTGAATTAAATGATAACTGTTGAGGTGTAACAGGATATATTGTATTTGGCACGTTAGGTAAACCATTGGATGTGCCGATGTGCCATTTATAATCAACTGCAAAAGGAGAAGGAGTATAGTGAAAAAAATCAATTGAAGTTGTGTGACTGAAAATATTTGCTGCAGCTGAATCAGGTACGTCACCCTGATGATAATCAATGGCTGAAGTATCTGCGCTTGATGGTGCATGAACACCAATATCACACCATGCTATGCTTTGATTAAATGTATTACAATACATTCGTAAACCTCTATCATTATTTGGATTACCTTTATGCGTGTAGTAATTTTTATTTAAACACTGAATTCCTTCTTGCAGATTATAAAATGTATTAAGTTTGATAATATTAATATTGCTATCTTGTTTGTTGGTATTATTTGCTACAATCCCAATTGTACCTCCACCATTTAAAGATGCATTAACAAGTGTTTCGTTTTTAAATGTGTTATTAGTTACCATAAATTTACTGGAGTTATCAAGATATAATCCTAATGAGAATGCATATAAAGAAGAGTTATCTAGCATGTTAAAATTTGCATAACGAATTGACGCGTAATTACTATTTGATACACTAATACCTCTTAGGTTTCTATTAAATGTACCTCCGTTAACATTTAAGCTATAGCCTGAATTTGACAAGGTATTAGAATGATTGATACCATATTTCAAATCATTGAATATTGATGTTGATGTTGCACTTATTTTTGAATCATTTGAAATAATACCATCGTAAAGGTTATTATAAAGCAATTGATCATTATCAAAAGTGCATCCAATAAATCTAAAAGTTGGTTTACGACCAGTAATACGTGCAAAATAACTAGGCTGAACACTATTAAATGTACTTTGTGTTTTAAAAATTACATTTGAAAAAACACCAACATCGTTTACCGGGTTAGATGGTGAAGTATAAGCTTCGGCCTCTATAGCAATTTTATTATCCAATAGTTTGGAACCACCTGTAAATTGTACAATTGCACCGCCTTTAATATTTAGCGCTACAAGCGCATGATCTATTTGTGAAACACCTACTGTTGTTAGTACTGCATGTTGAGAATTAGTTGTTGTACCTTGCGTAACAAGGTTTGAACCCTTAAGAGTTACCCCATTCCATAATTGATATTCACCACAGCCAGTATACCACGTGAGTGTACTTGCATTAAGAATTACTTTACCTCCTTGCTGACCAGTAGCTGCATCATTTACAATCATACCTGTGCCTGGTGCAAATTGAATTGTAAGTCCTTGGAAAGTAACTTTTGAACCAGTTGGAATAGTTATATTACCTTTTGTTGATGTTATGGTATTGAATGAAACCTGCATACTATTGCCTTGACTATCGTTACCATTTATCACAGAGCTATTGGTTACCGTATATGTACCTACAGGCATTATAAAATCTTTGTTAATATTAAATTGTGTATACAGATTACAACATGTTGAAGTTGCATTATAAAAACCGCCATACGTATCTTGATCAACCTGATCAGGTAAAGCATAATAATAAACTGTAGGGCCATTTGGGATGTACGATAACAGTAATGGATACGAAGATAATGTAACAGCTGAATTATTCCAGCTATATACTGCCGAATTATAAGGATATGTAATTGTTGTTGAAGGATTATTTGAGTTAGTAATCGCAGCTAATCGATTACTTGTAGCAAAGTACATTTTACCATCTAAACCTAACTCAATTTGAGAATACTTAAAATCCGACATTGAAACACCCGAAGGAGATATTGCGTGCCTATTTGATATATTATTATATTCAACCCATTCTGCATATACTCCATTACCAATAATTTGGTCATGAGTAAAATAAACATAGTTGCCATTAGCTGAAAACTCCAATCCATTAACTGTTTTATATGATTCTCCGTTAGTGTTAGATGACACACATGGTGGACCCGAAACACAAATAGTTTTGTAGTTAGAATAACTATTGGTGCTAGTATTATAATCCAAAAATACTACATTATACGAACTAGGATTAGAAGCAGATGTTGTAGCTGCAGGAATAGCCATTTTAATTTTATTGTTTGCAACATCTTCATAAATTTCTAATTCTCCATTAATAAGATTATTAGTTCCGGAATAATAGCTACTAGTAATATTACTAAAATCATCCATTTTGAAAAACTGAATACCCGAAGATGTAATTTTATAAATGTAGATCTTGTATGAATTATAAACAAACAACAATCTCGAGTTCCCATCAAATGTTCTTGGCTTAGTTACTGCAATAAAAACATTACCTAAAATTGGACGAGGTATTGTTGAACCATAGTCTGGTGTTATATCCGAATCATACAAATTTTTAACATTACCCCCAGTAGTGTTTGTTGTTAACACTTTACCTTTTTCACCAATTGGTGCACCTGGGTTTTGTTGAGACATATCAATTAATGAAAAAACGGGAAAGTAGAGATTTACTCCATCTTGTGCAGCAGAGCCAATATAATAAAACCTACTACAATTACCAGGATCTGGCACAATAATACTTTCGGTGTGGGATAATGCAATATTATTTACATCATAATTTAAAGTGGCAATTTTAAAGCCGTTATTATTATATAATTCACCATTAGCCTCAAAAAGTAATGGCTTACCCTGAGCATTAGGATACGTATTATGAGGCGAATTTGACGCAATACCAGTGTAACCACCAGAGACTGTGGGAAGAGGGTTTGCGCCTGGTAGAATAGGTTGATAATATTGATTAGGTATTGTCAAAATTGGATTTTGTGCCTCAAGGTTTTGTGTACTTGCTACACCTAATAGTAGCAGTAAGTGGGTGATTGTTTTTTTCATATGTATTTTTTATTTGTTTTTTATTTGCTATGTGTTATACGCCATGTGTCTTTACTTCGACAAGCTCAGTGCACCGCATTTGTTATGAGCGCGAAGCACATGGCTATTTCATAATTATTTATTTTTTTAGTAATTAAAAACGGTATAATTTAATCTATGCAATACTAAAAAAGTATAGTAACAAAAAAAACAAGTACTACTACTAGTTTTTGTATCAAGTAGTAGTACTTGATTATATCTAAGTAGTATTGAATGAAATTGTATCTAAAAGCCTGATTTGATTACGAAATCTATTTTATCATCTTTGATATGTTTAAATATTTTTTAATTAAAGTAGAATAGCTTATATATATATTTGCCGATAGTAAATGTATTAATCATGATTTATCTGAATTAAAATCAAGTTTTATTAGTCAAATTAATAATCATAATTAAATTACATTTATAATTTTATTTATGTACCAAAGCTTAAATATAATCTACAAAATTTTATTCTTTTCTCTAATCACATTGTGTGCAAAATCTCAGATAATTTTTTTACAAAATAACATAAAAGGAGGTGTATGCGGTGATGGAGTATCATATTTCGGAAAGGATTATTTGCAGGCTGACACAATTATTTTTTCGAATTTCGTTCCAACAGGTTCGCTTATTAAAAAAGCATATTTATTCACATATAGATTAAACTATGAATACGATAATATACCCGAAAAAGATACTCGATTAGAATTAACATATAATAATAATAAAATAATTATTGATAGTTCCGCAATAATTTCTCCGATGTTTAATTGCGATAACTCAATTGTATCAGGGAAAAATTGGATATGCGCATTAGATGTTACAAATTACACCACACAAAATAATAACGTATTAATTGTCCCTTGTCAAAATTGCCTAATGTTGGAAGATACAAGTAGAGGTTTTGTTTATGATGGTTTTTATTTAATGATTATTTATGAAAATAATTTAATGCAAAATGTTAATGTTCTCACAATATTGAATAATAAAACATATTATACAAATATGAATTATGCAATACAAAATCTTAATCCAATAGATAACAGTAAGGATGTAGGTTTATCGATTTGGACTAATAATGTTCACAATACTCTTTACGGAGATTATAGGTGCGAGTTTACTTTAAATTCAAGCGCTGGACAATTTTACTTGGGAAAATTAGATATGACAATTGGTAATTTTACTTTTAATAAATCATTACCGGGTAGTTTTTATTACGAAAACAATAACTTGTATGGCTTAGTAGACGATACACCAAACCAATTTATAGATAGTACTGATGCTCTTACAAACATTAAAACATTTGTGTTAAATAATACCACTGGTTTTACATTAACTAGCAATAGCGAAACAAATGCTGGGTGCGTTCCTATGATAGAAGGCTTTTTTCTCGCCTATTCTACACCTTGCCCAACTTCGGTATCAAAAGATACCAGCATTTCTATTTGTAGAGGTCAAAGTGTACAACTAAACTCAAGTTCTGGTTTTAGCAATTATAATTGGTATCCAAAAACAGGGTTAAACGACAGTACTATTGCAAACCCCATTGCCAATCCAATACAAAGCACTAACTACATTGCTTATGTAAAAGATGCTAATGGGTGTATGCATACTGAGCACACACAATTAATAGTGCATGGCGCGCCTGTACCCGATACCATTGCCATCACAAATGCAGTTTGTGGCGTGCAAGAAGGCGCAATAACTATTACGCCAAACTATCACAATTATTTTTACACTTATTCTATTGGTACAGGAATTACCACAGATACAAGTTTTAATAATCTAAGCGCCGGCAATTATACATTAACAGTAACAGATGATGCCGGATGTACTTATCTAACAAACTTTACTATTAATGAGGTAAATCCGGTTAATGCCGGATTTAGTATACAAACCGCTACCAGTATTTATACAGCGCCACTTTATGTACATGTTAGTAATAATACCAGCGGAGCAACTAATTACAATTGGTATTTTCCAACCGCAACTGCAAGTACATACAATAGCGATTATACATTTACAAACTCTGGTACATATACCATTACGCTGATAGCATACAACAACACGCCAACATGCGCAGATACCGCAACTTTAACTATTACTGTTTTACCTGAAGATACAGCGGGAATTTTTATACCTAATATTTTTAGCCCAAATGGCGACGGCAATAACGATGTGTTTGAGATAAAAATAATGAATGCGACATTAGAATTAGTTGAAATTTATGACCGTTGGGGCGTTCAGGTTTGTAATGCTTTGGATTTAACCACAACTAAAAATGCTAATAGTACCAGTTATGCCTGGACGGGCAGATCTACTAGCGGAATGGAATGCAGCTCAGGAACTTATTTTTATTGTATAAAAATTAAACCTGACGCAAAATATAATAAAGGAGAAAGCAAAACTTACACCGGATTTATTTCGGTTATAAGATAAAAGATAAAATTTAAAAGAAAAATCATTTCTGTAAATTTTCTTCTTAGTAGCTATTTAATAATAATCGGCAATAACGTTTGGCTGCATAGAGTACTGGCGGATTATGGAGCACAAAAATTTTTAGGAGCACTGAGCCGTCAATTTTACCAAACCGCTGTTATGTGCTGTTTTAATTATAATGGGAAGTGACCATTTGTTGAGGCGCGCTGAATTATGCCACCATAAATAGTATTAATTAGAGTCAACAATCTAGTAAATGTAATCTTGCAATATTCAAATGAATTTGGATTATTTCTAAATGTTCGATTTTCAATATCAGCTCTTGGATTATCTGGTAGAGGATAAACTATAACTGTTTGACTTCTCCCTCCATCAGCATTAACTGCAATGCTAAAGTTTGTTCCAATTAAAACCTCATGTGTTAATGCATTTCGATAATCCTTAAATTCATTTAACCATGATGGGTCAGTTAGTCTTGGCAATAAAGAATCTCCTTCCCTGTGGACAGTTATTTGTTGATGTGCAGTTTGAAAATATACTTTAGATGGCATCGTAATATTGAAATAAACAATTATCTCTCTTGAAAGAATATCTATTGCACTTCCACAACAGTAAAAAAAACTGTCAATATGCATATTTACTTCATTTATAAAATCCGTTGAATTATCTACAACAGCTGATACTTGAGTATTCTCTAAAACATTTTGAAGATTTTCAAGATGTTTTTTTGCACTTTTCAATTTATGAATTAATGAATAATGGTACCTTTTATGTCCGTTGAAAATTTGAATTGGTACATTTCCAGAATTATTTAAATCAGCTATTGTCCTTTGCAATCTTGTGCAATTAGCCATTCTATGATATGGACTAAACATGCGCCTTATGATTAATAAATTGTGATAGATTATCTTTAATTGAAGCTCTAATTTGGCCTTGTATATCTTTCAATTTTAATTTGTGGTCACAATGCTCACATTCATAAATTCCGTTTTCAGGAAAAGGTAAAGTTCCTCCAGAATATTCTATACTTGGTAAAATTTTCTCTTCGAAAACATAGTGTTGATTGCATTTTCTACAGGTGACTTGTGCGCTAACTTTATGAGGCAATAGTGACTTATTTTTCTCCAGTATGCTGATTTCTTTTTCTAAAAAAATAGGCCACTGCCTTAATTTAATTCTAAGTGGTATTTTTAACTTAGTAGGAAAGTCTTTTAAAGTGCATACAATTTCATAATCTCCTTCTCTCTCAAATCTATATCCTAATTCAATTTGTATTGTGGTAGCATTACCTACTCTTTCATCTTTTATGTCATGGGTTGCTAATGTGTCGATTTGTTTAAAACCTTTTTTGCGAATTCCAATGTGTAAGGATGTTTGCAATTTTGGAACATCGAAAATTGTTACAACTAATGTCCAAACTCTTGCTGCAGGAAAACCCCATGCATGCATTAATGTAAACACTCCAAGAAGATCAATTTTCCCTGAGCTCTGTGGTCTTGCATTGTCAGCAATAAGACCACCGCCAAATCTTGGAAGTTTTGATGTTTTAATTTCTCTTTTCAATGTCAATACTTTATAAATTTGTCTTTCTGTTTTGTTTTAAAATAGCACAAAACGTTTTCGGGCTTTGCGTTCGGGCGGGTTTCGGAGCACAAAATTGTCAACCAACACAACAGAACTTGAATAGAAGCACGAAGCTCCAAGTTTTCACGTCACCCCGCCTGACGCAAAACCCGTGTTTTGTGCTGCCCATTATTGCGGAATCCCCTTTCTTGTCGGAGTTTCTATCCAGTTTTTTAGTTGGCCAATAAAGTCCCATACATCTCCAGTTGTCGGCTTTAAATAATTTCCAGCGTCAGGATTCTCACCCATTTTTGTAAACACATCAATTAGCCAATTAGAACCGTGTCCTGTTGCGCCAAGGTTTTTCAACCAAGACTCTAACTCTCCATTCCGAATTACAAAAACTCCATACTCGTATAATTGGTCAAAATAATTATTACTAGCTTCTTTGTCTGCTCCACTTAATAAATTAATTCCTCCATTAATTTTCCAATTTTGTTGTGTAGCATTTAATGTGTCAAGTAAACTTTTTCTTTGGTTTTGTAATGGTTGATGATTTAGAGTAGGGAAAAAACCACCTTCAAGAAGTTTTGTAAACACTTGTCCGCCTTCTTTTAATACATCAATGTCAACGATACCTACTGCGGGTATTCCCAATTCTCTTAAAGGTTTGACGATTTCCCAAACAGTTTGTTTGTTTTGAGCATTAATGAAAAGACAATTGTTTATACCTCTTGAATCTCCTGCTGCCAAAAGTCTTTCGTTTATTTCTTGATAAAATGCACGGTCTGAGTCGGCTTCTGTTACAATTACAGATTCGTAAAAAAGTCCATTTAAAACACCAGTTGACCTAAGCAAAGGGTGCCGCATTAAATGCAATATTTTTTCTTTTGGAAGGAGTCTTGAAGTAGGGACACCGTTTTTATAAGTCAATCTAATTATATTAAGCGGTGAGCCAGACTGAATACAGCCCATCAAGAATGATGAACTATGGGTCGAAACAAAAAGACGTTTTTTAGAATTTCGTAATGAGGTTCCTATTTCTTTACCTAACTTGTTAGAAAGAGCAGGGTGTAAAAACGCTTCAGGCTCATCTATCAAAGTAATTTTAGGATCACCTGCTAGCAAGGTTGTTATAATTCCAGAAAATGCTTTTACGCCATCACTTGCATTATTAATTGGCAAAGCAGCTTTATGAAAATTAATTGCTTCATTCTCCCATCCTTTTTCTTCTCGTTCCGAATTTGGTTTTCTATCTGAAAGTCTAACTCTTAATTTGCCAATATTTGTCGGGTCAATTACATAGTATTTACCAAATGCTTCGTAAATAATTCTACTAACTTCAGCACGAAGGGAATTATTGATGAATAGATGAGCTAAATGATTTTGTGGTGTTGTTTGTAAATCACCAGCAGCTTGTTCATTTAATAAATTAAGTCGATTTGTTCCATCAAGTCTAAGAGTGTAAATATTTAAGTACTGTTGAAAATGACCTTGCCTTGAATTGGGGTTTTGCGCCTCATTAATCAATCCTTCTTTGTTTACTTGAAATCTTGATGCCTGATTATTTTGGGGATTTACCTTGCCGATTATTATGTGACCAGGATTGATATTTTCTCCTAAGTTTGGTGTCTGCTCGATTTTTGCAATTTCAGCTTTAATTTCAGGTCTTGTAAGCGAACCGAAAATTAAATTTTCTAGTATTAAATCATTTGGCTGTCCGTGAGTACGCCTTGAATAATTCTCTATTTCTATCAATACTCGACTTTTTCCAGAGTTGTTTGGTCCAACAAAAACTGTAATTGGAGTAACCTCTACGTCAAGATTAGGTTGTCCTTGTGAACTGCCGAATTTTAATTTTAATTTATCTATCATTTTGTGTCGTCATTGGGTTGCACATAACATCTTTATTCCCGCTATAACGCTTCGCTTTTGCAACGAAATTGCTCTGGCTTCGCATAGATGTATTTTGCATTATAGATTTATATATTTCATCAATAATCAAGCGGCTCGTTTGGTTACTAAGCATTAAACTTTCATCTTTATAAAGTTAAAATACATTTAAGAATCGTTTATTTCATTAAATAAAATCCAATGACAAACCTAATTTCTCAATATGCTTTTTGCAATACGTAGCGATACCTGATTTTAAATCAAGTAGTACTACTTGATTTTGAGTTTAAAAACCAAGTAGTGGAATATTACTTTCTTTTCTTTTTCTTGATCAAAAGAAAAGAAACAAAAGAAAAATCAAGAACAAGCGAATGCCTACGCTCTCTTGCGATTTATTTGAATCTCTAAGCGCGTGGATAAATCTCACGCTAAGAGCTTCAAAATAAATCACAATTCACGGCTCATCGACTTCGCGCTTGTTCGAGGCCGGCGCTCTGCTTCGAAATTGGTTTTTTTGGGGATGGTGGGGAATTGGGTGTTGTATATTGGATAACTGCTAATGTTAGAAAATGGTAAATAGCGAATATGTGAGTGGATAATTATCAGAAATAATTTTTAATGGAAAGTTCATAATAAGATACCAATCAAAAACAAGATCCTCTATCTGATTTAAGCGAAGTATTAGCGCTTGATTTGGATTTTTTATAAGTCTAAAACACCTGTATTGATTGCATATTCAATTAAATCCATTGAGTTGTTGGTTTTTGTCTTTTTACAGATATTATACCTATGGCCTTCGATGGTTCTTACACTTAAATGAAGTTCTTCAGCGATTTCCTGATTTGATTTTTTCTGACAAATGAGTTTTATAATCTTAATTTCCTGTTTTGTGAAAGAAGTATCAAGTTGTGTGTTTTCAATTTTAGGCGTCTTTTTTAATAAATCCGCCATTGCTGCTGAGACTTTATTATCGTAATAGCATCCGTTTTCCTGAACAGCATACAGCGCATCTAATATTTTATCGACGCTACAACTTTTAGGCAGGAAACCGCAAGCTCCATTTTTAATGTAATCCACTATATAAGCATCGGTAAAATATTGGCTAATCATCACTACCTTCATTTTAGGATATTTTAGTAGAATTTTTTCTAAAGCTTCTTTACCATTCATCACCGGCATTTCAATATCCAATAAAATTATATCCGGTTTATGAGCCTTTAATAGATGTATTAACTCTTTTCCATTATCAGCTTCAAATAGGACTTTTACGTCGTCTTCAAATTCGTTTAGTAAAGAGATTAAACCCTCTCTCATTAATTTGTGATCATCCGCAATGGCAATTTGAATTGGTTTTTTCATTTTGTCAATTTTATTTGATATAAAAATTACTGTTTGAAAGGAATGATTAATTCAACTGATGAAGAATTTATATTTTTTGTATAATTGATTTTTGCATTTAGAAGTAAAGTTCTTGCTTTTAATGATTTTAATCCAAGCCCTAACGCGTTATTTGTGTAATTTTCGATCTCTTCATTTGTTACTCCTTTCCCATCATGAATACAATTTACCGTTAAGGCAGACTCAGAAGTTTTAACTATCATTTTGAAGAACGTACACCTGGAATGCTTGAAAATATTATTTAAAATTTCGAGGCAAATCCGATATATATTTAATAGTTCCTGAGTATTAAATTGTTCGACCTTTTCCGGAGCTGTATCACTTTCAAATTCTGCATACAATTCACCTATTTTTCGAATATTATTGATGTATTCTTCTAAAGAAGGAACTAGTCCATTTTGAAATAAAAATGATGGAATTAGATCTAAACAGGTTGTTCTAATACCTTCCATAACTTTTATAATAGTTTCTTCATCAGTAATTAAACTTTCTGGGTCAAATGTATTTTTTCTAGCTCTCATCCGATGCTTAGCTAAATTATATTTTATCATGTTTAAAAGCGGATTTATTTCATCGTGGAGGTTACGCGCAATTTTTTCTTTTTGATTTTCTTCTGCTTCAACAGTTGCTTTGAAAAGCTGAACTTGTTTTTCTTGCTCGATCAGTTTGATTTGTTTCTCTTTTAAAAGCATTTTACGTTGATAGTAAACAACAAATATTATTACAACAGCAGCTATGAATAGTGTTATTAATATACCTAGGGTAATTAGTAGTTTTATCGTTGTGATGTCTTGGTTTTCCAAAATCCAATGCTAATTAAAATATAAAAAATAATGTTTAATGAGGAATGCCAAACTCCCCAAAGCACGAAGAAGGAGTAAAGTGCTTTATTCATCAAGTAATTACTAAAAATGTTTAAAAAAATATTACCAATAAAATAAAATAGTAATGCTGAGTTATACCAAAATAAAGGGGCATCAATTATGTTTGAATAAATAGAATATTTTAATATTTGATGAAATATGATAATAGAAAAAAAAGAAAAAGATATAGATTCGACAACTAATGAAATATAGTTTAATTTACCATAATTATTTTCAATTATATGATGAATTGAAAATACAATAAAACACAATGTAAATAAAGCGATTATTAATCTAAAGTATTTACTTTTACTAACTGAAAAGAAAAAAAGACCTATTAGAATAGTTTCAAGAATAACATAAGTATTAACTATTACTATATTCTCTTTCTTTATAAAAAGTGCAAATAAGTAATTTGCCAATTCAGTTAACCCTGATAAAATAATTAATGATAGAATAATTTTATCATTATATTTTAAATGTTTTTTGAAATATAGACCAATAATTAATGGTACTAAAAAAAAATAAGTAGATAAATAACTTAGTATGTTACAAATTGAGTCCAATTATTTTTTACAACCTAAAAGTAACAAAAAAGGCATAATAAATATGCCTTTTAAATTGTTATCTTTCCATTAAAGGACTACCGGTGGGACAAAAAGGAGGGCATGGCCTTGAAATTTCGGCTATAATACCATCATAAAGATCGTTTTCATCTTTATCAGCGCCAACAATAATCATTTGCTGTACCCCATTATCGTCTAACGCATAATAACATCTGATACCCACACAACCATCTTGCGCAAGAATTTCATTGATGATGTTCATCCCAAAGAAATGGGCTTTGATCCCATTTGGATTTTTCTTTCTGTAGTTTGCAGTCCATTCTGCTGCTGTTTCTAGCGGGAATTTTTCCGCTTCATTTCCTGTAAATGCCATAATTTTAAATTTTTAATTGTTAATAATTACAACAAATCTACAACAAGATGATACTTATCATTGCCAGAATTGTAAAAAGGAAAGTGTTAAATAAATTTTGATAAAACGTTTTCTTTAATAAAATCAAGTAGTTAATCGAGTAGTTGGAAATTAAAATCAGGTAGTTCTACTTGCATAAACCAAGTACAACTACTTGGTATAAAATCGAGTAGTAGTACTTGGTTTTTATGAAAAAGGAGATTTAACTTTTTTAAAAAGAGCAAGAAAATGCGCTAAAAAAATGGGAAAATTTATATTGTGGAGAATGAATTGTATACCGGACTAATCAATTAAAATGCAATGAAAGGGATTTGAGGGGTGCAATTAGCAAAATTGGCACCACGCATAATATATTAATCATGTATTTACAGATGAATCAAAAATTAGGAGGAAATGAGTGATTATTTTCTTTTGTCAATTGCAACTGAAGGAAATGCTATGAGGTTACAAAGTTCTCTCATACGAGAACGTACCCGGTTACCGTACATTTTTTCGATTTCACCGGCAGCTAAATTGGTTGTGATATGTGTGATTAATTTACGTGAAATAAATAAATCGTAACGGGTTAATAAAACCTCAGCCATTACATTGCATTCGTTGCCAAAATATTTAAGATTGTTTTCGGTACCCAAATCATCGAAACAATAATGACGTGGGATTTCGGTTTGCCCACTTTTAGCAAAGCTGTTGCGGCCATAACGGTTCATCACTTCGTAACCATCTTTAATAAACTCAAAACTTACTTCACGGCAAGGTTTTAAAATGTAAATGGCCTGTTGGTGATTGCTGAAATATTTCATGAGATGCATTAAACTTGTTTTACCACATCCTACGGGACCAGAAAGCAGAATACCTTTATGTAAAAGGATTTTTTCCTGATTGCAAGTGTAGGTATCTTTTAAAAAATAAGCTGCTAATTTTGTAATGGTGGGCTTGTCTTCTTCTAAAATTGAGAAGCTTTTACCAAAATCTTGTCTTCCTTTACTTTGTATGTAGTTAAAGACTTTATCGTAATCATAAGGGCTCATTGTAATTTTTATTAGTTTCGGTGTGAAGTTTTCCGGCCGGATGATTGTGACCTAATGCCGGTTTTGATTTTTCTTGATTAAATTTTTCAGCGTTTAGCATCCAATTATTGGCTGCGGCTTTCCAGTTTTTCATTGGCGTTTTACCTCCAATTAGCCAACCGTTACTTTCAAAATAATTGAAAAATTTTTGGGCCTCGGTTGAAGGTTGATCTTTTTCCTCAAAATAGGAAATGAGTTCTTGGGAAGTTGGCTTTTGAAATGATTCTTGCCGGTTGATTTTGCCGGAAGTTTTTTCTGACGAACTATTTTGGCTTTTATGCGTGATGGATTGTGTTGATTTTCCTTCATGCAATGCGGAAGAAGAATCGTCTCTTTTTGATGAATCACATTCAGCATTATTTTTATGCGCTTGCTCATTTACTTTGTTTATTTTGTTTTTTAATGTTTTATTATTGTTTGTATAAGGTCGCAACTCTTGCACGCTAGTTTTAGCATTAGTTTTATGGTTAGATATATCAGAAGCATTAGTATTTGTTTTATTAGTAGTTGACTTATTCGTTGTATTGAAGTTGAACATGTAAATTTTGCTACCCACATGGTAACTGTGCGATGGAATGTATTTGATATAGCCCCAGGCATGCAATTCTTTCAGGCATTTGCTATAGGTGTTTGCCGAACCGATTTTGCTGAGAAACATGATTTCATCCCGGGCAACGGAAATTGGATTTTTAAATTTGTTTCCGTTCCATTTTTGAAATAACGCTAAATACAAACTGATGTGAAAAGGCGTGATTTTATTATCTTCAGCAAACTGCTTAAATGAATTGTTTAACTGAATAATGTAGTTGGTATTCATTTCAATGCGTATTTTTTCCTGAATAACCTGATGATAATAACTTATTGATTTCTTCTACGCTGTAGAATATGGTCCCCCCTACTCTTGTAAATTTTATTTCCTCATTATCGCGCATGTACTGCAGTTTACTTAATGAAACGCCTATCATTCGGCAAACTTCTTTTGTGCGTAGCCACTCTCGTTGTTGACCCTGGGGTTCTTTTTTTTGTTGGCGGGCTAATAATTGCTTTAATTCCATCATCAGTTCTTCTTTGAACTTTTGTAAATCTTCTGTTGTTAAAATGTTTACTGCCATAGCTTAACTGTTTTTGATTACCGACGCAAAATTGCCTGATTGAGTTTGAAAAAGTTCACCATGTTGATTTACATGGTGTAATTTTTCATTGATTACTGTCGGAAATAAACTGAAACAAGGTGTTTGTCATTTCAGTTAAAAACAATCCGTCGCGTTTTCTTTTTTTAATGAATTTCATGGATTGGGCATAATCGCTTAAATCAATATTTAAGGCATTACCAAAGGTTTCTGTTATTTGCTTTAAAGTGGCTGAACCATTGTTGATGGTTTTTAAAAGGTAGAGGGCGTAACAAATTTCTACACATTTAGAAATGGCTGATGTCCAGGTTAAGCGAGTTGCTGATTGCATCTCTATTACTGTTTTATCCTGCGTTTCAACAGATGGAAATTTAAGGGCATTGATTTTACGGTTTAACTCTTTAGTTATTAGAACAAAGGCCTGAAATTCAGCAGCAATGGTGTTATCTAAATTCTCCTCACAAAAAATGTACTCGTCCTGCGAGCTATCGTTTTTTAATAGATGAGAAAATAATTTTTCTTTTTTTTAAAATCCTGATTCAACTTCATGATGCAATTTTTATAGGTCTTGATTTTAAAATCATCATGGGAAATAAAGAGCGACAGCTCTAGTTGTAACAAGTAGTTAAAATACAACTGCCACCTGGCAATTAACGGGTAACATTCTTTGAAATAAATAACTTCCTCCTTTTTTGTAAATGTTCTCCTGAATCGATCGTACTCTTTTTTTAATTCCTGAATGGCAATGTTACATACTTCTACATTTAGATTGAAAACCTGAACCGAATTATGGACAAATAATTTCTGATGTTCATCAAATGTTTTCAGCATTCTTTTTTCCAAATTTTGAGCGTAGTTTTTCATAAGCGTTACAAATTTTTACGCTTAATTTAAATTCCGGCATTTCTGAGATGTTCAGAATTTGAGCTCATTTTAGTTTTTAAGGCCTTCATTTCAACGCTTAATTTGCTTTGAACCACTTTTGCATAAATCTGAGTGGTTTTAATGCTTTTGTGACCCAGCATGGCGCTTACGCTTTCCAAAGAAATACCGTTTGCCAATGTAACTGTTGTGGCGAATGTATGCCGGGCAATGTGCGAGGTTAATAGCTTATTGATGTTACAGATCACTGCAATTTCTTTGAGGTATGAATTGTAGTGTTGATTGCTGATAACCGGAAGTATACAACCCTTGGCTATGCAAACAGGATTTGTTTCATACTTTTTGATGATAGCCAAAGGTATATCTAAAAGCATAACATTTTCTTTTACGTTGGTTTTTACACGGTTTGTATGTATCCATGTTTCACCATCGATGCCACGAACTATTGAGTTTGGAGATAATGAAGCAACATCGCTAAATGCATAGCCTGTATAGCATGAGAATATAAACATGTCTCTGACCTGTTCCAATCTTGTATTCGGCATTTCCTTATAATAAATGGCATCGATTTCTTCCTGAGTTAGAACAACTCTATCCGGGTTTGTATAGGAACATTTAAATGAATTTAAGGGATTGGACTTTATCCATTCCAGAGTTACTGCGTAGTTGAGGATTTGTTTAAGGATTTTGATGTACTTCATGGTGGTATTGCTCCGGAGTTTATGTTTCACACTTAAAAAGTGTTCGAAATCGGAAGCAAAGGACAATTTTATTTCCGACAGTAAAATATCGTTACACTTCTTTTCATGCGACAAAAAATCCAGAACTTTCTTTTTTCCAATATCCAGGCGTCGCCAAGTTTTCATTGACATTTTACCAATGATTGCTTTTTCTTTTATTTTGGCATTGTGAAAATCAAATGCTTCTAATAAACAATGTTCTTCTACTTTTTGGGTTTGGATACCTAAATAGGCATTGCGAACCATTTCAGGGGTAACTTTTTCGACTTGCGAAACCAGAATATTAAAATGTGATTGAATGTCGCCACGAATTTGATTCAGATAAGGATTAACAATTTTACTTTCCTTGGCCGATGGCTTTAATGTGCCTGAGCCTGAAATCCAATGTTCGGGATTGACCTGCTTTCCTAAGCTCCATTCGGCGCGTTTGCCTTGTATGGTTATCCTAACCATAACAGTGGCTAAATTTTGCTTGTTTTTTGTTTCGCGAAGCCAAAATAAAATGGCCATGTTAGATGCAACCTTCATAATGCTTGTTTTTAATTGTTTTTAGTTTGGTAATCAAAAACATTAAAAAGCTGTATGTCAGTGTTTTATCACATGATTCGGTGGCACTAAATTACAAAATGTAAATGCCACCGAAAATGCCACCTATCAATTCAATTTATTTCAGTTTATTTGCTATTAAATAAAAACAAAAAAGCCCTGAAACTATTAATTTCAGGGCTTTTTACATTTTTTTGGTTTTGTAAACGTTGTCCGACTAGGAACATACAATTTTTTAAGAATCTATCGAGTTTACCAATTGTTAGAGAATCATTTTTCGAATTATTGGCAGATCCTGCATTTACTATTAAAGATTATGAGGCAGGCATTAAATATTATTTATTAGGCATAAAACCCGAACACTCAACACGCGCATTGCAGGATTTTATTTTTGGCAATACTTTGTTATTCCGATATTATTACCTTAATAATAAATCTACTGATTGTAAAAAATTAAGCAAAAAATTATATGAAGAATATAATTTTTCAATGCGTG
The DNA here is from genome assembly GCA_044352985.1 of Bacteroidia bacterium. GTDB lineage: Bacteria > Bacteroidota > Bacteroidia > B-17B0 > Aurantibacillaceae > JADJDM01. Next base: position 22,190 of record JBILCU010000022.1, read on the forward strand.
AATTAAATAAAATAAATATCTTTCCCAGAACCCTTTATCTAGCATATAAGTTGTTTTACCTCAGTTCTGCAAATGAACCCACAAACTCAGAAAAACACGAAGAGTGGCTAATTGATTATGCAGAAAAATCAATAAAAAATTTATCAATACCTGAACAACGCATATTGTTTTATGTAATTGCAGATGCCTTTTGTAATTATCAATTTTCTATCAAAGAAAAACAAGAGCAATTAAAGCAGGTGTTTAAAGAGGTGTATAATTATTTGCCTACAAATATTGTATCCTTGCCTTTAAAAGATCAACTACCTTATCTGGATCAAAACGCAACAAATATCTGGAAGATATTTTAAGAAAATTTACTTCTTACAGCTTTTAAATTAAAGAGATTTTTTTCTTTTTTAAATAATACTTGAACTAACATAAACCTTAACTTTTTTTTTATTATTAGTTAATTTGTTAGTGGAATAATCGCAAACACAATTACTATGAAAACAAAAAAAATAAAATTAGGAATTGCACTTTTTATAATGTGTTCTTTTACAACAATTGCTCAAACATTACCAAACTATGTCCCTTCAAACGGATTGGTAGGATGGTGGCCATTTAGTGGTAATGCCAACGATGGAAGCGGAAATGGTAATAATGGAAACGTTACTGGTGCAACTTTGACGCTTGATAGGTTTGGTGCTAGTAATGCTTCATATTCGTTTAATGGTACTAGTAACAAAATAGTAATTCAAAATGCTTTATTATCAAATTCATTTAGTAGCAATAGTATTTCAGCATGGTTTAAAACTAGCGTATCTGCTGATCAAGTTATTATAGCAGATAGGGGAAATAATCAAGGTTATCCTAATTATTTTTGGTACAAATATAACCTTAGAATTCTACCTAACAATCAATTAAGGCAATATACTCACAATAACAATTGTGTAAATGGTTTAAATTCCGTAAGAAGTGTTTCAGATGGTAATTGGCATAATGTAATAATTGTTCTTGATCATGTTAATCTCACAATTAAAATGTATGTTGATGGTGTTTTAGATAATACAGTAACTAATATCAATCAATCTTGCTATGGCAATTTTAGCCAGCCAACAAGTATTGGCTGCTTTAGTGGTGGTGGATATGCTGATGGTGGTTTCTTTAATGGAATTATAGATGACATAGGAATTTGGAATCGTGTTTTAACTCAACAAGAAATTACCACTTTGTATCAGGCACAAAATTGTAATTTAACTTCAACAATATCAGGAATCAATGTGTTGTGTAATGGAGATAACAGTGGTTCTGCAAGTGTAAATTCAAATGGAGGTACTGCACCTTATACTTATTCTTGGTCTCCTGCAGGAGGTGCAAATTCAACAGCAAGTAATTTAAGTGCTGGTAATTATACGTGTACAATTACTGATGCTAACCAATGTACAACAACCCAAACAATAACAATAACGCAACCAACAGCTTTAGCTACAACTTCTACTCAAGCCAATGTTTTATGTAATGGTGCATCAACAGGTAGCGCCTCTGTATCAGTAACAGGCGGTACACCTGCTTATACTTATGCGTGGTCTCCATCTGGTGGTATCTCTGCTACTGCTAGTAATTTAAGCTCAGGTAATTATACGTGTACAGTTCGTGATGCGAATCAATGTACAACAACAAAAGCAATTACAATAACTCAACCTACAGCCTTAGCTTCAACTTCTACTCAAACAAATGTTTTATGTAATGGCGCATCAACAGGTAGTGCTTCTGTATCT
>JBILCU010000028.1:0-23276 GCA_044352985.1 Bacteroidia bacterium
CATCAGTTAATAACGCGAGATAGTTCCCTGGACAGATATTCGTTAGTTCATTTGTTGTTGATGTTCCTCCGGTCCATTGATATGTGTATGGAAGTGTTCCTCCGAATGCTACTGCGGTGATTGAACCATTACAAGCCACATCACATCTTGGTTCTACAACGCTTGCCGTTCCAAAGCGTAAACTATCTGGTTGCGTAATTTCTTTGGTGATGACTGAGGCGCAACCTGTTACCGCATCGGTAATAATCGCTGAGTAGTTTCCTATACACAAATTAGAAATTGAGGTATCGGTGCTATTATTGTTCCAAAGTATATTTACTGAATTTGTGTTGATGATAATTAGAGCAATGCTTCCATCACATAATCCGTAACAACTGATTGAACTATCTATTACATTCACCTGTGGCGCATTGATGTCGCTTAGTGTTAGCGTAAAGCTTTGTGTACACAATAACGAGTCGGTTATACTTACTTCATAAACGCCTGCTCCTAATCCGGTTGCTACATTCGTGTTGCCTGCTACTGGTGGGTTCCATGAATAAGTCAGTGTGCCTGTGCCACCGCTTACATTTAATGTAATGCTTCCATCGTTAGCATTACAATTTGGCGATACTACCTGTGGTGTTACCAGTAATTCGTTTGGTGATAGAATATCTATTTGCGTAGTACGTATACAATGATTGGCATCGGTCATTTGTATAAAGTACGTACCTGCGCAAAGGTTAGTTAAACTGTTTGTGATGGCATTGTTGTGTGGCCACAGATAAGTATAATTTGGCGTGCCTCCTATTGGTGTTACGCTTGCTGTTCCATCGCAAGACTCAAAACAAGTTTCATTGGTGGTAGTGATTACTTCTCCGCTAATACCTTGAGCATTGCTTATTGCAAAGTTTACTGTTTCATTACAACCATCGGTGTCGGTTATGGTTAATTGATAAACGCCTGCGCATACTGAGCTAATGTCTTCGGTAGTTGCGCCTGAGCTCCATACATAGTTATACGGACTTACTCCGCCGCTTACGCTTAAATCTATTGTTCCATCACACAAATTACATGTTGGTGATACTACTGTTGTGTCAATCGTAAATGGATTATCGCCTGCTGTTAGTTGTGTTGTTTGTGTTACCTGACATCCGTTGGCGTCGGTAGCAATTAGTACGTATTCACCTTCGCACAAATTAGAAATAGTTGAAGTTGTTTGATTGCTTTCTGTCCACAAATAAGTATAAGGAAGCGAGCCACCAATAGCAAGTGCGCTTAACGAACCATTACATACTTCCGGACAAGAAGGTGCTTGTATACTGCTAAATGATAAAGAAAACAAAGAAGGTTCTTCAATTGAAAAATCCTGAACAGTTACACAAGCATTTGCATCCGTTACAGTAACCGCATACTGATTAGCGCTTAAGCCGGATAATGTTGGATTGGCTGCAGAACCATTGCTCCATAAAACAGTAAACGGCGGGTTAGGTCCACTAATAGAAAGCGTTGCAGAGCCATCACTATTGCCATTACAAGTTACAGAAGTAGTGGTTATGGAAACTGTTGGGCCATTATCACTGTTTAAAGTAATAAAAAAGGTTTCGCTACATGAATTTGCATCTGTTATTTCAACAGTGTATAAACCTGCTGCTAAGTTTGTTTGTGTTAATTGCGCAGCTAAGGAGTTAGACCAAACAAGCGCATAAGGCGCTGTTCCTCCCGAAGGAGAAATAGTTACTGCGCCATTTGCCGAACCACAAGTAGTCGGTGTGATTAAGGCATTATCATTTAAAACAGATGTTTCTGTTATTTCAATGTTTTCATTAACTAAACAATTATTTGCATCCAATACTTGCAACACATAATCACCCGCGCAAAGATTGGAAACAGTATTTGTAAATTGATTTAATCCTATCCAATTGAATGAAAACGGAGCAGTTCCTCCGGAGAGTGTTGCAGTTGCGGCGCCAGTGCATTGTCCGGCGCATAATACATCTGTTTTATTTACCGTAATTACAGGTCCATCCGTATTATTTACAGAAAGCGTTAATTGATTCAAACAACCTAAAGCGTCTGTTACATCAACTCCATAAACTCCAGCACAAAGATTATTCAGAGAAGATGACGTTTGTCCGTTTGCCCATAAATAAGTATAAGTACCATTTCCGCCAGTTGGAGCAAGAATGATTGAGCCTTGACATTCGCCGCAAGTAGTATTTGTTATTGTTTCATTTGCAAGAAGTGGTAAAGGCTCTGCAATGTTGGTATCAACTAATTGAATACAACCATTGTTATCAGTAATTGTAACAGTATAATCACCCGCGCACAAATTATTCGCAATTTGTCCTGAAACGCCATGACTCCAATTTATTGTGTAAGGCGCAATACCTCCGCTGATAGAATTAATTTCAGCATTACCATCACATAAGGAAGAACAAGTAACCTGAGAAACATTTAATTGGTACAACATATTGGTATTTGATCCAACAGTATATGTAAACGGATAAGAGCAAGAAAGGTCATCAGTAATGGTAACCGAGTAAATTCCAGGCGCAAGATTTAAATTTGAAGGTGAATCCAATGTCGGGTTGTTACTCCATAAATAGTGTATTGTTCCGGTACCACCTGTAGGATTTAACACAATGCTTCCGTCATTAACACCATTACAAAATGCGTCAGTAATTAATTCCTGATCATCTAAAACAGAGGGCTCATTTACAGTTATCGGAGAAACCGTTACACAACCATTTACGTCTGTTACTTCTGAGATATAATTACCTGCACAAATTGCTGTTGCAATACTATCTGTACCTAGTAATGGATTTTGCCATGAATATGAAAAAGGTCCATTTCCGTTTACCTCAACTACTGTTAAAGTACCATTACATAAAGCATTGCAAGTAACATCTACAGAATCTACGTTTACCAATGGTCCATCCGAGTTACTTACCTCAACAGCAACTGTATCCTTACATGCATTGGCATCTTGTACTTCTATCAAGTAGGTTCCTGCGCATAAATCAGTTAATGATAACCCATTGTAATTTGGAATAGTTGCATTTAACCAGGTTACTGTGTTTCCAGTTATGGAATTTATTGTAATTGAACCATTGCAAGGAATTGCATTACAAATTGCGGCACCTGTTGAAGCAGATAACCCAACAGGTAGAGGATCTGTTAATGTTAATTGAACCGAATCTTTACAACCATTTGCATCCATAACACGAACTGTATAATTTGCAGCACATAAATTTGTAATTGAATTAGATGTGCCTAATGACAAGTCATTATTCCATGAAAAAGTAAACGGTGAAGTTCCGCCCAATGGTGCTGAAGTAATTGAACCATCGCACAAACCAAAACAACTTGGTGAAGTTGGTGTAGCGTTTACTGTTAGTCCATCTGGTTCATCTAAATCAACAATAACTAAATTTGAACATGCACTTGCATCAGTAATCTGAATGGTATAAGAACCTGCAATTAAACTAGATGCTGCATTTGTTATGTTGAAATTAGGACTCCAAGAGTAAGTATATACAGGTGTTCCGCCGCTTGGTGTTAATGTTATAGAGCCATTGGCATCTCCATTACAACTTGGATTTACTTCAACAGAAGTTGCGCTTATAACTGCCGGCGCAGTAATAGTATAACTTTCAGTTAATGAGCATCCGTTATCATCAGAAATAGTAACTGTATAATTTCCAGGGCACAACGCGTTTTGATTCAATTGTGTTGATGAATTATGACTCCATGAAATGGTATAATTTCCTGTACCACCTGTAGGTGTAATTTGTACAGTGCCAGTGCAACCATCGTTACAAGTATTATCTGTTTTCTGTAAACCACTTGTAATATCAGTGTTTTGAGAAATAACAACAGCAACTGAGAACGAACATAAATTAGCATCGCTAACTATTGCAGTATAATTTCCGGCTAATAAATTATTTACAGTTTGTACATTCCCTGCGCCTGATGTCCAACTGTATGTGTAAGGCAATGTTCCGCCGGTAGCCGTTATTGTTGCAGAACCAAAACCAGTAGTACAATTTACATTGGTGTGCGATTCAGTTGCATTTAGTGATGTAGGTTCTGTGATAGTAAAATTAGAAGTTGATGTACACAAATTTGCGTCAGTTAAAATAATGGTATAAGGTCCGGCTGCAAGATTAGTCATAGAAGAATCATCAGCCGCACCATTAATCGTATAGGAGTATGGGCGTGTACCACCGCTTGGTGAGATAATTATTGAACCATCAGCAATACCATTACAAGATGCATGATCAATTACCTGATTTATATTTATAGCATCCGGTTGTGTAATAATGAACGTTTGAAACGTTGCGCAATTAGATGCATCAGTAACTTGAACAACATAATTATTTTCATTCAAATTTGAAAAAGTTAAAGGCGAAGTACCTATTGGTCCGCCAGTATAAGCTATGGTTGCAGCACCATTGCTGGTTAAAACAGTTGTTGTTGCCGAACCATTAGTTTGTCCGTTACACAAGATATTGTTCGTTACTAATTGCAGTGTTGGTCCATTTGGATCACTTATCGTAAAAGGAATAATGGTATCACAACCATAAATTAAATCGGTAATGGTAACGCTGTATATGCCTGCAGAAAGTCCAGTCAGCGTAGCTGAATTTCCTGCAACAGGTGCCCAACTATAAGAAAAACTTCCTGAGCCACCTGTTGGCGTTACTGTAATTGATGCGTCAGATGAAATACAATCGCTTGGTAAATTTGTTGTTGATGTTACGTTAAAAATATCCGGCTGTCCAACCTCAACAGTGTCTTTAATTATACAACCATTATTATCGGTAATAGTTGCAGTATATGAACCAATACACAAATTTGAAATGGAAACTCCTGCACTTCCATTAGACCAGCTAACTGTATATGGAGAAATACCACCACTTGGCGAAAGTACAGATGAGCCCGTGCAATTACCATCACAATCTATATCCAAAGTTACTTCTGTTACAGTTAACACAGGCGGGTCAACAAAAGAAACATTTGATGTTGCCTGACAACCATTTGCATCGGTTACAGTTACTGTATAATCTCCGGCACATAAACCAACTACTGTTTGTGTTGTTTGACCAATTGGCTGCCAATTAAAAGTTGGAATTCCTGTTGCGCCACTTACAGAGGCTGTTGCTGTTCCATTGCAATCGCCTGAACAGGTTAATTGATTAATAGATGTAGTAAGAGTTATATTTATCAAAGATGGCACAACAAATGTTGTAGTAAATGAACAGTTGATCGCATCAGTAGCAATAATAGTATGTGTGCCCGGGCAAAGATTTGTTAAATTAACTGATGACCCTATAGATGTACCGTCAACTAAAAAAGTGTAAGGTGCAACCCCTCCGGAGCAAGCTATTAGTCCGGTGCCTGTACAAACATTTGCACAGCTTGATGTAATATTATTTACAACAGCCGTAACAGGAGTTGGTTGCGTAACGGTTACTTGATCAGATTTTTGACAACCTTTTGTATCAGTTACTGTAACTATAAAGTTACCTGCACATAATGCTGTTGCTGTTTGTGTGGTTTGTACAGGTGTTGAGTTCCAAGAATAAGTGTAAGGTGATGTCCCTCCGTTTACATTAGCAGTTGCTGTACCATTACAAGTTCCAGAACAGGTCGCTCTTGTAGAATCAGAGCTTACCATAAGTGATGTGGGCTGATTAATGATTACCGTTTTAGTTGATTTACAGCCAAAAGCATCAGTAACTGTTAAGCTGTAAGAACCAGCTGCTAAATTATTTTGATTAAAATTAGTTGAATTGGTTGGCAACCATTGTGCCGTGTAAGGCGCAGTCCCTCCGGTTGCAGAAGATGTTATTGTACCGGTAGATTGTCCAAAACACAAGGGATCGGTCGAACTCGTAGTTATTGTAATTGCAGTTGGAGAAGTTAGAGTAGTATTTGATGTTGCCGAACAGTTATTGGCATCTCGAACTGAGAGTGTGTAAGTTCCAGCAGGCACATTAGATAAGCCGGGAGTAGTTTGACCTCCTGGTGCCCAGAGATAAGTGTAATTTGGGGTACCGCCATTAATTGTACTGGTAATTTGCCCAGTGCTAGCTCCACTACAATTTAAACCAGAGCCGATTAATGATGAAGTTAATGGATTTGGTGCAACAAAAGTAATTGTAGTATTTTGAGTACATCCTATACCATCCGTTACAGTTAAGGAACAAGAGCCTGCACATTGTCCTGTAATTGATGCTGTAGTTGTTGCAGAACACGACCATAAAAACGTATAACCCGATCCACTACCTCCAATTGGAGAAGTGACTGCTGTTCCGTTGCATGATGAACTGCAACTAGGATTTGTTTTGGTAACTCGAGGATTAATTTGGGGTGGAGAAGTTAATGTTGTTGCTGTAGTAGCCGTACACCCATTTGCATCCGTTACAGTAACAGTATATGTTCCTGCAATTAATGAATTGTAACAATTAGTGGATACAGCTCCACCTGCCGGTAAAAAAGAATAAGTAACAGCTCCCGTTCCTCCGCTTGTGGAAGCGCATACTTGACCATTATTTAAACCAAAGCAGGTTGGATTGGTTCGTATTGCATTAACCGTAAAAGGCAGTGGCTCTGTTATTTCAAAATTAACAGAATCATTACACCCATTTTGATCTACAATTACCAACGTATAGTTACCTGCTGTTAAATTATTAACTGTTGGATTAGCTGTTGAAAATGGAACACCTGCTGCTACAGGATTTGTAGTTGAATTAAACCACGAATAAGTAAAACTTGTCCCAGCACCTCCGGTTTGAGAACCGGTTGCTGTTCCATTGTTTCCACCTGCACAACTTACATTTGTTTTACTAACTGTTCCAACCAAAGTTGCGGGAGCAGTTAAATTAAATGTAGTAGTATCATCGCAACCCAAGGCATCTGTAATTACTACCGAATAGGTTCCGGAACACAATGCTGTAGCAGTTGATGTTGTTGCAGTGTTTGTTAATGAAGGTGCGCCTGAGCCAAGCCAGGCGAAAGTATATGGAGGAGTAGCTCCAGAAACAGCTGTTATATTTGCGCTTCCATCACAAACATCGTTACATAATAAATTTGATGGAGTCGATTTGGTATAGGTAAAATCTGTTTTGGCACTTATATTAATACTACCTGATAATGTACAATTATTCGCATCTGTAATAAGATAATTATTTGTTCCAGGACAAAGATTAACTATGGAATCATTACTCAGCGAAGGGTTTCCATTCCAAGAAACTAAATAATTAATTCCGTTCGTTTGTGTTGTACCAAATGGAGTTCCTCCAGAAGGCGCAAGCCAAGCAGAAGAGTTACATTCGCCAAAGCATTGTTGATTAGTGTTTCCCGGGTTAGCTGCAATAGGATTAGGCTGTAGCAATGGAACTTCATCAGTGCCAATACACCCTTTATTATCATTAATTACAATTGTATACGTGTTTGAGCATAAACCGGTAATCGAGTCATCAAAGCTTTGTTGTAAACCAGTATGAATTATGTTTCCTGGATTCCATGAAACTGTATAGTTTGGGTTTCCACCAATTACATAATAAACGATTTTTCCATTACAATCGCCATTACACAAGGGAACTGCTGTATTTGTAATTCCAATTACAATTTGAGATGGCTGACCAATTACCACATTTGCTGTTTGGACTATTGTGCCGGTAGCGCCAATTATCCTAACAACATAAGTGTTTGCGCATAAGCCAGTACATAAAAAAGGGCTAGCCACAACGCTACTAAACGTATTCGGTGTTGCCGACAACCATTGAATGGTATAAGGACCGGCACCGGCGCCAGAAAAAGTTACCGTTGCTGATCCATTGCAATCTCCATTACAAGTACAATTAGTAATATTAGTTACAGTAACCGGTAAAGATTGTGTACCATAATTATCAATTAATTTTAAATTACCTAAATGTTCGCGGTTTAACTGATCATAGCCGTTTCTGTTTACAGGAAAAAAAAGTTGTGATTCGTTTTGTTCAATTCGTAGTGCTGAGTTAGTACTTACAATTTCTTTTACTGAGATTAATGAATTATTTAATTCAATATCAAATAATTCATTTCCTTGTTTAAATAAGTTTTTGGTTACAATAGCTGTATTTGTTAATAATAGATTGCCTCTCTTAAAAATAACGGTTGCTTCGTTACTTGTAATTAAGTTTGATTTTAAATTCCAAGTTGATGTTCCGTTAAAAATTATATCGTTTTTAGGTGTAACGTTCGCAAAATCAATATCTGATGGAGATGTGGCAATCAAATTTAATTTACCCTCCATTTGCCAGTTAATGTTCCCTTTTAAATTTAAATTTCCGGATACAATTAAATTAGATGTTGTTGATCCATCGAGAATAAGGGTATTCATTCTTTCCGAAATGATAAAATCATGAACACGCGCTTCGTCAATAATTTTTACAATAAAAGTTGAGATTGAAGAGTTTTTATCAAAATAAACATCGTCAGTGATATCAGGCGTTTTTACTCCGCCGTTTCCGCCACTTGTAAAAGACCAATGAGCGGGATCATTAAAATTACCAAAACCTCCAACCCAATATAATTTTTCTGCCTTTACATAAAAGCAAATAAATAAAAAAAGAAGGAATGGAAATAACTTTTTAATCATTCAATGTATTAATTCACAAACAATTGCTAATAAGATTACGAATTTACTAAAAATTGAGGGTGCACCTCGTTAAAAAAATCATTTAATTCACGTTCGATTGTTGATAGCAAATTATGAGTAAAACTAGTGATGAAACTAAAAATCCATGGGAAACAATAACTAAAGAAATGATTTATGAATCTGCATGGATAAAATTACACAAACACGATGTAATTAATCCAGCAGGCAATCCTGCTTTATACAGTTATGTAGAATTTAAACATTTGGCAATTGGCATTGTTCCTTTAGACGAAAACAATAATACATGGCTGGTTGGACAGTACCGTTACCCAACAAATTGTTATAGTTGGGAAATCATTGAAGGTGGAGGCAAGTTGGATGTTGATCCTCTAGAATCTGCAAAACGAGAACTGAAAGAAGAAGCTGGAATTATTGCAGATGAATACAAAGAGTTATTGAGATTGCACTTGAGTAATTCAGCAACAGACGAATTGGCTATAATATACGTTGCTAAAAATTTACATTTTGAAGAGGCAGAACCCGAAGAAAGTGAGTTGCTTCAATTAAAAAAAATTCACATCAGCGAAGCGTATCAAATGTGCCTTAATGGTGAAATTACTGATGCCATGAGCGTTGCAGCAATTTATCGGATAATGTTAGGATTAATGTAAAGCAAATCCATTTAAGTCATTCTATTACAATTAGTAACTTTAGTTAATCGGAATTACAACTCTCATTTCAAAATGATTGGTTTCTATAATTTCATGACTGGCTTTAAATTGTTTTATTAAACTCTGAATAAGCTTAAACCCAAATCCTTTAGTTGTACTTTCTTTTATGTTTTGCTGTAATCCTTTTCCAGAATCCTTATACGTTAATAATATAGAATTACCTTGTTTAACCAAACTAATATTAATAATTACCTGATTGTTTATTATGCCGTATTTTAAACTATTAGATACTAACTCATTTAAAAGTAAGCCTAGCGAAACAGATTTTGAAATATCGAAAGAAATATCTTCTACGGCTACTTCAAATTTTACGGTTTCTAGATTTTGTTTATTAAATAATTTCTGCTGATATAAAACAAGCTCATTAATATAATCCTTAATATCAATATTAGAAAACAATTCGTTTTGATACAGTTTTTGATGAACCAAAGCAACCGTTTTTATTCGCGACTGAATATCTGATAGTGTTTCAACAATGTACTTATCTTTTTCTAAAGCTTTTTTAAGTTCCACAACACCATCAATTAAAGCTAAATTGTTTTTCACCCTATGATGGATTTCCCCAAGCAACGTTTCTTTCTCAATAAGCGATTGGGCTAATGATAGTTCATGTAATTTTTCTTTTGTAATATCTATACCAAAACCAATAACATATTGCACATCATTATTAATATCATAATATGGGTAGGTTTTACGAAGCATGTATTTTTTTTCGAGTTCGTTTATTTGTAATGTTTCTTCGAAAGTAATACCTGCTTTTGTTTTTGTTGCCTCTCTTAAAAGTTCTTGTCTTTTTTTGGCTATAGATACATCTTTATTTTTTAATTCGGCATAATCAAAATCCGTTTTCCCAATCATTAAATTGCGTATTTGTTCATCTTTAACGGCATTGGGATTTAAATAAACATATCGATAATTTTTATCGAAAACAGCTATATCAGCAGGCATTTCATTTAAAATGGTTTCATAAAATTGTTTCTGTGCTACAATTTCATCTTTAATTCTAATACTCTCTGTAATATTGTAGCGTATTGATAAATATTGATATGGTTTGCCGTTTTCCATAAATGGAATAATGGTAGAATCTACCCAATAAAATTCTCCGGTTTTGGTTTTATTTTTTATTTGACCTTTCCAGATAGCGCCAGATTTTATTGTGTTCCATAGTTCTTCAAAAAATGCTTTAGAATGAAATCCGGAATTAACTATACTATGTGGACGATTAATTAATTCGTCTTTAGGGTATTTAGATATTTCTGAAAATTTATCGTTAACAAACGTAATGATTCCTTTTGTATCGGTAATAGAAACAATTGCTGATCGATTGATCGCATCTTGATATTGCTTTAATTCTGTTAACGTAGTTTTTAATTCAAGCTCATTATTTTTTCTGCTGGTGATGTCTTTTGTAATAATATTAATGCTAGTAACTTTGTTTTCATCATCAAGATGAGAAGTTAATATAAATTCTACCCACTTGATTTCATTTGTTTGATGATGGATAATCCTGTACTCTTTTATGCTAGATGTTCCAAATAAAAGTTGCTCCCTGTCATTTAGAAATTTAATTAAATCATCAGGATGAATTAACGAAATCAGCAAAGAATAATTTTTATAAAAATCTTCATTAGATAGGCCATACATGCCCAATGTACATTTAGAGATGTAAACTATTTTTTCTTTTTTACTATCGATAGTAAAAATGATTTCATCTGAATTTTTATACAAATAATCTACTTGTTCAGTAATTTTTTTTAGTTCAAGCTCCGACTTCTTTTGTAAAGTAATATCCCTAACCGTACCTGTTGATTTTATTGGAGTGTCTTTTTCATTATATTCAAAATCTGCAACATATTTAACCCATCGTACAGATTTATCAGATTGACGTAGTATCCTAAATTCTTCCTGAAATTTTGATTTATTTGCAATTGAAATTAAATACTTGCTATTTACAACCTTGCGATCATCAGGATGGATTAAAACAAAAAACTTTTTAATGTTTTTACTGAAATTTGAATCTATACCCAAAAGTTCATTTAAAACATCATCATTTAAAAGTGATTTATGATTTTCTATATCATAAACAAAAGTCCCTATCTTTTCGTTATTTTGAACCTTTTTAAGTTCTAATTCAAATTGTAGTTTATCTTTTTGTAGCTCAATTTTTTGAGTAATATCTAAAAAGAAGCATTGTATAGCAATAAGTTCATTGTTTTTAATTAACGGAATCATATTCCCTTTCAAATGAATTTCTTTTCCTGAATCAGTTAGAACAGAAAATGATAATTTCTCTATAATTTCATTATTTAATGCAAGATTAAAATGATAAATGAACTTTTCGAGATAAATTTTATGTATACAATCCTTGAAGAATAACTCGCCAGATAAAATTTTTTGATTATTTACTGCATTTTGAAATGTTTTATTTGCAAACAGTATATTACCCTCTTTACTTAAACTAAATATTAGTTCCAAGCTACTATTGAGCAAGTTTTTTTGATTTAATTCACTTTCAATTAGTTTTTGATCGGCTAATTTTCGTTGTGTTATATCAGCTGAAATACCGGTCATTAATACAGGTGTGCCTATTTCATTTTTAATGAGTTTACTGGTAGAAGAAATCCATTTTATTTTTTTAGTGCCTGTAATAATTCGGTATTCCTGAATCACTTCTCCGTACTGATAAAGATCATTGGATTTTAATAAAACCTCCTCTCTATCATCCGGATGAATACAATCAATCCATAAATTAATATTTCTTATCCAATCTTCCATCGGGTATTCATATAAATCAAATGTGGAAGGGCTTTGAAATTCTAATTTATAATCCGGTAAACTAACACCCCATACACATTCATTTAAAGAATTTAAAATACGTTCTGTTTTTAAAATATTATTTTTAAGCGCAGTTTCAGCTTGCTTTTGTTCTGTTATATCTTTAAAAAAACCCTGTGTACCAACCACTTTACCATCAATTATATTAGGCACCGCATTTCCTAATAAGTACATTTTCTTTCCATCTTTGGTTTTAAAAATTGTTTCAACATTTTGTAGGGGTTGGCCCGACATAATGTGTTGAAACTCTTTCATACAAACTTCATGGAAAGATTCATCAATAACTGAAAAGATATTCAAGTTTTTTATTTCCTCCTCTGAATAACCAAGCATTTTTCTCCAGGTTGTATTGGTGAAAATTATCTCTCCGTGCAAACCTATACTTTGAATTAAATCAGGACTATCATTAACTAATTGCTTCAATCTTTTTTCACCATCTTTTATTTTTGCTTCAGCAATTTTTAGCTTAGTAACATCTCGTTGAACAGAAACCCAATGGGTGTACCAGCCTTTTTCATTTTTCACGGGCTGTATATCTAATTCTACCCAAAATTCTTCGCCTGATTTTTTATAATTTAAAATTTCGCATTTAATAGGCTGCCATTTTTTTAAGGCATTTTTAATTTCATCTAATGTGTTTTTATCTGTTTTTGGGCCTTGTAATATTCTTGGGGATTTCCCTAATACTTCCTCAAAAGTATAACCGGTAGTTTCGGTAAAACTATCGTTTACATATAAAATTCTTGGTCCGGGATCATCTATTGGTTCTGCCTCAGTAATAACAATGGCATGATTTACATTAGCAACTGCCGATGCTATTAGTTTTTGTATATTTTCATTATGTTTAGCTGTTGTGATATCAACTATAGATATAACTAACGATTCTGCTTTTTCATTTTTATCATATAAAAAATACGCATCAATACTTAACCAATGATGCATTGAATTTTTATTTTTTTTTAATTTAAAATCGCCAACTAGATTGGATTTGTTTCTTTTAGCTAATTTAAGTTGAGTTAAAAATAAAACTCTTTTATCTATCAAATTTATAAGGTTCTTGAATAGTTGAAGAGAAAAAACATGTGAAAAATCAATATCCAAAATCTCATGATACGTTGAATTAGTTTCAATATTTTTGTTTTTAAGATCTACAACTAAAACCCCAAGACTTGAATGTTTAGATAAAAATTTTAACATGATAGTGTTTTAAAAAAGTATTTAAATTTAATTAAATTAAACACAGCGATAAGTAACTATTTTAAAATCAAAAAACCCCGACATAATGTCGGGGTTTTAATTTCTGAACAAGATTTTAAATTAATATCTGTAAGCGTCATTTTTGTAAGGTCCTTGAACCTTAACTCCAATGTAATCAGCTTGTTCGTTATTTAAAACATCTAACTCCACACCAATTTTAGATAAATGTAATCTTGCTACTTTCTCATCTAAATGTTTTGGTAATACATATACTTTTTTCTCATAAGCAGCAGTATTAGTCCATAATTCCAATTGAGCTAAAGTTTGGTTGGTAAATGAATTACTCATTACAAAACTAGGATGACCTGTTGCGCAACCTAAATTAACTAAACGACCTTCAGCTAAAACGATGATGTCTTTACCGTTAATTGTGTATTTATCAACTTGTGGTTTGATAATGTCTTTAGTATTTCCGAAGTTTTTATTTAACCAAGCCATATCAATTTCAGTATCGAAATGACCAATGTTACAAACGATTGCATTGTGTTTCATCATTTCGAAATGACGGCCAACAATGATATCTTTATTACCGGTTGTGGTAACTAAAATGTCAGCAATTTTTGCAGCATTATCCATTTTCATTACCTGGTAACCATCCATTGCTGCTTGTAATGCACAAATTGGATCGATTTCAGTTACAATAACACGCACTCCTTGTGAAGATAATGATTGTGCTGAACCTTTTCCAACATCACCATAACCTGCAACAACAGCAACTTTACCTGCTAACATCACATCCGTTGCTCTACGGATAGCATCAACTAATGATTCGCGACAACCGTATTTGTTATCAAATTTTGATTTAGTAACTGAATCGTTAATGTTGATAGCAGGAACCATTAATGTTCCGTTTTTCATTCTTTCGTGTAAACGATGAACTCCAGTTGTTGTTTCTTCTGATAACCCTTTAATACCAGCTGCTAACTCAGGATATTTATCAAATACCATATTGGTTAAATCTCCACCATCATCTAAAATCATGTTTAATGGATTACGATCTTCACCAAACCATAATGTTTGCTCAATACACCAGTCAAATTCTTCAGCAGTCATTCCTTTCCAAGCATAAACTTGAATTCCAGCAGCAGCTATAGCAGCAGCAGCATGATCTTGAGTAGAGAAAATATTACAAGATGACCAGGTAACTTCAGCACCAAGTTCTGTTAACGTTTCAATTAAAACAGCTGTTTGAATCGTCATGTGTAAACAACCAGCAACACGTGCACCTTTCAATGGTTTGCTAGGACCGTACTCTTTACGAAGAGACATTAATCCAGGCATTTCTTCTTCTGCCAATTTAATTTCTTTTCTTCCCCACTCTGCTAAGGAGATGTCTTTTACTTTGTACTTGATGTACTTGTCTGTTGCCACTGCGCTCATTTTTTAGGTTTTAAATTAATTTAGAATTTGTACGTCTTAATAAATCGAGTGCAAAATTAGGGTATTCTTCTTTAATTTACAATAGCTATTTCTAATCTATTCGCTTAATTTTAAATTGTTTACAGATTAAAGTGTTGCTTTTAAATACTTAAACAATGTGCCTTAATCAAAACTCAAACGTAAAGCCTATAGATGGAGTAACATTTTTACTATTGTTCTCTAAAATTACCGGAATTCCGTTTGCACCATCAATTCGTAAAGGGTTTCCATCAGTGGTTTCAAATCCGGTATTATCGGATTTTCTTTTAAACGTATAATACGGTGCCGATTGTTGAGAAAGCATCAACACATTTTGAAAATCGATAAATATATTCAAGCTTGTTTTTTTGTAGTTGATGTTTTTATCTAAACGAAAATCCAACTGATGAAAATCTTTCAATCGAATTGAATTCAATTGTGTAAAATCAAGAACGCCGGTACCTATTAACGGATAGTTTTGTTGAGATGCAGTTAAATTAAATGGCGTGTAAGGTGTACCTCCCGCAAAGCGATATTTTAAGCCGAGTTGCCAGTTTTTTCCAAACTTGTATCCCATAGTAGAAGATAACAAATGAATGTTATCCCAAGAGGATGCAATTAGTTTACCATCCTTACCGGAGTAATTACTTCTTACATAAGTGTAACTGATAACATAAAATAATTTCTTTAATAATTTTTGCTGCACAAAAAATTCAAAACCAAAGGTTTCACCATTACCAATACTTTGCAAAGCTTCATTGCCAACAGCACCAAAATCTGCACCTTGGTTAGCCAACGATACTCCATTAGCTACTGAAACAGGATAGTTGCTGTATTTTTTATAAAAACCTTCTATGGTAAAGCGTAATGCCTGATTGGGTAAAAATTGTGTGCCCAATACGTAATGATCGGACTGAATGTATTTCATGGATTTATTTATAAGTGCTCCATTTTCATTACGGTAACCCAATGCAGTGTAAGTTGGTATTTTGTGATAAGAACCAGCTGAACCAGTTATGTCAAATTTTGGATGTATATGATAGGCAAATGAAAAACGTGGAGACAATGTATTCACAGGATTATTACCATCACTCATGAAGGTGTTCATGTCTGTTCTTAAACCCATGGAAACAAGTAATTTTTCATTGAATAAATTTTTTGATACTTGAGTAAATGCTCCGTATTTAAAAAATTCGATTGCACTTCCGACATTGATTACGATACCCGGAATGAGTGTGTTGCCTGAATTATCTAAAACAGGACTGCTTACTTTGTTAAATAGTTTGGTGTTGTATTTTACATATTGCCCCATTACACCGTAAGATATTTTCCAGCCATTAATAAATTTGTTTACATCCATTCTGAATTTGTTTTCTATTTCCTGCGAAACCAATCCAAAATTTCTTCTGCTTTCGTTATAATATTGCGCATCTTCAAAACGATCAATTTCATTATTAAACATGTTTCTGCTTAATGTGATGTTGATGAACCCTTTATGAATAAGACGCTTTAAGGCAAATCCATTGGTGTAGTTCCATTGTTGTATGATTGGCAATGATCTTCTGAAATATTCATTTTCAGGACTTGATTCACGAGTTTCACCAAACGAGAAATTATCAATTGCCCCAATTCCAATAGCCGTGAGCGTTGTTTTATCATTAAACTTGTGCGTTACCTTATATTGAAAATCATAGAAATTTGGGCGAATGGGGAGATCAATTAATTTGAATAAATAATCCAGATACGATTTTCTTGCAGATAAGAGGTAATCGGTTTTCTTTCCTGCCGGACCTTCCAGTGTGGCAACGGCTTCAGTAAAACTTAAACGTACATTACCAGATACTTTTTCCGGATTTCCCTGACGTTGTTTAATAACAAAAGTTGATGCCAAAGCATTGTCGTAACGCGCATCAAATGCTGATGAGGTTAGCTTCACATCTTCAATAAAAGATACATTTAAAATACCTTGTGCACCGCCCGAACTTCCCTGAGTTTGAAAATGATTAAGTACTGGGATTTCAATGCCATCTACATAATACACATTTTCGTTTGGGGCACCACCTCTGATGACAATATCATTTCGGGCAGCTCCTCCACCCGAACCGCCAACGCCTGGCAAGGTTTGCACTACACGTGACACATCAAAACTACCACCGGGATTACTTTTAATTTCTTCAGTTGTTAATTGCTGAACAGATAAAGGCGTAACCATATCGGTTGCAACAGCTGATTTGCCTTTATCAATAGTTACAGTAACCTCGCTTAATTGAGCGGATGACGTTTCCAATTCAAAATTGATAGTTTGTGCATTACCAACTGTAACCGGGATATTATAAACGATTAAAGAGGTGTAACCTAGAAAAGATGCTTTTAAATTATAGGATCCAACCGGAACGCTTAATTTGTAGTTACCATCTACATCTGTTGTAGTTGCGAATGTATTACCTTCAACAGAAACAATTGCGCCAATTATGGTTTCCTGCGTATTTTTATCTTTAACATTTCCTCTAATTACTCCGTTTGTTTGAGCAACTATATTTATTGTAATAACCTTAAATAATAGTATAATGTAAATTTTTAATTTCATTTTAACGCGTTTTTGTTTAGTCTTTTTTGTAAAATTGGTTACAAATGTATAAAATTATTTTTGTTTAACTAATTATCAATAATATTAAACATTCATTTCAATTAATTTTAGATTTGAAAATAATTTACAGAATTCGGAGCTATACCTTAATTTTGAAAAATATCTATGAACGAACTTAACTCTTTGGATTTAATAATCCAATCCACACCAAACAACGAATTAATAAAAATCGCAAAAAAGGTTTTTAATAACGAACGTATTAGTCAAGAAGATGGGATTTATTTATTTGAACACGCCGAACTTTCTTATTTGGGTATTTTAGCGGGGCACGTAAAAAAACAAAAGTCGGGTGATTATGTTTTTTTTAACCGAAATTTTCATGTAGAGCCAACTAATATCTGCGTTTATACTTGTTCCTTTTGTGCATATTCCCGCTTAATTAAAAACAGAGAAGAAGGATGGGAATTAAGCATTGAACAAATGCTTGATATTATTAAAAAATACGACGGGCAAGATGTAACTGAAGTTCATATTACTGGTGGGGTTATTCCAAAACAAAATTTTGAATTTTATACTGAACTTTTTAAAGCGATAAAAACACATCGTCCTGAGCTACACATTAAAGCATTAACACCGGTTGAATACCATTACATTTTTAAGAAAGCAAAACTTACTTATGAAGAAGGAATGCAAAAAATGAAGGAAGCAGGTTTAGATAGTATGCCCGGTGGTGGTGCCGAAATTTTTCATCCCGAAATCAGAGATCAAATTGCAGGGGGTAAATGTTCTGCTGAAGAATGGTTAGCTATTCATGAGATTTGGCACAAAATGGGAATGCATTCCAATGCAACAATGTTGTACGGGCATATTGAAAAATTCCATCATCGCATTGATCACCTAGAAAGACTTAGAAATTTGCAGGATAAAACCAATGGCTTTAATTGTTTTATTCCGTTAAAATTCCGCAATAAAAACAATGAAATGTCGCATGTGCCTGAAGTTAGCGTAATAGAAGATTTACGCAATTATGCCATAAGCAGAATTTATTTGGATAACTTCCCTCACATTAAATCCTATTGGGCAATGATTGGCAGAAGTACTGCTCAACTCTCACTACAATTTGGTGTGGACGATATGGACGGAACAATTGATGACACTACAAAAATTTATTCAATGGCTGGCGCTGAAGAACAAAGCCCTAAACTTACAACGCAGCAGCTGACTGATTTAATTAAACAGGCTGGAAAAACACCTGTAGAGCGGGACACTTTATATAATATCATTCGTGATTACTCTAAAGAGGTGTAGAGAAAGAAAATTTACCTTTAGTTCATTCTAAAAATTAATTTTTATTCGAGTTAAGAATAGCTATTTGAGAGAAGCGAAAAATTAAAAAAGAATGTTTTTTACTCTTGTAGGAGTAATTGAATTGTTTTCATAATACTCAACAGTATAATTTCCGGGAGGAAATTCAATATATAAATCACTATTGCTTCCAGGAGCAGTAGCTGTAAATTCTTGACTCATCGATGAATAATCATATTGTGTAAAATTCCAATTTACTGGTCCATTTGGCATAAACCGGATGCCCAGTAAATTGGAATTTTTATACCTAATGTTTTTAGCCCAAACGGCGACGGCAACAACGATGTGTTTGAGATAAAAATAATGAATGCGACATTAGAATTAGTTGAAATTTATGACCGTTGGGGCGTTCAGGTTTGTAATGCTTTGGATTTAACCACAACTAAAAATGCTAATATTACCAGTTATGCCTGGACGGGCAAATCTACTAGCGGAATGGAATGCAGCTCAGGAACTTATTTTTATTGTATAAAAATTAAACCTGACGCAAAATATAATAAAGGAGAAAGCAAAACTTACACCGGATTTATTTCGGTTATACGATAAAATTTAAAAGAAAAATCATACGGAGGAACTAATGTTGATAGAACTTATTCTGTAAAACAGACAAAAGCATGACTGCTAACGGTCTCACAATTTGCGTCAGGCGTGTTTGGAACCGTGTCTAACGAAATGTTTAAATAAAGATACAATGTTGTTAGGCAATTGCAAAGAAAAAACAAAAAAATTTCTACCGCTTTTGCAATTGCTTTGATGTCTGCAAGGCTGGAGCAAACCGTGTGTTATAAGCTTTAAGCGCCACTTAGTTGATAATATACTTAGGTCTACAATTAACTAAATACCATAAACGATTTTAAGCGTTCCGTTTATTCTTTTCGTCAACATATCAATTAATACGGAATCTAAATATTCATAATCATCAGTTATGTCTAAGTTTTCAATTTTAGGAATGTCTAAAGACCTGTATTGATTATTAATACGATTTCTTTGTCCGTTGTCCATAACAAAGATTATATCTGCCCAATTAATAAGCTTTTCACTTATTTGCACTTCACTTTGAGAGCTTAGTCCAGCACTGCGAATTTGAAACCTGCTGTCATTTTTAAAAATATGCTCAGCTGTTCGACTGCGTCTTTTGTTTCGTCCGCAAACTACTAATATTTTTGGTCTGTCTGTTGTCAATGATGTTTTGTTTTGTCGCTGCGCTTATTGCGCATAACGGTCTCACAATTTGCGTCAGGCGTGTTTGGAACCGTGTCTAACGAATGCTCGTTTAAAGGTAAAATGTTTGTTGGCATTTGCAAAACTAAAAAAGTGTCTGCCAAAAAAAAATTGCAAATGCTTTTACCAACTTCCACGCTTTTCGCAAATTGTGTTTTAGCCAATGTTTTATAAAATTTCGCCATACATTAAAGCAAACCCAGCGGTCGATGCACCGCTTATTAAATACCAGGTCACATATAGGAGTCGATCGTAAAATATTCCGTCTGTATTTGAATAAGCAACGTCCAGCATATGTAATGGTGGTTTGTTATTCATCTTCTTGTACCATTCGTACAATAGTCTAAAAGTTAATAAAGATATTAATGGTGAATTAAGAGCCCCAATTGCAGATCCATTCTTAAGAATAATTAATCCTAAAACATTTGAAATTACGCTTAAAGATATGGCGATCCATAGAAAAACAGTGAAATGTCTAATTACAAAGGTCGTTGCGATTCCAATAATAAAGAGGTATGAAATTCCTACCATAATAAGCCAGAAATTATTGTCATGAATGAACTGGTCACGAAATTCAGAGTCGGTAATTAATTTCATTCCATTCAGGTTCATATTGTCTGTCTATAAAATGGTGGCTAACTTAATCATTTGCGCTATAGCTAATACGTAATTTTTCTAGCATTGCTTCTCATTTAAATTTTAAAAACATAAAATGATATAACAAAACTAAAACATCAGAATTTATTATCCTATAAGTAGTACTACTTGTTTTTTATCTAAGGGTTTAAATCTTGTAATTTAATACGTATGCATGTTTTTAAATATAAGTGTAATATTAACTACAATTGTATTTAATTTATGACTTGATTAATTTTGCACTACAATTTTTTTTTGTAACAGCATTTTTATGCAGTTGTATACGTAAAAAATAAACTCCACTTTTTAAAGATCTAATATCAATTTCATTTTTATCATCCATTGTTGTTTTATAAACATCAAGCAGGCGCAGTGCGAAAACGAAGCACGTCAAGTTCTGAACCTACTTTGGTACAAACGAAGATACAATAGTTTTTAGTGGAGGCAAAATAAAACTGGCCTTTGCCAGTTTGTTGCCAGAACGATGACCTACTAAAGTAGCATTGGCGCTTGCTTGATGTTAGTGGTTGTTTTTTGCCTAAAGAGCTCATTAGTTCTCTAAAACGTCTTGATGCTTAAATCTTAATTGATTGAACGCTATTACAAGAATATTTTGGAGTATTTTGTTGTTAGTGTCTCATATCCCATCCATCCTGCATTCAAGTATTTGCTGCTCCCTGTTTTATTTATAAAAATAAAATATCTACCTGAACGAGCAGCTCGCTCATGAATATAAAAGTGCCCGTCTTTGTCGGTGACGACAGTTGCCACTGTAAACATGTCGCATTGGTCCTTGGAAGTATGAGGTACACATGCGGTTAGTTTAAGAGTGTAGCCTTCCAAAGGAGAGCTAGTCAAATAGTCATATATATTACCTTCATATGTTATTTTTTCAAAATGCTTTTGCTTAGAGCAACTGACAAATTGAAAAGCTAATAGAAGGAAAAGGCTAACTCTCATAATTATTTTCGTTTATATTTTCCAAGCATAATATTCAAAATAACGGCTGTGGCTTTGCGTTGTTATGCCCTGTATTTATTCTTTTACCAACTTTCTTTGTACTGTCCAATCTTTACCTGACAATTTAATTAAGTACATTCCTTTCTCTAAAGTCCTGATGTCAATATTATTTGTGTTGCCTGTCAAAAAGCTTTGCAGGACGCATTCTCCAATCATGTTATAAACTTGTATTTTTAAGTCTTGTCTTTTCGCATAGTTAATGGTTACCCTGTCAATTGCAGGATTTGGATAAACCTCAATAAAGTCCTTTAAGATTAAATACGAATCTATTGAAGTGATAAAGTCACAATAACTTGCTTCATCTGTCGTGTAGACAGGGAAATTATTGTCTGTATAGCATCTTAACGCACCTCCTTCTCCTAAGTCTACGATACATGAAACATAATTTGGAAACATATACTCAGCTATACAACCAATTCTTTCGACAATCTCGCTAGAGTACCAACCAATGCATGAACCACTAATAGTACTTACAAAAATTGATTTTAAAGAATCAGAATTTATTACCCTGTATCCGATGCTGTCAACCACAACTATTCCTGAATCAGATGTACCATGTATTCCATGTACAGTCCATTTGTCACCAATCAATGCGTTAAAATTATAAAGCGTGTCAAATTTATTGTTGAAGTAACGATATACAATATTGCTATTTGTATCAAGATAAGTAAACTCTTTGCCTAAGTTCACAGTATCATAAACTCCAGGAGATGAATATCCAAACTGAGTCTTTTGTAATATTTTACAATCATTGCCAAGAATTGTTGTGTCAGTTATAGAAACAATTTTTACGTAACCATATGAAAACATTTGCATAAATGAATAATGCCAAGTTGCACCAGTCGGCGCCCAAGTCTGAGCAAACAAAATTGTCAGGTTAAATATAAGTGTTAAGGTAAAAATAATCTTTTTCATAGTTTTCTTATATAGGGCATAAATTAATCATTTGCGCTATAGCTTATAAGAAATTTTTCTAGCATTGCTTCTCATTTAGTTTTTAAAAACATAAAATGACATAACAAAATAAAACATCAGAATATATTATCCTATAAGTAGTACTACTTGTTTTTTATCTAAGGGTTTAAATCTTGTAATTTAATACGTATGCATGTTTTTAAATACAAGTGTAATATTAACTACAATTGTATTTAATTTATAACTTGATTAATGTTGCACTACAATTTTTTTTGCAACAGCATTATTATGCAGTTGTATACGTAAAAAATAAACTCCACTTTTTAAAGATCTAATATCAATTTCATTTTTATCATCCATTGTTTTTTTATAAATAACACCGTAAACATCAATTAAAGTAATTTCATTTATTTTATTGTTTTTATTCGTTTGTTCAATATAAATCTTATCTGTTGCAGGATTTGGGTAAATACTTATTTGATAATTTATTTCTAACTCTTTTATACCAATAGGGTTATTCCATTTAGCTATATTATTTGCTGAAGCACCCCCTGCTGTTGTAAAACTACCACCAACATATAGATCACCATTAAATTCCTTCATTGAACCAACACCACCATTTATCCCTAATCCTAAAGGTGACCAACTTGTACCATTCCATTTAGCAATATGGTTAGCGGAA
>JBILCU010000001.1:0-297986 GCA_044352985.1 Bacteroidia bacterium
TTCCTCCACTTGCATTAGTTCCCCAGTAATTAAGTATATTACCAGAAACAGAAGGTATTGCAGTTATGGTTTGTGCTGTTTCATTCTGGCAATAAACAATGGGTCCGCTTACTTGTGGGCCTGAAGGCGGCGCAACAATATTTACTTGCACAGCAGTTCTCGGACTTTCACACGAACCATTTCCTTGAGAAACATAATACGTTGTTATTCCTGTGCTTGAAGTTGATGGGGTAATTGTTGATTGGGAAGTTCCTCCGGATGAAACAGTATACCAATTATAATTTCCGCTATTTGGAGAAAGCGCAGTTGCGGTTTCATTTTGACAATACGTAATATTTGACGCACTTGGAGCATTGATGGAAGAAGTAACAACTACTGTTACTTTTACACGATGATTACCTGGACAAGTTCCGACCCAATAATCTGTTGTTGTGTTTAAAACAGGTGTGGTAAAAGAAGTACCAGATGAAATTGCAAATCCACCTGAACTTGAAGCGTACCAACTTATGGTAGTTCCAATAGGCGCTGTTCCAATAATATTTGCAAAAAGCTGTGTAGCATTTCCACCGCATATGGTATCATTTAAACTTGAAATTGTTAAGTAATCAGAGGTTAAACTAAGAGTACCTGGTCCGCCTTTTGTTGCGCCATTTGGAGGAAATTTGTCGTCAATTTGACAAGAATTCCCTGCACCACCAGAAAGGTATTTTACAACTCCATTAACACCACCATTTATGTTAATAGTTATTGCTGTTGAAGGAGGCAAACTAATGAAACCGCCACCGCCTCCACCTCCCGGACCATAAGCCATTTTAGATTGGGTGGTTAGCATGTTATTCTTCATTTCCTGATCGCCCCCATTTCCGCCTTTAGCAGAAACACTGATGCCGGAAATAGTATTTACAGAACTTATGTATATAGCGCCGCCACCGCCACCGCCACCTGCTCCATCTCTTCCAGACACATCATTACTTGAGGGTAGATCAGATCTTGATTTTTGTCCCACACCTCCATCTGCTATTATAGATCCTGCTCCTGAAATACTACCGTAACTTGAAATATAAATAATTCCACCTCCATCTGCACCAGCGCCACCAAATCCATTTTCATAATCTCCACTACCTCCACCTCCACCTAAAAACAATCGACCAGATGAATAATCTAATGGTCTGCCACCAAACCCTCCCATAATTCTTCTGTTATCGGCGCCTGCACCGCCCCAAGTACTATTGTTTGGTGAAGTTGTTAAAGGATTATCAATATCATTAGAATAAGTATAGCCACCTCTTCCACCACCACTGTTTGTAAATTGTCTCCATAAAGTAAGATTGACTGTTTCAAAAGCCCAAGCTTGTAAATAATTTGAACCATTTAAATTTGTTGTAGTATCAATATTACCAATGCCACATTTATAATTATTTAAAAGACCAGCATTTGATCCACCTCCACCACCAGAATTTATTGAACAGCCTCCTCCTCCTCCATTTGCTATAGCACCTCTACCGAATTTACTCGCAAAAGCAACATAAGTAGTAGTATCTCCTGCAATACTCTCACCTTTATTTCCACCTTGATTTCTTAAAATAGTCCCGTATTTGTCTCCACCAGCTGCAGAAGCAGTTTTATTCCAAATTGCCCCACCCCTAAATCCTAATGCAGAAGCATCAATTTTACCGCCACTTTCAATTATGGTATTTCCTTCAACTTCAACGGCAATTACTCCGCCATAACCTAAGGTTCTGTCCCAATGAGGGCAGGTAATAGTTCCACCATTTTGCAAGGTGAGTGATTGGTATCTTGGCACCTTTACGATTTGTGTTTTTCCTACAGCTGAATAATTATTTTTTATTGCACAAGTAACTATTAATTCATTACCGTTTACACTACTAATTTCTGCCAATTCATTATTACCTGCACCGTTATATGCTGTAATTCTTCCGTAAGTAGTATCTGTTGGGAGAGCGGATTGAGCATCATACCATGGAGGTGTACTGCCGCCATGATATACATTAGTGGTAGCCCCCTGCATTTGAATAATATAGATTAAATCTCCTGCGGATAGTGATGAGGAATTCGCAACATTAACAGAAGAACTTCCTGCTGTTGCATCTACTGCTAATGTAGTGTATAGATTTACAATTTGACTTGAGTTAAAAACTGCTATCCCATTTTTGCCTCTTTGAGAAAAAGCAGATAAAAAAAGTCCTAAAAAAAACACAGATAATATAAGGTGGCGCAAATACATTTAAAAATTTTTAATGGTGAAAAATACTAAAAATCAAAAAGATAAATTAAATTTTTATACAAACGGTTATTTTTAATAATGAACTTAATTTTTAAAGAAATTAAAGTTTGTTTATAATTTTTTACATTTAAAACGTGGACAGACAAACATTTATAAAACTGCTATTTTCTATTACTATGATTGATAAAATAAATCCTCTTTCTGCCTTAACTAAATTTACAAATCAACTAAAAGAAAATGAAAAAATAATGCCTGCTTTTTTTATTGGTCATGGCAGCCCAATGAATGCCATTGAACTCAATGAGTTTTCTTTAAATTGGCAAAAAATTGGGAAGGAAATCCAAAAACCCAATTTAATTCTTTGTATCTCTGCCCATTGGGAAACAAAAGGCTCATTTGTTACAGCAAATGAAAACCCTGCAACCATTCATGATTTTGGCGGTTTTCCGGATGAATTATTTCGTGTTGAATATCGTGCTCCCGGTAGTAAAAAATGGGCTATTGAACTATGTAAGTTTAAAGAAACTACTTCTATTTTTGAAGAAGAAAAATGGGGATTGGATCATGGAACTTGGAGTATTTTAAAACACCTATTCCCCTTGGCAGATATTCCTGTAATTCAATTGAGCATTGATTATACTAAAGATCCTTCGTTTCATTATCAATTGGCAAAAGAATTGGCAATTCTTCGAAAAAAAGGAGTATTAATAATTGGCAGTGGAAATATGGTTCATAATTTAAGACTGGTCGATTGGTCAAAAATAAACCAGCCCAACTACGGATTTGATTGGGCACTAGAAGCAAGTGAAAAAATGAAAACGTGTATAATAAATCAACAATATCAGGAATTAATCAATTTCAAAAGTCAAGGCAAAGCTTTTGATCTAGCAATTCCTTCATCTGAACATTTTATACCCTTACTTTATATTTTAGGAGTTAGTGCTAAAAATGAAGAGCCCGTTTTTTTTAACGATAAAGCAATAATGGGTTCTTTAACTATGACTTCGGTAAGATTTGGAGAATATTAAAGCTTGTTAGTTAATTACCATGATTTTTGCTACTGTTTTTAGACTGGCATCAGAAGTTGCGCACATTATTAAATATATTCCGCTACTTACTTTTTTTCCTGAAAATGTTTTTAGATTCCAAATGGATTGGCCGCCCTCAACAATTGATTCATATACTAAATTACCTGCTACATCCATAATTTTCAACACTGATTTATCTACCAAACCTTTTATCATAACTGGGCCTGAATATTCAGGCTTAATTGGATTTGGATAAACCATAACGTCCTTAAAATTTTCCATACCTTCTACCACGGAATTTTGAAAAGACAACATGCCTTTTTCGGTACTGATAAAAACTTCACCGGATTTAGGATGAACAGCAATTTCAATAATATTATCTGAGAATAAAGGACTGTTTCCTGTTGTAAAATGAAACAACTCCTTTTGCCCATCAGCGCTAACGCAAAACACTCCATTTTTTTGTGTTCCAATCCATTTATTATTAGCTCCATCAATGGCAATACATTTTACATCTTCTGTTTCAAGTAATATTTTTGTAACCCCATTTTCTTCGATAAAAATTTGTTGCGGATCGGCCTTTTGATTAGGGATAATGGATGTTGTATTGTATAATACAAACACTCCTTTATTAGTTCCTATCCATATATCACCATCTTTATCTTCTCTAATGCAATAAATAATAGATGCATTAATTTTCCCCTCACCATCTCCTGTAGTTATTGTATATGAATTAGCAGTTGAAGCAGAACTAAAGCTTCCATCGTGTTTATATAAAACGATTGATGGATCAAGTGTATTTACCCAAACGATATCGTTTTGATCTACTACAATTTCATCTGATTTAATAATACTGCTATTAAAATTTATACTTCGCCACGTTCCACTTTTATCTCGAGCAGTAATGATTTTATTGGTATGAGCAGACGCTACCCATACATTCCCATTTTTATCCATTTCAACTGAAGTAACACGGGTATCACCACCCGAACTACCTTGCGTAAGTGGCAATGGAGAATTTAAACAATTGAAAAGATTGATCATGCTGTCATTTAAAAATTCCATAATACCAACTCCATATGAAGCAGCATAAAAATGATTTTGATTATCAGGATCGGCTGCTACAGAACAAATATCAAAGAACGGCCCCCCTGTATATTTCTTAACTACTTTCCAATTATTATTGTCATGAACATATAATCCTTCTTGGACATAAAAACTCTCTGGATAATCTCCTAAAAAAATGGGAGCAATCAAAATTTTATCTTCTGTAAACTTTACATCATTAGCCAAATACGTATTTGGCGAGTTGGGAAATAAACGTTGATATACCGTTGGGAAAGATGAGGTATTTGATATGGATGCTTTTATTAAACCTAAATTTTTATCTGCAATCCAATAATTGTTTCCGTCAAAAATAATGTCTGCAATTTGATGTGCTTTTTGAGCATCATAACCCCAAATTTTACCATAAAAATTACCCTCTGCATCTCTGATTTCAAAATTATTTACTTCTAAAAAAACTATTCGGTTTGTAATCTCATTTGCGCAAATTTTATTGATTGTATAAGGATATAAATTATTTGACTTAAATGGATACACCTGCCAACTACTACCATTAAATTCAAATAATGTATCCTGACCAAAAACACCAGAATTATTTTTTAAAAACCGCGAATAATTAGCAATTAATTTTCCTTTGAAGTTAACTAAAGAGTTATACGGCCCAATAGGCAAACCTATTTCAGGATGCCAAGATTGATAATTGGAAAGGTTTACACCATTTAAATTAGCAGCATATAACCCGTTACTTGTTGCTGCATAAATTTTTGAATCAGTAAGTGCGCATTCATAAATGTTAGCATATGAACCACCCGGACCAATGATATAACTATCTTTAACCTCACCTGTATTGGTATCAATTACCACTATTCCAAAACCCGTACTTAAATACGCTAAATTGTTTTTGAAATAAATACTATTCACTTTTTTACTTCCAAGGATTTGTTTCCTTTGAATATCCGATACATTAATAATCTTATTGTCATGTAAAATATCAATATTGCTGTTTTGATAAGCAATAAATAACGAATTGTTAAAACTATTTGTTTTTACAAGTATTGGTTCTACATCAGAAAGACCATCAATTGTTGACATTCTTCCAAATGCATCTGCTGATAAATCGTAATAAAATAACCCTTGATGTGTAGCTTTATAATACGGATCATTATTTCCAACATCTGGTAATGTTGCAGCACAATAAATTTTATTATTGTATAAACAAACTGAATTTGATTTGTTATACGCAAGATGCTCTCTCCATTGAAAAATCTTCAAATCATTTTGTGCAAAAAACACTCTTACACAACTCACAAAAAGAAAAGCTATTGTATATTTAAATTGACTCATTTTAAATTACTGATAACGAATCCAAGTTAAAATTATTGCTCAAAAATAAGATACATTTCATAAACATGAATTTGTTAATTTCAATTGAAACAAAAGTTTAAAGTTAATTTATTTTATAATTAGTTTAGTTAAAGCAAATAAAACAATATGGCAAAAAAGCAACCCTCAACAGCAAAAGAAAATCTTAAAAAGATTTTTGTACTAGATACCTCAGTAATTATTTACGATCATACTGCCATTAAAAACTTTCAGGAACATGATGTAGTAATACCCATTACAGTTCTGGAAGAATTAGACAACTTTAAAAAAGGAAACGATACCAAGAATTTTGCTGCCAGAGAATTTTCAAGATACCTAGATAAATTATCAGGTAAAAATTCATTACAAGAATGGACATCCATAAACGGTAAAAGCCATGGTTTGTTTAAAATTGAAATGAATTATAATAGCAAAGTTGATTCAGAAAAAATATTTGGCGAAAGAAAAGCCGATCACAAAATTTTAAATTGTGCCTTATATGTTGCAGAACAATATCCTGCAAGAAAAGTTGTATTAGTTACAAAAGACATCAACCTTCGATTAAAAGCAAAATCGTTAAATCTAAATGCAGAAGATTACGAAACAGGTAAAATTAAGCATGTTGATGAATTATATACTGGCTCAACTTTAATCGATAAAGTTTCTGAAGATGCTATTGATACTATATACGAGCATGGGGCGGTAGGCATAGAAGCCACGCATAAAAAAGCAAAGCCTACTGCTAATCATTTTTTTATACTTCGTAATGCCCAAAAATCAGTTTTAGCAACCTATGATGCAGAAGCTTCAACACTTAGAAGGGTTCAAAAAACGGCTACATTCGGCATTGTACCAAAAAATGCTGAGCAGGCTTTTGCTATTGACGCCATCATGAATCCTAGAATAAAATTAGTCACCATACAAGGTGTTGCAGGAACAGGTAAAACCTTACTTTCATTGGCCGGAGCTTTAGAGCAACGAAGAGATTACCATCAAATATATCTGGCTCGTCCAATTGTTCCGTTAAGTAATAAAGACATTGGTTACTTGCCCGGTGACATCAAATCCAAATTAAATCCTTACATGGAACCGCTTTGGGATAATTTAAAATACATCAAAAATCAATTTGGAGAGAAAGAAAAAGAGTTTAAACAAATTGATGAAATGGTGGAGAAAGAAAAATTAATTGTTTGTCCATTAGCTTACATCAGAGGTAGAAGTTTAAGTAATGTTTTTTTTATTGTAGATGAAGCCCAAAATCTTACTCCGCACGAAATAAAAACGATAATAACCAGAGCTGGAGAAAACACTAAAATTGTTTTTACAGGCGATGTTCACCAAATTGATACGCCATATTTGGATGCACAAAGTAACGGACTTTCTTATCTAATTGATAAAATTACCGACAAACCAATTTATGCGCATATTACCCTTGAAAAAGGTGAAAGAAGTGAATTGGCTAACCTAGCAAATGAATTATTGTAAATAGATTACCTGTTTAACCACCAAATACTTCCTGAAAGAATACTTGCAAACGTTACCCATAATAAATATGGCACAAGCAATACACTGCACCACTTATTAATTGGTTTTGATTTTAATATCAAAATTAAAATAACAATCCAAAGTATTATTATTTCTGCAAAAGCTAAACCTAGTGCATGAACATTAAAGAAAATAATGCTCCACAAGGCATTTAAAATTAATTGAGAAATAAAAAGGATTTGTGCAGTTTTTTTTAATGGATGGTAAGAGCTATTTATGAGAAAAAAACAAATTCCCATCATGGTATATAAAGCCGACCATACCGGACCAAACAACCAATTTGGAGGATTAAACGAAGGTTTTTGTATGGTGGTATACCAAGTACTTATTGCATCTATGGTAAAAAATGAACCCACAAACGCAGCTAGGTAACAAGCAAACAAACTGATTAAAAACCAACCAACATTTCTTAATCTTTCGTTTATCATTAATTTGTTCAGTTTAGATTAATTAAATATACACTTTAATTGCTCAATTACTCGTTTTCGACCAAAATAATTTAACTTTATCATTTCAAATTTAAACATGACTACATATTGTAATAGTTTAACAGAATATAGCCGTTTTATTACGCGCGAAGTTAAAATTGGAGATTTACTATTAGGTGGGAATAATCCTATTCGCCTGCAATCTATGACTACAACCGACACTATGGATACTGCAGCAACAGTTGCACAAAGTATCCGCATGATTGAAGCTGGTTGTGAGTTAGTAAGAATTACTGCTCCGAGTTTAAATGAGGCCAAAAACCTAGAAGTCATCCGTAAAGAATTAAATGCTAAAGGATATTTTACTCCTATTGTTGCAGATATCCATTTTACACCCAATGCAGCAGAACATGCTGCACGTGTGATAGAAAAAGTACGTATCAATCCGGGAAACTATGCCGACAAAAAGAAATTTGAACATATTGATTATACCGAAACAGAATACAATGCAGAATTGGAACGAATTAGAAAACGTTTTATTCCGCTTGTGAAAATCTGTAAGGAATACGGAACTGCTATGCGTATTGGCACCAACCATGGCTCACTTAGCGACCGTATTTTAAGTCGTTATGGCGATACGCCACTTGGTATGGTAGAGTCTGCTTTTGAGTTTTTGCGCATCTGCGACGAAGAAAATTACCACAACATTGTGCTTTCAATGAAAGCAAGCAACACGCAGGTAATGGTGCAAGCCTATCGATTGCTTGTAAATAAAATGATGGAAAACAAATGGAATTACCCTTTACATCTTGGAGTTACTGAAGCTGGCGAAGGCGAAGACGGAAGAATAAAATCAGCGGTTGGTATTGGAACATTACTCGAAGATGGCTTAGGTGATACCGTACGAGTTAGTTTAACCGAAGAACCTGAGTTTGAAATACCTATTGCGCGTGATTTGGTTAATCGTTATTCAAAACGCAAACAATACAATAACATTAAACCGATTGACTTCGAATTGCCTTACAATCCTTTTGAGCACGAGCGCATGCAAACACGCGAAGTTATTAATCTGGGCAAACATCAAGTAACACGAGTAATTGCTGATTTAAGCGATAAAGAAGAAATAAAACCGGCTAATTTATTTGCATTTGGCTACAATTATTCTGTTCAATTAGATAAATGGAATTTAAGTGATCAGGCTGTTGATTTTGTTTATGCCGGAGATCGAATTTTAAACTTTGAAATTCCAGGAACATTAGGAATTATATACAATTCAGAGAGCTGGAAACAATTAAAAAATACATCTCGCTCTTATCCACTTTTCTGCGGAGAAGAATATTTTAAAAGCGAAACCAAAAGCAATGAATTGAATTTTGTTGCAGTTGATCATACCGTTTTAACTGAAGATTTCATTAAAAAAATCAATCAAGAAAAAACAGTTTCTCTTATTCTTGATTCATTCAAAGAACATGCAATGGCAGATATACGAAGAATGTGTATGGATTTGAAAAGATTAAATTGCACCAATCCAATTATCATCAAACGTAATTTTATTGACATTAGCGAACAAGAATTTCAATTGTATGCAGCAACTGATGTAGGCGCATTATTGATTGATGGTTTTGGTGATGGTGTTTGGATCAAACAAAAAAATTGTGTGAGTCATGATATTCTAAATTCAACTGTTTTCGGAACATTACAGGCAGCACGAACACGAATCTCAAAAACAGAATACATTTCATGCCCAAGCTGTGGAAGAACATTATTTGACTTACAAGAAACCACAGCTAAAATACGTTCACGCACCGATCATTTAAAAGGAATTAAAATAGGAATTATGGGCTGCATTGTAAATGGCCCCGGAGAAATG
The DNA here is from genome assembly GCA_044352985.1 of Bacteroidia bacterium. Lineage (GTDB taxonomy): Bacteria > Bacteroidota > Bacteroidia > B-17B0 > Aurantibacillaceae > JADJDM01. The sequence continues at coordinate 9,544 of JBILCU010000001.1, forward strand.
GCTGACGCTGATTACGGATACGTTGGAGTTGGTGTTGGGAAAATTTCTTTATATAAAGGAAAAGAAGTTGTGAAAAAAAATATTGGATCAGAGGAAGCCGTTGATGAATTGATTTCATTGATAAAAGAAAACGGAGACTGGGTAGAAAAAACAAGTTAAATTTTATTTTTAGGTATGACTAATTTTAACATCACTTTAAAATCAAAAATCGGCATCATTGGCTCAGGAGCAATGGGAAGTGGAATTGCACAAGTAGCTGCTACTGCAGGCAATCAAGTTCTTATTTATGACAATAACGAAACAGCATTAACAAAAGCAGCAGCTAATTTAAAAACCGGTTTATTAAAATTAGTTGAAAAACAAAAAATAACATCAGAAAAAAGTGATGCCATATTAAGCAACATAAAATTTGTTTCAACATTAGAATCTTTTTCCGAATGCGATCTAATTATTGAAGCCATTGTAGAAAATCTCGATATCAAGAAAAAAGTTTTTACATCTTTAGAGGCTATTGTTTCTGAAAACTGCATTTTAGCAAGTAACACCTCTTCTTTATCAATTACCTCAATTGCTTCTGCTTGCAAATTGCCTGAACGTGTTATTGGCATTCACTTTTTTAACCCAGCAACATTAATGCCTTTGGTAGAAATTATTCCCGGCATTGCAACAGATGAAAAACTTGCTGATTTGTGCAAGGCATTAATTTTAGAATGGAAAAAAGTCCCGGTTATTTGCAAGGATACTCCAGGTTTTATTGTAAACCGAATTGCTCGACCATATTATGGAGAAGCGATGCGTATTGTCGAAGAAGGAATAGCAGACATTATTACTGTTGATTGGGCAATGAAAACAATAGGAGGTTTTAAGATGGGGCCTTTTGAATTAACTGATTTAATTGGGCATGACGTAAACTACGTAGTAACAGAAACTGTTTGGAAAGAATTTTATTTCGATCAACGATTTAAACCAAGTTTGTTACAAAAACGATTGGTTGAAGCCGGATTTTTAGGAAAGAAAACTAATAGAGGTTTTTATAATTATAATGAAGGTGTTTCACAACCTAAGCATGATGAAGATTTAGAAAAAGGGAAACTGATTTTTGATCGAATTATTTCCATGTTAATTAATGAAGCTTATGATGCACTATATTTAAAAGTAGCTTCTGCAGATGATATTGATTTGGCAATGACAAAAGGCGTAAATTATCCAAAAGGTTTAATCGCCTGGTCGGATGAAATAGGGCTGAAAAACATATATACTACTTTACAAAATCTATACGACACTTACCAAGAAGATCGATATCGACCAAATGTATTATTAAAAAAATTAGCGTTAACATAAATCAACACTAGTTAATTAGAAGAGTTTATTATTTAATGATTTACAATTTTTTGGTTTAGTTGAAAGTCATTTACGATTTTGAGATTTTATTGTCATGCCGACAAAGGATGCATCTGTTTTTAGATCCTTCACTGCGTACAGGAATACAACATATATTTACAATTTGAGAATTTACGATTTTGAGATTTTATTGTCATGCCGACAAAGGATGCATCTGTTTTTAGATCCTTCACTGCGTTCAGGATGATAAATTTTTTTTATTGTCATGCTGACGAAGGAAGCATCTGTTTTTAGATTCTTCACTGCGTTCAGGATGATAAAATTTTTTTATTGTCATGCTGACGAAGGAAGCATCTGTTTTTTAGATTCTTCACTGCGTTCAGAATGACAAAAACTCTAACCAGAAACATCAAACCTCAAACAACCAAACAAGAGACCCGAAACAAGAAACAACGAAACATCAAAGCGCAGCCAACTGCTCCATCAAAGTTTGAATTTTTGATTCAGCATCGGCTTTTTTCTTCTTCTCCAATTCTACCAATTCGGGTTTTGCGTTAGCAACAAATTTCTCGTTAGCCAACTTTGCTTGCACTGATTTTAAAAATCCCTGATTGTATTCCAATTCTTTGGTCAGTCTTTCTTTTTCCGCTTCCGCATCAATGTTTCCTGCTAAAGGAACATAAAACTCAATTGTTCCGATTACAAAACTGTATGCTTTTTCCAGCTTATCTTTGGTATGCGTTAATTCGGAAAGATTAGCTAAACGTTTTACTGTTTCGGCAAACAATGATGGTTCATCTTGTAAGCGATAAAATAAAGCCAATTTCTCTTTTGGGGAAAGTTGTTTTTGCTGACGTATGTTTCTTGTTTGAGTAACAATTTCCTTGCATTGCTCAAAATCAGTAATCAACTTTTGATTTGTTGTACTTGCTTTTGGCCACTCGGCTACAATAATACAATCGCGTTCGTTTCTTTCTTTCATCAAATGCCAAATCTCTTCGGTAATGAAAGGCATCCACGGATGCATTAACTTTAATAAGCTTTCAAGGAATGTAAGTGTAGCTTCATAGGTTGCAGAATCAATCGGCGAAGCTTTACCATCAATAAAATCAGGCTTAACTGCTTCTAAGTACCAGGCGCAGAAATCATCCCACACCAACTTGTATGTAGCCATCAAGGCTTCACTCATACGATATTTAGAATACAACTCATTGATCTCATTTATTTGTTCCGATAATTTATTCTCAAACCACTGAATAGCAGCTTTACTATGTTGTGGTTGTTCAACTGATTCAACTGTCCAGCCTTTAACCAAACGGAATGCGTTCCACACTTTATTGGCGAAGTTTCTGCCTTGTTCGCAGTAAGCTTCATCAAACATTAAATCATTCCCTGCAGGCGAACACAATAACATACCTACACGAACGCCATCAGCTCCGTATTTATCAATTAAATCAAGTGGATCAGGACTATTGCCTAACGACTTACTCATTTTTCTTCCGAGTTTATCTCTTACAATACCGGTAAGGTAAACATTCTCAAAAGGTTTTTTGTCGGTGTATTCGTATCCGGCAATGATCATTCGCGCAACCCAGAAGAAAAGAATTTCCGGTGCAGTAACTAAATCATTAGTTGGATAATAATATTTTAAATCAGCGTTGGCTTTTTCCCAACCGTGCTGAATAATTTTTGGATCAAAAACTGTGAGCGGCCACAACCATGATGAAAACCAGGTATCCAATACATCATCATCTTGACGAATGTCTTCTGCTTTTACTGTTGAATTGTGCTTGCTAATAGTTGCTAGCGCCTCTTCTTTCGTTTTACAAACAGCAACATTTCCTTTGCCATCATACCAAGCCGGTATACGTTGTCCCCACCACAACTGACGGCTGATACACCAGTCGTGCACATTTTCCATCCAGTGTTTGTAGGTATTGATGAACTTTTCAGGAATGAGTTTTACGTTGTTATTTAAAACGTTTTCTAAAGCAGGTTTTGATACTTCGCTCATTTTTAAAAACCATTGCTCAGAAATGCGGGGCTCAATCACTGCTCCCGTACGTTCGCTGGTTCCTACTTTGTTTTTAATGTCTTCTGCTTTTACTAAATGACCTAATTCTTCAAGGTCTTTCACGATTTTTTTGCGAACAGTAAAGCGATCTTCACCTACATAAAATTTTGCTGCTTCGCTTAATTTTCCGTCTTGCGTTAAGGTATCAATTACCTCCAACTTATGCTTAATACCTAAATTATAATCGTTGATGTCATGCGCAGGCGTTACTTTTAAAGCGCCGGTACCGAATGCAGCATCTACGTAATCATCAAAAATAATCGGCACTTCTCTGTTCACCATTGGAACAATGGCTTGTTTTCCTTTTAAGTGCGCATAGCGTTCATCGTTTGGATTAACGCAAATGGCAGTATCGCCTAAAATAGTTTCCGGACGAGTGGTTGCAATGGTAATCCATTCATTGGCGCTATCTTTTATTTTATAACGAACATAGTATAATTTTGAATTTACTTCTTTATAAATTACCTCTTCATCACTTACAGCTGTTAATCCTTGCGGATCCCAGTTAACCATTCGGATTCCACGATAAACATGACCTTTACGATACAAATCAATAAAAACATCAATAACAGCCTCGCTTAATTCATCTTCCATAGTGAAACGTGTTCTGTCCCAATCACAACTTGCACCTAATTTTTTAAGCTGCTCTAAAATAATTCCGCCATATTTTTCTTTCCAGTCCCAAGCATGTTTTAAAAACTCTTCGCGCGTTAATTGTTTTTTATCTATTCCTTGTTCTTTAAGCAAAGCAACAACTTTAGCTTCGGTAGCAATACTTGCATGGTCGGTACCCGGAACCCAGCAGGCATTTTTACCCAACATTCTGGCACGACGAATCAATACATCCTGAATGGTATTGTTAAGCATATGTCCCATATGCAAAACACCTGTAACATTTGGCGGAGGTATAACAATAGTGTAAGGTTCGCGTTCATCAGGAACTGATTTAAAAAATTGCTGGTTTATCCAATGCTGATACCATTTGTTTTCGGCGGCTGAAGGGTTGTATGTTTTAGAAATTTCCATATCGTAATTTTGCGAGTGCAAAGATAGTAAAAAGGAATGCTTTGCATATATTTCTAACTGTATTTAAACAAACTGAATTATTCAAAAAAAACAACTTTAACTACTTTTCAATTTTTAAATTATAAAAACAGTTAATCACTATAAAATTAAATTTATCCTAATAAAACAAAACACGTAGATCGTTTAAAAATTAACATATTTTCGTAATTAAACTTAAAAAAATAAACTATGAAAAAGAACATTTTAAAGTATTTGGGAATTGCACTAGCTGTCCCTGTATTTTTAAGTTCCTGTATTATCGCGACCAGCCATCAAGTTACTGGCAATCCGGTAGGAACTAAAGAAGGTTATGCAAAAGCTAAGTATGGTATGGGAGATGATAATGATGCTGGAATTTCAGCGGCTGCAAAAAATGGTGGCATTAGTAAAATTGCTACAGTAGATGTTAAGATATATAGTGATGGTTCAGTTAAAACAATAGTAACAGGCGAATAATTATGAAAAGCATATATAAAATAGTAAGTGTTATTGCTGTAGCAGCATCACTTTCATCTTGCACTGTAACAAGCCCAGTAACAGCTTCAGCTGCACCGATAGGAAATAAAGTAGGAACTTCAAAAACAATGGTTATTGGTGTTTGGCAATTAAATAAAAATTACGGAGTAGCAGAAGCTGCACATAACGGAAAAATTAAAGGTGGAGTTGCAACCGTAGATGTTAAGGTTACTAACTTTATTATTTTTCAAAAAAGAGAACTTATTGTTACAGGAGAATAATCTAAAGAAAATTTATTATGAAAAAACAAATTATTATAGTTAGCGCATTATTAGTTTCATTAATTACTACTTCTTGCTCAATGGTTAGTCCTGGTGTAGCAACTCAGGCTTCTTCTGTAAAAGTTGGGACAGCTGAGAAAAAAGTTTGGCTTGGTTTAGCTTTTAATGTTGATGTAAGTATTGCAACAGCTGCGAAAAATGGTGGCATTAAAAAAGTTGCAACTGTTGATTATGGCATCAGAAAAGGATTTTTAAATACAACTTACATTACCAAAGTAACGGGAGAATAATCTTATTCTTCAATTTTTAACTAATTTAGGAGTCGAAAATCGGCTCCTTTTTTTTATTATGAAAAAACAATACGTACTCACGGTTATTATTTGGTTGAGTTTTTTACTTTACGTTAAAGCTCAGGATACAGTTTATGTAAATGGGAAACAAAAAATTTATAAAAATGGGATTTCAGCTGATGATTATCAGTCTCCATTGATTAAAGATGACTATTTATTGGAATTCTCTTATGGCTATCCATTTGTTCCAATGCAAGAAGCTTCTTTTTTTGGTTTAGATATTTTTTCTGAAACTAGTAACAAACGAACTATTTCAAACACTAATCATCTTTGCTTTAGAGCAGATTATCAATTAAATAATTTTTATAGCGTTGGGCTAGAGTTAACTTATGCAAACCAACAACTAGAATATATTCGAAAATATTATTCTCCTATTAACCCAAATGCACCTTCAACTGATACTACGTATCAAGCAACAGTATCAAAACTCCGTTTGCTAACAAAAATCAATTATCATTTTAATATCAGTGAACGATTCGACGCTTTTGGCACAGCTGGTTTCGGTTATAAGCAATTTAATTATTCTACAAGAGACACTTATCTTTCATCAAACGATGTAATAAATGAAATTTTGCCATTGGCCGTTCGGTTTTCTATTGGCGGAAGATTTTTCATAAATAAAGATGTTGCAGTACATGTGGAGGGGGGAATTGGTGGTCCGATGATGCAAATTGGGATCACTTATAAACTGCATTCAAGTTATTACGGGAAGTAAGAATTTATTGATTTTTTATTAAAAGAGTTTAATTAGTCAAATCTCAATAGTCAATTTTTATTTTCTTCACACTTTTTTCATTACAAATGGGCATACAGGCAGTGCATGTATTAGTAAGATTGAGGGTGGTATCTGCAAAAAGTCTAGAAATTCCCAAGACAATCTCGCGCAGCACGAGACCAATAATTTCATTTTAGAACGGCGGGTGAGCCATGACGCTGAGCGATGCAGAGAAGCGGTAAGCCAATTTTAGTGAGGCACGAGTAGGAATCGTGCAAGCTTAAAAATTGTGCGAGGAGCAAAGGATTCGTAGCATCTTTACTTTTTCATTCTACCTTCGCCTCAGCCTGGCTAAAATATACAGCGCACATTTGCCCTAGTTAAGCAAGAAAAAGAATGATCTGCAAGAAATATTTATAAAACCATAAATTTCGAGCATTTTGAAATACCCATAAAAACAATTAGTTTAATTGAATTTATTGGCTTTCAGAATTTTTGAGTAACAACTAATAAGCCATTACAAATACACCAAAACTTATTTAATAAGTTGTTGGGTTAAATTTTCTTAGCACAAATGTTATCATAAATCTATCAGCCCCAATCACTGTCTGCTGAAAGTTTTCTATATAGAACCCTAATTTAAAAAGATCTTCCAGCTCCTGATAATGAATAGCCTGCATCTCATTGCTTTTAATGTTTACATCTCTAAAAAGTGTAACTACTTCCTGAGGTTTTAATTTTTCAATTTCATACGGTTTCATTAAATAAACTATTTGTATTGAAGCAAATATATAATAGCTAAGTTGCTTATATTATGATTGAATTCATTAATGAAATTGATTTAAAGTGAATTGCACGAAAATTGAAACTTGTTTTTCAATATCTAGTTTTAAAATAAATCGTTTATAAAAACAATCTGTAATAAAATTAAAAATTCTTTTAAATCAACTTAATGTATAAACTAACCCATTAATGAATTAATTTTTTATACCACCATTTTTAATTTTCACCTAACTCCTTTAATCTTTTAGCATGAGAGATGAATGCGGCTGAAAAAGTTGGTTTAAGATTATAAACAAAACCAAATTCACGTGCTGTTTGTTCAACAATTGGGGCAATTTTTTTATAATGAACGTGGCAAATATTTGGAAAAAGATGGTGTTCTATTTGGAAGTTGAGACCTCCTGCATACCAATTAAGAAAATGGTTATTATGGGCAAAATCAGCAGTGGTATTTAATTCATGCACCAACCATTCATTAGGTATTACATTATTACTATCAGGCATTGGTTGTTGAGCTCCCTCCACCACATGTGCCATTTGAAAAATAGTACTCATAATGATACCGGCAGTTAAATGCAAAATACAAAAACCTACTATTACCTGCCACCAGGAATATGTAGTAAGCCAAATGGGTAAACCAAGGATTAAAATGAAATAAATAACTTTTACCATAATAAGTTTTATTGTTTCAATATGAGGTTTAAATCCTTGTTGTTTTGTGATACCCAAACGATTAAAATTAATCAATTGAGCAATATCTGTAATTAATTTGGAAAGTGTCATTAATCCGTAAAATAAATAGGCGTAGATAAACTGAAAGCGATGAAATTTTTTGAGTGGTGCGTGCTCGCATAATCGCAACATAGCTTTGGTTTCAATATCCTGATCATATCCGTAAATATTAGTAAAAGTATGATGTAAAATAGTGTGTTGAACTTTCCAATTAAAAGTATTACTGCCTAATAAAAACATGGTTGATGAAAACATATCATTTACCCATTTTTTAGAGGAAAAAGCTCCATGAGATGCATCGTGCATAACGGACATACCAATACCCGCTTCACCTATGCCCATTAAAACAATAAGCAGAACAGCTGCCCAATATGGAACCTGCATCATCAGCAATACAAAAAATGGAATTAAATAAATAAAAAGCATAATACATGCCTTAATATACATCGATGTATTGCCCTTAATAGAAATTCTATTTTCTTTAAAATAGGCATAAACATTTTTCCTTAATACTATTGCAAATTGTTTTTGTATTGGATCGTTGCTCCTGAATTTTAGTGTTTTCATTCTGTTACTTACATGAATGTTTATTTAAATTGTTGATAGTGGTTTTTAGTATACATCAACTTACAGTATTTTAATTATATTTTATAATTGAGAAAGATCAATTTTGAATCAATCATTTTTAAAAGTAGTATTGAAAACAACTGATACAAATAATTCATATTACCTACAAATGTGAGGATGATGCTTTAAGCTACACTTTTTCAAACGATGCATAAATAAGTTTCAATATTCTGCAAGACATTAAATACAACTAACCACACATTAACACAGAAAGGTGTTTAAATAAAAATTACAAAAAAACATTTAACCTAAGTAATAGGTATTCACATTTCGTTTTGACATAAATTATGATTAATCATAATAGTTTATTTAACATTCAAATAAAAACACAATACTATTTACAAGTAAAAATAAACTTACTTTTGTATGACATTTAAATTTGTATTGATTTTTAAAATTAAAAAGTGAAACTCGCCTATTTACTTTATTTAAGTTTATTTTCAGGATTATTATTAGGCGTTTCTTGGTTTCCTGGATTTACATTTTTAATATTTTTTTCATTTGTACCTTTTCTTTTTGTTCTCAATAATCTGGAAGATAATGAGGGGAAAAAATTAAATCGTTTTAAAAAAATTTCAATTTTATTTTCAGGTTTTTTAGTTTGGAATCTAATTAGTACCTGGTGGGTTTTTAATGCCAGCCCTACGGCAATTATTGCTTTTTTACTAAACTCATTATTGATGACGTTTACTTTGCTTTTTGCAAATAAACTCAGAAGAAAATTAAACTATAATAATTCGGCATACTTTATCATTTTGCCCATTTGGTTGAGTTTTGAATATTTATATCAGCAAACCGATTTAAGTTGGTCGTGGCTTAACTTAGGAAACGTATTGGCATTTCAGCCATCGTGGGCTCAATGGTATGAATTCACAGGTAATTCAGGAGGCACCGCATGGATTTTAGCACTGAATGTTATTGCATTCTTAATTTTAAAATTCAAAATCAATCATCAATCTTGGAATAAGAAATTAATTTATACAGGGACAATTACTTTATGCTTACCTCTTACAATTTCTTATTACTTAAAATTTACTTCTTTAGAACGATTATCGTCATTCAATTTAAAAGAGCAATCTTGCATTGTTGTTCAGCCCAACATAGACCCATACAACGAAAAGTTTGTGTTTGGCATGAAACACCAATTAGAAAAATTTAAGAACTCTTTAAACAGTTTAAATTCAACTGTTATACAAAGTGCTGATTATATTGTTCTGCCAGAAACATTTTTAGCTCAGGAACTATGGGAGCATCAGCTGGATTCAAGTTTGGAAGTTGCTCAGCTAAAAAGTAATTTAATCAATAGTAAAACTAAAATTGTATGTGGGGCTACAACAATAAAAGCCTATGAATTTGAAGCCACACCATCTGCTCGAAAATTCTCGGATGGCCCGGGATATTATGATTTTTTTAATTCAGCATTACAAATTGATGCTTCTGGAAAAACACAGGTTTATCATAAATCAAAATTAGTTCCAGGTGTTGAAACAATGCCTTTTGCATGGCTTCTAAAACCATTGGAAAATTTTGCGCTTCAACTTGGTGGTACTTTTGGAAGTTTAGGGAAACAAAACGATCGAAGTAATTTCTTTGATAAAAATAATGCCATTAAAGTGGCGCCTGTAATTTGTTACGAAAGTATTTTTTCTGAGTACGTAATCGACTATATTAAAAATGGCGCAAACTTTATAGCAATTATTACCAACGATGGATGGTGGGGTGATACACCTGGTTACAAGCAACATTTAGCATATGCAAAATTACGCGCTATTGAAACCCGTAAGCCCGTTATAAGAAGTGCAAATACTGGCGTTTCCTGTTTTATTAATACAATTGGAGAAACTTCACAAGAAACAGAATACTGGAAAGAAGCTGCGATTTTCTGTAAAATACATCCCAATACCTATCAAACAGTTTTTGTTCAGTTTGGCGACTTGATTTCAAAATCTTCTTTACTCATCACTTTATTTCTGATTGCATACCCTATCTTTATGAGAGTTAAAAAAGAAAGTAAGAAATAATGTTATATAAATTATTACTCTTACTTCAGCTTAATAAATTAAAAATTTAATGGAAGAAGAAAACATTGAGATTACAGGAGCAAGGGCTCATAATCTTAAAAACATAGATCTTACTATACCACGAAATAAATTGGTTGTTATAACCGGCTTAAGTGGTAGCGGAAAATCTTCACTTGCATTTGATACTATTTACGCAGAAGGTCAGCGAAGGTATATTGAAAGTTTTTCTTCCTATGCACGTCAGTTTTTAGGAAGCATGGAGCGCCCTGATGTAGATAAGATTTCCGGATTATCGCCGGTAATTTCTATCGAACAAAAAACAGTAAATAAAAATCCGCGTTCCACAGTTGGCACTATTACCGAGATTTATGATTTTTTACGTTTGCTTTATGCTCGTGCTGGCGATGCATACTCGTATGTGAGCGGCGAAAAAATGGTAAAGTATTCTGATGATCAGATTTTGGATTTAATACTAACTCAGTTTGATGGTAAAAAAATTAATGTATTGAGTCCGGTAGTGAAAGGTAGAAAAGGTCATTACCGCGAATTGTTTGAGCAAATCAGAAAACAAGGATTTTCAAAAGTGCGCATTGATGGTGAGATTAAAGACATTGTTCCAAAAATGCAAACCGATCGTTACAAAGTACACGATATTGAAGTAGTAATTGATCGCATTGAAATAAACGAAAGCAGCAAACAACGATTGTCTAAATCGGTTCAAACCGCAATGAAACAAGGTAAAGGAACCATTATGATTTTGGAACACGATGAAAATAAAAAATCAAAAAATACACCTCGCTTTTTCAGTAGGAATTTAATGTGCCCTGTTTCCGGAATTTCGTACGATGAACCCGCACCCAATTTATTTTCGTTTAACTCGCCCTATGGCGCTTGTTCTAAATGCAATGGCTTAGGTGTAGTTTCTGAAATTGCCATAAATAAAATTGTTCCTAATCCGAAACTGAGTATTAAAAAAGGTGCTATTGCTCCAATGGGCGAATACAAAAACTCCTGGATCTATAAACAGATTGAAGTTATTGGACAACAATTCGATTTTACTCTGGATACACCATTTGAAGAGTTAGATGAGCAAGCTGTGAATATGATTTTATATGGTAGTGACGAATCATTTAAGTTTAAATCCGATAGCAATCAGGAAGGATATCAATTTAGGTTCGAAGGAATTGCCAATTTTATCACCAAGCAGGCAGAGGAAAATCCATCACCAGCCATGCAACGCTGGGCACAAGGTTTTACCAATAAAATCAATTGTGAATCGTGTAATGGAACTCGCTTGAAAAAAGAAGCACTATATTTTAAAATCGACAATAAAAACATTGCAGAGTTATCTCAATTCGATATTTCTGCATTGCATTCTTGGTTCAAGGACATTGAAAAACGATTGAGTAAAAGTCAGAATACCATTGCAAAAGAAATTTTAAAAGAAATACGATCACGTATTGGTTTTTTGTTGGATGTAGGTTTGGATTATGTTTCACTTAATTTAAGTTCAAAATCATTATCCGGTGGCGAAGCACAACGTATTCGACTGGCAACGCAAATTGGTTCGCAATTGGTTGGTGTCTTGTACATTCTTGATGAGCCAAGCATTGGCTTGCATCAGCGCGACAACATGCGATTGATTAAGGCTTTGAAAGATTTAAGAGATGCCGGAAATTCTGTTATTGTTGTAGAGCACGATAAAGACATGATTGTGGAATCGGATTATGTTATTGATATTGGCCCTGGTGCTGGCATACACGGAGGGAAAGTAGTTGCTGCAGATGTGCCTTCCAAATTATTACGTTTCCCTACATTAACTTCCGAATACATAACTGGCAAAAGATTAATTGCCATTCCTGAAAAAAGAAGAAAAGGAAATGGAAAAAAATTGGCATTAAAAGGTGCGTCAGGAAATAATCTTAAAAACATAAGCGTCGAATTCCCATTAGGAAAACTAATTTGTGTAACCGGTGTTTCAGGTTCGGGAAAATCAACTCTTATCAACGAAACATTATATCCGATATTAAGTAACTATTTTTATCGTTCTGAAAAAAAGCCACTCGCTCATAAAGAATTAAAAGGCATAGAACACATTGATAAAGTAATTGACATTGATCAATCGCCTATTGGCAGAACACCAAGAAGTAACCCGGCAACTTACACCAATGTGTTTTCTGATATTCGAAATTTATTTGCTGCTTTGCCCGAAGCAAATATTCGCGGTTACAAGCCAGGGCGTTTTTCTTTTAATGTAAAAGGCGGAAGATGCGAAACCTGCATGGGTGCGGGTGTTAAAACCATTGAGATGAATTTTTTACCTGATGTTTATGTACAGTGCGATGTCTGTATCGGCAAACGCTATAACCGCGAAACACTAGAAGTAAGATACAAAGGCAAATCCATAAGTGATGTGTTAAACATGACTATTGACATGGCATGCGAATTCTTTGAAAACATTCCTTCCATATATCGTCAGATAAAAACCTTACAAGATGTTGGCTTGGGTTATATTACGCTTGGGCAACAAGCCACAACACTTTCGGGTGGCGAAGCTCAACGCGTAAAACTGGCAACCGAATTAAGCAAACGCGATACTGGAAATACTTTTTATATTTTAGATGAACCAACAACCGGTTTGCATTTTGAAGACATTCGTATCTTATTAGAAGTGTTGAACAGATTGGTTGATAACGGTAATACCGTTTTGGTGATTGAGCACAATATGGATATGATAAAAGTTGCCGATTATATTATAGATATTGGTCCGGAAGGCGGCGCAAAAGGCGGAGAAGTGCTATTTCAGGGAACTCCTGAGCAATTGATAAAAAATAAAAAAAGTTATACTGGAGAATTTTTGAAGAAGGAGATGAATTAATTTTTTTCTTGCTTCATAACTTTCCAAATTAAAACTGCAAAAAATGCACCTAAAAAAGGTGCTGTTAAATAAATCCAGATAAACTCCAAATGCCCTGAAACTACAGCTGGACTCAGTGAACGGAAAGGATTCATGGATGCTCCACAAATTGGCCCTGCAAACATTGCCTCTAGTAAAACAACCGAACCAATAGCCATACCTGCAAATAAACCTTGCTCTTTGCTTCCTTTAGCCACATGCAATATGGTAAACATAAGTAAAAAAGCAAGTATGAATTCGAGCACAAAAGATTGCATGGAATTCCCTGAAGGCAGCGTTGATCCTAAAAACAAATTGTTTGGGAATAACAAGTGTAAGGTGAAGCTTGCTGTAAATGCACCGGTTAATTGACTAATTAAATAGGGAAAAATTTCTTTACCAGGAAAAGATTTTGCCAACCAGAACGAAATTGTAACTGCAGGATTAAAATGTGCTCCCGAAATTTCCCCTAAAGTATAAATCATGGCTGCAACTATTAATCCTGAAACAGCCGCAATTCCTGAGTGAGTAATTACTCCACCTGTTTCTCCGTTTACAATAATGGCACCTGTTCCACAAAAAATAATGGCAAATGTTCCTATGCCTTCTGCTAAGTATTTTTTCATTAATTAATATTTATTGAATTCAAATTGTTTTATTTTCAATAATGAAAAAACAAAAAATGTTTCCAAAGCAATTTGCTTACAGCGCTCATCATACATTTGATCTTGTAACGATGTATTATCAAAATTTTTTGGATCGTGATAGGTTGTTGCCACGCGCAATTCTACTCCTGAAATAAAGGGGCAATTTTCCTCTGCATCACTACACGTCATAATTGCAGCAAATTCTTTTTGAGGGTTTTTTTTATCTGAAAATAACTTTGAAAAACATAAACTAGGAGAAAATTGGTTAGCATAACTCACTTCGTATTCCGGATTTTTATCATCAGTTATTGTTTTGATTATAAAACCCAATCTTTTTAAAGCATTAATTGCATTTATGTTAAATGCTGTAATTTCAGTTCCACCTGAATACGTGCTAACATTATTGATATTGTAATAATCCGCTGCAACTTTTGCCCATATTTGACCCAAATGACTTCTTCTAGAATTATGGGTGCAAACGTACATAAGATGAATTGGTTTTTTATGGGAAATTTTTTCAGCTATATAGCGACTTATGTTTTGTAATAATTTTTTTCTGCTATCTGGTATAGTTTCAAACTCTTTTTCCAGATTTTGAATGAAGTGTAGAATTTTCGGATACATTTAATTACAACAATTTATAGGATTGGGTTTTACATTAAAAAATAGTTCGAAACAGCTTTTTACCTCCTGCCATTTATTTTCATCAATACAATAACAAACTGATTTACCATCTATTTCGCCTTTTATTAAGCCAATTTCTTTCAGTTCTTTCAAATGTTGAGAAACAGTACTTTGCGATAGAGGTAGTTCATCAACAATATCTCCGCAAATACAAGAATTTTTATTTAATAATAATCTTAAAATGGCAATTCGGGCAGGATGAGCAATTGCCTTTGCAAATTCAGCAATTCTATTGTCTTGAAGCGTAAATTCTTCTTTTTTAGTTGTTCCCATACATTATAAAGGAATTTTTAATCGCAATATTACGATTATAAATAATGTATTAAATTAAATTTTTATTATTTTTTAAGTTGGGCAAAAAAAAAGCCCCAAAAAATGGGGCTTTAATAGCGAGATTCCAATATCAATTATTCGTAAGAATTATTTCTTGGTCTTTCCTCTCTTGGACGAGCTTCATTAACAATCATCTTTCTTTCTTTGAAGTCAGTTTGATTTAATGATTCGATTGCTTTTGATCCTGAAGAACCATCAGCCATTTCAACAAATGCAAATCCTTTAGATTTACCTGTGAATTTGTCTGTCATGATTTTTACAGATTTAACTTCTCCAAATGAACTAAATAATTTGTTTAGTTCATTTTCACTTGCTTTGTAGCTAAGATTTCCTACGTAAATTGTCATTGTGAAAAAAATTTATAATGAGCAAAGATAAACTATTTATTGATATTACAAAGAAATTATAAAAAATTATATGGAAGAGCTTTCACCCCACCTAAATGAATCTTGTGTTAAACCACACAAATCTATCACTCTGTTTGTTACAGTTTTAGCTAATTCTTCCATATCATTTGGTCTACTGTAAAAGCTTGGAGAGGCTGGGCAAATAACTGCCCCTGCTTCTGTAATTGTTTTCATATTATTAATATGAATAATATTTAAAGGAGATTCTCTGGTAACTAAAATTAATTTTCTTCTTTCTTTTAACATTACATCTGCCGAACGTGTAATCAAATCATCACTTATTCCATGTGCAATTCTTGCTAAGGTTCCCATGCTACATGGGCAAACAATCATTACATTAAATTTTGATGAGCCGGATGCAAAAGGAGCAAAAAAATTGTTTTTTTCGTAAAAAGTAAAGGGATAATTATTATAGAGTTCATTGTTCAGCTCATATTTCCAAACATCCTTTGCATTATTGCTCATTACAATTCCTACTTCTTCTATCTGATCTTTTAATTTTACTAAACTATCTAGTAATACTTTGGTATATATTGACCCGCTTGCCCCAGTAATGGCGACAACAATTTTTAATTTATTATTCATTTCCGGAAGAATTAGGCGTTATACTATAATTTAAACTTAATGAAACACAATTATTATATAAACCTCTATTAAATGTTCGTTGCCATAAATTTCCCAAATAAACATTTCTATTGTATTCTCTAATTGGAAGTAATGAATAATTGTACCTGATATTTATAAAAAGATGGTCGTTAAGTTTGTATCCTGCTCCCATATTATAACAGAAGTCGATTTTTTTTAAATTACCTTTATACGCTCCCACCATTCCATTTTCTTCATAACTCGAGAATAAGTAGGCAGCACTAACTCCTAATTCAAAGCGGTATTTAGCTTTATGATTATAAATGTATAACCAAGGCACTTCAACATAATTTAAACGTAAGATATAATAATTCGAGTTTTGAATGGTAGCGTTACTTCTGCTTCCTTTTTGAATATAAGTTAAACCCAGAACATACTCTGATTTTTCTCCTGTTTTGCGATTTACATATACACCAGCATTACTTCCTAATTTATTGTAGCCTCCATATGTATCTCCATCAACCTGAGTTCCGGATAAACCACCTGATAATATCAATCGAAACCTTTCCTCTACTTGCGAATAGCTATTACTGACTTTAATTGTAAATAAAATCAAAATCAGTATCAGTTTTTTTATCATACGGTTATTATGCTAATGAAAGAAAATTTATACAAAACAAAAATACATTACTTGTCCGTATTAATTTAATTAAAATCAAGTTCAGTCAAAAATAAGTCTCCTTTTTAAAATTACATTAAACAGGATTAGCTTCTATTTTTTCGTGAGTTTAATTAATCTAATTAATTATATATGCCCAGAGTTATTTTGCTTTTTTCGGGTAAAGTTTCATGATGCGAAAAACATACTGTATTCCTAGAATTTAATCGGACCTGTATATCATATCTATATCCTGAAAAATAAATTCCCTCTACTACACCTGATAGTTGAGGGAATTTTTTGTTTTTTTCTTCAGTTAGAAATAATTGTTCTGGTCTTATGAGACATTTATCCTTTATCGTGTGCAAACTTTTCGAAGTAGTAAATAATTTTTTTTCCAACAAATAGGCTGTACCAAATAATCTGGCAATAGCTGCTGATTCTGGTTTTTTATAAATCAACTCAGGGTTTCCACAAGCAACGATTTTACCATCTTCAATAACCATTAACTGATGAGCATATCTAATTGCCTCTTGCGGATGATGAGTAATATAAATACATGAACTATTATGTTGCTTTAAATTTTTCCTTATAAATTCAAACAAACGATCTCTTCTATTAAAGTCAAGATTACTGAAAGGTTCATCTAAGAGCAATAGTTTCGGAAATTCAGTTATTGCCCTAGCAATACATAAACGTTGCCTTTGACCGCTTGATAAAAGATTTGCTTTTTTCTGGGCATGTTTTTTTAAATCAACTGCCACCAAAACTTCATCTGTTCTTGAACTTTTATATTCATTAGTATATCCGTAAAGTTGATCTTTAATGTTTTCCTCAACAGTACAATTTTCAAGCAACACACTTTCTTGGCTGACTAATTTAAAAAGTGGGTACCCAGGAATTAAATTAAACAAAGGACCTAAAACTTTTTCATTGTTAAAAGTGATCTCTCCTTTTTGCAAATCTACTAACCCATATATACACTTTAATAATGTCGATTTTCCGCATCCACTTTTACCTAAAATCGTTAACATGTTTTGCTCAGGTAATTCAAACGAAATGTTTTTTAACCCATTAAAAGCTGATGGATTGAAATAATTGAAACTTATGTTTTTAACTGAAAGAATAAAATTTATTTTTTTACTAAATTCTTAAAAACAATGGTATTGTTTATAGAATTAACAGGTTTTATTAAACATTATTTCTGTTAAGAACTTTAACAAAAAACAAAAAACATAATTTGTGTTTTTAGAATGTGGCTTCAAGTAAAATTATATTGTTTTATTCGTATTTTTATTGCCCATAAATTAAAAGTATGATTTTACCAATTGTTGTTTACGGTGATCCTGTTTTACGAAAAAAATGTGATTCTATTGATAAAAAATATCCAAATCTGGATAAGCTAATTGCAGACATGTTTGAAACCATGTACAACGCAGGAGGGGTTGGTTTGGCTGCACCTCAAATTGGAAAAGCGATTCGTTTATTTATTGTAGATACCGAACCCTTTGCAAGTAATGAAGACGATGAAGATGATGAAGAATTTACAAAAGAAGAACGAAAACAATTAAAGGAATTTAAACAGGTTTTTATAAATGCTGAAATTATAGAAGAGAATGGCGAAGATTGGAAATTTAACGAAGGATGTTTAAGTATTCCAAGAATAAGAGAAGATGTGTCAAGAACTTCTTTTGTTACAGTAAAATATCTCGATGAACAATTTAAACAACACACTGAGACATTTGATGGATTAATTGCTCGCGTAATTCAGCACGAATACGACCACATTGAAGGAAAATTATTCACGGATAGAATTAGCCCATTAAGAAGGAAATTACTTAGCGGCAAATTAAATGACATCAGTAAAGGAAAAATCAGAGCAGATTACAAGACAAAAGTATATGTTGCTAAATAAATTTTATTCTCCAATACTAATTTTTGTAGCATTGTTTTTTCATTTGTATGCTTGTACAAATTCTACTGAAGATAAATTGCTTACTCAAAATAAGGATTCTGTAAAAGTAGATCGATCTAAACCTGGCTTGCTCAAACAAATAAAACAACTGGAGGATTCACTATATGCTTCAGAAAAATTAGATATCAGTAAAGGAAACAGAGCTATTGCCTTATATCAGGAATTTCACAAATATTATTGGCAAGATACTATATGCGTTGATTTTCTATTTAAAGCCGCTGAAATAGCCGATAATATGGGATTTCCGCAAAAAGCTGTTGAATTATACCAAGAGTGTTTTGATTATTATCCAAATTCATCATTGGCACCCTACTGCTTGTTTAGAGTTGGAAATATTTATCAGTTTACTATTAATGATTACATCAATGCCAAATTAGCTTACAATGATTGCATCAAGTTTTTCCCAAATTCAAAAGTTGCTGAAGATGCTAAACAACTCTTAAATATGTCAGGTAAAAATGATCTTGACATTATTCGTGAATTTGAAAAGAAGAACGGTAAATAGTTTTGCTTAATTGAACTATTTAATTCTAAATTCAAATTAGAATTGATATAAAGCTCTAATATTTTCTTGTAAATTTCAAGAGCTAAATTATTATATTAAATTTAGCAATTACACAAACAACTCGCATATATGAATTATAAATTTAAACTAGTTTATCTAGGTTTAATATCAATTCCTTTTTTACTAAAAGGCCAAGGTTTTCAAGTAAACTTGCAGGGCCAAAAACAACAGGGAATGGGTGGTGCAGGAACTGCTTTGATGCAAGATGCTTCAACGTTATTTTTTAATCCGGGAGGCTCCTGTTTTGTAAATGAGAAGTCGATTAATTTGGGAGTTACTCCAACAATAGCAAGAGGCGCTTTTAGTGAAGTAAATACTAAAAAAGTATTTCGAACCAATTCTCCAATTAGTACGCCCTTTTCTGCTTATGCATTATTTGAACTAAAAGACAGCTCAGACTTAAAATTTGGATTAGCTGTTTACACCCCTTTTGGAAGCACCGTTCAATGGGAAGATAGCTGGATAGGACGATTTGCTTTAACCCGATTAGAATTAAGAGCTATTTTTATACAACCCACCATCAGCTATAAATTAACAAAACAACTAGGAATCGGTGGGGGCTTTGTGATTTCAAATGGAAGAGTAAATCTTCAAAAAGATATTCCATTAAATGATGTAAACGGAAATTATGGGCATGCTGAATTAAGCGGAAAAGCAAGCGGAGTTGGCTTTAATGCAGGCATTTTTTTTCAGGCGATTGAAAAGCTAAGTATTGGACTAACCTATCGATCGAAAGTTAAAATGAGAGTAGTAGACGGAGACGCAACTTTTACAGTGCCAGAATCGGTGTCAATAAATTTTCCTGATGGAAAATTTACATCAGAATTACCATTACCTAATGTAACAACTTTAGGTTTTGCATACAAAAGCAATAATAAGCTTAACCTTGCTTTAGACATTAATTATGTTGGTTGGAAAGCATATGATACACTTGCTTTTGACTATGAAAACAATACCGAAAAATTGTTTGACACCAAATCAGCAAGAATGTACAAAAACACATTCGCATTCAGGGGCGGTGCTCAATATAAATTTACACAACAAGTAATCGCTCGTTTAGGTTTAGCATATGGAATATCTCCTGTGCAAAATGGTTATGTAACACCTGAAACGCCTGATGCAAATAGAATTAATTATACAGCCGGAATTGGATATCAATTAGGAAAGCATTTTAAAATTGACGCCTCATTTTTATTTACTCATCTTAAACGAACTGATACTAACATCGAAACTAATTTGAGAGGAACGTTTAAAACAAATGTTTGCGCCCCTGGAATTGCAATTTCATATACATTTTAACTAAATTAAATGAAACATTTTACTTCTTTTTACCATTTGATTATAGCAATAACTCTTGTTGCTTGTAATCCCAAATTTATTGAGCCTGATGCCGAAAAAGGAAATATAGATGCGTCAAACTATGTAGCTATTGGAAGCTCTATGACTGCGGGATACGCAGATGGCGCATTGTATGATGAAGCTCAAAAAAACTCATACACAAATTTATTAGCAGAACAACTAAAATTAATTGGCGGTGGGGAATTTAAAATTCCTTACCTACAAAGTTCAACCGGAGTAGGAAATGCAAACAACGCTCGTTCCATTTTAGGAAACAGAACAGATTGTCAGGGTATTGTTTCACTAGGTCCGGTAAAAATAGCGCCTCAAGGTGATGTTTCAGCCTTAGCTACCAACATCTACAACACAGTAGGCCCGTTTAACAATATAGCTGTTCCTGATTTAAAAGTAATTGAAATGGATGTAAACGGACTTTCAAATCCATTTTATCAACGCATATGCTCAAGTACTTCTTCATCTATTTTAACTGATGGTATTGCAAAAAACCCAACATTCTTTTCTATTGAATTAGGCTTATATGATGTTTTAAAATATGCGTTAAAAGGGGCTACTTCAGATAATATTACCCCTGTTACAGGCACAACCGGTATTGGATTTGAAAGCAGCTTGAATAACATAGTTGATAAACTTTCAGCAAACGGTGCTAAGGGAGTTATTGCATCAATACCAAGTATAAAATCTATGGCGTACTTTAATACCATAGCGTGGAACGCGTTAAAAATTGACTCAATAACTGCATCAAACTTAAATTTATATTACGGTGCATTAAGTGCATCATTTAGTTTTTCAATCGGAAATAATGGTTTCATAATTCAGGATGCGAGTCAGTTTTTAGGATTCAGGCAGGCCAAAGAAGGAGAATTAATTTTATTGAATGTTCCGCTTGACTCCGTGAAATGTCATAAATGGGGCTCACTAATTCCAATTCCTGACAGGTATGTATTAACGGAGCAAGAAATTAACAACATTGAAACAGCTATTAACGACTACAATACAA
The DNA here is from genome assembly GCA_044352985.1 of Bacteroidia bacterium. Taxonomy (GTDB): domain Bacteria; phylum Bacteroidota; class Bacteroidia; order B-17B0; family Aurantibacillaceae; genus JADJDM01. Next base: position 31,095 of record JBILCU010000001.1, read on the forward strand.
TCATTAAAAATAGTGCTGAAACAAAAGGGCTTGCATTTGTAGATGTACACTCATTTTTAAATAAAATTAAAACTGGTTATGTTTACAATGGAGTTACCGTAAATGCAAGTTTTGTATCAGGTGGAATATTTTCACTAGATGGATTGAATCTTACACCTAGAGGTAATGCTTTATTGGCAAATGAATTTATTAAAAGTATCAACAGCAAATATCAATCAACTATTCCTCTTTTAGATGCTATGAAATATCCGGCTGTTATTTTTCCATAATCAATTTAATTGACTATTTTTTGAATAGAAAATATAAAATAATTTATAAATTTATAATAACCTTAACTTAACATAATGAAAAAACTTTACGCATTAACGCTTTTAACATTTAGTATATTCAGTCAAATAAAAGCCCAGTCTCCTTGTGCTTCTGGAAGATATTCAACGGATGTATTTACAAATGTAACAACAACCAGTAATATAGTATTTGGATCAAACATTACTGCTGGTGGCACAAATCAATCATTAACGATGGATGTATATCAACCAACCGGAGATGTTGAAACAAATCGTCCATTAATTATTTGGGCTCATGGTGGTAGTTTTATTGGTGGCTCAAAAACAGACGGAGATATGGTATCCCTATCACAAGCATTTGCGAAAAAAGGATTCGTATGTGCATCTATCAACTATCGTCTAGGCTTAACTCCTTTTGATTCAGTGGGCGCAGTTAAAGCAGTATTAAGAGCCGTTCAAGACATGAAGGCTTCTATTCGTTTTTTTTATAAAGACAAATTAACTACTAACACTTATAAAATTGACACTAATAATGTTTTTATTGGCGGAAGTTCTGCAGGTGCAATTACTGCTTTACATACTGCTTATTTAGATAAATCGTGTGAGGTAAATTATTACATCAATCCAAATGATCTAACAAACTTAGGCGGGATGGATGGATATAGCGGAAATGAGTGCTATTCCTCCAAAATTAAAGGTGTAATTAATTTATGCGGTGCACTTGGAAGATACGGTTGGATTGAGCAAGGAGATGTGCCTTTTTGTTCAATGCACGGCACTATTGATGCTACAGTTAAATACGGAAGAGGATATGCAGCGCCACTTGGAATACAATTAATATTACTAGACGGTAGCAGAATGCTTAAAGAACAAGCAAATGCAGTTGGAGTAAGCAATTCTTTTTATACCTGGTATGGAAAAAATCATGTGCCATATGCATCATCAACTACTTATATGGATAGTACTGTAAAGTTTGTTAGGGATTTTTTAATCAGTTCAATGGGCTGTAATGAAACGCCTTTTTTTAATCCAAACTCCCCTGAAGGAATAGCGAACCTTTATGCTATGAGTCCATGCTCAACAAATGTAACCATGAATTGTTCGCCTATAGGCTTAACCAATCAAACTCAACCTGATGTATTGATAATTTATCCTAATCCGGCAAGTGAAAAATTAACACTAAGCTTAACCAAAATAAAACCAGAATCGAAAGTTGAAATTTTTGATGTTACAGGTAAATTAATTTATTTAAGTAGTATACAAGAACGAAAAACAGAAATTAACACCAAAAATTTTGTTTCTGGCATCTATTTTTTAAAGGTTACACAAGATGATCTTTCGATTACAAGAAAGATAATTATTGAATAAAAAATCAACAATTAATATGAAAAATTTTTTCCTCTCATTGCTGATGATTGCATCAGGTTATTTTGTTATTGCTTAAAACAATGATACCATCACTATTAAATTAATTAAGTTTTTCGGATAGTATACCCATTTCAAATTAAATCGCTATTTAAAACCAAATTGTAATAAGCTAAAATTTCAATTCACTTAATGTTTTCCCCTCTTCGTTTTGCTTGAATAATGTCCAATTATCTGTAACAGTAGTTTCAATCCAAGTTTTGCCATGTTTTCTGAATACCTGAATATTTAGACCAAATTGCGATTTAAAAAGCTGTTCAAGTTCATTAACAGTCATGCTTGAGGTAATATGTAATTCGCCAATTGATGTTATTGTTATAACTTCATTCGAATGTATAATTTCCTTATTACTATTTCCACCAAATGTATTATGAGCTTTTTTAAAAAATTCGATTTTTAAATATGGAAATAAACCGGTGAAGTCTTGCTGAATTTGATTGATGGTTTTATGTTGATCGATTGTCATAAATTAATATTTAGTCGTGTACTGACATTACAGGTATTTTAGATTGAAAAGCAATTTCTTTAGTATTTGACTCCACAAAAAAATGATATAAAAAATTATGCTGATGACTAATTAAAACTGTTAAATCTTTAGGATGTTTTTTTAGATAATTACTAATTCCTGTTTTAAATTCTTTTGAATTAACTAATTCTATTGGTAAATCCTTGTTTTTACTTTTTTCTATAATGAGTTCATATTCCGTTCTAACATGAATATAATTGACTGAACACTTAAACAATTCAGCAAACTTTTTAACCTGTTTTATTTCTTTTGCATGCTGCTTGTGATGATTATCAATTGATAAAACAATATGCTCTAATTTATGATTTTTATATTTTTCAGGAACAATAATTACCGGGCAATCAATTTTTGCAGCTATATCAACTCCGGTTGTTCCATAAATAAATTTTGAGATTTTTGATTTGGTTTCTAAACCTAATACAACATATTGAATTTTTTTCTTACTGACTAAATCTTGAACCTCAGCTTTAAACGAATTAAATGTAGTAAACACATGAATAATTAATAGCGGATGTTGTTCTGCAATTTTTTTTCTGTAATGTTCCAATCTTTCTGTATAATTCTGTTTTAACGAAGCATACTCTATAAAATATGCTCCCGAATTAGCATGAACAACGGGGGTATCAAACACATGAAATAATGTAATTTCAAAACCACTCCGTTCAGCCAATAATACGGCATAATTCAATGCATTTTCGGATGATTTGGTAAAGTCAATCCCTACCAATATATTTCCTTTATTTTTTACAGCCATAACCAATTAAATTGATATTGAAATAAATTACTTAAACTAAAAAACTCCCATTCCGTAGGCATAACCAATAAAAGCCCAACTAAAACTAATCGAGGAAAAACATGTTTCAAATCCCACATGGCTTCCAATGTTGAAAATGCTAATGCAACCATAATTAAATCTAAACCTAAAAGAGTAAGAACTATCGGTTTAAACAATCCTATTATTAGTAAAATCCCACCAAAAAACTCAACAATTGAAGAATAGTAAGAACTTATAATTACAAGTGGTTTTGGAATATGTTTCTTTTCAGCTTCATCATCAAAAGTATCTACAACTTGTTTTAATTTTAAATTAAATAACTTATCATAGCCCTGAAACAAAAAAACAGTTCCCGCGAAAACTCTTATTAAAAATTCAAAAACATGTAATTGATAATCCTGCATTTTCTTCTCTTTACAGAAACGAAAGTATTAAAGAAGAAAAGTAATTTAGGTGACACTACTCAATAGAAAACATGATTTATATCAGACGAGTTATTGTGTTCTTCTGGTTTCTAGAATTCTGATTATTATAATTTTGAAAACACTATGATTTTTCTAGTAATAGAAATATAAAGGCAAATACCGAACTATTTAACGCTAACATCAAAACCTTTTAAGCAAATTAAAGAGGCTTTACCGAAGTAAAATTTGTTCGTTTATGACGCTGATACCTAATTCTCTAAAATAAATCTAGCCTCTTAAAACTAACAAAGCATTGAAGAACCAGAAACAAAAAAGCCTCAACTTAAATAAGTTGAGGCTTTCCTAAAAGATAAATTATAAAGATTAGTGTTTTGCTAAGTATTCAGCAACACCTTTATGGTCTGCTTTCATTCCTTCGCTACCTTTTACCCAATTTGCAGGGCAAACTTCGCCATTTTCTTCGTTAAATTGCAATGCATCAACCATGCGAATAGCTTCATCAACATTTCTTCCTAAAGGCAAATCGTTAATTAATTGATGGCGTACTTTACCTGCTTTATCAATTAAAAATAATGCACGGAAAGCAATCATTGGTCCATCAGCCACTAATTCACCATCTTCATTTACATCGTAATCACCAAACATTGCATCGTAATTACTTGTAATAGTTTTAGTGGTATCAGCAACAATCGGATATGTTACTCCTTTAATTCCACCTTGTGCTTTTGGCACTTGTAACCAGCCCCAGTGACTTTGTTCAGTATCTGTAGAACAACCTACAATAGCAACATTACGTTTTTCAAACTCTGCTAATTTCTCTTGAAATGCATGTAATTCTGTTGGGCAAACAAATGTGAAATCTTTAGGATAAAAGAAAAAGATAACATACTTTTTTCCTACATATTGTTCCAATGAAAAATCGTTTACGATTTCGCCGCCGTTGATTACGGCCGATGCCTTAAATGAAGGCGCTTTTTTTCCTACTAATGACATAATTGAATAAATTTAAATGTTTAAAATTAAGCTCCTATCAATGCTTTATAATCTTCTACTGATAATAAAGAATCTAAATCCGCTGCGCTATCAATGGTGCAACGAATCATCCAGCCATCACCATAAGGGTCAGAATTTACCAATTCCGGATTGCCGTCAATTTTTGAGTTAATCTCTAACACTTTACCACTAATTGGCATAAATAAATCAGATACAGTTTTAACGGCTTCTACAGATCCAAAAATTGCTTCACGATCAACTGTTTCGTTTAATGTAGTAACATCAACGTAAACAATATCACCTAGCTCTTTTTGAGCAAAATCTGTAATTCCAATAACGGCTTCGGAGCCTTCAACACGAACCCATTCGTGATCTTTGGTGTACTTTAAATTATCAGGAAAATTCATTGAATTATTTTTTTAACGACGGCAAATATACATTAAAATACTAAAATGCCCCACCAAAAAAACAATTTACAAGCGATTGTTTGAAATTATGCGTAACCAAATAAGTAATTATGAATTATAGACCTAATTTTGCAGCATATAGGTTTAAAATTTGAATACGAAATCATGAAAATAATCGAACAAAAAAAAATGTTCAAGCTTAAAAATTTAATACTATTCTGCTTAGTTTTTACTGCTCTTTCCGTTTTTACCCAACCTAAATACGAGTATTACGACGAAGACAAGAAACTCATTAAAAGTGAAGAACACTTTATAAAAGGTATTTCTCACGGAAAAATTACAACCTATTTTAAAAACGGAAAAGTATCAAAAATTGGATGGAATAAATATGGTAAACGAGATAGTGTTTGGAAATACTTTTACGAAGAAGGCAAACTAAAAGCAGAAGAAAGCTTTACAAAAGGCATTAAAAATGGTAGAAACTTATACTATTATAAATCAGGCAAACCTGCTCAATTAACTTTATTTGATTTTGACCGACCAGATAGCATTTGGACTTCCTGGCATGAAAACGGAAATGTGAAAGGGCGTGAATCTTTTAATAAAGGCAAAAGAGATGGTGTTTGGATTTATTATTACGAAAATGGCAACAAAGAAACTGAAGCCATTTTTAAAGATAATATTCAGGAAGGTCAATTTGTATCTTATCATAAAAACGGACAAGTAGCTGAGCAAGGAAACTATTGTAAAAATTATAAGTGTCAGCTATGGAAAGAATATTATGAAGATGGAAAAGCAAAAGCTGAAAAAGAATACAAAGATTCAACCACCATGCTACTCATAAATATTTGGAACGAAAAAGGAACCCAATTAATTAAAGACGGTAATGGAGAATTAATGTTTACTTATAATGATGGAAAACTAAAAGCAAAAGGGAGATATGAAAACGGTTTTCAGAACGGGGAATGGTTTTTCTTTCATCCTAACGGTAATTTAGATTATCAGGCTACTTATAAAAAAAATAAAAAAAACGGAAAATATGTTTCATTTTTTGATGATAAAAAATATAAAAGCACTGGTAGTTATGTAAACGATGAAAAAAACGGGCATTGGATTTTTTATCGAGAAACGGGCAAAAAAGAAATGGAAGGAGATTTTGAAAACGGAAAAAGAAACGGCACCTGGACATACTATTATGCTAATGAAAACAAAGAAAGTAATGGAAACTATGTTAACGATAAAGAAAATGGCAAGTGGGAATTTTGGTATGAGACCAGCGAAAAATTAAGAGAGGGAAATTATGAAAACGGCTTAAAAGAGGGAAATTGGATCACTTGGTTTGAAAACGGAAAAAAATTACAAGAGGGTAACTATTTAAAAGGTAAAGAAAATGGAGAATGGAACGCCTGGTATAATTCAGGGCAGTTAAAAGATAGAGGTAATTTTGAATACGGCAAAATGGAGGGAATTTGGCAAGGATGGTTTGCAAATGGCAAAGAAAATTATAAAGGAAGTAATAAAGAAGGCAAACGAAATGGCAAATGGGAATATTGGTATGAAAAAAACGGAAAACCACGCGAAATATCGAATTACGTTCTTGGCATTAAACATGGTAAGTGGATTCAATGGACAGAAAATGGATTTATAGACACGGAAGGCAATTACCGTAGAGGTAAACAAAATGGCAAATGGACCTATTACTATGAAACAGGGGGCATTTACCGAATTCAGAACTTTAAAAAAGGAGATTTAAGTGGACGTTCAATAACTTATAATTCTAATAATACCTTGCAAAGTGAATGTAATTACAAAGTAATAAAACGTGAAATCGTAAAAGGTCAATCTCATGTAAAATCAGGTAGTGTACCTCATGGCACCTGGATTTTTTACGATCAAAATGGCATGGAAATATCTAGGGTAAATTATAAAAATGGCATTAAGCAATAAACCCCTTTTTCTAGTATTTCATTCCCTTTATTTTCAATAGTTTACCATTTATAAATAAAAATTACGCCTTCGTTTCTTTTAATTTTGTAAATTCGGGTTCAGAAATGAAAGTTTCATTAGAAAAATATATCCCTGAGTTACTATACAATCACGAGTGTGTTATAATACCTGATTTTGGTGGTTTTGTATCCAGAATGGAGTCGTCTGTTTATGACGAAAAAACGTCTGTTTTTAATCCTCCATCAAAAAGTATATCATTTAATAAAAACTTAATCATTAATGATGGTTTATTGATTAACCGTGTTATGAATGAAGAAAAAATCTCTTATGAGTTAACTTCAATCATGATAAAAAACACAGTTTCTGTCTGGAATCAACAACTGATTGAAAAGAAACGATTGGAATTAGCGGGTATCGGTGTTTTTTGTTTAAATAGTGACCAAACTATTCAGTTTGAGCCTCGAATAGATGTAAATTATTTAATTGAATCTTTTGGTTTGTACCCTATTAAAGGATATAGCTTAAATAATGATTTAAACGACGGCATAATTGATTTAAATACATCAAAATCCAAAGATCAAAAAACTTCATTTCAACAAGGTAAAAAATACTTAAAAGTTGCTGCAATGATTGCGTTACCAGTAATTGCTTTTGGAATTTTAAAATCATTAAATCATAAAACAATTTCAAACGTTATCACATCCGCTTTTGACTTATCTTCTAAAGAAATTAGCTATGTGGCTAAAAAATACGAAACAAAAAATTACGATTTCAATACTCATTCTTTAGCAATAACTGATTTCACTGATAATACTCCTTCAACGTTAAGCTTTAATAATGGCAAAACAGTTTCATTTTATAGTAATGAAATTAATACTGAAGAAGTAATCAACAATTCATTTTCACCAAACGACCAATATCAAATTATTATTGGATGTTTTGCTGTAGAAACTAATGCGGAAAAACTAGTAAAAACTGTTGAGCAAAAAAAGAAAACCGCTTTTACTGTAGGAAAAAACAAAAAAGGCTTACATATAGTTAGTGCAGGTAGCTCAAACAATCATGACAAAGCAATTGACTTACTGAAAAGCATACAGGAAGATTATCCAAATGCTTGGATTTTGGATAAATCAATATAACATCTCATTCAACCATTTATAAAGTTGGATTTCATCAACAATAACATCATCCAATATGCACTGCAACATTCTGAAAGCGAAGATGATGTGTTAGTTGAATTACAAAGAGAAACACATCTTACTTTTTTATCTCCAAGAATGTTAAGTGGCCATTTACAAGGTCAATTTTTAACTATGCTTTCAAAATTGATGAATTGCCAAAACATTCTTGAAATTGGAAGCTATACAGGTTACTCTGCTATTTGTTTGGCAAGAGGATTAAAAGAAAATGGCAAACTAATTACCATAGATGTAAATGAGGAAACTGAATCTATTGCAAAAAAGTATTTTAAGAAAAGTGGACTTGATTCTAAAATAGATTTAATTATTGGCAATGCATTAACTGTTATTCCTAATTTAAACATTCAATTTGACTTAGTATTTATTGATGCTGATAAAAAAAATTATTCGAGTTATTTTGATTTAGTAATAGATAAAGTAAAATCCGGAGGTTTAATTATTGCTGATAATGTGTTATGGAGCGGAAAAATTCTTGACGGTAAATCAAACAAAGATGTTGATACCTCAGCTTTAATTTCGTTTAATACAAAAATAAAAAACGACAACAGAGTTGAAAAACTACTGTTACCAATCAGAGATGGTTTATTTTTAATTCAAAAAAAATAATTTTCATGGCAAAGGAAAAACTACAAATCATTTCTAGCTTTATGGTATACGACCATGAAAAGGAATTAAACAAGGATGAGCAACTTTTAATTTTAAAAGCTAAAGAAGCTTCAAAAAAAGCTTATGCACCCTACTCCAATTTTCATGTAGGTGCGGCAATACTTTTAAGTAATAACGAAATTGTTAGCGGAAATAATCAGGAAAACTCTGCATATCCATCAGGATTATGCGCTGAACGGGTAGCCGTTTTTTATGCCGGATCATTACATCCAGACTGTGAAATAAAATGTATTTCTATCTATTGCGATACCGATCGCCCAATTAGTCCGTGTGGAGCATGCAGACAAGCTTTAATTGAATACGAACAAAAGCAAAAAAATAAAATAAAAGTGATATTGTGTAGCAAAGAAAACAAGGTTATTACAAGTGAGAGCATTTCGGCTTTTTTACCACTTCAATTTGATTCGAGTTTTTTAAAGAAATAACTACTTAGTAAAAGTAGCATCAACTGTATCCATTATTGTATTACCATCATCAATAATATAGGTCATTTTAATTGTGTTGGAGTTTATCAAACTACCCTGACCACTTTTTAGGAAAACCCCTGTAGTTATTTGCTGGTCTTGAGGATCAAACCTAATGTTATCTCCGGAAACAACCAATTTTGCTTTTTTGTTAAATCCAACCGCGTAACAATTTTCCATTATTACTGTATCCCCGCTTCCGTTTAATAAATGTATTTGGAAAGGTTGAGCGGGTTGATCTCTTCTGCTTACTTCAGAACATGTCCAATCAGCAACAAATCGTAATTTTGGATCAACGGTTGGTGCAGGTTCATCTTCTTCGTCTGGTGAACAACTAACAAAAAAAGTAATGATAAAAAATAAAAGTAGGCTTAAAAAATTACATCTAAACTTCATGTTATCGTACAAGTGTTAATCGGCCTTTTCTATCAATTTTATTTCCATTTAAATCATAGGTCTCTAGTTTCCAGATATAAACATCTTCTGCAAAATAATCTACACCATTAGTAGTCAATCCCGTCCAACCTTCTGTTGGGTCTGTAGTTTGGAAAACTAAACTGCCCCATCTATCAAATATCTGGAACAAATAACGCTCAGCATCCATGCCAATTCCAACAGGTATAAATACATCATTCTTTTTGTCTCTATTAGGTGTAAATGCATTTGGAACAAACACAGTGAATTGAGGCTCAATGAAAACCGATTTAGAAATGGTATCTCTACAACCTCTGTCGGTAACAGCTATTAATTGAGGGTTATAATATCCGGTAGATAAATAATAATGAGAGCTATTGGTAGTTGTTGCAGTGTTTGCATTAGATAAAGAATCATCAAAATTCCATAAATAAGTTACTCCAAGTAAACTGTAATTATAAAACTCAAAATATGGATCAAATTCGGTAGCTGAACTAGGCATAGTTATAAAGTCTGCTACGGGCTTAGGATAAACTATTACATAATCTTCCATTAATAATGTGTCTTTACATCCTAAATTAGAAGTTACTACTAATTGAACATCAAATGTATCACTCACTAAACTATCTAGAGAATAAATATGCGTAGTATTTTCTCCTAAACCAAAAGTTCCATCGCCAAATGTCCATTCATAAGCTGTACCAATAATTCCTGTACCTGCGCTGCCGGTAAAAGAAACATCTAAGTCTTCACAACCTTGTGTATTGATAGCTGTAATAGCAGGAATTGGTTTAGGATTAGGAATTACATCTACTACAGTCATTTCAGATGTTGAACATCCATCAGAAACAAGCAAATTATAACTTTGCGGAGTCAGGCTTAAAACAGGTATAGAAATAGTAGAGCTAGACCCAGTTTGTGTTTGTGGCGGACTTGTTGCCCAGAAAAACTCATAAGGTGCGCCATCACCACCACTAGCAAAAGCAGAAAGTGTAACATTTTGGCCAAAACAAGCATTATTATCACTTGCAACTATAGAAATTTTAGGTAAAACAGTTACAAAAAACTGCCCTGAAACAGCAGGACAATTATTAGCATCTGTAGCTGTTACATTAAACAATTGAACATCTGAAGTTGTAGTTGTATTTGTGAATAAAACATTATGAATTCCAGGTCCATTTAAGCCAGTTCCGGCACCAGACCAAGTATAAGTATAAGGTGGTGTTCCGTTACCAGCTGATGCATAAATACCTAAAGTTTGACCATTACAAGCTGTTTGATTTTGGCTAACAGTAATTGCAAGTGGGAAAGGTTGTGTTACGTTGCCAGAACCAGTAACTGTACAGCCATTGCCGTCAGTTATTACAATACTATAAGTACCTAAAGGTAAGCCTCCCTGGAATGAACCGTTACCAATTATTACACTTGAGCTATTTAGCCATTGATAAGATAAGTTACCGCCTCCAGTACTAACTTGAGCGTAAACTGTTAGTGTTCCATCTTGTCCGCCATAACACCTTACAGGTGTAGAGATTATACTATCAATTGAAGGGGCTGGAATATCGGTTGTGGTTGCAGAAAACACTTTGGTACATCCCCTAGAATCGGTAATTAAACAATTGTAGTTTGCAGGAGCTACTAAACCTGTTGCTGTATTTGATGTTTGTAAATTAGGGTCGTTCCATTGAAAAATGAATGGAGGTGTTGCACCTGTTACATTTATTGTTATTGATGCGTTTGGACTCGTACATATTGAAGGATCGATTGTACTAACTATATTAAATGAATCAGGTTGAGATACAAAATAATCTGCAGTAATATTACACCCTCTATTGTCGGTTACAGTTAATGTATATGAGCCACCAGTAAGATTGTTGATTTGTGGACCATTTCCAACAGTATTTGGCGACCAAGAATAAGTATAAGATGGTGAACCTCCAGAAGCAGTAATACTTATAGATCCATCGTTATCACCATAACATCTAACATTAGTAATAGCATTTACATTAATTAAAAAAGAAGGTGGTTGATTGATTAATATAGAATCTGAAACAGTACATCCATTATCATCAACAACTTGACATATAAACGTGCCAGCAGGTAAGCCAACAGCCGTAGCACTCACCTGATTTGCAGGGTCATTCCAAGTGTATGAATATGGAGATGTGCCTCCAGTAACAAGCATTGATGCTGAGCCATCATTATAATTGTAACATGAAACGTTAATCAATCCTCCAATATTTCCAACCAATTGAAGTGGTTCAGTTATAGGAACAGTGATTGAAGATACACAGCCGGCAGCATCAACTACTTCAAGAACATTATCACCAGGCCATAATCCATTACCAGATTGATCAGGATTAGCATTCAAATTTGTTGGGAGCAACCAAGTTTGACTAATTGGTGCAGTACCACCACTAACAGATACGTTAGCAGTACCATCATTTAATCCAAAACAAGATATATTATCTGAAGAAATTAATGTTAGTAATGGCGCAGGTAAATCATTTACATTTGCAATAGCACTTGCAATACAGCCATTTGCATCAGTAACATCAACTGAATAAACACCTCCTTGTAACGAACTGATAATGGCAGTTGAACCACCATTGTTCCAGTCATAAATAAATGGTGATGTACCACCAGTTACTAAAACTTGAGCTGAACCGTTTGACTGATTACATAAATTGTTACCAATAACATTTGTAGATGCTGTAAATGGCGCAGGTTCATTGATTAAAGTAGTATCTGTTAATTGACAACCGTTCGCATCAGTAATGGTAACAGAATGAATTCCCTCACAAAGCGCTGTTGGATTATAAACTGTTGCTAAAGATGGGAACCAATTGAAAGAATATGGTGCAGTTCCTCCACCGAAGGTAGCTGTTGCAGTACCCGTACATTGACCATGACATAAGATATCAGTACTAGAAACATCAAGCGTTAATGGTGCAGGAGAAGATACTTGAAGAACTGATACAGCAACACATCCTTTACTATCAGTAACTTCAGCAGAATAAGTTGTTGCACACAACCCACTTACAGTTGAAGAAGTTGAACCATTCGTCCAATCATAAGCATAAGGTGGCGTTCCTCCTGAAGCAATTACTTCAGCAGAACCATTACAAACTCCTGAGCAAGAGATATTATTCACGTTTGCTAATGCACTAACTAACACTGCAGGCTCGGATAAAGTTACAGCAGCAGAAGCTATACAGCCATTAAAGTCTGTTATACTAACAGTATAACTTCCTGCACAAAGACCTGATGCGGTTTGAGTAGTTTGATTGTTAGGATCATTCCATTGGTATACCAATGAACCAACGCCATTAGTAGAAGTAACGGTTGCGCTACCATCACATAAACCATTACATGAAGGTATTGTTTTTGCAATATTTGCAGTAAATAATGATGGGTTACTTAAATTAACTGTATTTCTAACAACACATCCATTAGCATCAGTAACTGTAATGGTATGTGAACCAAAACTTAATCCAGTAATTGATGGTCCAGCAGGTGCATTAACAACTTGCCATTGATAAACATAAGGAGAAACACCGCCACCAGCTGATGCTATTGCAGAACCATTGGATTGTCCATTACATCTTGGATTAATTCCTGAAGTATTTACAAAGAAGGAGTCTGGCTGAGTAATTACTATTGAAGCAGATGCCGCACAACCTTGGTTATCTCTAACTGTAACGCCATAAATACCTGCAGCTAAATTTACAGCAGTTGGCTGCACTTGAGATGACGGAGTCCAGAAATAAGTATAAGGAGGTGTTCCTCCAGAAGCTAAAACAGTTGCCGAACCATTATTACCCCCAAAACAAGTATTGTTTGAGCTTGAAGTAATTGTTGCTGTTGGGCCATTAATATCAACAAGTGAAACTGGCGCTGAAACAACGCAGTTATTTTGATCTTTTACAGAAACCGTATATGTGGCAGCAATTAAGCCGTTAAATGCCCCAATACCAAAATTACCTCCATTTATCGCATAAGAGTAACCTCCTGCACCACCTGAAGCTGTTAAACTTATTGACCCATTAGCCTGCTGACAATTTGGACTTGTAACAACCGGAATTGGAACGATAACAGAAGGTTCTGTAATACTTCTTGTTCTTACTATTCTACATCCATTAGCATCATTTACTTCCAATGTATATGTACCAGCTGATAATCCACTTGCAGTTGAAGTATTTGCTAAGCCTGGTGACCAAGAATACAAATATGGCGTAGTACCTCCAGTTACATTGGCTGTAATAGTTCCATCAATTCCATTATTACAACTAACATTGGTTGCAGAAAAATTTATATTTAGCGCTAAAGGTTCAGAAATTGATGCAAAAACTGTAGATGAACAACCATTCGCGTCTAAAACAGTAACACTATATGAACCAATACCTAAACCACTTGCAGTAGCTTGATTACCTGTGTTAGCATTAGAAGACCATGTATAATTAAAAGGTGGTGTAAAGCCCTGGCCAGCTGAAACTGTTAATAAACCATCGCTTAACCCATTACATGTTACATTTCTAACAGTTGAAAATACTGCAGGATTATTTTGCGTTAATGAAATTGTAACAGAATTAGTTTGTGTACAACTATTAGCATCCGTAACAGTAACCGTATAATTTCCAACAGGTAATGGTCCGGTTGTAGAATTGGTTCCACCACCACCCGACCAACTATATGTAAATGGAGGAACACCACCTGATGGGGCAACACTAGCCGTTCCGTTATTTGCAGAACAAGTAGTGTTTACAGAAGTCATTACTAAATTAATTAATCCAGGCTGAGTAATAGTAAATGGAACAACAACAATACAACCATTGTCATCTTTAACAGAAACAGAATATGTAGCCGCAGAAAGCGAAGTAAATTGATTAGTTGTTGAATATAAACCCCCATTCAGCGCATACATATATGGCGAAACACCTCCTGTTTGACTTACCATTGCTGAACCTGATGATGCCCCATTACAAAGCACGTCCGTTGTAGATCCAATTGAAGCCTCTAATGGTGCTGATGGACTGGTAATTTCAAATGTTGCAGTAGATGTACAATTCCCTGCGTCAGTTATGGTTATTGTATAATTACCTGGAGCTAGATTATTAAATATGCCGCTTCCATTAACCTGTCCATTATTTAAAGAAAAAACATAAGGTCTTTGTCCGCCAGAACCTGAAACAGTTAAACTACCATTTGAGTTTCCAAAACACGTAACATTTCTCTTAGATTGTATTACAACAACCGGTGTTCCTAAATCAGGGAGAATAGTGCTTTGCTCTTTAATACAACCATTAGCATCTTTCACTGTAACCGTGTAGCCTCCTGCTAATAAATTTGTAAAATTATTACTTGACTGAAACGTTGTTCCGTTTGTTGAATATTGAAAAGGTATTGTTCCACTTACAATTCCATTGATGGAAATACTTCCGTTTGGATTTCCACAATTGGTTGAATCTAATGTAAAGTTAAATGAAACAGGCCCAGCAATATCAACAACTAAAGGAGTAACAGTAAATGTACAGGCATTTGCATCGCTAACAATAACAGTATGTGTTCCTGGACTAGTTGTATAAGAAGTTGTTGTTGAAAGCGTGCTACCATCAAATGAGAATTGATACGGTGCAGTTCCACCATTTGTGATACCTATATTAACTACACCATTTATTTGGCCACAAACAGAATTTACTGTTGATATTTGTTGAGCGTAAGGACCTGTTAAATTAGGAACATTTATTGTTTCTTGGTAAGTACAACCATTAGCATCAGTAACTAATACTGTATGAGTTAATGGTAAAACTAAATTAAATGCATTACTAAATTGATTCGCTCCTCCGTTAATCGCATATTGATATGCTCCTGCTCCACCAGTAACATTTGAAATTGTAATTGATCCATTCGCCAATCCGCAAGAAGCTGTATCAATTAAGAAATCAATGTCAGTAGGACCAGAAACAGTAGTAATTGAAACTGTTTTTGAATACGTACAAGTATTTGCATCTGCTACAGTTAAGGTATATGTCCCAGGTCCAAGTGTTTGAAATGAATTTGCATTAGTAAGAGGACCATTGTTTATAGAATAAGTAAATGTTGGTCCGGTACCTCCTACAACAACTCCAATCTGAATACTTCCACTTGAAGCGGAACAGAATGAATTACTAACAGTAGCATTAAAATCACTAGGCCCAGCAACATTATTTAAAACTAATGTTCTTGTGAAAACACAATTATTTCCATCTTTAACACTAACCGTATAAGTACCTGCAAGCAAATTTGTGTATGAATTTGAACTTGAATATACAGCATTATTAAGTGAATAAGATACGGTTCCTGCAGCACCAGGCACAGAATTTATTACAATTGAAGCATTTGAATTACCACAAGTTGGGTTAGTTGATGTTAAATTAATTGAGCTAGGCCCTGGGCTTGAACCAACAGAAATCGTTTTAGTGAAGGAACATCCGTTAATATCTTTAACTGTAACTGTATATGTACCTGTAATTAAAGAAGTATAAGATGTTGTAGATGTAAATGCGCTATTATTTACTGAATAAGTATATCCTGGACCGGTACCACCTACAACAGCTCCTATAGTTAATGTTCCATCCGAACCGCCACAATTGGCATTAGTTGACGAGAGTATGAAATCAGCTGGTCCAGGTGAATCAGAAACAACAGTGTTTTGACTTCTTGAACAATTATTATTATCCTTTACTGTAATGGTATAGGTGTTTGGAAGCAAGTTCGGAAACACATCGCTAGTTTGAAAATTAACTCCATCAATACTATAAGTTAATATTTGGGCGCCACCTACAACATTCGAAACTGCAATAGAACCAAAAGCTGCACCACAATTTGTATTGGTTGGTGTTAAGCTAAAAGATGTGATTCCGCCTCCGTCTGTTACAGTTACTGTATTAGAAACAGTACAGTTATTTCCATCCTTAGTTACCACAGTATATGTACCAGGTGCAATTCCGGTAAATGTATTGCTTGATCCAAATAACCCTCCATTTACAGCATATTGATAAGAAGTAGATCCAAAAGAAGTTACTCCATCAACCGTAATAGTTCCATTATAACTTCCACAAATTGCATTAGTAGTAGAAACTGATGCTGCTGTTGGTCCTGGTATATCACTTAATGATGAAGAACTTGAGAAAGTACAACCGTTTGCATCTTTAACCGTTACCGTATATGTTCCTCCGCTAATTCCTGAAAGCGTTGGACTTGATGTATATACTCCTACACCAGGAGAAACAGAATAAGTATATGGCGCAGTTCCTCCGGTTATAGAACCAACAGTTACACTTCCGTTTGCTAATCCACATGTTGCATTTGCAGGAGTAATTGTCATTCCGAATGGTGAACTAAATACACCAACAGAAATAGTTTTAGTAAAGACGCAATTATTCCCATCTTTTACATATACAGTATAAGTTCCTTGAGCAAGATTAGAGTATGAAGTTAATCCGGAATATGAAGAGTTATTTAAACTATATTGTATTACCCCAAAACCACCTGTAGTTGCTCCAAGTGTAATTGAACCTGTATTTGCATCGCAATTTGAATTTGTTGACGAAACAACCTGATCAGTTGGTCCTACAAAATTATCTACAATAATAGTAGTAGTGTAAGTACAGTTATTAGCATCTATTATAGAAATAGAATATGTGCCTGCAGATAAATTAGAATAGTTATTTGTTGCATTGTGAATTGCCCCATTTACAGAATATAAATAAGAAGGTGTTCCGCCATTTACAGAAGTAATATTTATTGTGCCGTTATTAACGCCGCAAATAGCATCTGTTTTTACAACAGAAATTGAAGCAGGAGCAGACGCATCTGAAACCGTTGCAGTAACTGAGTAAGTACAAAGCGAATTGTCTCTAACTGTAACCGTATAAACTCCAGAAGGGATATTTGCATAGGAAGTTGTTGAATTAAATGTTCCACTTAATGTTGATACAGAATATGTATATGGTAATGAACCTCCTGTAACAGCACCAATAGATAATGCCCCGTTAGATTGACCGCAAGTTGAATTAGTTGTAGTTACTGCTATTGCTGTTGAACCTGCTATATTATTTACAGTTGTAGTTCCTGAATAGGTACAGTTGTTTGCATCTTTTACAGTTACAGTGTAAGTGCCGCCCGGTACATTACTAATTATTGATCCGGAAACAAATGAACTTGTTATCGCGCTTACAGAATAAGTATAAGGTGCAGTTCCTCCCGTTACACTTGAAATAGTTATAGTGCCATTAGATGAGCCACAAGTTGAAGTAGAATTAGAAATACTTATATCACTAGGTCCAGGATTACTAGTTAATGTTGTACTCACTGAATAAGTACAAGCATTAGCATCTTTTACTGAAATTGTATAAGTCCCTGAAGACAAGTTTGAAAACGAGTTTACAGAAGAGTAGGTTGGTGTAACTGTACTTACAGAATAAGTATATGGGGCCGTGCCCCCTGTTACAGCACCCAATGAAATTGAACCATTTGTTAATCCACAAGTTGCATCTGTTTTAGTTATTACAATATCGGTAGCAGATGAAGTATTAGGAACAACAACTGTTTCAGAGTGCTGACAATTATTTCCATCTTTTACAGTGGCTACATATGTGCCTGCGGCAACACTAGTATATAGAGTTGTTCCTGTAAAAGAAGTTCCGTTAAAGCTATAACTGATAACTCCATTTCCGCCTGTAGTAGCTCCAAATAAAACAGAGCCTGTTGATGACGAACAAGAAGATGGTACAATTGTAAAATCTTGATCACTTGGCCCAGTAAAGCCGTTAATTACAACACTATTAGTTAATGTACAATTATTATTATCCCTTACTACAACGGTATAAGTTCCTGCTGATAAATTAGTATATAAGATCGTAGAATTAAATGGTCCGTTATTTACAGAATATTGAAAAGGTGGAGTGCCGCCACTTACAGATGTAATATTAAATGAGCCATTTGCTAATCCGCAAGTAGCATCTACTTTTGAAATATTCATTGTCGATGCTGCTGCTGCATTTGATACTACAGCTGAAACCGAATAAGTACATAAGTTTGCATCTTGGACTAGAACTGTATATGTACCTGAAAGCACATTGGTAAATGTTGTTGTAGTGCTAAAAACCGAACTGATTGTACTAACTGAATAAGTATAAGATGGAGTTCCTCCTGAAACATTTCCAATTGTTATTGTGCCATTTGCCTGACCACAAGTAGAATTTGCAGTTGTTACATTTAATCCAGAAGGACCTGCAACGTTTGAAATGGTTGTGGATATAGAATAAGTACAAGCATTTGCATCTTTTACAAATACAGTGTAAGTTCCATTTGATAAATTACTATAACTTGTAGTAGAAGTGTATGTTGCGGTTACATTACTTACTGAGTATGTAAATGGAGCCGAACCTCCTGTTACGTTGCCAATAGCTATTGATCCATTGGAGTTGCCACAAGTCGAATTTGTTGGAGTTACTATTAAAGCTGTTGGTCCTGCGTTATTAACAAAACTCGTAGTAACGCTATAAGTACAAGCATTAGCATCCCTTACTGTAATAGTAAATGTGCCTGGTGAAAGATTTGTATAAGAAGTATTATTTACAAACCCAGTTGTTATTGTACTTACTGAATAAGTGTATGGCGCTGTACCACCTGTAACAGCTCCTAAACTTATTGCACCATTAGATTGTGAACATGTTGCATTTATTGAGTTTACAATTAAGTCTGTTGGACTTGCTGCTGTTGATACAGATACATTTTCTGAATACGAGCAATTGTTTCCATCTTTTACTGTAGCAATGTAATTCCCTGCTGCTAATCCTGAATATGTTGTGTTACTTGTAAAACCACTTCCATTAAAGCTATAGGTATAAATTCCATTTCCTCCAGTAGTTGTGCCAAAAACAACAACCCCTGTGTTCGATCCACATGCTGTTGGTGTTGTTGTAAAATCTTGACCCGTTGGACGGCCAGCATTTGCTACTATAACTGATGTTGAATAGGTACATGCGTTAACATCTCTTACAGTTACTGTAAATGTTCCTTGCGCTAAACCTGTATAAGACGTTGTGGAATTAAAAACGCCATTATTTAAAGAATAATTATATGCAGCTGTGCCTCCAGTTACCGAAACTATTGTTAATGATCCATTTGAATTACCGCATGTAGAGTTTTGTGCAGTAACTAGCATGGCCGAAGGACCACTTGTGTTATCTACAGTTACAGAAGCTGTATGCGTACATAAGTTATTATCTCTTACTATAACCTGATAAGTTCCTGAACTTAAACCGGTATAAGATGTTGTTGCTGAAAATGTTGAAGAAACACCAACCACAGAGTAAGTGAATGGTGCTGTTCCATTTGTTACAGCTCCAACATTAATTGCTCCATTTGAATTGCCACAAGTTGAGTTTGTTGACGTCAATGCTAAAGCTGTTGGTCCAGATGTATTAGAAACAGTTGCAGTAATTGAAAATGTACAAGTATTATTATCTCTTACTGTTACTAGATAATTTCCTGCAGCTAAACTCGTAAAATTTGTTGTTCCATTAAATCCTCCAGGGCCTGGAGAAACAGAATAAGTATATGGTGAAGTTCCACCTGTAACCGCAGCAATATCTAAAGTACCAGTTGTACTGCCACAAATAGAATTTGTTGTATTTACAGTTATCCCTGTTGGTCCATTTGAATTTCCAACACTAACAGTTGCATCAAATGTACATGAATTAGCATCTTTTACTGTAACTGTATAGTTACCCGCTGCAATATTATTAAATGCAGTGTTTGATGAATAAGGTTGAGCGCCTGGGCTAAGCGAATAAGTATATGGAGCTGTGCCACCTGTAACTGAACCTGCTTGAATTACACCTACTGCATTGCCACAAGTCGAATTTGTAAAAGTTAACGCTAAATTTGTTGGTCCTGCTATATTACTAAAAGTTGTCGTTACAGTATAAGTACAATTATTTGCATCTTTTACAGTTACCGTTTGTGTTCCTGCAACAACATTGGTATATGACGTTGTAGATGAATAAGTACTACTTGAAGAAGTTACCGAATAAGTATATGGTGATGTACCTCCTGTTACTGCACCAATAGTTACAACTCCATTTGCATTTCCACAAGTAGAGCTAGAATTAGTTACGGCAACATTTGTTGGACTATTAAGTTGTGAAACAGTTGACGTTACGGTATATGTACAGTTGTTCGCGTCTTTTACAGATATAGTATACGTTGCTGCTGCTAAGCCAGTAAAGCTAGTAATTGAGTTAAAAGACCCACTAACCGTACTTAATGAATAAGTATATGGTGATATACCTCCTGTAACAACACCCAATGAAATTGTCCCATTATTGTTTCCACAGGTTGCATTTGTTTTAACAATATCAATAGCTGAAGGACCACCAGTATTACTAACGGTAGTCGTTACAGAAAACGTACAGGCATTAGCATCTTTTACTGTAACTGTATAATTATTAGGTGCAACATTTGTGAAATTAGTTGTAGCTCCAAACGAACCGGAAATACTACTCACCGAATAAGTGTAAGGTGTAATGCCTCCAGTTACTGCTCCAATTGTGATTCCTCCGTTAGAACTACCACATGTTGAATTTGAAGTAGTTACTGCTAAAGCTGAAGGACCAGAGGTGTTGCCTACTGTAGCTGTTATAGAATAAGTACATAAATTAGCATCTTTTACTGTAACTGTGTAAGTAGCGCTGGCAACATTTGTAAATAATGTAGTTGATGAAAATGATGTAGAGAGTGTGCTAACAGAATAGGTAAACGGACTTGTTCCTCCAGTTACTAATCCTATTGTAAGAGTTCCTGTTGCAGAACCACATGTAGAATTAGTAGTTGAAACATTTAAATTACTTGGACCACCTGCATTATTAACCGTTGTTGTGACTGAAAAGGTACAGGCATTTGCATCTTTTACTGTTACACTATAAGTGCCTGAACTTAAACTTCCGTAAGTTGTTGTACTTGTAAATCCAGTTGATCCGGGATTAACAGAATAAGTGTATGGTGAAGTTCCACCAGTTATTGCACCGATTGTAAACGATCCATTTGCATTTCCACAAGTTGCACTTGTTGGCGTTATTGCTGCAGCTGATGGTCCTCCGGTATTTGAAACAGTTACAGATGTTGTGTAAGTACAGTTGTTTGCATCTTTTACAGATAAAGTATAGCTTGACGCTGGAACTCCAGTGTAACTTGTTGTACTTGTAAAACCAGAACTTAAAGTTGTTAATGAATAGGTATACGGCGATGTACCTCCTGATACTGCTCCAATATTAATTATCCCATTTGAAGCTCCACAAGTAGAGTTTGTTGTTGTTACTGAAACCGATGTTGGTGCATTTCCACTAGGCACTGTTGCCGTTACGGAATAACTACAAGTGTTTGCATCTCGAACTGTTATCGTATAAGTTCCTCCTGCTAAATTCGGAAAATTAGTTGTTGATCCAAAAGATCCACTCACTGTACTTACTGAATACGTATACGGATTCACTCCTCCAGTAACTGCTCCTAATGTAAGAGAGCCATTGTTATTACCACAAGTTGCTGCTGTAGTATTGGTTACTATTGAAGACGGTCCATTGGTGTTTGAGACTGTTGCTGATACAGAATAGGTACAATTATTCCCATCTTTTACAGTGATTGTATAAATTGATGCCGCTAAACTTGGGTAATTTGTTGTGCCTGAAAAAGCTCCTCCGTTAAAAGAATAAGTGAATGATCCTATTCCTCCGGTAGTTGCTCCTATTGTTAATGAACCGTTTGAGCTTCCACACGTAGCGCTTGTTGTGGTTACTGTTTGAGCTGTTGGTCCTGCTGTATTTGAAACTGTTACAGTTTTGGTAAACACACAACCATTTGCATCTTTTACATTTACTGAATATGTTGTTGCTGCTGCGTTGGTATATGATGTTGTTGCTGTATAGCCGGCAGACAACGAAACCACAGAATATGTGAATGGCAAAGTGCCTCCGGTTACTGCGCCAATTGTTATCACTCCGTTGGCATTCCCACAAGTTGAATTTGTTGAGCTTAATGCAACGTTTGTTGGTCCACCTGAATTCAGAACATTAGTTGTAACCGAATAAGTACATCCGTTTGCGTCTTTAACAGTCACACTGTATGTACCTGAATTTATACTTCCGTAGCTTGTTGTACTTGTAAATCCTGAAGATCCAGGATTTACTGAATAAGTATAGGGCGATGTGCCTCCAGTAATTGCACCAATTGTAAATGACCCATTATTATTTCCGCAAGTTGCACTTGTTGGTGTTATTACTGCAGCTGTTGGGCCTCCGGTATTAGATAAAATTACAGGTGTTGTATAAATACAATTATTCGCATCTTTTACTGATAAAGTATAGCTTGCTGCTGCAACTCCGGTATAACTTGTTGCACTTGTAAAGGCAGTACTTATTGTTGTTATTGAATAGGTATATGGCGAAGTTCCTCCCGTTACTGCTCCAATATTGATAATACCATTTGAAGCTCCGCAAGTAGAGTTTGTTGTTGTAACAGATACCGATGTAGGAGCATTTCCACTAGGCACTGTTGCTGTAACAGAATAAGTACAAGTATTTGCATCACGTACAGATATTGTATAGGTTCCACCCGCTAAATTTGGAAAGCTTGTGGCTGAGGCAAAAGACGCACTTACAGAACTCACCGAATAAGTGTAAGGACTTACACCACCTGTTACAGCTCCTAAACTTATTGATCCATTATTATTTCCGCAGGTTGCTGCAGTAGTATTGGTTACTAATGATGTTGGTCCGTTTGAGTTAGATATAGTAGTTGTTACAGAGTAAGTACAATTATTTGCATCTTTAACTGACACTGTGTAAATGGAAGCTGCTAAATTGGTATAACTTGTTGTGCTTGAATAAGTGCCCCCGTTAAATGAATAAGTAAATGGAGTTGAGCCTCCTGTTGTTGCACCTATAGTTAATGAACCATTAGTGCTTCCGCAGGTTGCAGAAGTTGTTGTAGTAGCAATTGCTGTTGGACCAGCAGTATTTGTAACAGCAACAGTTTTCGTAAATACACAACCATTTGCATCTTTAACATTTACTGAATATGTTGTTGCCGCGGCATTGGTGTATGATGTAGATGATGTATAGCTTGCAGATAATGAAACCACCGAATAAGTGAATGGACTTGTACCGCCCGTTACAGAACCTATTGAAATTGTTCCATTTGCATTTCCACAAGTTGAATTGGTAGAACTTAACACTACGTTGGTTGGGCCTGCCGTATTAGATACCGCCACTGTTCTTGTAAAAACACATCCACTAGCGTCTTTTACAGAAACAGTATAGGTTGCAGCTGTAGCATTTGTATAAGATGTTGTAGTAGAATAAGAAGCTGCTAAACTTGAAACTGAATACGTGAAAGGTGACGTTCCACCTGTAACTGCCCCTATTGTTATGATTCCATTTGCATTTCCACAGGTTGAATTTGTAGTTGTAACAGCAACAGAAGTAGTTGCAGCTGCAGTTGGCACGTTAACAGAAACTGAGTAGGTACAAGCATTTGCATCCCTTATAGAAACAGTATAGTTACCACCTGCTAAATTGGGAAAACTAGTAGCTGAACCAAATGAAGCACTTACAGTGCTTACTGAATAAGTGTACGGCGCAACCCCTCCAGTAACTGCACCTAAAGTGATTGATCCATTATTGTTGCCACAAGTTGCAGCAGTAGTTGTTGTTGCTACAGCTGTTGGACCTGAAGTATTACTAACTGTAAATGTTTCACTGTAAACGCAATTATTTGCATCTTTTACATTAACTGTATAAGTATTTGCCGAAACGTTTGTATAACTCGTAGTAGAAGAATATCCTGCGGAAACACTTGTTACTGAATAGGTGTAAGGAGATGTGCCTCCGGTAACTACTCCAATTGTTATTGCACCATTAGGATTGCCACAAGTAGAATTAGTTGTTGTTAATGCTACATCATTTGGACCGGGTATATTGGCAATATTTGCTGTTACTGAATAGGTACAAGCGTTTGCATCTTTAACGGTTACAGTATAAGTGCCAGGGCTAACTGATGGAAAACTGGTAGTGGTTGTGAACGTTGTTGAAATAGTAGAAACAGAATACGTATAAGGAAAAGTACCTGCTGTTGGACCAGATGGTGCAACTATGGTTAAACTTCCTGTTGGATTACCACAAAGTGCATTAGTAGTATTTACAGTTAATGCGCTTGGCCCTGCTGTATTACCTACTACTATTGTTCCGGTTAAAGGACAACCAAATGGATCTTTCACAACATAAGTATATGTTGCTGCTAATAAATTGGTATAGTTAGTTGTTGATGAAAAAGTAGCTCCATTATTATTAAAAGCATAAGTAAATGGCCCCGTACCTGTTGTTGGTGTTTGTAAAGTAACTGAGCCATTTGATAAACCACAAGTTGATTTTACTGAAGATGCCCTTGGGCCTGAAGGACCAGGGGTGTTCCCAATGGTGACGGTTTTTGTAAAAGTACACCCATTGTTATCTTTAACTGTAACCGTATAAGTACCAGGGGGCACTGCATTAAATGAACTGCTAGTTGTAAATGGGAAACTGGTAGTAGAAGATTGTGCGGAATAGGTGTAAGGTATAGTTCCTCCTACAACATTACTTACAGCAATTGTTCCATCTGCCTGATTACAATGTGCTGTTGTAGAAGCTAAAGTAAAGTCAGTCGGGCCTAAAATCGTCTGAAGCGTGATTGTAGATGAGTTAGCACAAGCATTCGCGTCTCTTATAAAAACGGTATATGTTCCAGCAGCTAAATTGGTATAATCTTGTAATGGGCCAAAATTTATATTATCAATACTATACTGATAATCTGGTGTTCCGCCAGTTGCAGGATTAACTAAAATAGATCGAGTTGAACAATTAGGATAATCTGCTGTTAGAGTAGGTTGATTAGGTTGTGGGAAAACACTTACAGGCCTTGTTTCAATGTCTGTACAAGTTCCAAGAGTTACCTGATGGGTTACGGTGTAAGTACCTGGAGTATTCCATGTAACTGCTGCAGGATTCACACTACTGCTACTCGTAACAGGGGAAGCACTTGGAAAAGTCCAAGAATGAGTCCCATTTTGATTCCCGGTACTCGAAAACAAAAAGGAGTTCCCAGTTAAACATTGATTAGCCGGAGAATAAAAGTTTGCGCTAGGTGCTGGATTTACAATAATTTTATATGTAAAAGGAGTTGTCCTGCAAGAGCCTACTACGGGAGTAACCGTTACTGTAGATGTTAAGGTAGTTTGAGGATTAGTTGTATTTTGAGCAGTAAACGAACCAATGTTACCTGTTCCTGAGGAAAATGGCAATCCAATTTGCAGTGCGTTTGATGCCGTCCAAGTATAATTACCTAAATTGGATGCGGAATTGATAAAATTTGAGTTTTGTACTACCTCTCCGGAACAAACTGTAACATCACTTTGCTGTGCCAACTGATTTACAGTAATTGAAATTGGTCCAGTATTCTGTAAACATATATTAAACCAATGCGGTCCAGGTCCAACTAAACATATATCTTCACCAACTGCATAAGTAGGAGTTGTTGTACAAGTTGACCTTCTTATTGTTACAGGAACCGCAGAACCGTTAACAACAAAATCAACACCTACACCATTTTGCTGTGCTGATAGCGATGATTGATCTAATTTTACTGAAAAAGTATAACAATTGTAGGCCGAATTTGTGGAAAATCCACAACATTCGCCAACACCAGCAGCCAAATTACTAAAGGTTATAGAATTATTCGTTGTAGTTGTGAAATCAGCAGTATATGTTGTAACCGTACCATTACAAGTAAAAGGCGACTGAGACTTACCAGAGCTAGGTAATAAAATCAAAAAAACAATTAAACCAAAAAGAAATTTATAGAAACTACCTAATCTCATCTGAAAATTTTAAATGTAAATTTAATGAAATAATTTACAATTAACAAGTTCCTAACAGAAATTATTAGTTAAGTTTTTAGTAAGCCAGTTTTAATAACTTTTATTTGAACAACTCGTTATAAACCCAATAAAACCTCTTCAGGCTGTTTTCCGCCAAACAACATTCTGCTTGGATCTTCCAACATTTCTTTTACTTTAACTAAGAATCCAACGCTTTCTCTGCCATCAATGATGCGGTGATCGTAACTCAAGGCTACATACATCATCGGACGAATTACTACTTGTCCGTTAACTGCCATTGGGCGCTCTACCACGTTGTGCATTCCTAAAATAGCACTTTGCGGCGGGTTAATAATTGGTGTACTCATCATGGAGCCAAAAACTCCTCCATTAGTAATGGTAAAGGTTCCACCTTCCATATCCGGAATGGTTAATTTTCCATCACGTGCTTTAACAGCTAATTCTTTAATGCCTGCTTCAATCTGAGCTAAACTCATTTGTTCTGCATTACGCAAAACTGGAACCATCAATCCTTTTGGAGCGCTTACTGCAATTCCGATATCACAATATTTATGATAAATAATTTCCTCACCATTTATCATAGCATTTACTGCCGGGAAATGATACAATGCTTCAGTTACTGCTTTGGTAAAGAAACTCATAAAACCAATATTGGTTCCATATTTTTTAGTAAATGCTTCTTTGTATTTTGCACGAACAGCATAAATGCCACTCATGTCTACTTCGTTAAACGTGGTAAGCATGGCTGTTTCGTTTTTTACAGCTACTAAACGTTTAGCAACTGTTTTACGAAGTGCAGTCATTTTTTGCGAATCTTTATCTCTTCCACCTTTCCATGAATTAGAAAGCACCTCAACTGCTGTTGGTAATCCATTTGATAAAGCGGCCAACACATCTTGCTTGATTATTCTGCCATCTTTTCCGGTACCATTAATCTGACCGGATTTGATATTGTTTTCAGCCATCAATTTAGCTGCGCTTGGGCTTGGAGTTCCAGTAGCATAAGAAGACTTCTCGACTACGCTCGAAGTTGAGCTTGTCGAAGAGTCTTTTTTAGGTTCTGCTTTTACCTCTTCTTTTTTAACCTCAACAACTTCAGCTTTTGCTTCAGGTTTAAAGGAAGTGTCAATTTTTACTACCACCTGCCCTACTTTCACCGTGTCACCTTCTGCAGCTAATACTTCTATTTTCCCGCTTTCTTCTGCATTTAAGGTTAAAGTTGCTTTGTCAGAATCAATTTCTGCTAACACTTCATCTTTTTCTACTATATCGCCGGTTTGTTTTACCCAACGTGCAATGGTTACTTCGGTAATTGATTCTCCGGGGCTAGGTACTTTTAATTCTACTATTGCCATAATTTATTTAAAATTTAAGATTTATGAAGTTAGATTTATTATAAAACAATTATTGTAATTCTTTATTTAAAATCTGAATTCTAAAATTATTTAACTAATACTTTTGAAAAAATTTTACGCATAATCTCTTCGTTCTCCTCATTGTGCTTTTTACTGAAACCTGTAGCAGGAGAAGCTCCTTCATCTCTTCCTACATAAGTTAGATTCAATTTACGCATTGCATGATCCACATGCCTCCAAGCGCCTGAATTTTCAGGCTCTTCCTGAACCCAAATTAATTCGCATGCTTTTGCGTATTTTTTCAAAATCGCATCTACTTGCTTTTGTGGGAAAGGATACAATTGCTCCAAGCGCACAAAGGCAACGTCGTTTGCTCCTTCTTTTACTCTTCTTTCAATTAAATCGTAATAAACTTTACCTGAACAGAAAGCCACTCGTGTAACTTTTTTTGCATCTGCCTGCACATCATCAATCACTTCTTTAAATCCACCTTTGGTGAAATCTTCCAACTTGCTTACACAAGCCGGATAACGCAACAATTTTTTAGGAGTGAAGCATATCAATGGTTTTCTAAACTCACGGTTTAACTGGCGACGAATTGCATGAAACTGTTGTGCAGGGGTTGTTGCATTAATTACTTGCATGTTGTTTTTTGCACACATCTGTAAAAACCGTTCCATACGAGCAGAAGAGTGCTCCGGTCCTTGACCTTCGTAACCATGAGGCAACAATACAACCAGTCCGTTCATACGTTGCCATTTGTATTCAGCAGATGAAAGGTACTGATCAAAAATAATTTGTGCACCATTAAAGAAATCTCCAAACTGTGCTTCCCAAATGGTTAAAATGTTTGGTGATGCAAACGCATATCCGTATTCAAAACCAAGAACACCATATTCACTCAATAAAGAATTATAAATTCTTAATTCGCCTTTTGCATCAATATTATTTAATGGTGTGTATTCTTCTTCACTGTCTTCCACTTTTACAACCGCATGACGATGAGAGAACGTTCCACGCTCTACATCTTGACCGGTAAAACGAACGTGTTTTCCTTCGTTCATTAAGCTTGCATAAGCCATTAGCTCACCCATTGCCCAATCGTAGGCATCAGCGCTGATCATCGCTTTGCGATCATCAAAAACTTTCTGAATTTTATTAAAGAATTTTTTATCCTTTGGCAACTCACAAATACGCGAAGCAATATCTAAAAATGTTTTTTTATCGATTGCAGTTTCTGGTGAAGTTTCAAAGTCTGCTTCAATAGACTTACGAATGCCTTTCCAATTACCTTCCAGGAAAGAAGTTACCTTTGCTTTTTCTGTCTTTTTTGCTTCATCAAGATTCGCATCTAATTCTGCTTTAAAAGCAGTTTCAATTTGTTTAGCTTCATTTGCTAAAACTGAATTTTCTGCTTTTAATTTATTTACATAAATATCTTTCGGATTAGAATGAGCTGCAATTGCTTTGTATAATAAAGGTTGCGTGAAACGCGGTTCATCTCCTTCGTTATGTCCATGTTTACGGTAGCACAACAAATCAATGAATACATCTCTATGAAATGCCTGACGGAATTCCATGGCTAATTTTGCCACAAAACAAACCGCTTCAATGTCATCTCCATTTACGTGAAACACGGGAGATAAAACCACTTTTGCAACATCTGTGCAATAAGTAGAAGAACGAGCATCCATATAGTTGGTGGTAAACCCAACCTGGTTATTTACTACAAAATGAATGGTTCCTCCGGTTTTGTAGCCATCTAGTTGGCTCATTTGTAATACTTCGTAAACGATGCCTTGTCCGGCAATAGCGCCATCACCATGAAGCAATATTGGCAATACTTTGCTATTATCGCCGTTGTGAAGATTATCAATTTTTGCTCTAACAATTCCTTCCACAACCGGATTTACGGTTTCTAAGTGAGAAGGGTTTGGCGTTAAACTCGTATGAATTTTTTTACCTGAATTACTGATTTGGTCGCTGCTGTAACCCATGTGATACTTCACATCACCATCAAACAAACTATCCTCGCTCGGACGACCTTCAAACTCCGTGAAAACGTCCTTGTACATTTTGTTCATGATGTTGGTAAGCACGTTTAATCTTCCGCGATGCGGCATACCAATAACAAAATCAACAACACCTAAATCAGCAGCATGTTCCATCAACGTATCCATTGCAGGAATAAGCGCCTCGCCGCCCTCTAATGAAAAACGTTTCTGACCAACGAATTTAGTATGAAGATAATTTTCGAATACAACAGCCTGAGTTAATTTTTTTAGGATTACGCGTTTTTCATCTGTAGAAAAACTTGGTGTGTTACGCGATTTTTCCATGCGCTCCTGCAACCATTTTAGAACCTTTGGTTCGCGCATAAAAACGAACTCTACGCCAATACTTTGACAGTACGTTTGTTCTAAATGTGAAACAATGTCTTTCAGTTTTGCTGGTCCAATTCCAATTTCATTTCCTGCTTGGAAAATAGTTTCCAAATCCTTATCACTTAACCCAAAATTTTCAAGAGCTAATGTTGGTTCGTACATTCTGCGCTGACGAACAGGATTTGTTTTAGTAAACAAATGCCCACGCTGACGGTAACCATTAATTAATGTAATCACTTTAAATTCCTTGGCAATGTTTTCTGGAATTCCGGATCCAGGAACAGAATCGTAATTTGCTTTTGCAAAATCAAAACCCTTAAAAAAATCACGCCAAGAGGAGTCAACCGAATTTTGATCGACAACATAACGTTGGTACAAATCTTCAATTGCATTTACATCACTTGTACCTAGGTAAGAAAATTTATCCATGATAATGTAGTACTTTTAAGATAATGCGCGAAGGTACTAAAAAATATGAATGGTTGATTTAGCGCTTTTGAAATGATAAAGCAAAAAAAAAGCTGCCCGATTGGGCAGCTTTTTTTGAAAATAAACTGTATTAAAATTATTTTACAACAGACATTTTACGAGTAACTTTTGAGTCACCAGCAACTACGTTATAGAAATAAATTCCAGATTCAAGGTTTGCAGCATCAACAGTAATTTCGTTAACACCAGCATTTCCTTTAACTACTTTGCTCAACACAACTTGACCAGCTAAGTTAGTTACATTAACGGTAATAACTTCTGATTTATTTAATGTTACGTTAATAACTGAAGTTGTAGCAAAAGGGTTAGGAAAGTTTTGGCTAACTGAATTTACAGTTGCAGATGCATTAGCAATACCAATTGGTAAAGAAGTAATACAATCAGTAGTTGGAGATACATTGCCTGGTAAAGAAACAGTATAATCACTATTTAAAACTTCTAAATCAGAAATGTAGTTGAAATCAACTGCATTTGTAGCATTTTGTGAACCATCTGATGAACTGATATAGATTGTAGGAATTACAAATCCATTAGCGTTAGGCATTGCAATTTCAGATGTTGAATATAAGTAATATCCACCTTCAGCTGCATCAAAATAAGAAGCTTCTTTTACCGGAGTGTAGTTTCCTAATGCTACATCATAACCTCTGTAGTAAATACTAGGTGTATGATTTGGAATATAAAATCCAGCGTTGTTAGCATCTGCAGAAGTAGTATCAGAATCAGTCCAAGTTACAAAGATTTTTGAACCATCGTTTGAACGAGAAACTTTAATTCTGTTATTGTAATCCATAGAAGCAGCTCCGTCTGTAGTCCAAAATGCATTGGTACCAACTGTTTCATCATCTGCAATATTTCTTGTATATAAATAAGAAATAAATTTAGCATCCCAAGATCCGTTACCTTCAGTTGTGAAATGCCAAACCCAAGGCTTATCTAAATTATCATACTGTGCATATCCAAATCCTGTTTGACCAAATGTATATCCTAAAGAATCAGGATGAGAAGAGTAACCTGCAACAACAGTAGTTACATAATGTAACTTGCCATTGTTGTCAACTGTAATTTCTCCACCATGACTGTCAAAAAATGCAGGATATTTTTCTCTTGAACCACCCCACTGATCATCGTAACGGCTTTCAATTAAGTTACAAGCGATTTCTGGGTGACTTGCTTTCCAATCGTAGTTATCATTTACTTTTGCCCAGTTATTACCACCATCAGTAGTTTTCCATAATTGAGGCTGGTAAGATTTAATTGCATTTCCTGTATTAGCAGTTGAAGTACCATTAATTAAAATGTACCCAATTTGACCGTTTGGAGAAAATGCAATTTTTGGATTAGAAAAGTTATTGCTATCTAATGCGCCCATAATTAAAGCATCAATCGGACGAGACCAAGTATATCCATTAGCACCTTTAACGCCTCTGTAAATAGCAACTCCCATAATATCAGTTCCGGTAGCTTCATAAGCATATCCGCCAGTCCAAACATCTGTTCCATTTGGCGTAGTGCAATATGATGAGAAATAGGTATTT
This sequence comes from Bacteroidia bacterium, assembly GCA_044352985.1. Classification (GTDB taxonomy): domain Bacteria; phylum Bacteroidota; class Bacteroidia; order B-17B0; family Aurantibacillaceae; genus JADJDM01. Next base: position 63,361 of record JBILCU010000001.1, read on the forward strand.
CTACACAATGAATTAACAGAATCTACAGCAGTAAAAGAAACTTGCATGTCGTTAGCCATTGTATTTCCTGTTTCGTTAGCCGGACGGCTTGCAAACCAGTTAGCTAACCAGCCTGCGCCACCAGTACAAGGACCTGTACCAACGAAACTAGCTTGAGAAGCGTCTGTATTACCAGGTGCATTAGCAATAACACCACTAGGGTAACGAGCTAAAGCTCCACCAACATTTGCAGCTGTTGCTGTAAATAATGAAGCGCGATTCCAAGTAGTACCATTATCAGTAGTGTAATGAGTTATCATGTGACCACTGTTAGGGGTTGTAATACCCGTTGTTGCATATGCGAAAGTACCTGTAGTTGGAGGAATACGCATTGTAAATGCAACCATGTTTAAGTCTTGATTGTAAGAAAGCGGAACTGTTTCTTCCACTAACATACCAAATCCATTTCTTGCTGAAGTAAATGGAGATGAAGTAATTAATGTGCTGTTGTGAGCAACAGGTTTGATTTGAGCTGTTTCTGAAGCGTTTACGTCAATTGCTGCACGCGTTTTCTTCGTTACCAACTGTTTACCCAATGCATAACGGTTTGTTTGTGCAAATGCACCAACACCCACCAATAGCGCTGAGCCTAAGAGTAGTGATTTTTTCATTTGTATTGATTTTAAGTTAAACAATTATTAATTTATAAGTATACAAACATAAAATATTGTTTTTCAAAAAACAAAAAAAAAGAGATTTTTCCTTAAATTTAACAAACTGAATATCAAAAATTTAAAGTTTTAATTAAATAATCCTGAGGTTTTAAAAATTACTCCCAAATAAGGTTGTCCTTGCTTTCAAGATCATTAACTTCAAAATAATCAACTTTTAAAATTGTAGATATGCTACTGATAAAAGCCTCTGTTTTTTTTGCAACAGAAGCATGATACGAACTTCTGATTACAAATAGATAATCATAAGAAGACAATTCAGGAATAAAAAAATTGATTTTACCATTAACTGAATCAGTTGCCTCGTCAAATAAGCCGGGTTGATGGATTTTTTTTGCTTGGTTTTTTTCCTTTACTAAATTGTAACTTTTATTAGCAATCAATTGATAATTTAATTGTAAATCATCATGAAAATAACTGTAATAAGAAAATAAAAAGTCGTCTTCAAAATTATCATTCGTTAATGTTAACGGAAATTCTTTTGCTAAATGTAAATTTAGAACTTGATTTAATTGTAGGCAAAATTTATAATCAGGTTCAACACTTGAAATTGCAAACAGCATAAAGTTATAATCACAATCAAAATCAAGGTACTGCTTTTTCATTTGTCTAAATTATTGTTTTTGATTGCCATATGTCATAGCCATGTTTAGTCGCGTCGGCAAGCTCAGCGCATAGCATTTGTGTTTTTGCTGATTGAAACATGGATGTTTCATATGTAGGTTTTTATTTTTTTTAGTTATCATATGGTATACGCCATGTATCTTCACTTCGACAAGCTCAGTGCATCGCATTTGTTTTTGTGCGCGAAGCACATGGGTATTTCATGTTTATTAATTATACTGCTAGTGCAGATTTTTTATTCACTGCAAGCACTATGTCTTCAATTCTGCCTTTTGGTATAGAGCTGATTAATTTTTTGGTGTACTCTGATTGTGGATTATTACAAATATCATCAGCATCGCCCATTTCTTCAATTCTTCCTTTGTTCATCACCACCATTCTGTCGCTCATAAATTTAACTACCGATAAATCATGAGAAATAAAAATGTAAGTAAACTTAAATTCTTTTTTCAGTTCGTTCAATAAATTTAAAACAGATGCCTGTACCGAGACATCTAATGCAGAAACCGATTCATCACAAATTATAAATTTAGGTTGCATGGTTAGCGCTCGAGCAATGCAAATGCGTTGACGTTGGCCTCCTGAGAATTCATGCGGGTAACGATAAAATTGTTTTTCGGTTAAACCGATCCTATTCAATAACTGCAATGCTTTAGCTTTTCGTTCAGTATCATTAGCTAAAATAGCATGCACGCGCATAGGTTCCATTATGGCTTCACCAATTGTAATGCGTGGGTTTAATGATGAATAGGGATCTTGAAAAATAATTTGAATATCTTTTCGCAATGCCCTCAATTCATCTTTGGAGATTTTTGAAATATCCTTTCCATCAAAAATTATTTTGCCACTAGTAGGCTCAATCAATCTTAAAATAGTTCTGCCTAGTGTTGTTTTACCACAACCTGATTCACCTACTAAACCAAGAGTTTCTCCTTCATATACATCAAAAGTTATGTCATCTACTGCTTTTACAAATTGTACCGACTTTCCTAAAAAATTTCTCTTTACCGGGAACCAGGTTTTCACCTCGTGGAGTTCTAAGATTTTTTTCCTAGAATAAAGTAATTGATGCTGTGTTTTTCTTTCATCCTCGCTAACAATAGCATTTCTTAAAGCATCTTCTACGCTTTTATGCTTTTCTTTAATACTTCCATCTTGCTGCACTTCCATAAAATCGCTTACAGTTGGAAGATAATGTATACGTTTATTTAATGGTGGCCTGCAAGCCAATAAGCCTTTTGTATATGGATGTTTTGGGTTAGAAAAAATTTCAAGAACCGGGCCTTGTTCTACAATTTTTCCTTTATACATCACAATCACTTTATCTGCCAACTCAGCAATCACTCCAAGATCGTGAGTAATAAATAATATGCCCATGTTATTTTCCTGCTGCAGCTCAAGCATCAAATCTAAAATGGTTTTTTGTACCGTAACATCTAAAGCTGTTGTTGGTTCATCGGCAATTAAAACACTTGGGTTACAACTCATCGCCATGGCAATCATAACACGCTGTTTTTGCCCACCAGAAATCTGATGAGGATAAACATCCAACAACTCTTCAGGCCTTGGTAATTGCACTTTTTTAAATAACGCCAGCGTTTGTTGCCTGGCTGTTTGCTTGTCTGTTTTTTGATGAAGCATAATGGCCTCCATAACCTGATCTCCACAGGTGTAAACAGGATTTAAGGAAGTCATAGGTTCTTGAAATATCATTGCTATTTCATTTCCCCTAAATTGCCTCATTTCTTTAACCGATAGCTTGGTTAAGTCTATTAAACCTGAATTTCGGGATTGAAATAAGATTTCTCCTTCCGCAATTTTACCTGGTGGATTTGGAATCAAATTCATAATGGAAAGTGATGTAACCGACTTCCCCGAGCCAGATTCGCCAACTATACCAATTGTTTCACCTTTATGAAGCGTAAATGAAATGTCATCAACTGCGTTGATGCGTTCACCACCGTTAGTAAACTGTGTGACTAAATTTTTAACATCAAGTAAAACTTCTTTTTGTTGCATGTTTTTATTAAAGACAAATCTATTTAATAATTAAGCCTGCAACAAACCTTAATGAGCATTTAGTAAATTAGTTATTGACAGCAATTCGTGAATTCAATATTTTAGGCATAAAAAAAGAGGTTGTTCAAAAGAACAACCTCTTCCAGAAAATTTTAGAACTAATTATTTTGTAATATCCATTTCGTCAACAATGTGTTTTGCGCCTGAATATTTTTCGATTAACCAAAGTACGTAACGGATATCAACATTGATCGTACGTTGTAATTTTTTATCAAAAATAACATCGCCCGCCATTGCTTCAATGTTACCATCAAAAGCTAAACCAATCAACTCGCCTTTGCCGTTCAAAACTGGTGATCCAGAGTTACCTCCTGTAATGTCGTTATCCGTTAAGAAATTAACAGGCATATATCCTTTCGGATCTGCATATCTACCAAAATCTTTATTGTTATACATATCCAACATTTTAGGAAATAAATCAAACTCGCTATTACCTGGTTTGTATTTTTTAATCATCCCTTCCAAAGTTGTGTAGTTGTTCACTTTTGCATCGTTACGTTTATCAGCAGGTAATGCTCTAACTTTACCATAGGTTAAACGTAAAGTTGAATTGGCATCAGGATATTGAATAGGAGCCAATTTGGATTCTCTTAATCCTTCAACCATTAAACGATAAGCCGCAGTATATTCATCCTGCGCTTTTTTCAAGTCATCCGACTTTGCGTTTAAGTGAGAAATGATATCATCTGAAAAAACATATAAAGGATCTCCCTTAATCATATTTTCATTTGGTAAATCAAGGTATAATTTTACTTTTTCTAAAGAAGTGAAAATACTTAATGCAAAAGCAGTATTTACATATTTTTCAAAATCTTTTCCAATTTTAGCAATGCCCGGTGCAATAGCGTATCCGGATGATTTATTTGTGTAAAGATTTAATTGCGCAAGCATGATGTCTTTTTCAGCAGGAATATGTAATTCAGTAAAAAATTCTTTTGCCGCATCTTCCATATCCGCTCTCATTTCTTTTCTTTTTGCTTCATCTGATCCGGCATAAGCAATAAGTTGTTTACCAAAACCTCTTGATAAGGTTCCAAAAGCTGAAGTTCGCATCATTTGCATCAGGTAATTATCATGACGCGCTTTTTCATTCGTCATGCCATAATATTTGTTAATTGTAGCAACAACGTTACCATATTTTGCTTTGTTTTCAGGTTTATTTGCCCAGGCATCAAATTTTGCTTCTTGCTCAGCTTTTGCTTTTGCAGTTTGAAATTTAGTTAAGGCATCAATCATTCCCTGACGGTTTTTCCAGTAGTTGGCTGTAGAAGCGTATTTTGATGCATAAACCAAATTCAAGGCTTCTGATTGATTCATGTATTTTTTCATTTGATCCATTCCTGTTTTCGCACCTTCAACCCAAGCCGGATAAGCAAATTTTACATTTTGCTCAATACCACCTGCAGGCATCCAACGGTTTGTTCTTCCAGGATATCCTAAAATCATGGCAAAGTCGTTTTCTTTCACGCCACCAATATTAACTTTTAAGTGTTTCTTAGGCTTAAGTGGAACATTGTTTGGAGAGTAATCAACCGGATTTCCATTGGCATCAGCATAAATTCTGAACATGGAGAAATCACCGGTATGACGTGGCCATTCCCAGTTATCGGTATCTCCACCAAATTTTCCAACATTTTCAGGAGGTGTTCCTACCAAACGAACATCTTTGTAATCTTGATAAACAAAATAATAAAATTCATTTCCCTGAAAGAATGAACGTACTGAAACCACGTATTTGCCACCTTCGTTATTTTCTTTTTCAATTGCAGCAACTTCCTGACCAATTGCTTTATCTCTTTCAGCCTCTGTCATTCCGGGGGTTACCTTTCCTAAAATACGTTTGGTGCAATCATCCATACGCACAAAAAAACGAACGAATAAACTTTTCGGTTTTAATTCATCTTTTTTAGTTGGTGCCCAAAATCCATTTTTTAAATGGTTGTTTTCTGCTGTTGAAAGTTCAGCAATAGCATCATAACCACAATGGTGGTTGGTTAACACTAAACCGTCTTTAGATATTAATTCAGCAGTACAACCGCCATTAAACTGCACAATAGCATCCTTTAAAGAGGAGTTATTGATGCTGTAAATTTCTTGGGCAGTTAGTTGTAAGCCCATTTTTTGCATGTCTCTGTGGTTTAAACGCTCGATATTCATTAAAAACCACATTCCTTCGTCAGCTTTAACAAAACTTAAACTGAAGGTGAAACAAATTAATAAAACATTAAAAATAACTTTACGCATAATTCATATAATTTTGAGGTGCAAAAGTAATAAAAAAATGAAATTTTTAGCTAAGCTCTGTTTCATTTGCCTTATTCGTATTATTTGAAAACTAATAAACTAAAGTGGCAACAAAAAAAATAAAAAATAAAAAGTTTGATATTTCTGATTCAACGAGAACGACTTTTTTTATAGGAACTTTTTTTATTGGCATGGCATCTCTTGTTTACTTATATCCTGATGTAATGTTTAGCATAAAAAACACTATTATTCTAATCTTGTTTTTAGTTGTTGTAGATTTTTTAGTAATAAAATTTAAAACAGATATTGAAAACGGGCAAACCATTGTAGGAACTTGTTTTGCAAGCGTAATCGTTCAGTTAGCTCTATTTTTTTGGATAAATTATATTCCTATTGATTATCATGTGGAAAAACATAAAATCATTGGTAATTCAAGATTTGATAACATTAGCCTTTTAAACCTTGAAAACAATGCGTACAATGATTTTATTATCATCAGAATACAAAATAAACCTATTGAAAAAAACGACACATTAACCATCTATTTTAAAGACGGATTGCTTGGACTTAAAGTTATAGATAGTATCCAATAGGAATAAATAAAATCTAAACTATAACGATTAATTTTTTTATTAACTTTATAAAAAATAACACAACATGTTTTTAACATAAATTGTGGTATTGTTGTAATCTTTTTTATACATTTAAAATTGACAAATGATGAAAATCTGTTTATTATTTTCACTAGCTTTTATCGTTTTTAATCCTTTTCATTCCTTTAGTCAATCGACTAACTCAACGGGGGATTTTGATTTTTATGTAATTGTTTTAGACAAATCAAAAAATCCATTATCCAACTTGGAAGTAAAAATAAAAAATGAAGATGAAGAGCTAATGAATAAAAAAAACACGGGTGCTGATGGAAGTATTGAATTTAGAGGTTTATTTAAAAACAAAAGCTATCATGTTGAATTCTATAATAATGATGAACGAATAAAAAATGCAGATAAAATCTACTTAAAAGATCAATTTAAAACAGAGGAAATTACAAAAGCCGAAACCGGATTTGACTACTTTATCTTTGTAGGTGATAATTTAAGTTTTTCTGAATTAGGCACAAGGGATGCCAGAGAAGATACTGCAGAAGAAATTGCCGCTAAACAAACTAACACTAACAATCAAGTTGCTGCAGCTCTTAAAGAAGAAAAACAAGAGGCTACACAAGAAAAAACACCTGAGCCAATTAAGCAGGATGATACTCCAATTGCCGCAGCTCCAAAAGAAGAAAAGCAAGAGGCAACACAAGAAAAAACAACTGAACCAATTAAAAACGAAACTGTATCTAAAATTGAAAATAAACAAGAAACAACTGCAAATTCAAACAAGACTATTGAAATAAAAAATGAAGAAACTTCAACTAATGTAACTACTTCAAATAAAATTGAGGATACTAATGCAACCAAAAATACTCAAACATCCGAAGTGGCATCTAATAAAGAATCATCAAATGAACCTAAAAAACAAGAGGAACCTGTAAAAGAAGAAAAAGCACCTGTTGTAATTACAAATGAAGAAAAAAAATCAGAACCGATAGCTGTAAATACTACAAAAGAGGAAACACCTGAACCTCTAAAACAAGAACTTAAGTCATCAATATCAGAAAACCCTATCGCTAATAAAACTACAACTGTTGATTTCACATTGTTTAAAGACAAAGATTTTAATAGCCCAGAAACACATGCGCTTTTAATAAAAGAAGAAGAAAAAATAAGTTCGAAAAAAATAAAATACAAAGTACAAGTTGGGGCTTATACAAACCAAGTAGTGGCCAATCAAGTGAAAATTTATGGATTTGGCGAAATTGAAAAACAAAATTACCCTGATGGATTTACTCGAATAACTTTAGGCAATTGTAAATCATTAAAAGAAGCTGAAGAGCTCCGAAAAAAAATAATTACTAAAGGCTTAAATGGTGCATGGATTGTAGCATTTTTAGATGGCAAAAGATATACCATGAAAGAGTTAGTTGCCAATAATTTTTTTCAATAATACAGTTACAAAAAATAATTTTTTATGTTTAATAAAATTAAAATTGGAGTTTTAAAAGGCCATTTGCGTAATTCAAAAATCCGCTCAAAATTTATCACGTCAATTGCAATACTAATCTCTTTTTTGTGCACCTCGATTTCCTTTTCACAATCAACGGTTAATGTATCAAAACTAGCTAAACAAGGAGAGAAATTAATTGATAAAGAAGACTGGCTTGGAGCATATCAGATTTTTGATTCTATTGTTAAGTCAGGAGAGCCCAACCCTTTTTTCAAATTCAAACAAGGAGAGTGCGGAATTCACCTTACAACTAAAAAACAAGAAACCATTGCAATCTTAGAAAAAGCTTTTAAAGAAAGTCCTTCCGATCACATCATTTTATATTATCTGGGCCGTGCATATCATCACGATTATCAGTTTGAAAAAGCCGGTAGCTGTTTCGATAAATACCTTGCTTACCACGATGATGATCAACTCCATATCAAAGAAGCAGAGCACTACAGAAGATATTCATTAAACGGAACAAAACTTCTTAAGAAAAAAAATAATGTAGAAATTAAAAACATTGGAAGTCCTTTAAATACAGATGATGACGAATATGTTCCGGTTTTAACCGCAGACGAATCTCAATTGTTTTTTACGTATAAAGGCGTAAGAAGCGTTGGCGGAAAACAAAACGAAAAATTTAATCCTGATGATAAAAAAGGGACTTATTATGAAGATATTTTTTATTCAAAAAAATTAGCTAATAATAATTGGAGCAACCCTATAAGTATTGAAAAAGACATTAACACTAAATACAACGATGCTTGTATTGCTTTATCTCCTGATGGGCAAGAATTATACACTTTCCATAGCGATGAAAAAAACGAAGGGGACATTAACAAATGTGTTTTAAAAGGAGACACCTGGAGTGCACCTCAACCCTTAAATAAAAACATAAATACCGAAGCATGGGAAGGTAGTTGTTCAATTTCTGCAGACGGCCGACTATTATTTTTCTCGAGTGAACGAACTGATGGGTTTGGTAAAAAAGACATTTATTTTTCTACTAAACAAGCAAATGGCGATTGGGGTCCGGCAAAAAATTTAGGCGCATTTATAAATTCTGAAGACGACGAAGATGATCCTTACATTAGTACTGATGGAACAATGTTGTTCTTCAGTTCTAACGGGCATAAAAGTATTGGTGGATTCGATGTAATGTATTCTTTATTTAAAGATGCTAAATGGCAAGATGCTCAGAACATGGGGTTTCCATTAAACACAACAGATGATGACCGATATTTTGTATTAAATGCAAAAGGTGATATGGGTTATTTCTCTTCAAACAGAGATAGTAAAGAAAAATTAAATCAAGATATTTTTAGTTACACCACAAATTTTGAATCTGAAAAACCTGTACTTGCTTTAATTAAAGGAACTGTTTTTGGAAACGATTTGCCTATTGAATCAACAATTGAAATTATTCGTAAAAAAACAAAAAGCATTATCGGTCCTTTTCACTCCAATGCTAAAACAGGTAATTATTTACTTACACTCAGCCAAGATGAAACCTATTCTTTTATTATTAAAGCAGAAGGATATGCGGAGTACAAAGAAGATTTCATTGTGCCTCATTTAAACTTTTTCACAGATGTGAAAAAGGATTTTCATTTGTATAAAAATGATTTTGAGTCTTCAAAAATCAAAAAAGAAGATTCTTTAACTAAACTAATTGCCAAAAAAGTTGATGAAGTTAAAATAAAAAACACAGTGGTTGCTAAATCAGATTCGGTAAGTCCTTCAAAAGAAGCGAAAGAACCAATCAAAACAGAAACTACTACTACAGCTGTTATCCAAAAACCTGAACCAATATCAGAAAAACCTATTTTAACAAATACAACTTTTATTTTGCATTTCGATTTTAACAAAGCAATGATTAATAAAGATGAACCAGAATTGAAAAATCTTTTGGAATTTTTAAATACAAACAAAGATTATAAAATAACAATCATTGGCCATACAGACGAAAGGGGCGTTAGTGATTATAATCTAAAATTATCTGAAAGAAGAGCTAATGCTGCCAGAAATTTTATGATAGCAAATAAAATAAGTGCAAGTAAAATATCAAGTACTGTTGGTAAAGGTGAGGGTGAATTATTAGTGCCGTGCCCATCGGGAGATTGTGATGAAACAATTCATTCAAAAAACAGAAGAGTTGAAATAAAATTAAATTCAGCAAAAAAATAAAATCGTTTTTAATTTACTTCATTTCAATTCTTTCATCCATTTTTTAAACTAAATTTGCAGCCTTAAATTAAAGGCATGATTACCGTTTCTAATGTTACGCTTCAATATGGAAAGCGTGTTTTATTTGATGAAGTAAATACCAAATTTCTTCCCGGAAATTGCTATGGAATTATTGGTGCAAATGGGGCCGGTAAATCCACATTTATGAAAATACTTTCAGGTGAAATTGAAGCCAATAAAGGTGATGTAAGTATTTTACCTGGACTTCGAATGAGTGTGTTAAAACAAAATCACTTTGAGTTTGATGAATTCCAAGTTTTGGAATCAGTTATCATGGGAAATAAAAAACTTTACCAAATCATCAAAGAAAAAGATGCAATTTATGCCAAAACAGATTTTACGGAAGCTGACGGAATAAAAGCGTCTGAACTAGAAGCAGAATTTGGAGAAATGAATGGCTGGAATGCTGAAAGTGACGCCGCTACCCTACTCGCCGACATGGGAATTGATGAACACTATCATTATAAATTTGTAAAAGATTTAACCGGAAAAGAAAAAGTTAAGGTATTGCTTGCACAAGCATTATTTGGTAACCCGGATATTTTATTACTGGATGAGCCAACTAACGATTTAGATGTTGAAACAATAGGTTGGCTAGAAAACTTTTTAGCCGATTTTGAAAATACAGTAATTGTAATTTCCCATGATCGTCACTTTTTAGATGCTGTATGTACACATATTTGTGATATTGATTTTGGCAAATTACAAAGCTACACAGGCAACTACAGCTTTTGGTATCAAATGAGCCAGTTGGCGCTAAAACAACGCGGCGATCAGAATAAAAAAACAGAAGATAAACGAAAAGAATTACAAGAGTTTGTTGCGCGTTTCAGCGCTAATGCAAGTAAATCGCGCCAGGCAACCAGCCGTAAAAAATTATTGGATAAATTGGTTGTAGATGAAATCCCAGCAAGTAATAGAAGATATCCTGCCATCATTTTCAATCAACTTCGAGAAGCTGGCGATCAAATTCTTCATGTTGAAAATTTAAGTAAATCAAATGCAGATGGTTTGTTGTTCAGTAACGTTAACATTAATGTAAGAAAAGGCGATAAAATTGCATTTATCTCTAAAAACCATTTAGCAATTGCTACACTCTTTCAAATATTAAATGATGAACTAGAAGCCGATAGCGGTTCGTTTAATTTTGGAACGACAATTAACAAATCGTATTTACCCAATGAAAATGCTGCTTATTTTCAAAGCGATTATAATTTAATAGATTGGCTAAGACAATACTCAACAGATAAAGATGAAACCTACATTCGCGGTTTTTTAGGCAAAATGCTATTTAGCGGCGAAGAGGTACTGAAAAAATGTAACGTGCTTTCAGGTGGTGAAAAAGTAAGATGTATGTTGTCCCGAATGATGCAAATGAATGCCAACTTTTTAACTATGGACGATCCAACTAATCACTTGGATTTGGAGGCAATCATCTCTTTAAATGAGGGCATGAAAGACTTTAAAGGAACCATTTTATTTACTTCTCATGACCATGAGTTAACTCAAACCATAGCCAACAGAATTATAGAACTAACACCAAACGGCATCATCGATAAGAGTTGTACATTCGATGAATATCTTGAAAATGCAGATGTAAAAAAACAACGTGAGTTGTTATATGGGAAAAAAGTTAAAGCTTAATTAATTAAGTATTTTAATCAATTCTTGCGTTAAATTTTTACGGTGATATTTCTCAAGATGTATTGGATGAGCCTTTAGCTCATTAACTTTATACATAGCATAATACTTCTTTAGTGTCGCTTTAATTTTTTCCACATCATCCCATTCGGAAATTTCACCGGTTGATGTTTGATTAATCACAGCAGCAGCATCCCCATCAGCAGGGCCCAAACAAAGAATTGGCCGACCACTTGCAATATACTCAAACAATTTTCCTGTAAGCATTTCTTTTGCTCCGGGATAATTATTAATGGACAACAATAAAACTTGTGCGCTTCGCTGATAGCTTTCAGCTTCAGCATGACTTACAAAACCAATCTTATTATAATATTTTGATAATTGATTTTGTGTTATGGCATCTTCAATGGAAGGATCTATATTGCCTACACATTTAAGTTCAAGATCTTTTGCAAAATCTGCGTCTTCATCTACACAAGTTCTAAGTGCTTTCCAATAAGCAGGATGGTTTTGTTCTTTAGAAAATAGGCCTATATAAACGATGGAAAATTTTTTATCTAAAACAACCTCTTGCTCTATATTAATTTCTCTATCGAAACCATTGGGCAACACTATCACTTTATCTGCTATACTTTTTTCCTTTACTAAAGAAATAAGGTTTTGAGCAAGATGATTTCCAACTGTAGTTATTACATCACAATTCAACAAAACTTCTTTCTCTAATTTTAAATGTTTTTGAAAAGAAGATTTAGAAAGTTTCATGTCTTTTAAATAATACACTCCAGTCCAGGGATCACGAAAATCAGCAATCCATTTAACACCTGTTCGCTGCTTAATGCCTTTCGCGATCAAATGCATACTGTGTGGTGTGCCAGTTGATATAATAGTTGTGATGTTGTTGGTTTTAACATACTCCGTTAAAAAATCAACCGATGGTTTTACCCACAATACACGTGCATCCGGAATAAAAAAATTACCTCTTACCCAAAGGGCAAACGAATGCACTAATTTTTTTAAACCACTTTTATTTCTTTCGCCAACAAAACCATGTCCGAGCTTTTTATTTTTTTTATGCCCCAACATTTTTTTGTAAAAACCATAAGGTTCTATAATTGGCTTTTTAATAATAACAGCTTCTTTTGGTATATCCTTTTCAAGCGAATTATCGATAACAGGATATTCACCGTTTTCTACTGTATACACATGTGGAATGTAGCCAAACTGCGGAAGGTATTTTACAAACTTCAGCCAGCGCTGAACACCCGAACCACCGCTTGGCGGCCAATAGTAGGTAATTATTAAAACCTTGTTTTGCATTAAGTGAATTTAAGTAGTTTTAAATTAAACGGAATTAATTTAAATCCTAACACGCCTGAACAATAAATTAATCCTACAACCAAAGAGTGTAAAAACATATTTAAAAAGGGATTTTCCAATATGGGTAATAATGAATTTACGAGCAGGCAACTTGCAAATAACCCAATGATATAAAAAATGTAACTTGAAAACGGCTGTAAAGAGAAGTGTTTATAAATTAATAGATACTTAAATACATTATAAAAAAGCAATGATATTCCTGTACCGACGGCGGCACCAATAATTCCATAAATTGGAATTAAAATAATATTTAATATTAAAGTAATTGATATCATTAAATAAAGGAGGTAGGTGCCTTTTTTATATAGGTGTGAAAAATAAATCAGCGATGTATTTACACCGGAGGCCATATTAAAAAACGAACTGGTGGCAATTATAATTACAACAAATTCTCCTCCATGATACTTCGCCGGCAATAACGATAATAAGTCATGAATATTAACTATAACTCCTAAGAAAAGTAAAGCACCTATAATTGATAATAGTTTTGCTGATTTATAATAAACGGTTTTAATTAATGGCTGATCATTTCGTGTAATTGCATCTGCAATTTTTGAATCTGCAATTCGGCTTAAGGCATTAACCGGAGCTTCTATTATGCTTCCAATAGTAAAGGCAATGGTGTAAACAGCAACAGCATCCAATCCTAGATATCCTCCAACCAACATGGTGTCAATATTTCTTATGGCAATAGAAGCAACAGATGCCAAGGCTAATTGCAGAGTATAAAAACTCATGGCTTTAACATCCTTAGTTTTAAAAAAACTCCAATTGATTTTTAATGTTAAACCGTCGGTTTTATGTATATATATTAATAGCATCAGTAACTGTGTTCCATAGGAAAACAAGAACAAGCGCATGAACCATTCAAACGGAATAAACTCAAAAAAATAACACAAGGTAATTGCAGTTACAAACAATCGTATATACACTTCATTAAGAAAACTGGGGAATGAAGTTTTAAATAAGGCTGATGAATAACCAATCAACAAGGTATTAATTCCAATAAAAAAAGTCATTGGAAAGATGTAATAAAAATAATCGACAAAAAGTGGTGAATCGCTATACTTTGCAATGAAATAATTTTTGGACAAGAACAAGAATAAAGAAAACAACAAAAAACTACAGGTACTTATTAAAAGTAAAAGTGGCAAATATCCATGGTGCTTATTTTTTTCATTCTTGAATTCGGGAAAATATTTAATGGTTAAAAAATTTAAACCAACCGGAAACAAAGTGCCAAATAAAACTGCAGTAGAATATAAAATACGTGTAAGACCTAATTCCGTTGCGCTTAACATTTTAGGCTGTAAAACAAGAATATTGATGAACCCAATTAAAATACCGGAGTACGATATAAACGTGTTCCAAAAGCCTTGTTTTTTAATCGAACCCATTAGTTGTTTTTTACTTTATTAATCAGTTTCCAAACCAACGCTTTGAAATCATAATAGAAATCCAATTTTTTAGTCTGATTATAAACTTCAATTTGTTTTTTACATTCTTCCTTATCAAACTTCACAGATAATTCATCATTTGTTTTCTGTGCAACACAAAATAATTCATACGCATCAAACTCATCGCCCTCCAATAAAACACCTGGTTTTAATCCTGATAAACTCAATGCATTAGTTAAAGATGTTTTTGAAAAATAACTCACGTGCACTACTCTAAAATAATTTTTAATCAAACGTTTAGTTGGTTTTTTAGCGTTTGGAACAGCTATAATCAAAAGTCCATCTTTTTTTAAAATTGAAGCTGCTTTTTTAAGAACTGCTATCGGATCCAAGAAATGTTCTAATACATGACGCATGATTACAACATCAAACTTATTTTCATTTCCATTACTCCAATCTGCATTTACATCAGTTGATAAAAGTTCAATGCCGTTTTTACTTAGATGTTGCTGGCAGAAAGAAGAAGGTTCTATAGCATAGTAATTAGCAGTTTTAAATACCTGTTGCTTTAGGTAAATCAGTGAATCTCCCATACCGCAGCCAATATCAATTATATTTTCAGGCTGATTTTTTAAGTATCCAAATTTATCTAAGCGTTTTAAATTATTTTTTATGGGCAAATAAACATCATAGGTATAATTGCTTTTTACCTCAGGCCTGTAATAATCATCGTATTCGTTTTTGTAAAAGGCATTATACCTTTCGTTACTCCATCTCGGGTTGAGATAAGAAAAACCACAATGTTTGCAGATGACTACATGAGTTGGCAAGTTAAACTGTCCTTTATCTGAGTAGTTATGATAATTGTTTTCGCCACAAACCAGACAGTTAACATTTTCGAATTCATTCATGAATCAAAAATACATAGATTTTGTTTTGTAGTGATGTTTTATTTATTTGTTATTTATGCTAAAAATGATTGCTTTTTTTTTAAACTTAAATTATAATTGATAATTTTTAATTCAAGTTTTGATTTTACCACAATAGTCATTTTTTTAAAACATGAAATTGATTTAGCTAGATGATAGTCATCGATTACTTTTATAAAATGTCGGGAGAGGATTTAATTTAAAGTTATTGACTTCTATTAATTAAAACATGGATATTTAAATTATATTAAAAAAATTGAATTAAATGTAAAAAAGACTTTTAGATTGAATTCTAATTAGGAACTAATTATTCCTACATTTGTTTATATGAGTCTATCAAATTTGTTCAGAAAAAAACCGGCAACTGCCATTCGGCAGGATGAACTGGAACAGCACGGAACAGGCCTACATAAAGTATTAAGTGTACGAGACCTTACCTTTTTTGGCATTGCTGCCATCATTGGCGGTGGCACCTTTAGCGCTATAGGTAACGCCTGCTTTAATGGAGGACCAGGGGTAATTATTTTATATGCCATTTGTGCCGTTGCATGTGGTTTTACAGCCTTGTGTTATGCAGAATTTGCAGCTCGTGTTCCAGTATCCGGAAGTGCATATACTTACGCCTATGTTTCATTTGGTGAATTGTTTGCCTGGATCATTGGCTGGGCATTATTAATGGAATATTCTATTGGCAATATATACATTGCATTTTCGTGGAGTGGTTATTTCACCAACCTACTGCCACCCGGAGCAATACCCGAATGGTTAACCATAAACTACAAAGCTGCTCATGATGCATTTAATAACTTTAAACCCGGCGACATTTTAAACGAGGGATTTCTTGCCTGGAAAAATGCCCCTGAAATTGCAGGCTTGAAAATCATTTTTGATTTACCTGCCTTTACCATTAACATTCTTATCACCGCATTGGTTTTTGTTGGCACAAAAGAATCAAAAAACCTTAGTAATATCATGGTATTAATTAAACTCTTAATTATAGTTTTGGTAATTATTGTTGGTTTATTCCACGTTGATATTGATAACTGGACGCCTTTTATGCCCAATGGTTTTAGTGGAGTAATGGCAGGTGTTTCTGCGGTGTTCTTTGCCTACATTGGTTTTGATGCGGTATCTACTTTGGCAGAGGAAAGCAAAAACCCTCAACGTGATTTGCCAAGAGGTATGATTTATTCATTGGTGATTTGTACTGTTGTATATATTATCTTATCACTTGTGCTTACCGGAATGGTATCTTATAACTTGCTTGGTGTTTCTGATCCGCTAGCTGAAATTTTTAATTTAAAAGGCATTAAGTGGATGTTATTTATTGTTTCCATTGCCGCTGTTGTTGCCATGACAAGTGTATTGCTAGTTTTTCAAATGGGGCAGCCACGTATTTGGATGAGCATGAGCCGAGATGGCTTGTTACCAAAGCGTTTTTCTAGCATTCATCCTAAATACAAAACACCAGGCTTCTCAACAATTGTAACGGGTTTGGTAGTAGGTTTACCAATTTTCTTTACTGATGAAAATTTTGTGCTTGATTTTACCAGCATAGGAACGTTGTTTGCATTTGTATTGGTTTGTGGAGGCGTACTTACATTACCGAAGGATACTTCTGCAAGAGAAAAAGGAAAATTCAAACTACCTTATATCAATTCCAAATGGATAATTCCAACAGTCACAATTGTTTCATTTATCTTGATTTTTATTTATTTACCTGATTCCATCTATACTTTCTCAGAAGACAGTTTGAAAACTATCAACTACCCGATGGTAATTTTTTATCTTTTCTGGCTAATAATTGCAGGCTTATCGTATATGAAAAATTACTCACTCATTCCTGTTTTAGGTTTATTATCGTGCTCCTATTTGCTAACGGGAATGGGCTGGACAAATTGGCTGTTGTTTTCAATTTGGTTATTAATAGGATTAGTAGTTTACTTTATGTATGGCTACAAAAATAGTTCACTTGGAAAAAAACAAAATAAAACTCATACTACACATTAAAACATGATCGCGTTAATTACAGGAGCAACCTCAGGAATAGGTGAAGCAACTGCAATCCAGTTTGCTAAAAACGGTTATGATGTAATCATTACCGGCCGACGAAAAGAACGTTTAGAAAAATTAGAAACTACACTAAAACAGAAAGGAGCAAAAGTACTTTCACTTTGTTTTGATGTGAGAAATTATGATGAAGTAAAAACTGCTATTGCATCCATTCCTGATAATTGGCGAGCAATTAATGTGTTAGTTAACAATGCAGGATTAGCATCGGGTTTAGGCACTTTGGAAAATGGTCTGGTTGAAGATTGGGAAAAAATGATTGATACCAACTTGAAAGGATTACTTTACACAACCAGGGAAGTAATACCACTTTTAAAAACTTCTAGTAAAGGACACATTATTAACATCGGTTCAATAGCGGGTAAAGAAGTTTATGCAAACGGAAATGTATATTGTTCTACCAAACACGCTGTTGATGCATTAAACAAAGCATTGCGCATTGAGTTGCTTTCTTATGGAATTAAAGTAACTGCCATTCATCCGGGCATGGTTGAAACCGAGTTTTCCATTGTTCGTTTTCACGGAGATGAAGAACGCGCAAAAAAAGTATACGAAGGACTAACGCCTTTATATGCTGAAGACATTGCCGAAACCATTTATTGGGTTGCTAGCAGACCTGATCATGTAAATATCAACGAACTTACTATTATGCCAAAGGCACAGGCGAATTCAACAACTGCGATTAGGAATAATTAATCGATAAAGGACTTTTAATGCCAAGTAATTATTCCATAAAATCGATTTCAAACACAACTACATTTGCAGAAAAAGCAGAAAAGAGAATTGGGGTTTTTGGTAGTGAAAAATGGTTATCGGTTTATGGTTCTTCTATTCAGCTGTTTGGTATTTACCAAAGTGAAGAAAAATTAATTGGTGGTTTTTATTTTTTAAAAACTAAAAAAGCAGGGGCATCCTTTTTAAAATTACCTCCCTACTCTCCACATTGTGGTTTATTTTTTGAATCTAATCATCAAAATAAATCTGCGCAAAATAATTTTAAAAAAGAGTTGATGAATCTTTTTTGTGATTTTATTGAATCTCAAAAAACAAAACTTATTGTACTTGCAGTTCCTTCTAACATTTCAGACCTACAACCATTCATTTGGAATAATTATAAAGTAATTCCCAATTATACTTATCGTATTGACTTGAATAATCCGTTGGAATCTATTGTTGCTAACTTTGATGCAAAACACAGAAATGCGATTCAAAAAGCAATAAAAGAAAACATTGAAGTTGGTTTTAACCAAACAAAAAATAATGATTTATTTCATTACTTCAAACAACATTTAATAGATGTTGGCGCAAACATTTACGAAAATGAATTGAAAAACATTTTTCTAAAATTTGCTGATGAAAAAAATTCATTTTCGGTTACAGCAAAAAAAAATAATGAATTGCTTGGGCAAGTTTTTTGCATTTACGATTTCAATACATGTTATTATCTTTTTGGTGCCGTAAATAAAAAATCCGGAATTCAAGGCATTAACAATCTACTTGTATTAAAAAGCATTGAAAAAGCAAAAGAATTAAATTGTACTATCTTTGACTTTGAAGGATCTATGCTTAAAGGAGTTGAAAAGTTCTTTAGAGGTTTTGGAGGAGATTTAATTCCATATTTTACCATTAACAAAGCAACACTTCCAATTGAACTGGCTTTGAAATTTAAAAAGAGATCGATTTTTTAAATGCAAATTATTCAACACATAAAGCATGATCAAATCGATTTTAAAAAATGGGATTCCACTGTTTTAAATTCCAAATTACCTTTTGTGTTTGCGCAATCGTTTTACCTCAATGCAACTTCGCCCGGCTGGGATGCTTTAATCATTAATGATTACGAAAGTGTCTTTCCTTTAACACATAAATCTAAATTTGGAATTCATTACTTGCCTCAGCCGCCATTTACTTCGCAACTCGGCTTATATGGTAAAACAAATAATGAAATTGACCAACTGTTTTACAATTACGTTACCAACAAATTCAAATTAATTGAATTGGAATGGAATTCAGGTAATTCAATTTCTAATGAATTTATTAAATCAAAAAACACTTTTGTAATAGATTATAACGAAGAATACCAATTCAATCAGAATACACGCAGGAACATTCAAAAAGCTATTGACTTAAACCTAAAAGTAATTGAAGTAGCGAAAAATGAAATTGTTTCTTTATCCAAAAAATACCTATACCCTTTTTTAAAAAATGAATTATCTCTTTCAGTTAAATCCATTTCATTATTTGAACAACTATTAAAAAATGCGCAGCAAGAAAATCAACTGATATCTTTTCAGGTTATAGATGAAAAAGGAAATTGCAAAGCTTTGGCTCATTTTATTTTTAATGATTTTCATGCCTTTTTTTTAAAAGGAACTGTTATTAATAAAAAAGAAAACTCTGGGAGTATGCATTTGCTTTTAAAATATGCAATTGAGTTTTTTTCTGATAAAGCAAAGTTATTTGATTTTGGTGGAGGATCTAATTCTGAATCTCTAGCCGGCTTTTATAAAGGGTTGGGTGGAAAAAAACTGAATTACGGTTTTTTGCAATGGAATCAGCTTCCTGCACTTTTAAATATTTTCAAACGATGTATTTAATTTAAATGCTTAATTTTGCTCTCGCTGATGAAAGTAATTGTTTCGCATGATATTGATCATATTTCTGTTACAGAGCATCTTTTAAAGGATTTAATCATTCCTAAACACATTGTTCGTTCACATTTAGAATGGATAAATGGCAAAATCAGCTTTCAGGAATTGATGTATCGCTTTCAGGATTTAATTAAAAACAAATTCAACAATGTAAAAGAGCTTATTTCTTTTAATAAAGAGAAGTGTGTTAATGGTACTTTTTTTATTGGTGTAGAAAATGGAATTGGGTTATCTTACTCTTTATTACAAGCTCAATCTATCGTTCAGCTAATAAAAACCTCAAACTGTTCCGTTCAGGTACATGGAATCAATTACGAAACATTAGATTCAATTCTTTATGAAAAAAACAAATTTGAAGCTACATTTCAACTTCCTGCACAAGGTATTAGAATGCATTATGTAAGAAAAGATGCTAATACTTTAAATAAATTTTCTAATGCAGGATATTTATATGATTCAACTGTTTTTGAATTTACTAATCCATACAAAGTAGGTGAAATGTGGGAATTCCCTTTTCAAATAATGGATGGATGGATAATTGAAAACGGCAAAAGAAGACAATCTCGTTCTTTGAACGAGTCTATTGAGGCTACAAAAAAAATCATTGATAAATGTGTTGATTTAAAATTAAGTCATTTAGTAATTGATTTTCACGATCATTATTTCTGTAAATCGTTTAAAACCTGGATAGATTGGTATTGTTGGGTGATTGATTATCTAAAGCAAAATCAATTTAGTTTTACCGATTATTATTCTGAAGTAAAGGCGTTAAATGCTTTAAGCCTTCAACTTTCTTAATTTTTCAATATCTAAAATAGTAATTGAACTCCCTTTTATTTCAACCAACTTTTCTTCTTTAAAATCACTTAGCGTTCGAATAAGCGATTCGGTTGCAGTACCTACAATGTTTGCTAAATCTTCCCTTGAAATGGAAATATTAAAAGTATTAATGTTATTGTTGCTATATTTTTCGTATAAACTTAATAGCGCATTTGATGTTCGTTTTCTTACACTGCTATAAGCAATATTTACCAATTGATTTTCTTTTTCTACAACATGATCACTCAGCATTTTAATGAATGTTTTCATAACACCCACATTAGCATTAATTAGTGCATAAAAATCTTCTTTAGGTATTAAAATTACCTCACTATCTTCTATGGCTTCTACAGTTTCATTGTAAGGTTTTTCTTCAAGTAAAGCTATGTATCCTATAAATTCTCCTTCTTTATACAATTGAGTAATTAACTCTTTTCCATACTCATGTTCTTTATGTGATTTTATTTTTCCTTTAGTTAAAAAATAAAGATAAGTCGCTTCGTTTCCTTCTGTAAAAAGGATATCGCGTTTTTTAATTTGTTTTATTTTTTTATTTACAGAAAGATTTTTTAATTCTTCATGTGCTCTTACTTCATTAAAAAACAAATTAATTCCTTCAGCATTTTTTGAAAATTCAGCTTGAAGCAACTCTCTTTTACGAATTCTGCTTTCCACAGCACTAAGTAACTCTATATCATCAAAAGGTTTAGTAATATAGTCATCTGCGCCCATTTGCATGCCTTTTCTAAAATCAATCCGATCTGATTTTGCAGTTAAGAAAATAAACGGAATAGTTGCAGTTTCAGGATTTTTAGTTAATAAATGAATTACACCATAACCATCGAGAATTGGCATCATAACATCGCAAATTACTAAATCAGGTTTTTCGCGTGTTGCCATTTCAACTCCGATTTTTCCATTATTTGCCTGAAGAACTTTAAAGTTGGCTAACTCTAAAATTTCAGCGGTGTTTTCGCGTAAATCTTTGTTATCTTCTATTAATAAAATTGTTTTTTGCATAATTTAATGATTAAGCGTTTGGTATGCACGCCACAAATGTGGTTCCCACATTTAGTTTACTTTTAAAATGTATTTTTCCTTCAAGAGCTTCCAGATATTTTACTATAATATTTAATCCCAATCCGGTACCTTGTATATTAATGGCATTTTTAGCTCTGAAAAAACGTTCAAATAAATAGGATTGATCATCTTCTGCTATTCCTATTCCGTTATCTTTTACTTCAATTATAAATTCATTTGAATTAACAGAGGTAGCAATACTAATTTTACCATCATCACTAGAAAATTTAATAGCATTAGAAAGTAAATTTAATAAGATGTTTCTAACCATCTGTTTATCACTTTTCACCAATAAAAAGCCAGAATGATGATATGTTACTTGTTGTTCTTTTTTCGTTAAATTTTTGATATCGGCAATAATCTCCTCTATTAATTCGGTTAAACTAAATTCTACTTTATTAGCAAATATTTTTCCTTGTTCCAGTCGTTCAGCCGATAAAAAGTCGTTAAGTATTAAAGTCATGTTGGTTACAGACGATTTTATGCGATCTACATGCTTTTTCCGTTTTTCATCTTCCTCTTCTTTTTTGTACTTATCAATTAAAGCAACTGATGAAAGAATTGCGCTCAAAGGAGTTCTGAACTCGTGAGAAGCCATTGTAACAAAGCGTGATTTTAAATCATTCAAATGTTTTTCTTTTTCCAATGCCCTACTTAATTGTTCTCTTGAATTTTCTAATTCAATTAGTGCTTCTTGCAAAACTTTTGTTCGCTCCGATACTTTTACTTCAAGCTGAGCATTAATTTGTTTAATTTTTTCTTCTGCTAATTTTCTTTCTGTAATATCAATAATGAAAGCTATAATATAAAGCTCATTATCTTTTTTATAATTACTTAAACTGATCTCAACAGGAAATTCGGAATTGTCTTTTTTCAAACCAAAAAGAACCATATCTTTACCCATTGCTCTTGGATGTGGGGCTTGGTTGTAATGTTGGCGGTGTTGTTGATGCCGATTTTTAAATCGGCCGGGAATAAGGTTTTCTACAGTTAATCCAATTAACTCATTATTTTCGTACCCAAATAATTTTTCGGAACTTGGATTAGCTTGTAAAATCCTTCCCTCTTCATTAACAATAATAATTCCTTCAGTAGAATATAAAAATAACGCATTTAAACTTTCCATTTCATTTTTATTATGGTCGGCTTTATTCATGCAATAGAAGTAATGGCTACTAATGTAAAACTACACTGCAATTATAAAACTGACAATTATCAGTTTTCAAAGATAAAATAAGATAGCTATTAAAAATTAGTAGTGATAAGAGTTGCAATAATCATTCACGTATCTTATTTCAACTTAAATTCATCAATTGAAATTTCTCTGCTACAAAATTCATATTCGTCTTTCTGTTTATTGCTGCACACAATAATTGTTTTATGCAAAGCGCGAGTTTTAATCAATTCTTTGTACCATGCAATTCCATTATGATCCAAATTAATAATGGGTTCATCTAACAATAATAAAGGAGCATCAGCAACTACAGCTAAGGTTAATTTTAAACGTTGTTTCATTCCTGAAGAAAAGTTCTTTATGACTTTATTTTTATGTGGACTCAATAATGCAATTTCAATCAAGTCTAAGTCCGATAAATTTCCTTGAAAAGATTTAAAGCACCTTTGATGCTTTATCAATTCCAAAGGAGTAAACTCTTCGATTAATTCTAGTGCCGGGCTGGCAATGGAAACGTGTTTGAAAATATTTTCCTTGGCAACTTCTGAACCATGATTGTCTTTCCAGCTAATTATGCCTTCAGTTGGTAAAACATAACCGGATAAAATTTGCAACAAAGTTGATTTGCCCGAACCATTAGAGCCAGTAATTACTAATTTGTCTGACTTTTCTAAATGTAGTTTCAACGTCCTGAAAATCCATTCGCGACCAAAACGTTTTCCTAAATCATGCGTTTGTATGCTAATCAACTGTACTTTGTTAGAGGCAATAAATTTATTAAAATAATTCAGTTATTAGAATCTAAAAAATAGCCTAGTGAGGAGGCATTTTAATTAAGTTAAAAATTATCTTTGTAACATGGCACTGAAGCAAACACAACAACTTAAACTACTTCAAAAATTATCGCCTCAGCAAATTCAATTAATGAAATTGTTGCAGTTGCCTACACTTGCACTTGAACAACGAATTAAAGAAGAATTAGAAGCAAATCCTGCTTTGGAAGAAGGCAATGAAGAAGAACTGGAACAGCAAGAAGATTTTGAAGATGATTTGCTTAATGAATCTGATGATGTAGAAGAGCAAAACGATGACGATGCAGTAATGGAGGATGCGCAGCGAATGGATGATGAAATCAGTATTGATGATTTTATGGATGAGGAAGA
The DNA here is from genome assembly GCA_044352985.1 of Bacteroidia bacterium. Lineage (GTDB taxonomy): Bacteria > Bacteroidota > Bacteroidia > B-17B0 > Aurantibacillaceae > JADJDM01. The sequence continues at coordinate 87,660 of JBILCU010000001.1, forward strand.
AGTTGCAGACTATAAGTACGAAATAAACAACTCTGGAAAAGACAACGATTTCCATGAAACCCCAATAACTGTTGGTCCGGGTTTTCACGATTTACTAGAACAACAATTGGGTTTGCAGGATTTAAGCGAGCAGCAATTTAAAGTTGGATTATATTTAATCGGTTGTATTGATGAAGATGGGTATTTAAGAAGAGATATGGATTCTATTGTAGATGACATTGCGTTCTCTCAAAACATCAATACTACTATTCAGGAGATTGAAGAAATACTAAAGGTAATACAGTCATTTGATCCACCTGGCGTTGGTGCCCGAAATTTACAAGAATGTTTATTGTTGCAATTAGATCGAAAAAATCCAAAAACAAGAGAAATCTATTTTGCTATTGACGTAGTGAAAAATTACATGGATGAATTCTCGAAAAAACACTACGAAAAAATTGCAAAAAATATAGGCATAAAAGAAGACGAGGAACTTAAAGAGATTATATCATCTATTACCCAATTAAATCCAAAGCCGGGCGATAGCTCATCGGGATCATCTGTGGCCGGTGATGTGGTTCCCGATTTCTTCATTAATAATGCCGATGGCAAATTGGAGCTTTCACTCAATCAACGAAATTTACCTGAGTTAAAATTGAGTAAGGATTATTTAGAAATGCTTACTGAATACTCTAAAAACAAAGATAAATCGAGTAAAGAAGCTACCACTTTTGTAAAAAGCAAAATAGAATCTGCACAATGGTTTATTGATGCCTTGTTTCAGCGCCAGCAAACGTTATTGGTTAGTATGAATGCGATCATGAACCACCAAGAAGAATATTTTTTAAGTGGTGATGAAACCAAATTAAAACCAATGATTTTAAAAGACATTGCTGAAAAAATAGGTTTGGATATATCAACCGTCTCGCGTGTTGCCAATAGCAAATACGTTACTACGCCATTCGGTAATTTTTTATTGAAATCCTTTTTCTCCGAATCGTTGAGTACAGAATCTGGGGAAGAAGTATCTACACGTGAGGTAAAAAAAATATTGAAAGATTGTATCGAATCTGAAAATAAAAAAAAGCCACTTACTGATGATGCATTAATGATGGTATTAAAACAAAAAGGGTACAACATTGCAAGAAGAACAGTTGCTAAATACCGCGAGCAATTAGATATTCCCGTAGCACGATTAAGAAAGGAAATTTAAATCTCATGAATTGCCCAATAGGATTTTTTGATTCAGGTTTTGGTGGATTAACCATTTTAAAAGAAGTGGTTAAAATAATGCCTGAATACGATTACGTATATTTGGGCGACAATGCTCGTGCACCTTATGGCTCGCGTTCTTTCGAATCGGTTTATGAATACACGCTTGAGTGTGTAAAAAAATTATTTGAAATGAATTGTGAGTTAGTCATTCTTGCATGCAATACTGCATCTGCAAAGGCATTACGAACAATACAACAAAAAGATTTACCTGTACTTGCACCAAACAAACGTGTATTAGGTGTAATTCGCCCCACCGCAGAAGTAATAGGCAAATATTCCACATCCAATTCCGTTGGCATTATGGCAACAACCGGCACAGTGCATTCAGAATCGTATGTGATTGAGATAAATAAATTTTTTCCTGAAACTAAAGTTATTCAGCAAGCTTGCCCGATGTTGGTTCCTTTAATTGAAAACAATGAAATAAATAACGAAGGCGCAGATTATTTCATTAAAAAATACTGTAATGAATTACTTAAACAAAACACGTCCATAGATACTGTTTTATTAGGTTGTACTCACTATCCGCTGATTCGTGATCAAATAAAAGAACATCTTCCATCACACATTCAGGTAATTTCTCAAGGCGAAATTATTGCCAATAGTTTAAAAGATTATTTGAAGAGGCACAAACAAATGGACGATCAAATAACTAAACAAAACAGGATAGCTTTTTTTACAACAGATAGCACGGAGTTATTTGACCAACATGCGTTAAAATTTTATGGAGAAAGCATACAATCTTCGCCACTAAAATTTCATTAATATAGCAAAGCCTGAAAGCTTTATCTAATTAATTGAAAAAAACCTTTGTATGATTTTTCTTTTAGATTAATGATATAGTAATAGGTTCCGGCTTCAGCCTCAAGGCCTGCTGTTGTTCTACCATCCCAACCACCTTTTCTGGAATCAGATGAGTACATTAAAATGCCCCAACGGTTAAAAATATCTACATGTAATGTTTCACCTTTACAAATACCCGGTATACTAAAAATATCATTTCTTCCATCTCCATTTGGAGAAAATATATTTGGTATACCATCATCTTCCGGATTACTGCACAATTTAGATTCTACAAATAAAGTATCCGCACCTTTACAACCATTGCTATCAGTAACATTGAAGTAATAATAATAACTAGTTCCGTTACCTGTAAATACGGGGTTAGTGCAATTTGTGCATGATATAACATCATTATCAGGAGACCAGAAATAGGTATAAGGCAAAGTTCCACCGCTAATAGTAGCATTTACAGTAGCTGTACTATCTTCCCATAACAAAATAGAATTTTGAGATAACTGAATATCTATTACATTAACAACTTCTACTTGAGCACCATTACTTGTTGCGGGCAATAAACATTGATTTCCATTTGATAATGTACTTGATAATACTAAAATGGGAGTAAATAATCCTGCTTGGGTATATGTGTAAGTAATTGTATCATTTCCTTCGATAACCGTTCCATTACCTAAATCCCAGTAAAAATTATCAGCATTTTGCGAACTTGCTTCAAAAGTTACTGTTAAGGGGTTACAGCCTGAATCAGGAGAAAAAGTAAATGCCCCTGTTGCACCTTCAACCGTAATTAAATCTTCAATCAACAACGTATCTTTACATCCACCACTGTTTGTTACAATCATAGATACATCGTAAGTACCGGGTTGAGTATATGTATATGATGGATTTAACTGAGTTGATAAAGCGCCATTTCCAAAACTCCAAATGGCTTGTGTTACAAAACCAGATGATGAATCGGTAAATGCAACTTGCATATTTCCACAACCAGAATTTAAAATGGTTATTCCAAAATCAGCCTCAGGTTTAACAATATAAATATTTTTTGAAATTGTACTATCACAGCCGTTTTCATCAACAACTGTTAAAGCTAAATTATAAACTCCGTTTGCATTGTAAGAATAGTTTAATGTAGGGCCACTTGTTGAATCAACAGAACCGTTTCCAAAATCCCAATAATAGGTTGCATTTGCAGTTGTATTAGTTGCAGATGCATCAATTGTGAACAAATCATTTGCGCAAGAAAATGTATCAACACTTAAGCTTGGAAAAGGAAAAGTTGCTCTAATGAGTGAGTTAATTATTTTTGTTTTAACACAACCATCGGCATCTGTAATTGTTAAACTTACATTATACGAACCAGGAGCAGCATAAGTATGTTGTGTTGTTGTATTGTTATCCGTAAAAGTTGTACCGTCGCCATACTGCCATAACCAAGATGTTATTGGCGCTAAATTATCTGTAGTATCTGTAAACGAAATTTGAAGTGGGGCACAACCTTTTATCGTATCAATAGTAAAGCCAACAAGAGGACCAAGTGTGTTTAATTGTAAAGTAGTTGAATCTTTGCAGCCATTTACATCTGTTATTACTAATTTAACCGTATTTGCACCCGGAGATTGATACGTGAACTGAGGGCTTGCAAGTGTTGAAACATCATTGGTAACCCCATTTACACCAAAATCCCATCGATAAGAAGATGGATCCTGACTAGTTATTCCATTAAAAAGTGCATTAAAAGGAAAACACCCTCTCGCACTATCTACTTCTATTCTCGCTATTGGCTCTGCAACAGTTAAGTTAATTGTAATTGTATCTGCACAGCCTGTGGTAAAGTTATACGCCTCCAGCTTGACTATTTTTGGCCCCCTCGTGGCATAGGTATGTAACAAACTATCGGTATTAGTTAAATCTTGGGTTCCATCTCCAAAATTCCAATACACTGAATCTGCAATAATAGATGTGCTTTCTAAAATTACATTATAGTAATTAAGACAGTTCATGGTTTTTATGCCTTGCGCTTTTGGGCCATCAACGCGTATTTGCTTTTTAAGCGAAGTATCGGCACAACCATTATTAAAAGCAATTAATTTAACCTGAAATAAGCCTGTATCTTGATATTGATGAGTAGCATCGTCTAATAAAGAATTTCCACCATCGCCAAAGAGCCATTTGTATCCTGTTTCACCATTAGCTAACTCATTAAACATAGCAATTTGACCATAACAAATTGTGTCATCTACAATACTAAAATCTGATGTGGGTAAGGTGCCTGCCTTGATGCAATTTTCACATTCAAAGGTATCTCTGCAACCGGTTTGAGTAACAACTATTAATGTTTGTGTAAATATCCCAACTGTATTATAAGTTGAGTTTGTATTAGGATCATTTTCAGTGGAAGAGCTTCCATTACCAAATGTCCATTGATAGTTTGCTATAGGATCAAGTGGGCTTGTACTAGTACTTGTAAATGCTACATTTAAAGGGATACAACCACTATCCGGCAACGCCTCAAAATTTGCTACTGGTCGAATAATCTGTATGTAATTATTTCTTTTTAATGAATCTACACAAGCTCCACCGGCACTACCTACAATTAAAGTAACCGGATATGTTCCTGAACTTGTATAAGTATGGTTTGGATTTGCCTGATTGGAAGTAGCTCCATCGCCAAAATTCCAGCTAAATGTATTTCCGCCAACAGCCGAATTAGTAAAATTAACATTAAAAGGAACAGAACAACTTTGAGTTACATTTGCTGAAAAATTAACGGTAGGAACTTGTCCAACAGTAATGTTGCTTACAACAGTATCCGAACAACCATTTGCGTCAACTGCAATCATGGTAACAGGATAAGTTCCAGCAGTAGAAAAAAGATGAGTTGGATTTACAGAACTACTCGTTCCTCCATCACCAAAATTCCATGATGCAGAAACTGCATCGGGCACTGAAGTGTCAGTAAAAGAAAGGGTTCTTCCTGCGCAAACACTAGCTGCAGGTGTTGTAAACGATGCAACAATATTTTGAATAATTACTTTATCAACTACAGTAACTGTATCAGTACACCCTCCCTGAGAAATAATAAGTGACACATCAAATGAACCTGATGTAGTGTAAGTGTGTGTAGGATCTGATAAAACTGATGAGCTACCGTCTCCAAAAAGCCACCTAATAGAGGCCTGACTTGTATTTCCGGATGTGTTGGTAAAACTAACTTGTAATGGCGGACTACATTTAAAAGTTGGCAAAGCTGAAAAAGAAGGCGTTGGAAATGGTGTTATAGTTACGTTTTTTGTTATCGAATTAGTACATCCATTTGCATCGGTTACAATTAAACTTGCAGGAAAAGTTCCGGCAGATGTATATGCATGCCCTGCTGCACCTGTTGTAGTGTTTTGAAAAGATCCGTCCCCAAAATCCCATGCCCAGTTACTAATTGCAACGCCTCCAGGTGAAATAGTAGTTTGATCAGAAAACAACACATTTTGACCCGCGCAAGAAGGATTGAGGTTGATATTAAAGTTAGGAGCAGGCTTATTATATACAGTAATTACTTTCGTTTTAGTAGAAATAGTTGAGCCATTAGAAATAGCAAGCTGTACGGTGTAAACACCAGGGTTTGAATAAATTGCTTGAGGAGATTGAGAAGTAGATGAATTTCCATTTCCAAAAGTCCAGTTCCATGATGTTGGTCCGCCCGTTGAGTTATCTGTAAACTGAACTACTAAAGGAGCACACCCACTTGTTGCAGAAGAGGTGAAATTAGCATTAAGCTGGGCTTTTAAACCGGTAACACCAATAAAATAAAGTAACCCAATTAGTCCTATTTTTATTAATGCTATTTTATTCATCAAAGATTAAAACTTTTCAAAGCGATAAAAATAGATTTTTAACATTAAAAAACAAATTTTTTTGGCAATTAATTAAAATGATTCTAAAAAGGTTTTGGGTGAGTAACTTCATTTTATGATTTTAATTGTGTAAAGCAGTAAATAAATAAATTATTTTTATCATCGATTTTATAGCCCGAATAAAAAAAACAATTGTTTACGCCATTTTTATGAATAATCAAGAACGTACTAACTTTAACAAACAACGAAATTTTTATGAATTATATGAAGAATCTTTACGTTTAATAAAAAGGTCGTTTAAACCACTAACAATTGCAATTCTTTTTATTCCAGGACCTTTACTTATTTTGGCCGGTGGGCTAAACGGTTACATTGAAAGTTTAGGCATTGATTTAAATTTTTTATTAAACCCTGAAAATAAAGCAGCAGCCATGCAAAAATTTAATGAATTGCTGCCTTTTTTTATTCCCATACTTTTAATTTCATTTCTGGTAGCAATTCTATATGCAGCAGCTGTAAACAGATATGTACTGCTTTATCAAAAACACGGCACGCCTATAATTAACATTAAAGAAATTCTTCAATACATGCCCAAAGATAGCTGGAGATTATTTTATAACTACTTCATTTTCGGTTTGACATCTTTAGTGATTTTGTTACCGCTCATCTTAGTGGTAAGCTTAATTCCAGCATTACTACTTTTAGTATTTGCAGCAATTATTTTTATTGGCCCGTTAATTTACTTTAGCATTAAAAATGCCTCTTACCTAGTGCTTAAAGAAGAAATTCCAATGACATCTGCATTTATTATCACATTTAAAAAAGCACGTAAAAAATGGTGGTTAATATGGGGTATTGTTATTTCTTCTTTGTTTTTTATTAGTTTATTAAGCATGATCTTCACTTTACCACAATTGGTTTATAATTCATTACTTGCGTTTTCAGGAATTAACCCTAACCTGGCCTTTTTAGCCGAAAATTCTGAAATATGGCACATGTTATTTGGAGTAATTTCAATACTCGGACAATACACTTTGCTTCCTGCAATTAATATCATTTTTGTATTAACATTACATTCTATTTTCCAGCAGGAAGAAATAATGTAATTTAAATTAAAACACCATCAATCTTTGCCTAAATGAAAATAAAAGAACTTATTGCTTGCATTGAAAATTTTGCCCCTCCCTCTTTACAAGAAGAATATGATAATTCGGGATTATTAATTGGCAATTCAGAAGATGAAACAGCTGCTGTTCTAGCAACATTAGATGTGACAGAGGATGTAATTGAGGAAGCAATTCAATTAAAAGCAAATTTAATTATAGCGCATCATCCGATAATTTTTTCCGGAATAAAAAGAATTAATGGAGCCAATTACGTTGAGCGCATAATTATTAAAGCCATTAAAAATTCAATCGCGATTTATGCCTGTCACACTAATTTTGATAATGTAATTAGCGGTGTAAATAAAAAAATTGCCGATAAACTTGGGTTAATAAATTTAAAAATTCTTCAGCCAAAATCTCACCAGTTGATGAAATTGGTAACTTTTGTTCCGAATGAGTCAATTTCACTGGTTCAGCGCGCCTTATTTGCTGCCGGTGCAGGAAATATAGGAAATTATAGCGAGTGTAGTTTTTTAGTAAATGGAGAAGGGAGTTTTAAACCTAATGAGTTGAGCAATCCATTTTTAGGAGAAAAAAACAAACTCGAAAAAGTAAACGAGGCTCGATTAGAAGTAATTTTTGAATCGTATAAAAAACTCAACATAATAAATGCATTAAAAAAGAGTCATCCTTACGAAGAAGTTGCTTATTACCTTCAGTCGCTCGAAAATAATTATGAACTGATTGGTTCAGGAATGATTGGCGAATTTGAACACCCATTAAAATGGACGGATTTTCTGCGAAAAGTAAAATCTGCTTTTTTGGTGCCAACCATAAAACATACTCCCAAAACAACTGATCTAGTAAGGAAAATTGCTTTTTGCGGAGGTTCTGGTAGTTTTCTGTTAAAAAATGCTATTCAGCAAAATGCAGATGTTTTTTTAAGTGCTGATTTTACCTACCATAAGTTCTTTGACGCTGATAATAAGATAGTTATATGTGATATTGGGCATTTTGAAACGGAACGATTTACCCCTGAATTATTTTATGAGGTGATTAAAGAAAATTTTCCTAAATTCGCAGTCCATTTATCAAAAATAAATACTAATCCGATAAATTACTTTTAAACATGGCAAAGGCAACAATCAAAGAAAAAGTTGATCATTCAGTTGAAGAGAAACTAAAAGCATTATATGAATTACAATTGATTGACAGCAAGATTGATAAACTACGTATCATCCGTGGTGAATTACCTCTTGAAGTTCAGGATTTAGAAGATGTAGTAGCGGGTTTAGAAACTCGTTTTGAAAGCTATACGCAAGAAAACCAAGAATTAGAGCAGCAAATCAGTGATAAACAAAACGCAATCAAAGATCACAAAGCAAACATTAAAAAATACGAAGCTCAATTAGGTAAAGTAAAAAACAACAGAGAATACGATGCAATTACCAAAGAAATTGAGTTTCAAAATTTAGAAATTCAATTGTGCGAAAAACGTATTAAAGAATACAAATTTGCTATTGAGTCAAAACAAGAGTTTTTATCGAAAGCGGAAGATGAATTAAAAGACAAGAAAAAAGATTTAAAAGTTAAAAAATCTGAACTAGACGAAATCATTGAAGAAACTCAAAAAGAAGAACAAGATTTATTAAAAAGCTCTGAAGAAAAATCAAAATTAATTGAAGCTCGCTTGATTAATGCTTATAAAAGAATCAGAAGCAATTCTAAAAATGGCTTAGCCGTTGTTCCAATTGAGCGTGATGCTTGCGGTGGTTGTTTCAATAAAATCCCACCTCAACGTCAGTTAGATATTAAAACTCACAAAAAAATTATTGTGTGTGAACATTGCGGAAGAGTATTGGTTGATCCAAACATTATACCTGAAACAATTTAAATTTATCAAAGCCCCTTTTTAGGGGCTTTTTAGTTAATATACGAATGGAAATTAATCTTCAACAACTACTTCACATTGCTGTTTTAGCTTCAATTAAAGCTGGAAAACGAATTGCTGAAATTTATGAAACCGAATTTGAAGTTATAATTAAACAAGATTACACACCGGTAACCATTGCAGATAAAGAAGCAAATAAAATAATTGAAGACGAACTACTGATTACAAAAATACCAGTATTGGGTGAGGAAGGCGAGCATTACAGTTACGCTATTAGAAAAAACTGGGACTTATTATGGATTGTTGACCCGTTAGACGGCACTAAAGAATTCGTAAAACGAAATGGTGAATTTACAGTAAACATTGGCCTGAGTAATAATGGAGTTACGATACTGGGCGTAATTTTTTCTCCTGTATTTAAAGACATTTATTTTGCGGCTGATGGCATTGGCGCATTTAAAATAAACCGTCATGTTTACATGAATAACCAAGAGGCAATTTGTAATGCCCAAACTATTGATGAAATGATTCAGTTTGCAGATAAATTACCTTTACAAAAATTACCTGAAACCTATACAATAGTTGCCAGTCGTTCACACCACAATCCTGAATTAAAGAAATACATGAAACAATTGGAGTTGAACCAATCTGTTAATAGCATTTATTCGGGCAGCAGCATTAAAATGTGCTGGGTTGCCGAAGGCTTAGCCCACGAATACCCTCGTTTTGGAAGAACGATGGAATGGGATACCTGTGCAGGTCACAGTATTTTAAAGAATGCTGGTGGAACAATAATTGATACGCTTAAGTACTTGCCAATAGCTTACAATAAAGAGAATATCGAAAATCCAAGTTTTATAGCTAAACTGATTAAATAAAAATATTTAAATTTCTACTTTTTATAAAAATTCATCTCACAAATGTATTTCCAAACTTCGGGATGAACAAAGTATTCTGGTTTTTTACCCTCATGTATTGCGTCACGAATGTATGAGGAAGAAATTTCGATAATTGGCGCATTGGTTAAAGTAACAGAGGGATGGATTACCAATGGCCCGGGATCAAAACCTGGACGAGGGTAGACAAACAAATGATGGCGTTTTAAAATTACCTCATAGTTTTTCCATTTATGAAAAGTTGCCAAGTTATCTGCGCCTAAAATCAATGCGAATTTTTTTTTAGGATATTTTTCTTTTAAATATTCTAGTGTGTTTATCGTATAAGATGGCTGAGGCAAATTAAATTCGATATCACAAGCTTTTAGTTTTGGATGATCTCCAATTGCCAAATTCACCATGTCTTTTCGAAAACGATGATGAAGTAAGCTTGATTTATTTTTTAAGGGATTGTGTGGCGAAATAACAAACCAAATTTCTTTTAGTTCAGTATTGTCTAGGTAATAATTAGCTAAGGCTAAATGGCCGATATGAATTGGATTAAATGAACCGAAAAATAAGCCAACCATAATTAAAATTTCTTATTCGGATTAAATGGTTTAGTTGGTTTATCAATAGTAGTTAAAATAGATTTAATTTTTGCATCATTGCTTATCAATTGCAACGCAGTTGAAATATCCTTATCGTATTTTATGTTTGCCTCTAATTTTCCTGACTCGAAATTATATCTTGAAACAATTTCTATCTCCAATAATTGTTTCACCTCATCTTTAAACTTCATAAAATCATCTTTTTTACTTTCTTTCAATCGATTTAATAATGCTGTGTATTCTTTTTCTACATCTTCAAATTTTTTATCATCTTGTGCTAGTTCTTTAAATCGTTCCAATTCTTTCTCGCTATCTGTTTCATATTTGTAATCTCCTTTTTTTACCATGCTAATAAATTCCTGATAATCTGAATCTGATAATGAAAAAGTACGCGCATTTAGTTTTAGGTTTTTATTTTTTGAATAATAATAATTAGCATAATCAAATATGTGATTTTTAGAAATCAGTGCAAAGGCCAAATGACTCATGGTTTCCTCAGCAATTTTTATATCAGGCATAATTCCAGCGCCATCGTATACAATTCTACCTCCTTTTGTTTTAAATGCTGTTACTAATGAATCTGGAACTTTTAATACTGCTCCATCTAAATCTTTTGTAGAATAATCCAATGCCTGAATACAACGGCCACTTGGAATGTAGTATTTGGCAACTGTTACTTTTAATGCAGAATTATAAACCAAATTTCTTGTTTGCTGAACGAGACCTTTACCATAAGTGCGCTCACCAATTACAACTGCTCTGTCTAAATCTTGCAAAGCACCTGAAACAACTTCAGATGCTGATGCTGAATTTCGATCAACAATTACAACAATTGGAATTTGTGTGTCAATTGGATTATTAACTGCTTTTAACGTATTGTCCCATTCTTTAATTTTTCCTTTTGTAGTAGCAACTATTTGTCCTTTATCTATAAAAAGATTTACAATATCAACTGCTTGTTGCAATAGTCCACCTGGGTTTCCTCTTAAATCTAAAATAAGCGATGAACACTTATTTTCTGTTTTCAATTTGGTATAAGCTTCTTTAACTTCTTTTGCTGCATCTTGAGTAAACCCGGTAAGTTTAATATACCCCACTTGATCATTTAACATTCCTGAATAAGGAACATCTTTTAATTTAATTTCTTCTCTTTTTATAGTAAAATCTGTTGGTGTAGAATTACCATAATGCTTAAGGCTTAACTTAACCGTTGAACCTGGCTGTCCTTTTAAAAATTTACTAATGTCTTCAGAATTTTTTTTATCGATAATAATTCCGTTTACAGCAACTATTACATCGCCAACCTCAACGCCAGATTTTTGTGCCGGTGCACCTTCGTAAACTTCAGTAATAACTACTTTATCATCTATTTCTCGAACAGAAGCACCTATTCCGCCATACTGACCGGTAGTCATAAATTTATATTCTTCTATATCCGATTCGGGATAATAAACCGTATAGGGATCCAAGGATGAAAGCATGGCATCAATACCTGTTTTCATTAATTGACCTGGCTTTGTATCGTCTACATAGTAAATATTTAATTCTCTGAAAAGGGTAGCAAATACATCCAGATTTTTCGACACTTCAAAATAATCTTCGGTAAAATTATATCCAACAATCCCAACAATGGTAATTGATAGAATGATGACTAGTTTTTTAATTTTCAGCATAAACACAAATATAATTTATTTTAAAGTGAGTGTTGATGTAATTTGTAAGATAAGGATTGTTAAGAAATCATATAATTGATTTGATAGATGAAAAAGTAAGTTTTGCATGATTTTAAAATCATGCAAAACTATTTCAAATAAAAATGTGAGGGAACAACAATTTAATGCGTAAATACAATCTTCATCTCTACGCGTCTATTTTTCTGACGCCCTTCTTCTGTATTATTATCTGCAATTGGTCGAGTTGATCCATACCAAGAAATTTCAATTCGGTCTTCTTTTTCACCTTTTGAAACCAAGTATTTTTTAACGGCTTTTACACGTTTTTCTGAAAGTATCATGTTTTTAGCATCATCTCCCTGATTATCTGTATGACCGCTCATCACTAATACCCAATCGTTAACGTGTGCTTTTAGTAACTCAGCTAATTCATCTAAATAAGGTAAAGATGTTTTTTTGATGATGTCTTTACCTGAAGCGAATTCTAAATTAGAGAACGCTTTTTCCAATACTTTCTTCTCCTCTTCTTTTAATTCAGGCTCAGGTAAACACCCTTTCAATTCTACAGTTCCAGCTATATCAGGACAACTGTCATCTTTATCCAACACGCCGTCTTTATCGGTATCTGGCCATGGACATCCTTTATTTTCAATAGGGCCAGCTAAAGTTGGGCATTGATCATCTTTATCAAATAATCCATCTTTATCTGTATCATCCCAAGGGCAGCCTTTATTTTCTTTTGTGCCAGCTACCTCAGGGCAATTGTCTTCAAAATCAAGTAATCCATCACCATCTTTATCAGGGCAACCATTAAGTTTTTTAGGACCCGCTACATCCGGGCAAGCATCCTGAATGTCAGGAATACTATCGTTGTCTTTATCAGGACAGCCATTATAAATTGCCAAACCAAAATCGAGCGGACAATCGTCAAATTTATTTATAATTCCATCACCGTCTGTATCAGGGCAACCTTTAAAGGCGACTAAACCAGAATCGTCTGGGCAATCATCTTCTCCATCGGCAATGTTATCATTATCTTTATCCGGGCAACCCAAGAATTTTTTTAATCCGGCAATTTCTGGGCACTTATCTTCGCTATCCACTATATGATCACCATCTCTATCAGGGCAACCCATAAACTCCCAAACTCCCGGCACATCTTTACACTTATCTTTTCTGTCAGAAATTTTATCTTTATCTCTATCTTTTGGTGCGTTAAATGGAACTGGAATTTTCAATAGCGCATGTATATCGCCACCAAACATGCTTTTGTTACTTATAAATGGTGTTAAATTAGTTGTACCAATAATTATGGGCCCTAAACGTACTGTAGCTCCAAATCGAAATCCATCTAATTGATGATACTGCATAGGCAAAAACACGCCAAACCATTTATGATCCCATCTTGGAGTTATGCTGATTGCATTGTATTCGTGTATTTTAGTTTCTCTGTTTTTATATTTTAAAGTTAAGAATGGCGTTACGTTTACATATACATCTTTCCAGATATTGTAATCAAATTGAAAACTAAACGCTGTTGGTAACGTCATTTTATATGTAGTTGTAGGGTTTACAATTGGGAAACTTCTTCTTAAAATACTATCAAACTCCATAACTGTTTGAATTGTATCAAAAGCCTTTAAATTAAAACGATTAAAATCGGCAATAAAATTATTACTCAATGTGCCTTTTTGGAACTTGATTCTTCCAATATCCAAAATTGAAAATCCAACTCTAACTTTATATTTGTTTTTATCTCTTCTCCATAAATCTGTTTCGTTATCCATATCATATTTATAGGACTTAAAATTAGGTCTCCACTCGTATACAACACCTAAATCTGCGCCAATACCAGGGTATGACTCTAAAGTTTTAAGTTTAATATTATTGCCCTCAAACTCAAAATTTCTAGAGTGGCCATAACTTACCTCTGAACGAAGAAAAGTCATTAATGTATCGTTAGGCACATTAAAATTAAAATCTTTAATATTCATGTAAGAAGACAATATGCCTTGTAAAAACTTTAATCTTCCTGCAACTTTAAAAGCATGTTCATTATCTTCTTTTAAAACTCTTCCGTAAGTTATTCCATACTCTGCCCAAGTCATTTGTTGAATACTTACGTTTTTACTATTTAATTTAGGAGCATTTGACTCCCATAATTTTGGAAAATCTAAGCCTTCAATAATTAGTTTCGCTAGATCAGGTGAAACGCCATCAACGTTTAATTGATTTCTAATATCCCAGGTAAATGCTACAGAGTTTTTATGATTACAATAAATCATAAATGAAGGCATATTAATTCTTAACCCAGTGTAAACTGATTTGTATTTATTGTTTACTTTTTCTTCCATAGAATTATGAACGATATCTGTGTCTCTAGCAAGTGTAGGGAACCAAATTACATATCCATTTTTATCTACTTCTTTACGCGGTGTTAAAGCGCTTTTTTTTATGCCCAGATAGTTATTATAGAAAGCTGCATTAAATCCAAATAAAGTCATATCAAACTTCATACGATCATCAACAATACTTGCTGGCTGCAAAGAAATACCAGTTACACCAGCATAATTACTATTGCTAAAGCCTAAAAAATCTTGCGCAAATAACTTAGACGAAAATTGAAGTGTAATCAGAAATAAAAAGATTTTAAATTTCATTTTGATAAGTATAATATTGTTTTAATTTTAAAATTTTATAAAGGGAATAAATTTAACAATTTTATACATTAACAAATAAGTAAAGTGATGAATATTACTATAACTATTTAAATGGCAAATTCGATATTAGTTTAATTTTATGAAGTTATGATAAAACCAATTTTTTATTTAGCACTACCATTTATTGCCATTAATTTAAAGTCGCAACCCAATTATTTTATTGGATTAGACACTATTAAAGCACCTAAAAATCTAGAAAACACATCTATAATACCGTTGTTTCATGATACTATAAACGTATCGAGTTTTTTAATTTTTATAAAGAAAGAGGTTAAACTACACAAGCACATTACACACGATGAACAAGTTTATGTGATAGAGGGAGAAGGGAAAATGCAATTGGGAGAAAAAATCAAAGAAATTAAAAAAGGGGATTTTATTTTTATTCCAAAAAACACCTATCACTCTGTTAATACTACTTCAAATAATGAACTTAAAGTAATTTCAATACAAGCACCTTACTTTGATGGAAAAGATAGGTTTTTTAAAAAACCAGATAACGATTAGTCAATTAACTCAATGGTTAAATGCTCAGAACGTTTCATGAAAATCAATTTAATTTTATCGTAAGGAATAAAAGCGATATAGCTTTTACCATCCAATTCCATTGAATGTTCATTAAAAACAATTTTCACAGATTTTGGATCCAACTTCTCAAATTTCTCAAACCAACCTTGTTTAGATCCATCGTGCTCACGTGTTCTGATTAAAAAAACATCTTTTAACTCTTGAAAATTAACAGAATTAATTGTTTTCTCTACTTCAGCCTTTGATAATTGAGCTTGAGCATAAAATGAAAGTAGAGTAATTACAATTGTTACAATTATTTTTTTCATAAAAAATTTACAAATTTGAACAAATATAGTTTTTTTAGTCTGTTTTTTAAAATTTTAATTTAGTTTAAAGCTTTTTTTAAACAAAAAACCAAAGTCTTTAAATTTTAATAAATGGTTAATATTAAATAATCACATTCAGAACTTGTTGTGGTTTCAAAGGTTCTTTTCAATTGATCAATGAAAAATAAATTTTTCGAGTAAAAATTTAGGAAATTATCTTTCCTTTCTTGTATTGTTTGCTCAGGGAAATAAGCGTTTTTTATTTTTTTTATTTGTTGAATTGTAATTTCATTTTTTTGTTTTAATGACTTTTTAATTTTCTGCTCTAGATGCTCTAAACTCTTTAATGTTTTTTGCTTTTCTGCATCAACAGTTCCTGCAAGAGACTGATCAATTTCTGTTACTTTTTGCTTTAGCGCATTAAATAGTTGATCGATATTATTTTTCTCTTCATCATATCCCATAAATTCTGCAGCTACAATTTTTTTATCAATTTCATCGCTGCTTAAAAAAACATCTTCTGTATTTAATCCAAGACTATTCCATTTTAATACATGTTTTTCGTTAAAAAGCAATGCAAATTTTCGGGGTTGTAATACGGGAAAAAAAATTGCCGCATCATCAAATGACGCTTTCAGTTGTAACCAATATGCGATTTCACCTGGTCCTCCAACATAAAAAAGATTAGGCAATAGTTTTTGTTGATAGAGGGGTCGCATTAAAACGTTCGGACTAAAAACTTCACAATTATTATCTATTAAAAAATTGATTTCGTTTTCTGAAAAAGAAAGATCTGTATTTAAAACCTGATATTTATTCTCTGAAAAAACAAGTCGTTCTCTAACGCTACCTTTTGCATAAAAAAGATTTATTGTTCGAGGATTTACTTGTGCCTTGTATCCTTTATTTATTAAGCTAGCATTTGTAGCTAGTACATTTTTCTCAACAAAAGATGTTCTTATTTCCTTTTTTATTTCATCTGAAAATACTTTTTTAAATGGAGCATGATCAGGGTCAATAATAATTAATCCATATTGTCCAAAAAGTGCATTAACTAAATATCTAGTCGCATCATTTAAATTAGAAAAAGAATACGTTTTCTCAATAAGTTGAATTATAGAATCAGTAGTTACTGATTGTCCAAGTATTTCATTTAATTGGTGAATTATTTCGTGAATGCCCTCTAAATTAAATTTTCCAACTTTACCATGCTGAGTTGTTTCCCATGTGATTTTTTTACCAAAAACATGTGCGTGATTTATTTCCTCTTTATCATGATCTTCACCTGCCATCCAAAAAACAGGCACAAAATGATAGTTAGGATGTTTTTTATTTAATTCTTCGCATTGAACAATTACGGTTAATATTTTATAAATAAAATATATTGGTCCCGTAAACAAACACAATTGATGACCTGTTGTAACGGTAAATGTGTTGTTATTTTTTATACTGATAATATTTTCTTTAGTGCTACCGCTTACTTCAAAACCCACATATTGATTTAACAATTCATCGAACAGCATTAAACGCTGATTATTATCAAATTTTAAATTATCAACTAAGGAATCCATTTTTATTGTTGAAAAATGTTGATTGATAAATGGCTTAATTTCAGCCGAATTAGAAACATAATCAATCATCAATTTAGAAAACTGATTAGACTCTTGAATTGATATTTTTTTTAAATTAAAACTCATGGAGTTTGAATATGAGAAAAAATTTCGCGAATGCTAGGGTAAGTATTTTTTAATGGCTGATGAATATCTATATTTTTAAACCATTTAACTTTTGTTATGCCTTCTTCCTTTTGTGCTTTTAGTTTTTGTTTGCCAGGGGCAGTCATTAAAAACCAATGGGTAATTTTTAAAACAAACTCTCCGTTTAATTTATATAAATGAAAAGTAGGCAATAGTTTCTTTATTATGCCCAGCTCTTTTATTCCACATTCTTCTTCGCACTCGCGAACAGCTGCTAATGGTATTTTTTCTTTTTTCTCAACTTTACCTTTTGGTAAATCCCATTTATTATTTCGATAAATAAACAAAATTCCTTTTTGACTTTGTATTATTCCTCCTGCCGCTTCAATAAATACAAATTGCTTTAAAAATAAAGCTCTGATTTTAGTTTGTTCATCGTAAATAAAATACAGTACATTAAATTTATTTTGCTTAATGTACCATTGAAAATCTTCTTTTAATTTTTTGGCATTATCAGCATTACTTAATGCCGCTAATTCATTTTTATTAAGCTGTTTAAAGTTGGGTTTAGTTGTAAAAACTATTTTTTTATCACTAAAATGAATGGTGAAAATGTTCATAACTCTTGTTTCAATATTTTTACAGAATGGTAATTTTGCGACATGACAACATCTGATATAGCATCGCGTAAAATTGCAGATTATTTACTTCAAATCAAAGCTATAAAATTACAACCTGATAAACCTTTTACCTGGGCATCAGGATGGAAGTCCCCAATTTATTGCGACAATAGAAAAACACTTTCATACCCAACTGTTCGCACATTCATTCGTCAGCAATTTGTGGAGCAAATAAAAAATGAATTTACAAATACCGATGTAATTGCAGGAGTTGCAACAGGTGGTATAGCACAAGGGGCTTTGGTTGCTCAAGACATGAGCTTACCTTTTGTATATGTTAGAAGTGAAGCAAAAAAACACGGCATGACAAACATGATTGAAGGTGTAATTGAACCTGGCCAATCAGTAGTTGTTATTGAAGATTTAATAAGCACAGGCGGAAGCAGTTTAAAAGCTGTTCAAGCACTAAGAGATGCTGGATGCAATGTTAAAGGAATGGTTGCTATTTTTACTTACGGATTTAAAGAAGCTGTTGATAATTTTAAACAAGCAAATTGCCCTTTAATTACCTTGAGTAATTATCATATTTTAATTGAAGAAGCTTTAAAAAACAACTATATTACAGAAAAAGATTTGGCTTCATTACGTAAATGGCGAGAGGCTCCTGATAAATGGGGAATTTAAATTCAAATAAAGTTGTAATAATAACAGGTGGTCTTGGACTGCTTGGAAGATCATTTATTAAATCGCTCCTTAAAGAAAATCATATTGCTGTTGCCGCTGATTTAGCAATTAATTGTCCGGAAGATTTTTTAACTGAATTGAAATATGAAAATCTACTGGATAACTTTAATTACATTCATTTACAAATTACTAATAAGCAATCCATTCAAGAAGGCATAAGTAACATCTCTTCACAATACGGGAGGATTGACGCTCTTGTAAATAATGCACATCCGCGTAACGCTAATTATTTAAGAAAATTAGAAGATTCCGATTATCAAGATTTTTGTGATAATTTATCTGCTCACGTTGGAGGATTTTTTCTTTGTATGCAACAATTCTCTTTATTCTTTAAAAAACAAGGATATGGCAATGTAGTGTCTATGTGTTCTATTTACGGAATCATGGCGCCAAGATTTGAAGTGTATGAAGGTGCTGATTTTACAATGCCGGTTGAATATGCTGCTATAAAATCCGGGGTATTACATCTAACTAAATATTTCAGTAAGTATTACAAAGGCTGTAGCATTCGTTTTAATTGCATAAGCCCAGGTGGGGTTGAAAATAATCAACATCCAGAATTTATTAAGCGCTACAATTCGTTTGGCATGAATAAGGGAATGCTCAAAAAAGAGGATTTACATGGAGCTTTACTTTTTTTAATCTCTGACGCTTCAGTTTTTGTAAATGGTCAAAACCTTATTGTTGATGATGGCTGGAGCCTTTAAATAAGGAAATTATCCAAAATTAATTGCGCAGTATTTGCCATTTCTTCTGAACTCAATTTCACTCTTTTATTCGAAAAATTAACTTCATCCTCATAATCAATTGGGATAAGATGAATATGCGCGTGAGGAACTTCAAAACCTAAAACAATAACCGCTACACGCTTGCATACAATTGATTTTTTAATAGCAATTGCAACATTTCTTACAAAATCTTGTAAGTTAAGATAATCTGATCTTTCAAGATCAAACAAATAATCAACTTCTTTTTTAGGAATAACGAGTGTATGACCTTTTTTTAAAGGATTAATATCTAAAAAAGCAAAGCAAAAATCGTTTTCAGCAACTTTAAACGATGGAATTTCTTTATTAATAATTTTAGAAAAAATGCTCGCCATAGAAAATTACATAGTAATTTCGATAATTTCGAAAGGAATTATACCTGCAGGTACTGAAATATCTACTTTATCACCTACTTTTTTCCCTAATAATCCTTTTCCAATTGGTGAATCAATAGATATTTTCATTTCCTTTAAATTAGCTTCATTTTCAGCAACTAATGTATATTTCATGGTTGCTCCATTTTTCAAGTTCTTAATTTTAACACTAGTTAAAATAGAAACTTTACTTAAATCTATTTGACTTTCATCAACTAATCTTGCATTTGCTAAAACATCCTTTAGTTTACTAATTTTTAATTCTAGTAAGCCTTGGGCTTCGCGTGCAGCATCATATTCTGCATTTTCTGATAAATCTCCTTTTTCTCTAGCTTCAGCTACAGCTTTTGTAGCATTTGGGCGTTCAACTCTTTCAAGATTTAAAAGTTCGGCTTTTAGTTTTTCTAAGCCTTCGTATGTATAATATGAAATTTGTGACATATCTTAAGTGTAATAAAGTAAGAAATCCGCCATAAAGCGGATTTCAATACAAATATAAAATTTAATTTTTATAAATTAATTCTTGCACCAATTGAATGAACTCCTGCAAAAGGATTAGTAAAACGGTATGAATAATCTAAAGCAAAAGTTTTATTTTTTTCAGTTCCAAATGGTAATTGAAGCGTAAGCCCAGCAGAAGGTCCTGTAAATGCAGTTTTTCTTAACTCATCATTTGCTTGGTCTTTTTCGTATGTATAACCAGCTCTAACCATTAGGTATTTTTTAAATCCATACTCAACACCTAAAGCATATTGATCATTTGTAAATGAATTGGAAATAAAATTCGCAGCAACGCTAATTCTATGTTCAACATCTGCAACTGAATTAATAGTTTTTCCACCTGATCCTTCTCCATCTTTAGGGGCTGCATCTTTACCTGTTAAGCCTAAAAGAAAATCATAAGATAAACCCATATTTAAACAAGATGGTAACTCAAAATTTGCGGATCGTTGTTCAAATGTAGCTGTATAACCCGAAACAGAATTATTATACTGTGTACCACTAGAAATATTTGCTTCAAATGACATACCATCACCTCTATAAGTCATTTTTGGACCAACATTTTTTAATGCAATACCAATATGAAATTGATCATATTTACCGGTATGGTATTGAATTCCTGCATCTAAACAAACACCTCTTGCAGAAACATTTGAAATTTGCTCAGAAACAATTTTAAAAGTAGCGCCACCGTAAATATTATCTGAAAATGCTTTTGCATATGATAAACCAATATTCAAAAACAAAGGCGAATAATAACCAATATTTCCTTCAGGTTGATCAACAGTAGTAATATTAATATCACCACCATCTAAAGACATAATACCAAGCCCTAAAACACCAGTTTCACCAACATGTTGCGTAAACCCAAATGAATTAATATTAATTTGCGAACCACTTAGCCAATTTGTTCTTGAAAAAACAACCTCTGTTTTTTTTGTGAAAGCCATACCCGCTACGTTTAAAAACATAGATTCTAGACCATGTGCATTTGCCTGATTAGCTCCTCCCCATCCTGTTGAACGAGCCCAAGGGTTAATCAATAATTGACTTGCTCCTGCTGAACCTGCACGATCAGGGTTACCTGCAATTGCACTTGTTATAACTCCAACGCTTAGAGCTGAACTTAAAGCTATATTAACTATTTTCTTCATCGTAATCATGCTTTAAAATTATTAATATGATTGTAAATCTATTGGGCGCATTACACAGAACCATTTCAAAATCTTCTCACCCAATTCGCCTGCGTCTACGTGTATTACATATAAACCACTAGAGACAATTATGTTTTTATCATTTTTTAGATCCCACAAAACATCTGTTGTTGCATCCGTATCTTTCTTAATTGTTTTAATTAAAACACCATTTACAGAGTAAATTTTAATCGTACATTTTACAGGTAAGTTTACAATTTTAATGTAATTATCAATTCTTGTTTTTTCATACTTAGAATGACCGTAGTATGGATTAGGCACAACATTGATTTGATCTAAAGCACTTTTTGCAACATCAGCAACACCTGTTTTTGCCCCTAAACCTTCAGTACTGAATGTGTACATAGGGAAATTATTATTTACGGGATTACTTACCACGATATCAGTTAAGTGAGTTTGACTGGTAGAATTTAAAAATGTAGTTCCAAAAGTTACAGCGGTGGGTGTAGAGCCAGTTACCGTTGCTGTACTGTAACTAGAACTCCAATTTGCAGCTAAACCATATCTTAAAGGTTTGTTTACTCTGATTCTAACTTTTGCATCACAAGGTATACTTGGTTGAGCATTTTTTCTAAACGAACTAGCAAATTCAGGATTTGTTAAAGGTATATTAACCCACATTACATCTTTAAGCGTTTCAACAATTCCTGTTTGCCCGTAACCTTTACCTGTTCTACCATCAGCAGTAAAATCAGTTACATTAGCAGAACTTAACATTTTATATGTAGCTGCTCCTGCATCATATCTAGGGACATCTATAGGATTATTATTTGCATCTTTTCCATCCGAATTGTGAGCAAATACATAAATATAATGCATACCACCAAAATAATAAGTAGTTCCTGAGGCATCTCTTTTTAAAGAGCTTGATGTAGGATTCCAGAACATATCTTTTCCGTTATTTAATGAATCAGATGAGTTTTCACCAAAAGCCATATTTAAACGCTCACCAGTTTCTACATTAATTGCATAACCAGGGAACCAACCCATTCCAGATTCTGCAATATAGTTAGCATCATTAGGATTTGTACTAGCGCCACTTCCTATTGCTGCATAATTACCGTTTTTATCAACAGATTGAGCTTTTCTTGGTAAGAATTTTTTACCACTATTTTGGTTTTTAGTTGCATCGATACCCATCTCTAAAACTACACAACGTGTCCAAAGGTTTTTATCAGAGGTATAAACAATATCAACACTAGATAAGTTTCTGCTATCTAATTCACTATTCACTAACCTATCCCAATGTCTTCTTTGCAAATAAGAGCTCGTATAGCCAAGACCTGGTGCCATTTTTAATATGTTACTTGTAAGAGATGGCGGTGTTGCAGCAACCATACGCATTGGTGCCCAAGTACCCCCAACTACTCCTTCCCAAACTTGGTTTGGATCTGCAAAACCAGCCTTACCAGCAGTATCAGTAACATTTGCATCAAAATAAAGGTTTGACACTACAAACGGATTAGAACCCGATCTAATCCAGTTAGTTTCATCATCATTATCAGTATCTACTAAACCAGATAACCATTTATTATTATTTGAAAAAGTTAGATCAGAGTACAATAATTCACTCTTATCAGTGGATCCAACAGAGTATTTTAAAACTCCACTCGGATTTACATAAGGAATTTTTTGATTTTGCATTGGATCTTTAACTGTGCTAACAGCTAACGAAATACCAATTGGCTCATTGTTGTCACCAATTAAAATTTGTTCTTGTCCAACCGATAATATTTCATCTGAATTCCAAACTTTTGATATAACTTGACCACTTGAACTTATATATGTGCCTTCAACTTGATATCTTGCATTTCCTCTGACTCTACCATAATCTAAACTATCAGTATTTCCTATAACTAGAGAGTCTCTATTATCAGATGTTTTTATTACATCTTTAACTTTTACGGTAAAATTACCAGAAAGTACTTTTAAAGGATCAATAACTTTAACTTGAATTGGCCCATTTAAATTTTCATATTCTAATTGAACAGCTCTGTGATCAGGACTTGAAAGAATAGTATTAATAGTTGATTGAGTTAAGTTTAAGATATTACCACCATTACCTTGACCCTCAATTCTTTTTACTTTAGGACCAAAACCATAGTATGAATTGGCAACTGTTCCGCCAGCTTCAGGAGCATAGTTATGAGGGATTGCCGAGTAAATTGTTATATTCTTTCTTCCTTGTAAGAAAGGTTTCTTTTGGCCTGCATAATCACCTACTAGCGTATCATGTGTATCATTTCCATTTATATCTGTTCCTGGAGCTACATCTTGTTTATAAGGTAAATATTCATTATGAGCATATGCAATCGCCATGTAATAATAAGATTTGTGATTTACCAATGTTTTATTCCCTTCAGCAAATTTATCTTCTGTAACTGTAAATGAATTTTTGATCCCTTTATCATTTGCTTCAGGAGTCATTAATTTTGGAACAGAACCTAAAACAGGATCGGTAGTATAGTTGATAAGTGTTGAAATACCATTTCTCTTGTCACATTGAAAAATCAAACGAGCTTTATTTTCATCGTACAATTCTGAAGAAGAAACTGTTTCATCCTTTAACTGGAATACCATATATCCTTCGAAACGATATACTCTGTCAGTTTTAGGTCCAAAAATTGGAGTAATGGTAGGGTCAATATCTGCATATCTGTTCTGTTCATAGTTATTTGATGTTTCTTTATTTGAAATAAAGAAAATTAACTGATTTTCCATTTCCTGAATGGTTAAATCAGGCGCATCTGGACCATCCAATACTTTAAAGCAGTTGTCAAATAAAGATTGTGCTTTATCATCCGCAATTAATAATAAAGGAATAGCTGCAAAATTGTTATCTGAATTTGTTCTTACGAAAGGCATACCAAAAGTGATGTTATTTACCGCTCCAGGTTGTAAAGTAAATTTACCTGCAGATTGTAAGAAACGTCTATCAGCAGGTACGTTACCAGCTGTAACTTCTGTCCAAGGTGAACGTGGTTTTGGACTTTGAACAGTTCCACCAACACCAAATCCAAAAGGATCTGAACTTCCTGGATACATGTAAGAGCAAGCTTCCCCACTTTGAGATGTTCCAGTGATTCCATCATAAACAATAGGTTTTCCATCTCTCCATTTACCAGACATGTATCTGTAAAACTCGATACCTTGACCAGAGCTTGATGGATTACCTGTAGTTGCATTTGAGTTATTATTGTAAGGAACAAACTTTGCCATTGCAATTGGCTCTGGCAATAGGTCATCGTCTATCTGTTGAGTTAAATCAGGTTGTCCTGTTTGAGGGTCAATTTTATAGGTACAATCAATACATCCATCACGGTCATTATCTAATCCGTCATTTAAATCAGCGGATGGCCCTTGAAAGAAATCACAACCCAATGCAGGAAGTTTACTATGATATCCAATAACACCATTTCCATCATCATCATAATTGTCACCATTATAAATATAACCTAAACCTCTCATTACATCACATCCAACATAATCATCCTGATAGTTTCCTAAATCAGCATCTACCCAAACTGCGAAATAGGTACTATCCAAGATATTGGAAGAACGGTTTACAATTTCAAAATTGTAAAAGGTCATATCATTCAACACATCAGCTGTTGCAAAAGCAAAAGCCTGAGCACGAATTTCAACCCCAATTGGACTAATACTACCAGATTCTAAGTGAGAATTCCCCTTATCATTAAATACCCAGAATAATGTTTCATCACCGAACAATAATTTTTTACAATTTCCTTGAGTAATCTGAGAACTAGTTACATTGTATGCAGGATAATCACCATCTTCAAAATTGTATAACCCATCGCCATTAGCATCAACGAAAGGAGCTAGGTATTTGTATGGATCCTGAGCAGATGGTGCATTACCAGGATATTCTTTTATCCATGTTGGAACTGCATATGCTGCATTTTGTGACACAATGAAATTTGCATAAAAATTATCTACATCGTTTCTATTGAATCTCCAATGTTTATCATATGCGTTACAAGTAGCTGGGTCAATATCAACTGAAGTAGGATCAAGAGGTCCAGGCCAAAAATCGATACCATTTTGACGATAAGTCATTGCTGAAATTCTTAATTGACTGTTTACATAACCGCCAAACCACAATGAACCAGCAAATGATGCATAAGATCCAGATCCTTTTGGAATTTCATATTTAGGATTACTATTCAAATCCCACCACATATCTCCGCATGTTAATATACGTGTACGAACGTTATTTAACTTCAACTCTGTTTGCGTTTTACCTTGTGTACATCCAGCAAGCACTTTTTGTGCATTGGTTAGTCGCTCACCATCTCCTGATGAAGAAGGTGTATTTACATTTTCTCTTGCAGACAATAAGTTTGCAATAAAAAGAAACGATAAAACTGTAGCTAATTTCATTTTCATAGTATTATAAAATTGCATTTTCAACTCCTTAATTAATGTTTAAAAATCAAATAAAACACCTATTCTTATTACTCTTGGACGATTAAAATAATCCCCATTCAACAATCTTGCATTGTATTGATCAACAAATCCATTATAAAAGCCTGTACCAAATGGTAAAATATTAGAGTTAACATATGCTTGACCAGTTTGTGCAGAATTTAAGAAACCATCATCACTTGGTGAACCTGTATAAGGATGAACAGCAATTATATTTTTGTTATTGAATACATTTAAAACCTGTAAATAAACATTTAAGTTAGCAGTTTTGCGTTCTTCTTCAGGTTTATTTTTTCCAAACTCCAATTCAAAGTTTTTATCAACTCTTAAATCTGCTCTAAACTGCCAAGGTAAATATGAACCGTTTAAACTTCCTAAGATAGTAGGATTTTGAGATACACCAGCCAATACACTTGAAAATGCTTGATTTTGTCTAGTGTAAGGAGTTCCAGAACCTAAACGAAAAATCATATTCGCTCCTGCGTTTTTAAGAATTTGAATAACTTTCTCTTCGTCGCCTTTTTTCTTTGTATATTTTGGCCCTGTATAATCTTTACCTTTTCCAAAACGGTAATCTAAGGTAGTTGTAAAGGTATGACGTTGGTCAAAATCTAAAGGAAGTGTTACTCTTAAATTTGGCTGATTAGTGTTAGCTAAATTATAACCACCATCTGCATTAGAACCAGAACCTTCAGCAAATTGTAAGGTATAATTTGCATTCATTGAGAAACCACCTGTACGACGCATGTCGTATTCAACTGAGAACCCTTTAACAGTTCCAAAATCTAAGTTTCCGTAAGTTAAATAAGCTGTTGGGTATGCGCCATTTAAACGTTGAGTTTGAATTTGATTTCTTAACTCACGATAAAAAGCAGATAATTTTAAAGCTGCACTTTTTCTTTCATTTAAAATTTGTGTAAAGCCTAATTCATAATCAATTGTTTTTTCAGCCTTTAAATCAGGGTTATTAAAGGTTGACCCTTGAGTAATAGATTGTTGATAATAATAGTAAGCAGTTGGATCTAATCTGTTATAAGCATCTGAAGGTCTTTGTGTTAACACATCATAATGAGCAAAGAAATTAGCTACATCTGAAATTGGGAAAGAGAAAGCCAGACGAGGCATTACATTAATCTGTGGTTTATAATCTTTAAATGCATTGTTTGAATACGTATATTTTCCTGCATAGAACGCATCATCTTTTTTAAGTGCTGGATTTGCAACACCATTTGATTTGTCTAATATTACTTTAGGATCTTGCACTAAATTACCATTTACATCGTACCAATTGCTACCATCTCTGTAACCAGCAACTTCAGTATTACCATCTGCCAGGTAAACAACAGCCTCATCAGGTACACCTTGAGCTTTATCTAGACCAGATACATTGTAATAATTTTGCCCAGCCATTTCTTTACGAGTATATGCAGGTTTAAATAAATACTTATCAGCTAAAACTTTTTGGTTTGCATCATAACGGTCAATACGAATACCAACGTTAAACTTCATGTCTTTGAAATCAAATTTATCTTGAATGTAACCAGATAAATAAATTGGTTTAAATGCTCCAATAGAGCGATCAAAAATGGTATCACCAAATTTGCTTATTCTTGATTTTGTCATAAAATCATCAAAAACAACATTATTTTTGATTTTATTACCATAGTAATCGTAACCAAAATTAGAAATGTAAACATTACCATCAGCTAATAATTCATCCGGACTGAACATCTCTAACTTTAAAAGATCAGGATCTAAACCATCAATATTAACGTATTGAGATGAGTTCGCAGATAAGCCTAATGCTTCGTATAAATTCTTATTAAAATTAGTTAATTGATTAAACTGAGCGCCATAATTAATGTTTATTTCACCGGTTGAAGTGGTGTCAATTGTTGGATTAAGTGTACTTAAATCAGCTAAATGTCTGTTGGATAATTGACGGCTAAGATTCCATAAACCAAACGCATCACTAACAATAAACTGGCTATAATTTCTTTGATCATATTCAAAACCAATCATTACTGCATGATTTTTAATATCTGCGGAGAAACTTGTTGTAATCCTGAAAATTGATTGATCTTGTTTTACATATCCTGGATATTGAACCCCGGCAGCGGTCCATAAGTTGTGAATTGAACTTGGTCTTCCACCATTAATTAAACCACCAAAACCTTGAACAACATTGGTGTTAAAAATTGGAAAAAGATCAAATTCATTGTAAAACTGAGTTGTATAATTAACTGCAGCTGTATTCCCATCAAAAGGTGTAAAAGTGAGCAAGGTATCAAAACCTGCAACATTCCAATTAACTCCATTTGCAGTATTATAATTAATAGTTGTATCAACAATTCCATCTCCATTGTAATCATAATCTACTGCTTTAGTAGTGTCACTTAAAACAGGATTATCATAGCGGAAATTATTAAACTTACCTACATAACCATATCTGAAGTATTTATCCTTATGAGTATCATCTTCTGTTACACGATTGTATTTTTGATACCCTACTTGGAATGATAAGTAAGCATTTTTTACAGTAGATTGAGATTTTTCATCTTCTTTAGCATTTTGTTTACCAAATTTTTGTTGCAAACGTAAGAATGTTCTCCAAGTGCTTTGGGTAGTTAAAGGATTATTTTCCGAATTAAATAAGGCATAACTTCTGCTGTAGGAGTTAAATCTTCTGTAGTCCCAAGTTCCACCTAAAGTGATATTTAGGTTGTCGTTTACTTTAAAATCTAATTTAGGATTAAGTCGAATAACATTGTTTGCTACATTTTGTCTTGCCTTAATAATTTCCATGTCATCATTTGTAACAAATGCTGCCGCTGGAAGGAACAATCCGTTTTCTTGTTTAATTAATGGTTTTTCTCTGATTTCGTTGTATTTATCATCTTTAACTCTATAATTACCAACAGCTGATGGATCAGGGTCTTTTTCACGATAAATTTCACCTGCTAAAAAGAATCCTAATTTAGGCTTCTTAACTCCAGTTGAATCTTTTTTCTTCCAGATTGGGCCACCAATACTGAATCCTAAAAAGTTATATCCGAATTTGTCTGTTAATTGCGAAGAAATTGCTTCAACACCACCAAAGAATTTTGGCTGAGGACCACGAGTTGTTACACTAATTACACCACTTGTTGCATCTCCATATTGAGCTGGTAAACCACCTAATATTACACTCACTTGCTCTACCCCTTGCTGAGGAATGCCAGTTGTACCAATTGCTCTTTCACCATCAATGAAAATTTGAGTATTTCCTGAACGGCCACCACGAACGTTTACAGCAGAGCCTTCATCTTGCTGATAAACACCTGCAGTGGTAGAAGCAACTGAGAAAATATTTTTTGTTGCCATGTTTTGGTATTCTTCACGAGTAACTGTTCCTCCTGATTTGGTATCTGGATCAATTAAAGGTTCAGTGTAGGAAACAATTTGTACTTCATCCAACTGAACACCCCCGTCATTAATCAATGAAATTGTTACGTATGCTGTTTTATCAGCTCCAACAATAACTCCGGCAATTTCTTTTTTATTGTAGCCTACATAAACCGCCTTAACGTTATATTTTCCTGGATCTAACGGCTTAATGATAACATTACCATCAAAATCGGTTGTACCGGTTGCTACCTGTGAACCGCTACTTGTTACAATTACATTAGCAAAAGCTAATGGTTCTTTCGTTTTATCATCAATTAAAGTTGCCTTAATGGCACCTTTGTTTTGAGCAATTGCAGTAACTCCAAACAATATAACTGCTAATAATCCTAAGTAAATTTTTCTCAACATACTTTATTTTTTTATATCAGTAATTCAAAAAATACACCTTACACAAGTCGTAAAAATATAACATCGTGTTAAAAATACCCAAAATAAAATTTAATAAAAACATAAAATGCTGATAATCAGTTTTTAAATTTTATTCGAAGAAAAATATTTTAACTTAATTAAACGTAACGTTATTTTTAGTTAAACAAATTATTAAAAATGGACGATTTTTATTATTCTTTTATGTTGTATTCGTTTATTTTTCTGTAAAGTGTTCTTTCGCTTATACCCAATTCTTTAGCTGCATATTTACGTTTGCCTTTATATTTTAACAAAGCTTTTGTAATCATGTCTTTTTCTTTATCAGCAAGGGATAACGATTCTTCAATAACAATTGGCTGATTTCCTTTTATTGGCATAGTTACACTAGTAGAAGGTTGAATACTCAACACAGAATCTTCATACATTCTATTTATTAATTGTGTATCTTCGTTTGAAAGAGGCGCCACACTAGCTTGATTAAATTGAATAATATCATGAACCACCTTTTTTAAGTCGTTCAAATCTTTTTTCATATCAAATAAAACCTTGTACAATAAATCTCTTTCCGACATTTCTGTTCCTGTTCCGCCATCTGCTTTGATTAAACTTGGCAAAACAGAACCTTGATGAACAGGCAAATATTTCACTAATGTTTCTGAGTTGATTTCACGGTTTTTTTCAATGATTGAAATCTGCTCGGCTATATTTTTTAATTGCCTTACATTTCCGTGCCAGTAATAATTGATTAATGTTTGCTCGGCTTCAACATTTAATTTAATTACAGGCATTCTGTATTTATTAGCAAAGTCTGCAGCAAATTTTCTAAATAACAGATGAATGTCTTCTTTTCGTTCGCGAAGCGCAGGAAGCAGAATAGGAACTGTATTTAAACGATAATACAAATCTTCTCTGAATTTTCCTTTTTCAATAGCTGTTGGTAGGTTAACATTTGTTGCGGCTACAACACGTACATCTGTTTTTTGCACTTTGCTTGAGCCAACACGAATAAATTCTCCGCTCTCCAAAACACGCAACAAACGAGCCTGCGTAGCGAGAGGCAACTCCCCTACTTCATCCAAAAAAATGGTTCCTCCATTGGCAACTTCAAAATATCCTTTTCGGGCTTCGTGCGCTCCGGTAAAAGATCCTTTCTCGTGACCAAACAATTCACTATCGATTGTTCCTTCCGGAATTGCCCCACAGTTTACTGCAATGTATTGACCATGCTTGCGCGAGCTGAACTGATGAATGATTTGTGGGAAAACTTCTTTACCTGTTCCGCTTTCTCCGGTTATTAATACGCTCAAATCTGTTGGCGCAACCTGACGCGCAATATCAATAGCTCTATCCAATTGAAATGAACTTCCTATTATTCCGAAACGTTGTTTTATATCTTGTAGATTCATTTAATTTTAGTATTTAGATTAAAGTATCAAGATTAAAGTGAAAATCACTTTGATGTTTCGAGTGTTTCTCTAAATGAAAAAATCATGTTTTTTAATTCAGAGAGTTCAATAATTAATTTTTCATTTATTTCAGCAGAGCCAAAATTTCTTCTTTTTGAAATCAACAAATGGGTTTCTAATTCAAAACATGAACCTAGCGAAGTTGAAATGAATTCGGCAAAATGATTTTTTGTTCTTTTGCTACATCCTTCAGCAATATTTGCAGGTATCGAACAAGCAGATCTTATTATTTGTGATTTAAGATTATAACGCTCGTCACTTGGAAAATCAGCAACGTAATCATAACATAAATCGACAAGATCTATTGATCGTTGCCATATTTTAAGTTCTTTATAGTTATGAGCCATAAATTATCTTAAATCTTGATACTTCCATCTTTAATTTCAAGAAATTGCCCTCCCAATCAGCGTAGATGTTGTGCATTTTTCGGCTAAGACATTTACGTAATCGCCTTGTTTGTAATTACCTTTATCGAAAACAACTGTTGTGTTTTGAGAGTTTCTGCCCGACCACTGTTCTTTTGATTTTTTTGAAGTGGATTCAATTAACACCTTGTGCACCTTGCCTACTCCTGAAGCTGTTCGCGTTGCACTATTTTGTTGCTGTTGGCTTACTATTTCTGCTAAACGACGTTTTTTTACTTCTTCAGGAACATCATCTTTAAACTTACGCTCTGCAAGAGTTTTAGGGCGCTCACTGTAGCTAAACATATATGCAAAATCAAATTTTACTTCGCGAATTAACGAGAGCGTATCTTGATGTTGTTCTTCAGTTTCGCCGCAAAATCCGGTAATAATATCAGTTGAAATGGCCGCATCGGGTAGTATTCTTCGTATTGCTGCAATCCTATCTAAATACCATTCACGTGAATAACCTCTATTCATACGTTCCAACACTTCTGAGTTTCCACTTTGCACAGGCAAATGAACATAATTACAAATATTTTCATGTTTTGCCATAATATGCAAAACATCATCTGTCATATCTTTTGGATGAGATGTGGAGAACCGAACACGCAAATCCGGATTTACCAACGCCACTTTTTCAAGTAGTTGCGCAAAATTTACCGATGTTGCTTTTTGTTCTTCTGTTAAAATTTCTTTTTTCAGTCCACCGCCTGCCCAAATGTAGGAGTCTACATTCTGCCCAAGCAAGGTAACTTCGCGATAACCCGTTTCAAAAGCATCTTTCGCTTCTTTCACAATGCTTTCCGGATCGCGGCTACGTTCACGCCCACGGGTAAATGGAACAACACAAAAACTACACATATTATCACAACCGCGCGTAATACTTATAAATGCACTTATTCCATTGTTATCCAATCGAACAGGTGCAATATCCGCATAGGTTTCTTCTTTCGATAATAATACATTCACTGCCTTTTGTCCGGTTTCAGCTTGTGAAATTAAATTAGGTAAATCGCGATAAGCATCAGGTCCAACAACGATATCAATTAACTTTTCTTCTTCCAAAAACTGTGATTTTAAGCGTTCAGCCATACAGCCTAACACACCAATTATTGTATTTGGATTTCCTTTTTTCACTTTTTTGTAATCCTGCAAACGCTGGCGCACACGCGATTCTGCATTTTCACGAATGGCGCAGGTGTTTACAAAAATCACATCTGCCTCATTAAAATCCTGAGTAGTGGAAAACCCTTCCTTTGTTAAAATAGAGGCTACAATTTCACTGTCCGAAAAATTCATCTGACAGCCATAGCTTTCCAGAAATAATTTTTTACCTCCTGAATGTTCTGTTTTTAACATCAAGGCTTCACCCTGTTTGCTTTCGTCTATTATTTTATTTTCCACACTAATTTTTTAAGAAACGCGAAATTAAGAAATAAATGACAAATTGACACAATAGCTTCTGCGCTTTGTAAAAATTAACATTCCAAACTGCCAAAGCTCACATTTTAAAAAAGGAAATTTGGAAGTTATCATTTTATTTATTTTTCTTTGCGCAAAATTTTGCAAAGAATTTTTAAAATAGGTTTTACTAACTTAACAAAAATAAGACGGGAAAATGGGTAAGAATTTAGTTATTGTGGAGTCTCCGGCAAAAGCCAAAACTATTGAAGGGTTTTTAGGAAAAGATTTTATTGTTAAATCGAGTTTTGGTCATGTACGCGACTTAGTGAAGAAAGGATATGGTGTAGATGTGGAAAATAACTTTACTCCTACTTATGAAGTTCAGCCCGACAAAGAAAAAGTGATTGGTGAACTTAAAAAACTAGCGAAAAGTGCCGAAACGGTTTGGTTGGCTTCCGATGAAGACCGCGAAGGAGAAGCAATTTCATGGCATTTATTTGAAACCTTAAAGTTGGATCAGAAAAACACAAAACGAATTGTTTTTCATGAGATTACAAAACCAGCTATTCAAGCTGCAATTAAAAATCCACGAACCATAGACATTAATTTAGTTAATGCGCAACAAGCGCGTCGTGTTTTAGACAGATTAGTTGGCTTTGAGCTTTCGCCGATTTTATGGAGAAAAGTTCGTCCGAGTTTATCTGCCGGCCGCGTGCAATCAGTTGCTGTACGATTAATTGTTGAGCGTGAACGTGAAATACAAAGCTTTCAATCGGGATCGGCATTTAAAGTTTCGGCTTATTTTGCAAGTGAAAAAGGAAATTTTAAAGCTGAATTAGACAAACGATTTGCAAATGAACAAGATGCTGAAGCTTTTTTAAACGATGCTAAAAATGCATCATTTACGATTTCATCTGTTGAAACAAAACCCGGAAAAAGAACACCGGCAGCGCCTTTCACCACATCAACCTTACAACAAGAAGCGGCGCGAAAATTAGGATTTTCTGTTGCGCAAACCATGAATGTTGCGCAGCGTTTGTATGAGTCAGGAAAGATTACCTACATGAGAACGGATAGCGTGAATCTTTCGCAAACGGCATTGGACCAAGCAAGAGAAGCCATCACCGGAAACTACGGCGCAAAATATCATCATCAACGCACCTTTAAAAATAAAAGCAAAGGCGCTCAGGAGGCTCACGAGGCCATTCGTCCAACCTACATTTCCAATCAAACAATTTCTGGCGAACGCAACGAACAACGTTTATACGATTTAATTTGGAAAAGAACCATTGCTTCGCAAATGGCAGATGCGGAATTAGAAAAAACTACTGCAAAGGTTGAAGTTTCAGGAAGAAACGAAATTTTTGTAGCTCAGGGCGAAGTATTGAAATTTGACGGCTTTTTAAAAGTATATTTAGAAGGAACCGATGATGAAGATTCGGAAGAAAACGAAGGAATGTTGCCTTCACTTTCTCAAGGACAACGCATCAACTACAACGAGATAAATGCTACACAACGCTATTCGCAACATCCTCCGCGCTATACTGAGGCAAGTTTGGTGAAAAAGTTGGAAGAATTAGGAATCGGTCGTCCTTCAACCTATGCGCCAACCATTTCAACAGTTCAGAAAAGAAATTATGTTGAGAAAGGAGACAGAACAGGAACGCCAAGAAATTTTTCTGCACTTACATTAAAAAGTAGTAAGATAAATAAAGAACTAAAAACTGAAAATACAGGCGCAGAAAAAGCTAAATTATTCCCAACCGATATCGGTATGGTTGTAAACGATTTTTTATTGCAATATTTCCCAACCATTATGGATTTTCACTTTACAGCAAAAGTGGAAGAGGAATTTGATGAAATTGCTGAAGGCAACCTCAACTGGACCAATATGCTGAAAGAGTTTTACCAACCTTTTCACAAAACTGTTGAAAGCACCATTGATAATAGCGAAAGAGCAAGTGGAGAACGTAATTTAGGTATTGATCCAGCAACCGGAAAACCTGTTTTTGTTCGCATCGGACGATTTGGGCCATTGGCTCAAATTGGTGAAAGCACCGATGATGAAAACGATAAGCCAAAATTTGCAAGTCTTCGTAAAGAACAAAGTATAGAAACCATAACGCTTGAAGAAGCACTTGATTTATTTAAACTACCATTGAATGTAGGAAGCTATAAAGAAAATGAAGTAGTGATTGGTATCGGTCGTTTCGGACCTTATGTTAAATGGGGCGAGCAATTTATTTCTATCCCAAGAGGGACAGATCCAATGAGTGTTGATTTGGATAGAGCGATTGAAATCATTCATGAAAAAGAAGTAGCAGATGCGCCTGTTGCACATTACAACGGAAAGCCTGTTACCAAAGGCAAAGGTCGTTTTGGACCATTCATAAAATTTGATGATTTATTCATTAATGTTCCAAGAGCATACAACTTTGATGCATTGAGCCAAAAGGATATTAACGAATTGATTGAAAAGAAACTGGATAAAGAAGCCAATCGTTTTATAGCAAGATGGGAAGATGAAAAAATCGCAATTGAAAACGGAAGATGGGGTCCATTTATCCGCTTTGGAAAAGACATGCTTAAACTGGGCAAAAAAGAAAACGGTGATAAATATGCCCCTGAAGAACTGAGTTCAATCAGTTTAGATCAGGTTAAAAAAATGATTATCGATCAAAAGCCAAACGCTTTCGAAAAGAAAAGTGCAACTAAAAAAACTACTGCAAAAAAAGCAGTGCCTAAAAAGGCTGCAGTTAAGAAGAAAAGTGCGGCTAAGAAAAAAGCAGTTAAGAAATAATTTTACGCTTGTTTTTGTTAGTTTGATTCAAATTAAAAAGGATTAACCCTTTTGTAATTTGTTAATTTCATGTTTTATTGTCTAATTTTACAATTAAATTTCCTAGGAATTGAAATTAGGCTGCTTCATAATTTGTTTTCTACTGATTTTTTTCAGCACTGCTAGCTTTGGGCAAAACAAAAATGAATCCACTGTTAATTTTATAGACAAACTTCTCAAAACTCCAATTGACGTTCAATACGGTTGGAGCGCCATCGACGATGATGGCAAGCCGTTTCGTGAATTATTAAATCTTTCAAATTGGAATATTGGCTTTTTACCTTCAAGAGTTGCTGTTTTAAAAAGTTTTCATCCACTACTAAAAGCAAAATTAGATTTTGCTTTTAACAGCTATCAGCAAAGAACAACAATTGATAACGCAATAAAAATTACAAAAGGCAATTTCTTTACAACTGATTTAGGAGTTCAAGTCAATTATCACAAAATAATTGGGACACAAAAAATAGTGGATCCATACACAACTCTTGGAATTGGCTTTACTAAAAGAAGTGTTGCAAAATTTATAAATACCGGAACATTAAATTTTACTTTAGGAACAAATATTTGGCCTATTGAATTTTTAGGAATTTACATCGAGAGTGCTGCAAAAATTGGTCTCGTAAATCCATTCATCAAAAACGCTAGTAATTATTTTCAGCACAGCATTGGTGTAACTTATAGCTTAGGG
Organism: Bacteroidia bacterium; assembly: GCA_044352985.1. Classification (GTDB taxonomy): domain Bacteria; phylum Bacteroidota; class Bacteroidia; order B-17B0; family Aurantibacillaceae; genus JADJDM01. Next base: position 124,258 of record JBILCU010000001.1, read on the forward strand.
GCAATCCCCATTAAAAAAAGCAAAAAAAATAAATTTTTTGCCATTAATAAAAAAGATAATTCTTTAAAAATGGATGGATATGTTTTCCAAACTATGGATACTACTAGACCTGCGGCTTTTTTAAAAATTAAATTAATTGATAGCTTAGGAAAAACCATTTCAGAAACCAGAACCCAAGCAAATGGTTATTTTGTTTTTAAAACATTGCAATTATCAAAAACTTACACTATTGATATTGATGAAAATGATCCTGATTTTTCAAACAACAAACGTTTCTATCTCGCAAATCATAACAAAAAACTACTTAGGGTTAGTCAAACTAAAGAAAACAACAAATTTGTATTTAAAAATCTCATTACAGACAATACTTCCATTTTAGAAGAAATTTATGTAGAAGACGAGCAAGAAATAGCGGGAAATTTATTTTTCGGCAAAAATCAATCGCCACTTGCTGAAATAAAAATTATTGCAAAAAATGAAAGCGGAAATATACTTGAAGAAACTTACACAGATAAAAATGGGAACTTCTCATTTATTCATATTCCTAAAAATACCAATGTTATTATAGAGCCTGCTCCCAATCAAAAAAACATTAGCCCTGAAACTGAAGTAGTATTAAAAAACATACAGGGGAAGACGATTAAAATAATTAAAGCAGATGCTAATGGAAGTTTTTATTTTAATCTGCTTCATAACGAAAGCACTACTGTAGATGAAATGCTGATAGCGGATTCAAATCCTTTATTAGAATTTAAAGCTACAATTACAAATGATAAAAATGAAAATCTTGCCAATACTATTGTTTATTTAAAAGATGAAAACGGAAACATCATTGCCACCGGAAGAACTGACGGGCAAGGCAAAATAATTTTCAGAAATTTACCTCCGAATAAAAAATACCTATTGAGCTTTGATGAGAAAGATGCGGGATTAAATCGTTATACTAAAATCATTATCAAATCAGAAAATGGAGCTGTTGTAAAAGAAGTATATAGAAACGAAAAAGGGTTTCAATATGAGGTTTTAAATAATGATAAATCGCTTTTGTCTGAAATTAAAGCTGAAGATGGAAGCATACCACTTTCTTTTATTGCAAGCATTCAGGATGAAAATTTAAAACTGATTCCAAACTTGCTTGTTATTGTTAAAGAAAAAAACGGCGAAGAATTATACCGTACTACTACTGATAATAACGGAAAATTAAAATTGAACCAATTAGTGAAAGATAAAAACTATGATTTAGAATTTGATCCAAACGACCCACGAATTAAATCCATCAAAAAAATCATCATCAAATCTGAAAACAATAAACTTACTAAAGAGCTCGTTCGTAAAGCAAATGGTTTTCATTTTAATGTGTTAACATCAGATAAAATAAATCTGAATGAATTAAGCACAGAGGAAGTTAATTTGAGTTCTATTAAAACATCAAAAAACTCAAACTCCTTAGCTCCAAAAGATGAAAAAGTATCATCTCCTAAAGAACAAGAAACAGAGTACCACATTAATTTAAAAGCTTATGTTTTTGATGAAAACAATAACATATTAAATCATTTAGCTGTTATTATTAAAAACAAAGAAGGTACAGTTTTAAAAATAGATACGACAAACATGTATGGCGCATTTTATGTGAAAGATTTACCACCGCAACAGGATTTTGAAGTTGAGTTCGATGAAAAAGATTCGCGTTTAAATAAGGCAAACAAAATAAGTATAAAATCAACAAATGATACTACTTTAAAACAAATCGAACATAAACCTAGTGGCTATAAATTAAATTTATTAAAGTCGGACACAACATTACTACAAAAGTCTCATTCAGAAGTAGAACCTTCAATTCAATTAGATTTTAAAGCAAGTGTTTTGGATGATAAAAATAAACCTCTTCCAAATTTTACTATTACACTGAAAGATGAAAACAACCACATCATTAAAAAACAAACAACTGATAAAAATGGAAAAATAGTGTTTGATCATTTATTAGGTAGCGAAAATCATAAATTAGAATTTGACGAGAATGATCCACGAATTAAAAACATAGGCAAAATATTAATTAAATCTGATGACGGTAAAATGACTCGAGAAGTGAAACGTGTTGAAAAAGGCTTTGAATACAGTCTCAATAAAATTGAAACTGATTTAATGGATGAATATAAAATTACTGAGCTAGAAAACATAAAAGTCGAGAAACTTTATAAGAAAAAAGGAAAAATTGTAAAAGTAAAAGAAGAATTAAGCTTCAATACGGGCGATGCCGTATTACAGCAAGAACAAAAAGAGTTTATAAACAAAATAAATAAAATATTAAAACAAACTCCAGAATTAAAGTTAGAAGTAAGTGGCTATGCCGATTCTCGATCGGGTGAAAAAACTAATTTATTATTAAGTGAAAAAAGAGCAAAGACTGTTGGCGATTATCTTATAGAACAAGGAATACCCAGACCTAGAATTATAATCATCGGATATGGTGAATCACGACTGAAAACAAAATGCCCCGATTTTTCAGAATGTACTGAAGCACAACACGCCGAAAACAGAAGAGTTGAGTTTAGATTATTTGTAGACTAATCAAGGCCTCATAAAACAACTAATAAAATAAAATTCAACTGAATTATTTTATTTAAATTAGCCATCCTTAAATACTAAACATTTATAAATCTGCTATGAACTACAGTAAAAACATTTTAGAAACCATTGGAAATACGCCTCTTGTAAAGATAAATTCAATTACCAAAGATATTCCGGCACTTGTATTGGCAAAAGTTGAAACTACTAATCCGGGCAATTCGATTAAAGATCGTATGGCATTGAAAATGATTGAAGATGCTGAAAAAGATGGCCGTTTAAAACCCGGTGGTACAATAATCGAAGGAACATCTGGTAACACAGGAATGGGATTGGCTATTGCCTCAGTAATTAAAGGATACAAATGTATTTTTACAACTACAGATAAACAAAGTAAAGAAAAAGTGGATGCCCTTCGCGCTTTTGGTGCAGAGGTAGTAGTTTGCCCAACAGATGTTGATCCGGAAGATCCACGTTCGTATTATTCAGTTTCATCGCGATTAGTAAACGAGATTCCAAACTCATGGAAACCTAATCAGTATGACAACCCAAGTAATGCAGTTGCACATTACGAGCAAACAGGTCCTGAAATTTGGGAACAAACCAATGGTAAAATTACTCATCTTGTTGTTGGTGTAGGTACTGGTGGAACAATATGTGGTACAGGAAAATATTTAAAAGAAAAAAATCCGAATATTAAAATTTTAGGCATCGATACTTACGGTTCTGTTTTTAAAAAGTATAAGGAAACTGGAATTTTTGATAAAAACGAAATTTATCCGTACATCACCGAAGGTATTGGCGAAGATTTTTTACCACAAAATGTTGATTTCAATATTATCGATCACTTTGAAAAAGTAACTGATAAAGATGCTGCTGTTATGACTCGTCGTATTCCTCGTGAAGAAGGAATATTTGTTGGAAACTCAGCCGGTTCAGCAATGGCCGGTCTTGTTCAGATGAAAGAGCAATTTAAAGAAGGAGATGTAGTTGTTGTAATTTTTCACGATCACGGAACACGTTATTTAGGTAAAATGTTTAACGACGATTGGATGCGAGATAGAGGATTTTTAGAAGTTAAAAAACCAAAGGCAGTAGATTTAATTAAAAATCATAAAGACAAAAAATTAATTACAGTTAGTCCTGAAACACCTATTAGTGATGCTGTAAATTTAATGACCAAATATAACATCTCGCAAATACCTGTAATGAAAGGACATGAACATGTTGGTGCACTAAATGACAATTATGTATTTGCACAACTGATTAAAAACGAAGGATTAAAACAATCTAACGTTGAGCAATTAATGCAAAAGCCTTTTCCTATTATTGATGGTAATTTAGGATTAGAAGAAGTATCGAAATTAATTTCTAAAGAAAATAATGCCGTTTTAGTAAAAGATTTAGGCGGTTCTGTTCATATCATCACAAAGCATGATATAATTGCCGCCATCGGTAATTAATGAAAATAAAGTGGAACTACTTGTAAATTCATTACGAATTTACAAGTAGTTTAAATCCTTTACCATGTATGTTTATTATTTCTACTTTTTGATCGTCCTTTAGGTATTTTCTTAGTTTGGCGATGTAAACATCCATGCTTCTTCCATTAAAGTAATTATCATCGTGCCAAATTGTTTTAAGTGCAAAATTACGGTCGAGCACATCGTTTTTATGAATACATAACAAACGCAGTAATCCAGCCTCTTTAGTAGTAAGCTTTAAAGAAGTACCATTGTAATTAAGTAATTGTTTTTCACTATCAAATTTATAAACACCAACATCAAAATGAGTTTGCTGATTACTAATTGCAATTTGTTTGTTTGATCTTCTTAATACTGCTTGAATACGAACCAAAAGTTCTTCCATACTAAATGGTTTGGTAATGTAATCATCTGCGCCAGCATTAAATCCTTCCAATGTATCTTCCTTCATAGATTTTGCTGTAAGGAAAATGATTGGAATTTGTTTATTAGTTACACGTATTTCCTTAGCCAAGGTTAACCCATCTTTAAATGGCATCATCACATCTAACAAAATCAAATCATAATCGCTTTTACAAAATAAATCATACCCTTCTTTACCATCTTTTCCTAATTTTGTTTGATAGCCTTTTGCATCTAAATACTCCTGAAGTAAAATCCCTAAATTAGGATCATCCTCAACTAATAATATTTTTAATTTTTCTGTATTCATATTGCTTGTTTTTATTGTTAATTAACTACTTGTTTTGGTAAAAAAATTTTAAATGTAGAGCCTTTGTTTAATTCGCTATCTACTTGAATGTGTCCGCCATGCTTTTCTACAACAGCTTTCACATAGCTTAAGCCTAATCCAAATCCTTTAATATTATGAACGTTTCCGGTTGGTATTCTATAAAACTTATCAAATATTTTTTTTAAGTTTTCTTTACTGATACCAATGCCATTATCCTTAACAGAAAAAATTATGCCATTATCATAGTTCTCTGTCTTAATGTCAATTTCGGGGATTTCTTTAGAATATTTAATGGCATTATCTAAAAGATTATATACAATATTGGTAATGTGTACTTTGTCGCCATTAAATAAAGGTTGTGTTGCCAAAAAATGATGGGTTAAAGCACCGTTACGTGAATCAATTTGTATTTGTATGTTTTGTATAGCTTGTTCAATAATCTCATGAATATTCAATAAATCTGATTTTAATTTAATTTTTCCCTTGTCTAAAATTGATGTCTGTAAAATACTTTCTACCAAAACACTTAATCGTTTATTTTCATCTCTAATCATTTTCACAAACCGTTCAATTTTTTCTGGTGTTTTAATAATGGTTTGATCATTGAGCATTTCGCTAGCTAATGAAATAGTTGAAATAGGTGTTTTAAACTCATGTGTCATATTACTGATAAAATCATTTTTAATGGCTGACAATTTTTTCTGCCTATTAATTGTAGATATAGTATAATAAAATGAAAGCGATAAAATAATGATTATTAATGCCGAGGCAAGTAACATTACCCATAATGTTTTAAATAAATAGGTTTTATGTTTAGGGAAATATACTGATAGATAAGAGGGCTGAATAAAAACATTATTAGGAGATAAACTTACTTTAAAATAACAACCCGATGTATCGCAAGTTGGTGTTGATTTTTTGAAATCAGTTATAGCACTATTTTCATCTTGAGAAATTCTATATAAATAGTTCCATTTAATGCCATGTTCAATAAATTTTACCCGAATTAAAGAATCAAGCAACAAGGTATCAAGCTGTGGTTTGTAATTTTTGTAAACACTTATGCTTACCAATTCTTCAAATAAATCGTTAACCATTTCTGTTTTTTGCTGCATCAGTTCTAATTTTATTTTCTCATTATTCTGATATGCCGAAACATTTGGAACTATGGGACCTAAAATAGTATTTGCTTGTAAAGTATCTCCTGAATACCTATTTATATTACTCGAAACAACACCTCCAGAGTCGGTTGTCATTTCCTCATAAATCTGAACATTTAATTTTTCATCGGATAATGGAAACAGATTTTTTTTACTTGTATCAAAAGGGTTTATAGCATTAATGTTATAATTAGAAGGATAACTTCTTATCCCTTGTTTTTTAAATTTAATTTTCTTTTTGATTTTTTCTGCAGCATCTGATTTTTCAAATTTCTCAACCACATCATTCAATGCTTCGTTTACCGAATTTTTAAACTCATCTTCTCGTAATTCAATAGCATTACTTATCCAAAATAACTGCACAGCGATTAATGCAAGTATTGAGATACTTGCGAGAATGGTAACGGTACCTGTTTTTAGCCTAAACATCTTTTTCAAAATTAACTATTAAGACAAACTACAGCTTATATTATGAATTTTTAACAGCACAACCTACCTTTATGAAATGACTGTTTTCCGTTAAAGATTTGTGAATCACTCATTTTTTTTTGTGAATTCTTCATCTAACTTTGTTGTAATGCAGGAAATCATAAAACTAAGCAACATTGCCCGAAAGTATACAATCGGAAAAGAAACTATTCACGCACTGAAATCAGTTAGTTTATCTATCAATAAAAATGAGTATGTAGCTTTAATGGGGCCTTCTGGTTCTGGCAAATCAACCCTCATGAATATTTTAGGCTGCTTGGATACACCCTCATCGGGAGAATACATTTTAAACAACATAGCAGTTGCAGGTATGCTGGATAACGATTTAGCTGAAGTTAGAAACAAGGAAATTGGTTTTGTTTTTCAAACATTTAATTTATTGCCAAAAGCAACTGCCCTCGAAAACGTTGCCTTACCACTTGTTTATGCAGGCATTTCAAAAACAGAACGTGAAAAATTAGCACTTGAGGCACTTGATCATGTAGGGTTAGCTAATCGTGTAACTCACAAACCTAATGAGTTATCTGGTGGTCAGCGTCAACGTGTTGCTGTGGCAAGAGCTCTTGTAAATAAACCGGCTATTATTCTTGCCGATGAACCAACTGGTAATTTAGATTCAAAAACATCAAACGAAATCATGGGACTTTTTGAGGAAATACACAAAAACGGAAACACCATTATCTTAGTTACGCACGAAGAAGACATTGCAAGGTATGCACACCGAATAGTTAGATTAAAAGATGGATTGGTTGAGTCTGATCAACTTAACCCAGATTTTGTTACCGTTTTAAAAAACTAAATGATGTCGAGATTAATTTTAGTTCCAACGCCAATCGGAAATTTAGAAGATATTACATTACGCGCAATACGTATTTTGAAAGAATGTGATTTGATATTGGCCGAAGACACTCGAGTTACAGCGCATTTGCTAAAACATCTCGAAATTAGTAAGCCATTAAAATCTTATCATCAACATAACGAACATAAAATAATTGATGAATTAGTTCAACAAATTGCAAATAATAATAGTACTGTTTTGGTTAGCGATGCCGGAACTCCTGCCATTTCTGACCCTGGATTTTTACTGGTTAGATCTTGCATAAAAGAGGGCATTATAATTGAAACTCTTCCTGGGCCAACAGCTTTTGTGCCTGCATTAGTAAATTCCGGCCTTCCTTGTAATGAATTTGCGTTTTATGGTTTTTTGCCTCAAAAAAAAGGAAGATTAAGTAAATGGCAGCTTTTAAAAGATGAAACTAAAACCTTTATACTTTACGAATCTCCCTATCGATTAATAAAACTACTTGAAGAAATTATTTTACATTTAGGACCTCAACGATTAATTTGTGTTTCAAGAGAAATTAGTAAATTGTTTGAGGAAAATAAAAGAGGGGAGGCTGCAGAAGTATTAGCTTATTTTAAATCAAAAACTGTTAAAGGAGAATTAGTAATTATTATTCAAGGTAAACAACAAAGCGCAGTTGTTCATGACGAGGAGGAGAGTTAAAATAAAAAAGCACAATATAGGGGCGCCTCCCGGCGAGCTTTATTATTCGGGTAACGAGATAGGTGAAAAAATAAAAATCACCCTCATTCAATTCAACGAAAAAGAATATTCTGAGCATGTTTTTTATTCTGTTAATGAAACCTTAAAAGCCATCCATCCATCATTAATAAAATGGATTAATATAGATGGTTTACATAAGGTTGAAGTAATTGATGAAATTGGCAGAGCATACGGAATTCATCCATTAACACAAGAAGATATTGTTCATATTGAATCAAGACCAAAGTTTGAAGAATATGCAAGATATGTTGTCTGCATTCTGCAAATGCTCTATTATGAATCTAATGTTTGCTACGAACACCTTGGTATTGTTTTATTAGAAGATACAGTAATATCTTTTCAAGAACCAAAAGGAGGCGATGCCTTTGAAATGGTGAGAATCCGTTTACGTGAATGCAAAGGAAGAGTTCGTAAAATGGGGCCGGATTATTTATCGTATGCATTAATAGATGCAGTAGTTGATCATTATTTTGTTGTGCTTGAAAAGTTAGGGGAGAAAATTGACGCACTGGATGATGAAATCATTAAAAACAAAGCGAAAGATGTAATGCTTCAAATACATGATTTAAAAAGAGAAGTATTACTTACCCGAAAATTAATATGGCCATCACGAGAAATGATTGTTAATATGATGCGTAGCGACACGGAATTAATAAGTGAAACGAATATTATTTATTTAAGAGATGTACATGACCATATAAATAGAGTTACAGACACTATTGATCAATACCGAGAGACATTAAGCAACATGACAGAGGTGTATTTAGCAAACAATGCCAATAAAATGAATGAGGTTATGAAGGCATTAACTACTATCTCTGCTATTTTTATACCCGTTACATTTATTGCAGGAGTTTACGGAATGAATTTTGAAAACATGCCTGAACTTTCTACACCATTTGGATATTGGATTACCATGGGTGTTATGGGAGCAATTATGATAGGAATGGGGATTTATTTTCGTACCAAAAAATGGTGGTAAATTACACTATGTAGTGTTTAAAAAATCTGCATATTTGCACTTCTATTTGCCCAGGTGTTGGAATTGGTAGACAAGCACGTTTGAGGGGCGTGTGCCGCAAGGCGTATGGGTTCAAGTCCCATTCTGGGTACCAAGCCGGACTTCTCTTGTAAAAAAAGAGAGTCCGGCTTTTTTGTTTCCTCTAATTCCTTTGATAATTGGGCGGCGTATCCAATTACCGGATTTACTTCCGAAGTTCGAAAATGCTCTAATTTTGCATCATAACCCAAACCGGCAGGAAACAACGTGTTTTGAAAAGTTTGCTTTTCATAATAATCGCCGTAATCCCAAACCGGAGCGAGATTAGCGCATAGTTTCGTTGTAAAATGTATCAGTTCTTTCGGGTTCGATAATTTTGTAAGCTTCCCCATAATTCGACCATTTAAAAATAGAATATAACTCGTTCGCGGCGGTAAGCGAACGAGAATGTTTTAATAAATTTAAATGCGAATAAAAATGAAAAAAACACAGTTTACAGAAAGCCAAATTATTGCCATGTTAAAACAACATGAGCAAGGAGTAAAAGTTCAAGATATAGCCAGAGCAAATGGCATATCAGATAAAACCATTTATCGCTGGAAAGCTAAGTATGGCGGTATGGATGCATCAGAACTAAAACGAGTTAAAGAACTCGAATCAGAAAATGCAAAGTTAAAAAAGATGTATGCTGAATTAGCCTTGCTTAATAACGCCTTACAAGATTTAATCGAAAAAAAGCTTTAGCGTCATGCGATAAAAGAGAAGCTGTCAGTTATTTAATATTAGATCATAAAATAAGTGAGCGTATGGCGTGTAAAACAATGAAGCTTCCAAGAAGTAGTTTTTACTATTGTCCGGTAGATAAACAGGATAATAAGTATATAAATCAATTAAATGATTTAGTAGAAAAACATGTAACTATTGGTTTTTGGCAAAGTTATCATCGAATAAGAAGGACGGGCGACAAAGTAAATCATAAAAAACTGTATAGAATATATACTCAAATGAAATTAAACATCAGAAGACGGGCAAAAAAACGATTACCTGCAAGAGTGAAGCAGCAGCTTTTTCAGCCATCAACAATTAATCAGGTATGGAGTATTGATTTTATGAGCGATTCATTATGGGATGGCAGAAAGGTTAGATTATTAAATGTAATTGATGATTTTAATCGTGAAGTCTTAGCAATAGAAACAGATACATCATTGCCAACATTAAGAGTGATAAGATGTTTACAAGAAATAGTGCAAAGAAGAGAATTGCCAAAAATGATACGAGTAGATAATGGACCTGAGTTTATTAGTTCTAAATTAGATATGTGGTGCAAGGATAATAAAATACAATTAGTATTTATTCAACCAGGCGAACCAACACAAAATGCTTTTATAGAAAGATTAAACGGGACTTTTAGAAGAGATGTACTTAATGCCTATGTTTTTAAATCAATACAAGAAATAAGAAACGTTACTGAAGAATGGATGTATGATTATAATTACAATCGACCTCATAAATCTTTAAATAATAAAACACCAATGGAATACAGATTAACTTAAAAAATTCTATTTTTGAATGGTCCGAAAAAAAGGGAAGCTTACATATTGTTTCAGATAATGGCAACAAAGTTGTCTGGAAGACAAACCTTAATTCAATAAATTCAGATTTATTAAAAAACAAACAATTTGCTTTAAGTGTTGTCCGTTTATTTGATGATGGTTTTCTTTATTTACCTGAGGATATAAGAAATGAAAAGGAAATTATATTAGCAACTTTTGAAAATGAGAATGCTTTCTATGACGATGATAATGTAAAAAAAATATTTTCCAAAATTCCATTATCTTTTCTTGAGGATAAGGAATTTGTAAAGCAGATAATTGAGATGCAAGATTATCCCTTTTTAGAATATTTGCCAGAAAAATTTAGAAATGATAAAACGATTGTTTTAAGGGCGGTTCAAAAAAATGGATTAAACATACAATACACAAGTGATCTACTTAAAAGAGAAAAAGAAATTATTTTGGCAGCATTATTTAGCGAACCAACTTCAATAATTCATTTTTCATCTGAATTTAGAGCAAATAAAGAATTTGTTTTACTTGCTTTTGATTCTCCTAATATTAGAAACAGAGATGAGAACCTTTTGAAATTTGTTGACCATAAATTAAAGGCAGATAAAGAGGTAGTTTTGGCTGCTATAAATCAAAATGGTTTTGCGCTAAAATTTGCAGCTGAAAATTTAAGAGCTGATAAAGAAGTTGTTCTTTCTGCCGTGAACAAAAATGGTTCTACTTTAGAATATGCTTCTGAAAATTTAAGAGCAGATAAAGATATAGTTTTAGCTGCTGTAAAACGAAATGGTGAAGCTATACAATTCGCTTCTGATGATTTAAAAGCTCATAGGGAAATAGTTTTTGCTGCAGTAAGTAATTGGGGATATTCGTTGCAATTTATTCCTGAAAATTTAAGAACTGATAAAGAATTAGTTTTAGCTGCTGTAAATAATAATGGTTTAGCTTTAGAATTTGCGTCTGCTGATTTAAAAGCTGATAATGATGTAATTTTGGCAGCTGTATATGAATCTAAAGAGGCTTTGGAGTTTGCTAATGATATTATTTATTCTAAAAGTGAATTAATATATAAAATCCTCAATATAGAAAGTATAGATATAGAAGAAGATTTTCCACAAAATGTTCAAAATAAAATATTCAATAGTAAAATATTTTTAACAGAACTAGTTAAGAAAAATAGATACTATTTAGGCAATGCTAATGATGAATTTAAAAATAATAAAGAAATTGTTTCCGAAGCAGTAAATAATGAACCGGGATCATTCGAATATGCTCATAAAGATTTAAAAACAATCTCTTTTACACTTGAGCTAATTGATAAAAGCATAAAAGTTGGTTACGAAAATTATCCTTTTTATGATGGTAAATCTATGGTTTCAAAATACGAGCGTTTAAAACAGAAAAAAAGCTGGTTATGTCCATTTTACAGAGCTTATATTTTGTGGAAATATTAGTTTTATTTTTTAATTATATTTTGATTGTAATCATTCAGCCGTAATGGCCTTTTAAAACTTAACGTTGTGTTTTTATGTGTTAAATGTTAAAGTTCCTTTTTGGCAAGTAATTTTTTCTATTCATTTTCATCGCACAGGCCTAATTAAAAGCAAGCTCTCCAATAAGAAAAACAAAAATCATTTGCGGTATATACTTTTAATATATACATTTGTGAAAAATCATTTAAAATGAAAACTTTATCTTTAAAGCTTGATGACGAAATTTATGATGAAGCTGAAAAAATTACTTCTAAGCTTAAATTGGCAAGAAATCGTTACATAAACGAAGCGGTTAACATTTATAATCTTTTTAATAAAAGACGAATTTTAAAAAAACAACTAGAGAAAGAATCAAAACTATCTCGTAAAGATTCAATGGAGATATTGCATGAATTTGAAAAGTTGATTGATGAAGCTTAAACAATTCGATATCTGGCTCGCCGACTTAAATCCAAGAGTAGGAACTGAACCCGGTAAAACAAGACCGGTCGTCATTATTCAAACAGATTTGTTAAATGAATTTCACCCTTCTACTCTTATTTGTCCTGTTACATCAAATGTAAATAAAGAGATTGAGTTATTACGTGTTCATTTAAAAAAAGGTCAGCTCGACAAACCTTCAGATATTCTGGTTGACCAAATTCGCGCAATTGATAACAAGCGGCTGAAAAAAAAGCTCGGAGCTTTAACAAAAGAACAAATTCAATCACTCAAGTATAATATTAGAATAGTGCTTGACATTTAGATAGGTATTACAAAACCAGCTATTTAAATTTAGAGCCTTACTTTGTAAGTAATTATAGCATCGCATTGGCATTAATTATTATTACCTCAACAGACTTATTTATCGAAAGATAATTCCATTTAACACACTCATTTTTTTATTTAAATAATTTAATAGCGATGTTAATTTTAAAAAAATTAATATTTTTTGTAACAAAAATATTTTTCTTGCGTTAAATACGATATAAATATTCCAAATTATTTTTTTAAAAAGCTAATGATTAAACATCTACATTAACCGAATAACATCAATTTTATAGGAAACACTTTTACTTAGTTATTAATCCTTAAAAACTAAATCCTATGAAAAGTGTGCCCTTAAATGATTTGCTTTTAGCATACAACACCGGCGATAAATTAGCGCAGGATGAGTTAATGAAAAGATGTTTAAGCTTTGTAAAAAGTAAAGTATTCTCTAACGACATTAAATGCAGAGACCAAAAAGAAGAACTGGTTATGCAGGTTATCGTAAAAGTTTTAAATAAAATAAATACGTTCAAACCAAATCAAAACATGCCTGATGTTGGATTTTGGGCTTGGGTTGCTACCATATGCTATAACACGTATATGGATTTCTTTAGAAATCAAAAGAAAACCAATCTGTTTATTAGTTTAGATGAAACCTATGAAGATGGTTCGCTAAAAAATGAGGTAGCAGGCGATGATGCTTGGCTAAAATACATTTCTAAAAAAGAAAAATTCATCCAGTTAGTAAGGGTTGCAAGGCAATTACCCGACAAGTATTTTACCATTATTAAACTTAAATATTGGTTTGATATGAGTAATGAAGAAATAGCAAATTATCTTCATGAAAGTGAAAATAACATAAGGGTGATGCATCACCGAGCATTAAAAAAATTATATGGCCAACTCATGATTGATAAATCTGAAATCAAAAAATGGGCAGCATAATTTTACAGGGTGTTTAATTTCTTTTTTATAGTTCTTATTTATTTTAATAATAAACTACAACTACTAAAAAGAATTTTCCATAAGCGATAATATTTTATTAATAAATCATCTTATCATTTTATGAAAAACATTTTTTTAATACATCTATTCATGTTTACGGGATATGCCGTTTATGCTCAAAAAAAACATGAAGTTCATTTGGATAATAAACAAAGAGATAAGAACATTGCCTATTCAGAGAAAATTAATCAAAACGAAATTGATTATATCTCTCTATTTAACGACGATGAAGATGGTGATGGTGTTTCTGATTTTAAAGACGAATGCCATCAAACCCCGTCAGGAGTGAAGGTAGATAAAAAAGGCTGCCCTTTAGATGAAGATAAAGACATGATTCCTGATTATCGTGATAAAGAATTAAATACGCCAAAAAATATGATTGCCAATGGTGATGGAATTGGAATTACTAAAAAAATGCAATCGGAATGGATTAATAAATACAATGCTGTAAATAAAATCACAAAAAATCCAACACAAAATACTCTTACAAAAACTCAAAACAAAAAAAGCATTAAAACATCTGACGAAAATTTAAAGAAAATAATGGATGATTCATTATGGAAATGCGTATATGAATTTTGTTCATTAGTCGAGAAATATTTAAATAAAAATCTTGTTACTCAAAATGATGTAGATTGTTTTTTAAATTATGTATATCAAAACATGCTAGATTCTGTTCAGTCATCTACTTTTTGTATACCTGAGGATTTTACTAGGATTGAAGCCATAGATCTAGTTAAAAGGCAAACAGAGGATTTAATAAATAAAAAATGTGTTTATGAATTTAAGAGTTGGGACGGATGGGATGGAAAAACTCCTTTTGTGGGGTTTGACTTTAATATTTCACATGATGATTACGTGGATCAATTTCTCGTTATTGTAAATACTAAAAATAAAATATCCAGTATTTTTTCAGTGAATTCAAAATTGTAATCTTATTTTTTAATAATACATATCTAACGCGCAAATAATTAAAAATGCTCCGGTAGCTCTGCCAAAAGGACAAAATTTTATAGAAATCTCTCCTAGATCTACCACATATAGCATCAACATAAAAAACTTAAAGAGAGTAATGAGCTATTGATTTGCAAAGGTTAATCATCAGGTCTTAATAAAAAAAAGTAAGAGTAATTGTTGAAATTTTAGTATCTGTGGAACAAATTATTACAAAATTGGTTCCTACTTCATTAATGGTAGAATATGAAGTGCGTGACAATAGAAAAAGTAAAACTTTTCCTGATTTTTATTACTCTCTTAGGCCAGATCAACATGATCGTAATTATATTGCTTGTTATGGGTTTGACCCTTAAAAATTGAGATTAATGGTTATTATATAATCAATACAGTAATAATTTATAGCTGAAAATAGCACTTTCAATATAAATCAATTTAAATTTTAAGCAAACGAATAAATCACTTATTAAACAATAAAATAGGATATGAAAATCATCAATAAAAACATAATAATTTCCGCTTTTGTTTTAATGACCACTATTAGTCATTCACAAAATAATTTTGACACAATCTTTCAACTTATTCCCAAAGGTTTTGATAATGAAAGATATTTAATTGGAAGCTTTAGTTCAAATGATCATATTGAT
The DNA here is from genome assembly GCA_044352985.1 of Bacteroidia bacterium. Taxonomy (GTDB): domain Bacteria; phylum Bacteroidota; class Bacteroidia; order B-17B0; family Aurantibacillaceae; genus JADJDM01. Next base: position 139,670 of record JBILCU010000001.1, read on the forward strand.
TATGAATTAAACACTATTGATATTAAGGATTCACAAACACTGCCATTAAAAGAAAGTATCTCATATAAGCAACTACTGGAGTCGGGTATTAAAAGCATGATGCTGGAATACAAAAATTATAAAAGTAACTCGGTAATTACAGCATACGCTATTTTTGCATTAGGAAATTATTCTGTTATTACAGAATCGTTGCTTGCTATAATTAATGAATTGATTCTGCCTAATCAACTATTTTTGAAATCAATTTATGAGTGGATAAAACCAACTTATGTAAAAACTTTTAATTCATTAACAGTAGAAGAGCAGGAACTTTTTTTAGGTAAATTACAACTAGCAGAAAATTTTGTGTGGTTTGTTTTAATTAAAAAAAATGAGAATAAATACAATCAATGGATAGATTCAATGAAAATAAAAAACGGAATTACAGGTGATAAAGAAACTTACGATGACGAAAAAATAAAAGGTTTTTTTAGAAGAAGAATTGATAAAAAACAATGGACGACAGAAGATTGTATGTTTTGGATTTTGCAGTTGAAAAATGATTTTACTCCTTTATTAAAAAATAAAGAAATTACCACTTCTCATTTTCAGTTTATAAAGCAAATTGATACTAAACATGCTATTGTTGTTAACTATATAGGACAATATTTTGTTGTAAACAGAGATTATGATGTAGAAACAACAAAACCTTATGCATACATAAATATTAAAAAACCTAACGCCCTAATTGCTTACCGCTCTTTTAATAATATGGACTATCAGATAATTTCTATGGCAAATAATGGCGATTTAGTTTTTCCACTAAAAGATGAGTGGTCATCTTTTTACTATTTAACAGACAGCGCAATTTATTTTGAGAAAAACATTAAGGTAAAGGATAATTATTTTGATGAGATGCCTGAAATGGCTAGTTTAATTAATCTCCGAGTACAAGGAATATTTAATGAAAAAAATAATAAGGTAATGCTGGATAGTTGCAAATCAATATTCTATGTAAAGAATTCAAAAATAATTTTAGCTCAGAAAATCGATAATTATTTTTATCTCTATAATTATTCTGGTGAGCTAGTATGTAATGATAAAATTAATATTGAGGAAAATAGAGTTGAAACTATTGATGAGAACGGTGATTCAAAAGTGGATACTGTTTATAAGTTTCCATTTGTTTTTTCAAATGATAATTCACTTATAATTGTTGTAAATAAAAAAGGGAAAAAGGGTTGCGTTAATAGTGCCGGAAAATTAATTGTGCCAATTATATATGAAACTATGGTTTTTTCTGACAAAAAGAATGAAATTATTGCTCAGGAAACTAAATCCGGTAAAAAAATCAGATTTGATTTTGAAGGAAAGTTTATCTCAAAATAAATATATCATGGTTAATACATATCTTATTTTAACATGTAAGCTTTAGCAAATGTCACATTTGTAATTAAACTTAAAATTGAAGTTTTCATTAATGATATTTTATGGCATAATTAATTAATAAACCTATCTAAGGAAAGTAGCCATTAAAATTTAGAGGCAGAATTAACTAGTTAAATACCCGTTATTTAAAACTCCATACAAAAGCATAAAGCAGAATGTTTATTTAAGATAAAAATGTATGCTTTAAAATATATTATTTAATCGTTCAGTCCTTTTATTACTTCATTAACTAATTTTAATCGCTCAATCAACCTATCTCTGCTATCTCTTACTTGATACATTGAATCAATTTCTAATTCTGAAAAGCCATTTAAACGGCTTTCTAAAATTTGGATTAATTTAATTGATAATTCCTGACTGCCCGATGCAATGTTTTTAATTTGTCTGCCAAGTAATCGTGCAGATGCAAGGGTTAATTCAAAATTGTCTTTTATTAAATCTTCGTGTTCAACGCCTTCAAATAATTGGTATCCAGCTATTTCTCCGTAATTCTCCAACAGAAAATAAAAGTCTTCTAAATCCTTCGCCCTGATATCAGGTTTTTCGTAAAACGCAATTAATTTTAACACGCACAAGCCGGGCAGAGTAACAACTTTAAATGCTCCTTCTACAATTTCGGCATACGCCACCGCTTCTTTTGTCCCATATACAGAAAGTTCGGTCGGTGGGTTTTCTAACAACACTTCTCCATCTTTTTCCATCCCACCAAAAGGAATTAAATCAATTGTTCCGTTAAAATAAAAACGATAAGGTTCTTGCTCATCTCTTTTGAATCCATAGGTTTCAACTAAATCTTTTACAAGGGTTTTGTATTGCTCGTGTTCATTTATGTAGATGCAAAAATCAACATCTTCGGTTGTTCGTTTTTCGCCAAGCGCAATATGGTCTGTCCATAAATCTCTTGCTCGCGCGCCAATTAAATAATAGTCTATGCCGTACTTTTTAAAAGCAAGTTCCAACACTTCAAAAGTCTCTTTAAGACCTTCTTTTTTTAATCGATCAAAATTTTTCTTTAAAAAACTCATTGTATATTTTTTGTGCTGTTTCAATGCAGCGATGGTCGCCTGTATTCATTAAATCGGTATAAATTAATAAAGTAGGAACTGTATTTTCGTTTACTTCATCGTACTTCCAAAACTTTTTATACACCTTAACATTTCCTTTCGGGTCAGGAATTAATCTGTGATGTTTTATTAATTCGTTTCTTGTTTCGAGCGTATAAAGTGTAAGTACAGCAGGTTTTAAATAATCGGTAATTAAATTTCCAGCTGGTTCGCCACCCCACCAAGTTTTACCTTGTTTAATTGGTAGTCTTTTCCAATTTGCAAAATCTTCTTCTTTTAAAAATCGGAATGTTCCTATTTCTAATTCGGGCTTTAATTTTTCCTCATACTTTATCATCCAAGTATTCAGCAATTCTTTTTTATTGGTTAGTTTATATTCGTCTTTATTCATTTTTAAAATAAAGCCTTTTTCTTTTAACCCATTTAAAATGTAATTTACATTGCCTAAAGCTATTTCTGCTCGTTGCGCAATTTCACGGTAGGGAGCATTTATTAAAGTTTCATCACGCAAGAAATCGAACAAAACTTTTAATCCTGTTTTTGTAAAAGCGCGATTTATTTTTTCTTTCTCTTCGGGGAGGGTTTTATTTGTATCAATCCACAATAAATTTTTCCCAAATTTCAGCCAAATATTGCCGTTGGCTTCTAAATAAGCAATATTATTATTCCGTAATTCTTCTTTTATTTTAGGGAAAATATGGTCGGCAATAATAATAAGTGGTGCTTGGTCTTTTGCCAATTTATAGATTAATGGCAAATGAATAGCGCGTAAGTTGTTTTTAACTTCGGCATTCAGTTTTATGATATTGTTTTGATAGGTAAGTTCTACTTGCCCATCCAATATATTCTCCGCTTTCTTTTGGTCAATAGGCTTCCACTTACCTTTTATTTGGGCAGCTCTTTGGAGGTTTTCCAAAGCTGTTATAACTATATTGTGTTTTTTCATTTTCTTTTACTTATTTTGTTCACGTAACCGTGAACAATCAAATGTAGTGAACAATCATTAAAATTCAAAATTTGTACACTATTTAATCTTGTTCGCGTTTTCGTGGGCGAATGATTAGTAACGATAATTTCCCCATAAGAGTGTAATAAGATTAGAACTAAAAATGGAAAAATAGATAGACAATCATAATGTTATTCAAAGAATGTACAGATACAGATGGGAAATTAAAAATAATTCCTCGCAAATAATCATACAAAAATAAGAACAACCAAATAAAAACTACCTTCACAACCTGAAGTGACCGTGAGTCGAATTCATTAGTTCATTAAGCGCTTGAAAGCCGTCAATAAATTTCGATAAATTCAACCCGCAGGGTACAACAAAAAGGATTAAGGTTTTGCCTTAATCCTTTTTTTTAAAAATCAAAGGAAGGACACTGAACAACATTCATGCTTCTGCTGTACTTTTCATTACCACTCAAAGGTGTAATTCCAAACATCACTTCAAAAGTGTTTGAATAGGCATTAGTAAATTTGTTTGTTGTGTAATCATAAGAAATTCCAATAATCGAATTCTTAAAAACATTTACCTGAAGTATTGCCGAAAAAGAATTAGCAACTCTGTAATTCAGCCCTAAACCAATTCTTTTTTTAAAATAAATCATTGTATTTAAATCAACTTGGGGTAAAGAAGTTAAATTGGATTGAATATGAATTGCAGGAACAATAGAATAATTTTGATACCCCACCTTGATCTTTCTTCCGTAGGTAAAATAATAGTGTGGAGTTAAAACAGCATTTGTTCCAATTTGTTGGTCTTTTTGCTGAATTTTGTTCTTATAAATTTGCCTTACACTTAAATCCATAAAAAAACGTTTAGAATACATTCTAAATCCCGGAATAAAATCAGGATAGATTTTAATAAAATCGTTACTTGTTTGAAAAGCAGGATCACTTGCATTATACAAATTATTGCTTATACCAAACGATCTCATTCCTGCCATTAAACCAAAACCAACATTAATTCCGGTTACCAATCTAAAATGATAGGCATAACCTAAATAATAAGAATCATTACGTAATCCGGCAACATTATCACTTTCCATATATGCTGAAAAACCATGTATTCCTTTGTAATTATAATTACCACGATACCCATAATTAACACCAAAGAAAGTAGTTCTTGGCGCACCTTTAAAGCCAAACCATTGCTGACGAGTGCCCGTCATAAATTCCAATTGTGTAGGATGACTACCTGCATAAGCAGGGTTGTTTCCTAAATTATTTAAAGTGAATTGAGTAAAGCGCGGAGTTTGCTGAGCAATAGAAAAAATGGTTGAAAAAAACAAAACCATTATAAAATAAAATATACTTCTGCTCATACAATAAAATTACAGATTAAAAGTAAAAGAAATTAATGACATACCTAAATGTAAATTCGATATCTCCTTCTAAAATATTCACACATTAACTTCTTAAATTCAATTATCTTTGTTTATCATCAGCAATGACTCGAATAAAAATAAACAGCCAAATTATAGATGCTTCTTTAGATAAAAGCCTATGGATTGTTGTTTTGCATGCTTGCAGAATTCCGCCACACGTTGGTCTCTTATTTAATGGGAATTATTTTTCTTTAAACTTAAAAGGAGTTGAAAAAAACATAGACCTTTCTGTATTGCTTAGAACCATTGAGCTACAAAACATCAAAAGTGTTTTTTTTAAGGTAAAAAAACATCCGGTTTTTAGTGTAGACTATTTAAAAGAGGTTTTTGAAAACGATCTTTCCAATTATCAAAAAGTAACTACAGACAACACCTGCTTTAAGCCCGTAAAATTATTTTTTGAAGAACATTATTTATTCTGCTCGCAACCCATCAATTTTTTATTCGAATTGTTTTCGCCTTTGATAACAAACGAGATGATTGAAAAAACAATTGCTTTAAATTTAAAAGAAGAAATTGTTGAAGGTAATTTTACATTTAATACTTATAATGCAAAAGACATTAATGATAAATTAGCAAGTATAAAATCTACTCATCATGATTAACCTGCAAGGAGATAAAATTTACCTTCGTTCGCCCGAACAGCGCGATGCTGATTTAATGTATGTGTGGGAAAACAATACCAACAACTGGCAAGTTAGCAATACCATTGTTCCTTACTCAAAATTTTCATTGGAACAGTATTTACTTAGTGCACATCTTGATTTGTTTACCAATAAACAAATCCGCTTGATGATTTGCACAAAAAACCATGATGCTGTTGGTTGCATTGATCTATTCGATTTTGATCCTCATCACAATCGTGCAGGCATCGGGATTTTAATTGATGAAGCCCAACAGGGAAATGGTTTTGCGGATGATGCACTCCTAACATTAATTAAATACTGTTTCCGTATTTTGTTTTTGAACCAAATTTATTGCAGCATTGGTATTACCAACGAAAAAAGTTTAAGTCTTTTTAAAAAACACCACTTTAAATTAATCGGTATCCGAAAGGCATGGAATAAAATTTCCAAAAATGAATTTGAAGATGAATATTTGTTGCAGTTAATTAATGATTAGCAATAAATTCATACTTGTTTTTTTTGCAGGCTTGCTGTATGTAATTTCTTTTTTTATTTCCTGTAATCCTGAGACACAAGAAAAAGAAACAAATACAAAAGATACTCTTACGTCATTATACTTAAACCATCATGATACAGCCAAATTTGTTGGCATGAAAACCTGTATGCTTTGCCATCAGGATATGCACAACACCTTTATTGAAACCGGCATGGGCAAATCTTTTGAACATGCGCACAAAGGAAAATCTTCTGCAAATTTTGAGCACCCGATGATTTATGATAAATTCTCTGACTTTTACTACAAAGCATTTTGGAAAAATGACTCCATGTACATGCATGAGTTTCGATTAGATAAAAAAGACACCATCTATCAGCGCATTGAAAAAGTAGATTACATTATTGGTTCGGGGCAACATACCAATTCGCACATGCAAAATAGCAATGGTTATTTTAACCAAATGCCCATGACATTTTATACTCAAAAAAAACAATGGGATTTGCCCCCTGGTTTTGAAAATGGCTTTAACACGAGATTCAATCGGAAAATTGGTTTAGAATGTATGAGTTGCCACAACTCATACCCCGAATTTGTATTAGGTTCAGAAAATAAATACAAATCTGTGCCGGAAGGCATTACTTGCGAACGTTGTCATGGTCCGGGTAGTATACATGTTGCACAACGTAGTAGCGGAACAAAAGTTGATACTTCAAAGTTTATTGATTACTCCATCGTAAACCCTGCAAAACTTTCTATCGACAGGCAATTTGATATTTGCCAACGTTGCCACTTGCAAGGTAATGCAGTTTTGAAAGAAGGAAAATCATTTCTTGATTTTAAACCCGGAATGAAACTGAGTGATTTCATTACCGTGTTCCTGCCAAAATATTCCAATGCAGATGATGAATTCATTATGGCATCGCATGCCGACAGATTAAAGCAAAGCAAATGCTTTGTGGTTTCTTATGAAAAATCAATGAAGCAAAAGGCAAACACTTTAAAACCTTATAAAAATGCAATTACCTGCGTGACTTGCCATAACCCACACTTAAGCGTGCAAGCAACGAACAATACAAAGTTTAATGCTGCTTGTTTAAATTGCCACACTAACTCACAACAAACAAAAGGCAATTGTTCGGATAAACGTGTTAAGGCACAATTAACTTTTAATAAATCGAAAGACATTAATTGCGTTGGATGTCACATGCCTCGTTCAGGCTCCATTGATATTCCGCATGTAACAGTGCACGATCATTACATTCGTAAACCAACAATAAAATCTGAGAAAGAAAAAGTAAAACAATTTATGGGCTTGTTTGCTATAAACGATAAGCAGCCAGACTCTTTAACTCGTGCAAAAGCCTATATCAATCAGTTTGAAAAATTTGATCAGAAAACAGAGCACCTTGATTCTGCAAAAAAATACCTCTCTGTTCAAACTACAAATTTGTTGAATAAAAATTTAGATGCATTGGTGCAGTTGCATTTTTTAAAACAAGATTATGCAAGTGTTGTTACCATCATCAATAAATTGGGTAGCGACCCAGTTTTAAAAAACAGATTAAATAAACAAAGTTACAGTAACGATAATGCTTGGACTTGTTACCGAATTGCTGAATCCTATTTAAATTTAAATAACTCAAAACAAGCATTGCTATTTCATAAGAAAGCTGTTGAACTTGCCCCATTTGTTCCTGATTTTAGAGACAAGTTAGCAAATTGTTATGCTATAAATGGTGATGTAAAAAATGCTGAAATTCAATTTGAGAAAACCTTAAAAGAATACCCAAAACACATTAGCGCCTTAACCAATTATGGCTATTTATCATTAACAATTGGCAATATGCAAAAGGCAGAACAGTTATACAATCAGGCAATAAAATTAGATCCAGATTTTGAACCTTTGCTGATGAACCTTGCTGGATTAAAAAATTTTAAAGGCGATACAAAAGGCGCCGTAGAACTATTAAAAAAAATCCTGAAACGAAATCCAAATAATCAACAGGCGCAATTAATTTTATCAAAACTGAAAGTTTAGTTTTAGGTAAATAAAAAACAATTAATCATAATACGATTAATAAAAAATCTCTATTTTTGATTTACAATTTTAAAAACGAAATAACATTTAAAATTGACATAAAACATTAGCGTTTGCTAAACATCCTGTTGTTGGAAAGTCGAAAATTCAGTAAAGACAGGGAGTATAAGCACAACGCTTACGCCAAGGCGTGAGCGTTGCTTTACTTTGTCTTTAAGGGCTTCGACTCCCTCAACAACGAGTATAGCAACTGTCTCACGCTAATTTTATTTATAGCTGCTGCGGGGCAGAGTGGCGCAAAACAAAAAAACAATGAGAAAAATTTTATTAAGTGCGGTGGCTATAATAAGCATGTCCACTGCAAGCATGGCACAATCAGTTCCAAACTATGTTCCCACCAACGGGCTTGTTGGTTGGTGGCCGTTTAATGGCAATGCAAATGATGAAAGCGGCAACAACAACAATGGAACTGTGAATGGTGCTACATTGACAACGGATCGGTTTGGAAATATAGGGAAAGCGTATAGTTTTAATGGAACTAGTAATAGAATTGATTTACCATTAAATTTAAACGGGGCATTAATTAATTTAACCCAGTTCACATTTAGTGGCTTTATTAATAAAAGTTCATTTCAAAATAATGGTGGCGGTATTTTTTCAAATTGGAAATCTGGACCATTAGTAGATCCTTTCGGAATTATTGTAAGTACGACATATGGCATTGGTGGCAGTAACTGTGCTGGAACAGGTGTTGGATCAAGGGACACTATTCAAAATAATAGTTGGTGCCACGTGACAGTAGTATTTGATGGAAGCCAAAATAACGCAATAAACAAAATGAAATTGTACATTAACGGTCAACTTGCTTTGCGAGATTCAGGACAAAATGTTTATTCTAATTTTTCAATAGCAAATAGTTTGGGTAATACAGCAACACATACTGCTTTTGGATCTTGGTATAGTCAATTTGGTTGGATAGGATATTTTAACGGAAAACTTGATGACATAGGCATTTGGAACCGCACTTTAAGCCAACAAGAAATTACTAATTTATACAATGCTAATATCTGTTACGATCATGTAACCGTAACCGATACATTAATCATCAACACCAACATGGTTGGCTTTAATCCGGTTACTTACCAAAACACCATTAAGGTGTGGCCTAACCCTGCGCATGATCACATTACCATTGATAACGGTAACATTGCCAACCTCAACGGTTACCAAATTAAAATCAGTAATGTGTTGGGACAACAAGTGTTTCAATCTGCCATTAACCAACAGCAATTTTACATCAATCTTTCTACCTGGAATAGTAACGGCACATATTACATTAACCTAATTAACCCGCAAGGCGTTACCGTTGAAACTCGGGTGATTGTGGTGCAGTAAACCTATGTCACTTCGAGCGGAGTCGAGAAGTAGACAAGAAAGGTCTCGACTTCGCTCGACCTGACAATATATTTTAAAACTTTAGATTTACAATTTTTGATATTTGTCATTCCGACAACAGGAGAGATCTAAATCAGATGCTTCCTTCGTCAGCATGACAAACTAAAACCATCCTAAATCCGAATTCTAAAATCTAAAACAATACTGAACAATGATGGCAAAATAATCGTACCCTGAGGCTCCCGAAGGGTAATATTAATTGATGGTTTCGAGAAACTCAACCACTAATAAATTATCTTGTTTATTGGTTCAATTAAAAACTCCTTTTTACTTCTTAATCGGTTTAAAGGTATTTATGATTGCCTCAATTGTAGTTAAATTCTCATTAAAGAGAAATGGCTTTGCCCAAAAATAAAGCACGTAATACGTATTACCAAACCTGCTATTTAATTTCCAAACAGTATTGTTTTTAAAACGATCGTTGGCTGCAGATTTAAACTTTGATACATGCCTTACCCACATCAAATGATCAGTTTCAATGGTGTCTGAGTTGGGAGTCATCTCAAAACGGTATTGCCAAGCGCCTTGCCTACCATCTGCATTTACGCCACCTCTGTTGCTTGGATACGCAACAAAATAAATGTATTCAAACCCTTCACCTGATGGAAATTTAATAGAATTGATAACTCCTGAACATGGACAAACATTGTTTCCAGCAGGCTTATCCCAATTATCTTTAAAAAAAGATTTTACCTCCCAGTTTTTTGGCACTTCATATTCCATAGCCAACTCAGGTAAGCTTACTTTTTTTGACTGGGCATAAACAATAAATGGTAATAAATAAAATAGACAGATAAGTACTTTCATTGATTTTATAATTGAATCTTTTTTCGTGTTGATTTTAGTTCACTTGCTGCTCTTTTATGTTTTTCTTTTTTAATCTTTGAAGATTTAGTTGGTTTAGTTGCTACTCTTTTTTTCTCTTTAAAGAAACTTTTTTCAATTAAAAACAATAACTTTTTTTCCGCTAATTTTTTATTTCTTAGCTGTGAACGTTCGCTATCTTCTGAAACGTGCAACACCCCATCTGTACTGATTTTATTTTTTAATTTAGTAAACAAAATCAATTTTTGTTCTTCATCTAAACATTCCGAATTTTTAACATCAAAAAACAACTCTACCTTGGAGGATACTTTATTTACGTGCTGTCCGCCCTTACCTCCACTTCGCGCGGTTGTAATGGTTACACTTTTTAAAATGCATAATGTTAGTAAAGAGTTTTTGTTCATGAAGCAAGCATCTAATTAACAATCTAAATTAGTAAAGAATATGAACATAATAAAATGCATTTGCTTATTCTGTTTGCTCGCCATTCAAGTTAATGCGCAGCAGAAAATAAATAAACAGATTATTGAAAACAGATTAAATCAATACCTTGACTTTAATGGCTCTTTATCGAAACTCATTAAAGTATCTTCCTCCGATATCAAAATATTTACAACTGAAAATGATGTAAAAAAAAATAATCCGTCATTATTCTTAGCATTTGATGAAATCGAATTTTTTAATTTACTCATACAAAAACTTCCACTTGATTCGGTAGCAATACTACTTAAAAATAAAAAAAATAATTTATGGACAGATAATGAACGCGACTACTTTTTTTCAAATTACTCTTCATTAAAAAAAGAAAAAAACACATCAAAAAAATTAGAAGGAATTAAAATCGCAATTGATCCAGGTCACATTGCCGGAAACCATGCTATGGCACTTATTGAAGGGAAAAATTTAAAATTCTCTAAAAAAAATTATCCTCAATTAAAAAAAGACAGCATATTAATAGCAGAAGGCATTTTAACCTATGCAACTGCACAAATTTTAAAAGCTCAATTAGAGAATGACGGCGCAGAAGTGTTTTTAACTCGAAGCGAAAATTTAACCGCTTTTGGAATAACGTATGACGAATGGCTGTTAAAGAAAAAAAATAAATTCCTAGATTCATTATTTGCCAGTGGTAAAATAAGTTTATCTAAAAAGGATGCATTAAAGAAAAAGAATAAAAAAGAATTTTTTTATGATTTTTTCAGAGACATTGATTTGGTAAAGCGCGCAGAGTTAATTAACAAATTTAAGCCGGATGCAAGCATCATTATACATTACAATGTTGATGAAAAAAACAACAATTGGGAAAAGCCTACGACCAAGAATTTCTGTATGGCTTTTATACCAGGGGCATTTGATGCGAAAATTTTACAAACAGATATTGCAAGAACAAATTTAATACGATTGCTGTTAAGTAATCATTTATCGCTATCTGAAAAGTTATCCTCGCTAACGGTAAATGAATTTCATGAAAAATTAACTATTCCAATTGCCACAAAAAAGGATGCAGATTATCTTTTAAATAATTGTAAATATACCTCAAAAGAAGGTGTTTATTGCAGAAATCTGGCACTCTGCCGACTTATACAATCGCCATTGGTGTATGGAGAATGTTTGTATCAGGATAACCTGAATGAATATGAGGTTTTAAGTAAAACTGATAAAATTTATTTTGGCATAAAAACCAATGATCGCGTAAAACAAGTTGCCGATGCTTATTATGAAGCCATACTAAATTATTTTAATGAATAAATTATCTCTTTTTTCCATTTTATCTCTAAGATTTGATTGTATCTTCGCACTAAAAAAATGCTCGAAAATAAATCAAGAACTGAACTTTCTACACTTGGCGAATTTGGATTAATAGACCATTTAACCCAACATTTTGAAACCATAAACTCTTCTACAATTAAAGGAGTTGGTGATGATGCTGCCGTTTTAGATAATGGCGAATTGTGTTCGGTAATAACAACAGACATGCTAATTGAAGGAGTACATTTTGATTTAAGTTATGTGCCATTAAAACATTTGGGCTACAAAGCTGTAATTGTAAACCTTTCAGATGTGTGTGCCATGAATGCCCAGCCTAAACAAATTACAGTTAGCATTGCTGTTAGCAGTAGATTTTCGTTAGAAGCACTGGAAGAATTATACATGGGCATAAAAGCAGCATGTGCCAATTATAAAGTTGATTTAATTGGCGGCGATACATGTAGCTCACGTTCGGGTTTAGTTATTAGCGTTACTGCTATTGGCGAAGCAAAAAAAGAAGATATTGTTTACCGCAATGGCGCAAAAGAAAAAGACCTCATCTGCGTAAGTGGCGATTTAGGAGGCGCTTACATGGGCTTACAATTATTGGAACGAGAAAAAAGTGTGTTTAAAGATCACCCTAATTTGCAACCAGATTTAGAAGGCAATGATTATATTTTAGAGCGTCAGTTAAAACCAGAAGCAAGAATAGATATTCCTATTATTTTAAAAAATCTCGATGTTAAACCAACATCCATGATTGATATCAGCGATGGACTTGCATCCGAATTATTTCATTTGTGTAAACAATCCGAAACAGGTTGCCAGTTATTTGAAGAAAAAATACCTATTGACCCGATGACGCATGAGCGTGCACGCGAGTTCAATATAGACCCAACTGTTTGCGCATTAAGTGGGGGCGAGGATTATGAGTTACTTTTCACTATTCCATTAAGCGATTACGATAAAGTTGCCAACAACCCTGATATTACGGTAATAGGGCACATGACACATAAAGATTCAGGCCTGAATTTAGTAACCAAAAACGGATTATCAGCGCCTCTGAAAGCTCAGGGATGGGATGCGTTTAAATAAATTTATTTTGCTCCCAAAACAATATATGGAATAAGCATTTCTTCTAATGAAATTCCTCCGTGCTGAAACGTATTTCTGTAATAATTTACGTAGTAATTAAAGTTATTTGGGTAGGCGAAAAACTTTGTTTCTCTTGCAAAAACATAAACTGAGCTAACATGTTGCTTAGGCAAAAAAGCATCCTGAGGATTTTTAATTTCAAAAACTTCTTTAGGATTGTAGCTTAACGTTTTCCCTGTTTTGTACCTTAAATTAGTGGTAATATTTTTTTCTCCAATAACTTTAATAGCATCTTTTACGTGCACTGTACCATGATCGGTTGCTATAATTAGTTTTCCTTTTTTAGCAGCAATTTGTTTTACCATATCCAATAAAGGAGAATGCTCAAACCACGAACGGGTAATTGAACGATAGGCTGGTTCATCATCTGCTAATTCTCTAATTACTTCCATATCGGTTCGTGCATGCGAAAGCATATCAACAAAATTGTAAACGATTACATTTAGTTTATTTTGAATTAAATTCGATATGTTATCTGCCAGTTTTTTTCCTGCTGCATGATTGGTGATTTTGTTGTATGAGAATTTTATGTTTTTTCCTAAACGTTTTAATTGTTCATTCAACAAATCTTGTTCATGTAAATTTTTTCCTCCTTCTTCTTCATCATTCAGCCACCAATTTGGATATTTCTTTTCAATTTCACTTGGTAACAATCCTGCAAAAAAAGCGTTTCGTGCATACTGCGTTGCAGTGGGTAAAATACTGCACACTATTTCTTCATTTTCTACATTAAAATAATCTGAAATAATGGGTTCAATAATTTTCCACTGATCAAAACGTAAATTATCAATCAGCATTAAAAAAACAGGTGTATTACCATCTAAATGTACCGCTATTTTATTTTTAAATAAAGTGTGCGACATAGTAGGTGCATCAATACCTTTCATCCAGGAAATGTAATTTCTTTCAATGAATTTACAGAACTGAGCATTAGCGTCTGTTTTCTGCATGCTTAAAACATCGAGCATACTTTTATCTTGAGATTTATCAATTTCTAAATCCCAGTAAATAATTTTTTTGTATAATTCAGACCACTCTTTGAACGATAATTTATCGCTTAAACTCATTCCAATCTGCTGAAAATCTTTACGATATTCTGTATTAGTTTTTTCGCTTATCAGTTTTTTATTCTGCAGTGTTTTTTTTAGGGATAATAAAATCTGGTTTGGATTAACAGGTTTAATGAGGTAATCTGCAATTTTTGAACCGATTGCATCTTCCATAATGTGTTCTTCTTCACTTTTAGTTATCATAATTACCGGAAGATTAGCCTTTATTGTTTTTAATCTTAAAAGTGTTTCCAATCCACTTAACCCCGGCATGTTTTCGTCAAGCAAAACTGCGTCAACATTTTTGTATTTAATAATATCAAGCACTTCGTCGCCACTTGTTGCTGTTGTTACCTGATATCCTTTTTCATTTAAAAATAATATATGTGGTTTCAATAAATCAATTTCATCATCAGCCCAAACCAATTGTATTTTTTCCATAGTTATAATTTAGATTTTCAAAAGTAATAATACCTTATTCGAAGATACGTTAAAATTACTTAAAGCTTAAATACGGCATTTACTAACAACGTTTATTTTATAATTCATTAAAATATCAATTAAAGAGAAGAGAATTAATTCATAAACTTGTTTAGAAATTTAAGAAACATGGAAGATACCAATCAGCAAACCCAGCAAAATAAAGAAGAAAAAAAGAGAGGCGGAATTTTGCCCTGGATATTATTTGGCGCATCAGTAGTTGTAAATATTTTGCTTTTTGTAAAATATAAAAATGAGTTAAAGCAAACCACTGAACAAAAAGAGATTATTAAAACGGTTTTTGTAGATCGTGATAATATTAAAAGTGATTTAGTGAAGTTAAAAGATGAATATGCCAATCTTCAAACAAACGACAAAAAATTACAAGCAGAAATTGAAGAGAGAAAAGCTCAAATTGAAAGTTTATTGAAAGATGCTGAAAAACATAAAAACGATGCCTACTACATTGCAAAGCTGAAAAAAGAAACCGAAACGTTAAGAGCAATCATGAAAGGTTATGTACGCACTATCGATTCTTTAAACACACTTAATCAGAAATTAATTGTAGAAAAAAACACCATTTCAGGTGAATTGAATAAGGAAAAAGATAAATCAACACAACTTAATAAAGATAAACAGGCGTTACAAGCTACAGTTGAAAAAGGTTCCGTATTGACTTGCTTTAATATTGCAGCTACAGCAATTAATGTAAAATCGGGTGGAAAAAAACAAGTTACTACTTCAAAGGCAAAACGCACAGACAAAATAAAAGTAACCTATAGTTTAGGTGAAAATAAAATTGCACGCAGCGGGTCAAAAGATGTTTTCGTGCGTATACTTACCCCTGATGGAAAAGAAATGGCAAAAAGTTACGATGACAATTACCGATTTATTTTTAATAATTCGGCAGGTTATTATGCTGGAAAAACAAACATTAATTACAATAATTCCGAAGTAGGTGTAGTTACCGTTTGTGAAGGCAGTGAGCCGTTTTTACCAGGAAAATACATTATTGAAATTACTGCAGATGGCGCTGTAATTGGCCAAAGCACACTCACACTTGATTAATCACTATTAAAATTACATGCGAGCTTTTTATTCAATAGTATTGTTAATGGGCTCTAATGTTTTTATGACGTTCGCATGGTATGGTCATTTACGATTTAAAGAATTTAAATTTCTTGAAAACAAAGGTTTACTCTTCTTTATACTAATCAGCTGGGCAATTGCTTTTTTTGAATACTGTCTTCAGGTGCCTGCCAATAGAATTGGGCATTTAAGCAATGGTGGCCCGTTTAATTTAATGCAATTAAAAGTGCTACAAGAAGTAATTTCGCTATTGGTTTTTTTAGTTTTTACACTTTTCATTTTTAAAAACGAAGAAATTAAATGGAATCATTTGGCTGCTATTTGTTGTATAATTGCTGCTGTTTACTTTGTGTTTAAAAAATAAATGAGCAAACTACTTTCTATAACTGAATACGTAAACGGAATTACTTCCGGAAATATTTCAGTATTAAGTAAAGCCATTACCCTCATTGAATCTAGAAAGGTAGAGCATCAAGAATTAGCGTCACAACTAATTGAAACTATATTGCCATTTTCTGGAAAGTCCATGCGTATTGGAATCACAGGAGTTCCAGGTGTTGGTAAAAGTACATTCATAGATACATTTGGAATTCATTTGCTTAATGAACATAAAAAAGTAGCCGTTTTAGCAATTGACCCAAGCAGCAGTATTAGCAAAGGCAGCATTTTAGGTGATAAAACCAGAATGGAAAATTTATCTGTTCATCCAAAAGCGTTTATTCGCCCCACAGCTTCGGGTGGTAGTTTGGGC
This sequence comes from Bacteroidia bacterium, assembly GCA_044352985.1. Lineage (GTDB taxonomy): Bacteria > Bacteroidota > Bacteroidia > B-17B0 > Aurantibacillaceae > JADJDM01. Next base: position 156,265 of record JBILCU010000001.1, read on the forward strand.
GGAGTAACCTATAAAACAAAAGAAACTATTTTACTATGTGAAGCTGCGGGCTTTGATTCCATTATTGTAGAAACAGTTGGGGTTGGACAGAGTGAAACGGAAGTAAATAGTATAACCGACTTTTTTTTATTATTGATGCTAACTGGCGCAGGTGATGAATTACAAGGAATAAAACGAGGCATTATGGAAATGGCTGATGGAATTGTAATTACAAAAGCCGATGGAAACAACATCAATAAAGCAAAATCTGCACGAGCTGAATTTGCAAATGCCCTGCACTTTTTTCCTCCTTCCGAATCGGGCTGGATTCCTGAAGTAAAAACCTGTTCAGCAATTGAAAAAACAGGGATGGAAGATGTTTTGACGATGATTGATAAGTACCATCGCCATACATTGACAAATGGATTTTTTCATGAAAAAAGAAAAAATCAAAACCTCATTTCTTTCCAAAAATTATTGGATGAACAATTGAAAAAACAATTTTTATCATCACAACAAATTAAAAATCAAATTACCGAATTGAATCAAAAAGTAGAGCAAGGAATCATAAGTCCTTATGGTGCTGTTAAATCGATTAATTGGTCATAACACGTATTGCTTAAGTTTTTGGAACTAGCATTATTTTTTATCTAGTAGAAAAACAAAAGAAGCTATAGCTGCAGCACCAAGTTCAAGTTCTCGTTTATTAACATTTTCAAAAACATCACTTGGGGCATGATGAAAGTCAAAATAACGTTGTGAGTCGGGTACGAAACTATAAAGTGTTATGGCGGGAAAATAATTTTTCAGTGGCCCGATATCAACACCACCACTTCCTTTATCAAAAACATGTAAATCATAATTTTTAAAATTAGCCGCAATTGATTGCAGCCATTTTAATTCGTTATCATTTCCATCAGAAACAAAACCGCGAGGTGCAAATCCACCTCTATCACTTTCAAGAGCGGCAATATGTTTTTCTTTTTTTTCTGATGCTATTTTGGCGTATGCTTTTCCTCCTGCGTTGCCATTTTCTTCATTCATAAAAAACACAACACGTACGGTATGTTTTGGTTTTATGTTTATTGATTTTAAGATTCGAAAAGCTTCCAAACAATGAATTACTCCTGCTCCATCATCGTGTGCCCCTTCTCCGGTATCCCATGAATCGAGATGACCCCCAATGGTAATTATTTCATCAGGTAATTCACTGCCTTTAATTTCTCCGATTACATTAAATGAAGGACTTTCCGGATACAATCTGCAATCCATTTCAAAAGAAAAAGTGACCTGATTATTTTTTAAAGCAGATGATAATAAATCGGCATCATTTATTGAAATGGCTGCAGCAGGTATTTTTGGAACGCTATCGTTGTAATATAATGAACCGGTATGTGGATGTTCATCATGAGACAATGATAATGATCTAATGATTACAGCTTTTGCACCAAAACGTGAAGCTTCCACTGCCCCATCTCCCCTAATGGGGAAACAACTTCCATAAGCTTTAAAGGTTTGAATGAAAGCATCATCCATTTTTTGATTAATAAAAACAATCTTATTTTTTATTTCTTTTGGATTACTTTTCTTTAAAGCGTCAAGTGAATTAAATTCAATCACATCACCAGAAATTAATCCATTTGTTCCAATTGAACCGCCTAAAGCCAATAAATGAACTTTGTTTATTTTCTCTTGTAACTGAAACCATCCTGCCTCTGTATTACCCCTTTCCCAGTGCGGAACCATAATGGGCTGCAAGGTTACTTTATCAAAGCCATACGATAACATTTTTTGTTCGCTCCATTTCACGGCCATTTCAGCTTGGGCAGATCCACTTAATCTGGCACCAATGTTTTTACATAATTCCCGTAAATCTTCGTAGCTTTTGCCATTTAACAGTGCCTCATTGTAAATGGAACGAATAATACTGCTATCAGGCGTTTGAGCATAACTACAAGAAAGGTTTACAAAAAGGAGAAGGAGAAAAAATCTCATGTTGATGTATTGTTTTTGAAAGATAAAACTAGGTTTGTATCATCCCAACATTGTATCTTTTTGTAATGGGTGCGTGATTGGCCATTTCAATTCCCATACTGATCACTTTACGAGTTTCTAATGGATTAATGATACCATCTGTCCACAAACGAGCTGCTGCGTAATAAGGAGTTGTTTGAGAATCGTAACGATCTTTTATTTTATTAAAGAGTTCGTTTTCTTTTTCAGGAGTAATTTCTTCACCTTTTGCTTTTAAGCTTGCCACTTCAATTTGAACAAGCACTTTAGCAGCCTGGGCTCCGCCCATTACAGCTATTTGTCCAGTTGGCCAAGAATAAATTAATCTTGGATCATAAGCTTTACCACACATGGCATAGTTTGCGGCTCCGTAGGAGTTTCCAACTATAATGGTAAATTTAGGCACTACCGAATTACTCATAGCATTAACCAGCTTGGCTCCATCTTTAATGATTCCACCATGCTCGCTTCGAGAACCAACCATAAATCCAGTTGCATCTTGTAAAAACACCAAAGGTATTTTTCGTTGGTTGCAATTCATAATAAAACGTGCTGCTTTGTCGGCACTATCGCTATAAATTACGCCGCCAAATTGCATTTCGCCTTTTTTGCTTTTTACCACTTTGCGCTGATTTGCTACAATACCAACAGCCCAGCCATTAACGCGTGCCAATCCGCAAATGATGCTCTTACCATACAATTCTTTGTATTCATCAAACTCCGAATTATCAACCAATCGATGAATGATTTCATACATATCGTATTGTTTATCGCGTGTATCAGGAATGATTCCGTAAATATCTTTTACATCTTTTTTTGGTTGTACCGGAGCTACACGATCAAAACCTGCTTTATCAGGCTCTCCCAGCTTATCCATAATTTGTTTGATACGGTTCAAACAATCTTTATCATCCAAACATTTATTATCGGTAACTCCCGAAATTTCGCACTGAGTTGTTGCACCACCAAGTGTTTCGTTATCGATGTTTTCACCAATTGCAGCTTTCACTAAATAAGAGCCGGCTAAAAAGATACTTCCTGTTTTATCTACAATCATGGCTTCATCACTCATAATGGGCAAGTAAGCACCGCCCGCCACACAGCTCCCCATAATAGCAGCAATTTGAATGATGCCCATTGAACTCATTACCGCATTGTTCCTGAAGATACGGCCAAAGTGTTCTTTGTCTGGAAAAATTTCATCCTGCATAGGCAAATAAACACCTGCGCTATCCACTAAATAAATAATAGGTAAACGATTTTCAATGGCAATTTCCTGAGCACGTAGATTTTTCTTTCCAGTTATCGGAAACCAAGCGCCTGCTTTAACAGTAGCGTCATTAGCAACAACAATGCACAATCTTTTCTTTACATAACCAATAACAACCACAACGCCACCACTTGGGCAACCGCCATGCTCTTTATACATGTCTTCACCTGCAAAAGCACCAACTTCAATGCGCTCGCTATTTTCATCCAATAAAAAATCAATACGTTCACGAGCGGTTAGTTTGCCTTGTTCGTGCAATTTATCAATACGGCTTTTTCCGCCACCTAAATAGACTTTTCCAAGCTTTTGCTCTAACTGAGAAATCAGTAAGCGCATTTTATCGTCGTTTTTATTAAATTCTAAATCCATAAATAATTAAATTGAGTTTCAAATATATTTGAAAATACTCAACCTAAAAATTAAAATTTACAGCGATTGCTCTATTTGTTTTTTAGATTTTACAATTTCATTGTAAATACCATCCCACAATAATATACGGTGTTTTAATGCTTCAATAGAAGCTATTTCGGCTTCTTTCCATTTTATTTCGTCATTTCCGCACAATAAAGCAGTCATTTCGAGCGCTAAATTACTGTGATGATCGCCGTCAACTTCAATATGGCGCTCTAAATAATATTTTAATCCAGAAATATTTTTCGGAAAACGTTGATGTAAATCCCCAATTAACGATAAAAACATCCCTGGAATTAAATCTTCTCTGCCAAATGTAAATACTGCAGATTGTAAATAATTTTTATTGCTATTAATGATGCTGAAAGTAAAATTCATGAATTGTTTTGCCTCATTAGGCACATGAGCTACATCAGCAGATTTTTGTAAGGTATTTTTGTTTTTTAATTCGTTAATAAAGTCTGATATACTTTGTGTAGAAGCTCCAATTTGCTGCATCGCATCAATATACATTTCAAAATGGCTTTTTCGTTTACCTTCCGCATCTACATCGGCTTCTTCTCCTAGAACTATTTCATTAATTAAATAACGTATATCTGCTTTACCAACAGGAAACCACGGAACTGAAGTGCATGTTAGTTCATTTTGTAAGCTCTTAAGCAAAGACATAAAATCCCAAACGGCATATACATGGTATTGCATAAAAACGCTTAAATCTTCTATGTTTTCAATAACACGATATACTTTATGATTAATGATTTGCTCTCGGTAAGGAGCAATTGCTGTTTGAAGATGTTGTATTCTGTCGTTCATCTTTAATTTCATTAGTTAAAACTAAAACACAAATTTAAATAACTCTTTTCTTATGATGAGTATTTTAATAGCATATAATTTATAAAAATTGAAATTGACTTAATTTTCGTTTCTTTTTATTCAAGAGGGTTAACAATAGTGACACAAAGCAAAATAAATTTCAAACTAAATCCTACTTTCAATGTCTACAACTTTATTATCTTTAAAAATTAGAATTGTATAAAAAATGGAACAAGAAATAAAATTGAAAAGATCTTTTGTAAAAAATGATTTACAAATTAATAATTGGTCTGATATAGAAGCATATTACAACGATTTGTTGATTAGAAAAATTGACCATGTTGGTGAATTAAAAAAATGGTTAATCGACTGGAGTGAACTTGATGCAATTGTAAGCGAAAATTTTGCTTGGCGTTACATTAAAATGACTTGCGATGCAACAAATCAGGATTTAGTAAGTAGTTTTACTTTTTTCACAGAGCATATAGAACCTAAAATAGCTCCAATAGCCAATCAATTACAAAAAAAATTACTTGATTGTTCATTTACTAAAGAACTTACAGAAAAAGAGTTTTTTGTTTATCTACGGTCTATAAAAAAACATTATGAGCTTTTTAGGGAAGAAAATATTGAGTTGAACACAAAAATATCTAATGAATCGCAAAAATATGGTGCTATATCTTCTGCCCAAACTATTGAACACGAAGGGCAACAAATCACCCTTCAAAAAGCTGCAACCTTTTTAAAATCACAAGATCGTTCTTTGCGTGAGTCGATTTATAAAAAAATACAAGATCGTAAATCACAAGATGAAAATCAACTTAATGAATTGTTTACACTACTTATTGAATTAAGACACAAAGTAGCTTTAAATGCAGGTTTTGAAAATTACCGCGATTATAAATTTCAGGATTTAGGTCGTTTTGATTATAACGTAAAAGATTGTTATGATTTTCATACTTCCATTGCAGAGTATATTGTTCCTCTTACCAAAAAAATGGAACAGGAACGAAAAATTAAATTAAATCTGGATGTATATCGTCCTTGGGATACTGAGTTTGATGCTGAAGGAAAATCGCCATTAGAACCATTTAAAACAGCCGATGAACTAATTACAAAAACTATTGCTTGTTTTAACCAAATTGATTCTTTTTTTGGAGAATGCATTCATAAAATGCAAGAAATGAAGCACCTCGATTTGGAATCAAGAGTTGGAAAAGCTCCTGGTGGCTACAACTACCCACTTTATGAAAGCGGGGCCCCTTTTATTTTTATGAACGCCGTAGGTTCGCACCGCGATATGGTGACAATGGTTCATGAAGGAGGGCATGCCATACATTCATTTTTATGCAACCCATTATTACTAACTGATTTTAAAAGTACCCCTTCAGAGGTTGCTGAATTGGCAAGTATGGGAATTGAATTAATTTCCATGGAGCATTGGAATGTATTTTTTAATTCGGATGAAGAATTAAAAAGAGCAAAAAAAGAACAATTGGAGAAAATTCTTAAAACCTTAAGCTGGATTGCCAGTATAGATAAATTTCAGCATTGGATTTATGAAAACCCAACTCATACTATTGAAGAACGAAATAACACTTGGATGGGCATTATTAAGCAATTTGGAACCGGTGAAGTGGACTATTCAGGACTGGAAAATAATTTAAAAAGATCTTGGCAAGGGCAATTGCATTTATATGAAGTTCCGTTTTATTACATTGAATACGGAATGGCGCAATTGGGAGCAATAGCATTATGGAAAAATTATCTAGAAAATCCCAACCAATGTGTTACAAATTATAAAAACGCATTGAGTCATGGTTATACCAGAACCATACCTGAATTATACGAATTAGCAGGAATAAAATTTGATTTTTCAGGAAAATACGTTCAGCAATTGGCTGAGTTTGTGCTTTCAGAATACAAAAAATTATAACTAAACTGTTAAAATTTAATACTGCTTATTTTTAATTATATTTGAACAATAATTTTAGCATGCGTTTAAAGTCATTTTTTTGTGTATTACTTGCTTTAGTTTTTTTCACTTCGTGTAAAGTCATTCAACCTAGTTTAATGTTAAAAACTGAAAAGGATTTTCAGTTCAGCAAATTTTCAGACTCCTTGATTCTAGAGAACTACAAAATTGCCCCTAATGACGAAATTAGTTTAAGGGTATTTGCAAATGATGGTTTTAAATTAATTGATATAACTACACAATCAACAGGTGCAATTGCTAGAAATACAATAGATGAAATTGTAGACCAGACAGGAATGATTAAATTACCTCTTATTGGTAAAGTTAAACTAAGCGGGATGACTTTAAGACAAGCTCAAGCTTTTTTAGAAAAAGAATATGAATCCCAGTATATAAAACCATTTATTCAGTTAAGAATTATTAATAAACGAGTAATAGTTTTTCCTGGAACAGTAGGTGCAGCTAGGGTAGTTAATTTAGTAAACAACAACACAACACTTTTTGAAGCCATAGCTATGGCTGGCGGCATCAGTACTGATGGGAAAGCCTATAGAATTAAATTAATCAGAAGGCCTTCTCCTGAAGATAAACCGGAGGTTTTTTTAATAGATTTATCAACAATTGATGGAGTTAAAGCAGGTAATACAACAGTACTTGCAAATGATATAATTTATGTTGAACCTCGTCCTAGATTTGGCCAAAAAGTATTGCAAGAAATTACTCCCTACCTGTCCATCATAACAACATCTCTTACCTTATTTTTACTTTTGAAATAATTCTTAAATGATTAAAGATATTGAAAATCAAAAGAATCTTATTGTTGATCAATACAAAGATCGATTAGTAAAATTCAGTAATGATTTTGAACTAGGCTTATTCTTGCATGTTTTTAGAAAATCGATTTGGTGGATAGTATTGTTTTTTACGCTCTCATTTATTGGAGTGTTTGCTTACATAAGGTATTCAGAAACAATATACAATTCAAAAACCATAATTCAACTTTCTAAACAGGATAAAGCAAATGAAATTTTACAAGTTGGATCGGGATTTGAAAACAATAATAAATTAGCCGAAGCTATAGAAATATTAAAATCTCAAGTGTTTTTAAAACGTGTAGCCGACCGTTTAAATATGCCCGTTTCTTATTTTAATGAGGGAACTTTTAAAAATTATGAACTTTATAAGTCATCGCCTTATCTAGTAAATGCTAAAATCAAAAACAATATTTGGGAAAACAATCCTATTTATATTTCAATTGATAAGGATTCGAAAAAAGTTACTATAGTATTAGGTAAAACCAAAATAAAATCTGTTAACTTTAATTTAAACGAGTGGTTTAGAAATAATGAAATAGAATTGAGTATAACTTTAAATCCATTTATTAAAGCCAACGAAGCCTGGTTCAGTTTAAAAAAATTAGATAAGCCCTACTTTATTATTAATTCAGAATCAAGCAATTTAAATCTAATAAAATCAAACTTAGATGTTAAAGTAATAAATGATCAATCTCAGTCTATTTCAATTGATGTTAAAAATACAGATCCAACAAAAGCAGCTGATGTAGCTAATGCGATTGCAGAGGAATTTCAAATTTATGGTATTGAAAAAGAAAGTGAGAGTTCTAAAAAAATATTGGATTTTATTGATCAGCAACTTAATTCAGTTTTTTATGATTTGAAACAATCAGAAAGTAACATTGAAGATTTTAGAAAAAAATACAATTATTCATCGGATGATAATTTTAAAATGAATTCATATACTAGATTTTCAAAATTGGAAGATCAATTATTGAAAATAGAGCTAGATGAAATGGTGCTTTCAGATTTGCAGAAAGATTTACAAAAAAACAAAAGCATTGATTCTTATTTATTATTATCACTTTTAGCGGGATCTGAAGAGGAAAGCTCTATTCGTTCGGTTACATCTGAGTTAAAAAAACTATCCGTAGAAAAAGAAAATCTTCTTTACAATTTAACGCCCGGTAGTGAGGCAGTAAAACAAATTAACAACCAAATTGAAATTCAGAAAAAGGTTTTGTTTGAAAGCATTAATTCGTACAGAAATAAATTAAAAACAAAATACACAAACTTAAAAAGTAAGTCAAACGAAGTTTCTAGTGGAATTGATGCTCAACCTGACAGAGAGATGGAATATTCTCGTTTAATGCGCATGTTTAATATAAACGAGAAATATTACACTTTGTTGTTGGAGAAAAAAACAGAGTTTTCTATTTCAAATGCCGGATTTGTATCTAAAACTAATGTCTTAGAATCGGCAATTCCAAACTTTACCCCTTCATCTCCAAGTAAAAAATCAGCTATTTCAGTTGGAATTATACTTGCTTTTTTAATGAGTTTACTGTTATTAAGTATTAGGTATTTTTTAAATGACCAATTACTTTCATTAAACGAAATAGTTAAACATACAAGAGCAAGTGTTCCTACCCTCGGAATAGTTCCGATTTATGAAAGTGATGTTGATGTTTCACAATTAATTATTCAAAACAATCCAAAATCAATTATTTCGGAATCATTCCGTACAATAAGATCAAACCTTCAATTTATTTCAAACACAGAAGGGCCAAAACTTGCAGCACTAACCTCAACCGTATCTGGAGAAGGAAAAACTTTTGTTGCATTGAATATTGCGGGAATCGTTGCTTATACCGGAAAAAAAGTATTGATAATTGACTTGGACATGAGAAAGCCAAAAATCCACAAGGGCTTTGGCGTTCAAAACGAAAAAGGAATATCTACCATTTTAATTGGAATAAATAACATTGAAGAATGTGTTCAAAAAACAGTCATTCCTACTCTTGATTTTATTACTTCTGGGCCAGAACCTCCAAATCCTTCTGAGTTGATAATTAGCACTAAAATGACTGATTTACTTAACGAACTTAAAAAAAGATATGATTTTATTGTAATTGATAATCCTCCAATTGGATTAGTGTCTGATGCATTACCAATATTAAAACAAGTTGATTATCCAATTTTTATTTTCCGTTCTGAATATTCTAAAAAAAGTTATATTCAAATTTTAGACCGTCTTAAGAATGAAAGTAATGTATCTAATATATCCGTTATTTTAAATGCGGTAAATATAAAACATGCTGGATATGGTTATAACTACGGTTACGGATACGGGTACGGTTATACTCAAAACTATGGTTATTATACAGAAGACGCAACGAAAAAGCGAAATAAAAAGAAAAAATAAACTATGAATTTTATAAGCACTCCTATTAACGATTTATTTATTATTCAACCTAGAGTTTTTGAAGATGGAAGGGGTCATTTTTTTGAAAGTTATACCAACAAATCTTTTGAAGAAAATGGGATTCAGATAAATTTTGTACAAGATAATCAATCATTATCACAAAAAAATGTAGTTAGAGGTTTGCATTTTCAAGCCCCACCTTTTGCGCAAGGGAAATTAGTTAGAGTAATACAAGGTGCAGTGCTCGATGTTGTAGTCGATATTCGTAAAAATTCCTCTACCTATGGACAACATTATTGTTTGGAATTAAATGAAAAAAACAAAACCATGCTTTGGATTCCTGAAGGATTTGCCCATGGTTTTTCTACATTGGAAGATAATACTATTTTTTCATACAAATGCACTAATTACTATAATAAAGCTTCTGAAGGATGTGTGTTATGGAACGATCACGATTTAAAAATTAATTGGAAAGTAGATCAACCACTTCTTTCTGAAAAAGATCTTTTAGGTGTGCCTATTCGTGACTTTAATTCTCCATTCTAAAATTATGCAGATTAATAAAGATAATATAACATTATTGTCTCTGATTTTATTTTCGGGCTCATTGATTTTTTCAAGCCTTATTAATAATTTGTTACTACACTTCTCTAAAAATTTAGGAACAAGAAAAAAAGATGGATTTCAAATCAGGTGGAACTCCACATCTAAACCTGCACTTGGAGGTATCTCATTTTACTTTATTTTTTTAATATCGTTTATTTCTATGATGTTTGTTTTTGATAAAAACAATTATTTTACTGCAATTAATAATTTAGGGATTCTTGCCGCATTAAGTATCGCTTTTGTTATGGGACTTGCAGATGACGCATACGACACCAAGCCTCTCATAAAATTTCTTGCCCAGTTTATATGCGCAATTATTTTGATTTTAACCGGAACCAAAATTAATTGTTTTGGCAACGAACTTTGTAGTTATACCATTACTATATTATGGATTATTGGATTAATGAATTCGGTTAATATGCTTGACAATATGGATGCTATAACCTCAATAGTTGCAGCAGGCATTATGCTTTTTATTTCAATTTTAACGCTAACTAATGAACAATTTTTTGCCCCTATTTCCATTTTAACGATTGCCATGTTAGGTTCAATTATTGGATTCTTATTTTTTAACTGGTACCCATCTAAAATGTTTATGGGCGACACTGGAAGTCAGTTTTTAGGTGCATTTTTGGCTATAATTGGCATTGATTATTGCTGGAATGCAACCGCATTAATGAATGTTGATATATCGCTATTAGCAAGTTGGCAAAATCAATTAAAAGGATTTTTGATTGTTGCATGTGTTTTTATTATGCCGATTTCGGATACAATTACCGTGGTTATAAATCGTATGGCAGAAGGCAAATCTCCATTTATTGGGGGCAAAGATCATACTACTCACCATTTATTTTATAAAGGTTTATCCGAAAAAAAAATAGCTGTTCTTTTTTTACTACTTACACTATTAGGTAGCTACATCAGTTATTTTATTATTATCGATAAGCATTGGAGTGCTGTTAAATTTTTAATGTTTTCACTTTATCCATTAAGTGTATTTACAATTCTGTTTTCAATTACCAGAAAAAAAAGAACCTTTTAATAAAAATTATAATTTTATTATTTATTTTTTAGCATTGTGAATAAACCATTTGCAAATAATGATAAAATAATATAATTAGGTGATAGCGTATATAATAAAAAAATGAAAAATTATAATTACATATTCGGTTATAAATCTCTACTTTTTTTCGTATTTCTTTTTATATATCAGAGTAAGAATTTTGCCCAGAATGATTCATCTGGAGTTTTAAAAATTGGCGGATATGCAGAAGTTTATTATTCCTACGACTTCTCTAAGCCAAGTAATCACGAAAAGCCTGAGTTTATATATAATCATAAAAGACACAATGAATTAAATGTTAATTTACTCCTTTTGAAAGCAAATTATACTAACGATTGGTTAAGTGCAAATTTAGGATGGATGAAAGGAAACTATGCTCAATATAATCTAGCGGCTGAGCCTTCTGATTTAAGAGGCATTTATGAAGCAAATATTGGTTTTGCATTAAACAAGAAAAAAACCGTGAAACTAGAAACAGGAGTTTTACCATCACATATAGGATTTGAAAGTGCAATTGGAGCTGATTGTTTTACCTTAACCCGTTCACTAGTTGCCGAAAACTCACCTTATTTTGAAACAGGAATAAAATTAAGTGGTGAAACCGAAAACAAGAAATGGTTTTTTGCGGGATTAATTTTAAACGGATGGCAAAAAATGCAGCGGACCCCAAATGAAGAACAGCCTTCTTATGGCTTGCAAATTCAATATAAACCAAGTAATAAATTAACAGTAAATTATTCGAATTTCTTTGGACAAACTCAACCTGATACTTCAACTATTTATAGGTTTTATCATAACCTATATTTAATCTCTGAATTAAACACAAAATCTTCAATTATCTTATCCTGTGATGTAGGGGTTGACAAAAAAACTACAAAGAAATCCTATACATGGATTGTTCCTGTTTGTATAATAAAAACTAAACTTTCTAGTAACTCATCTATTAGCTTTAGAACGGAGTACTTTAATGACCCTGATAAAGTAATTTTATCTCTTGTTAATGGTAAAGAAGCGCGAGTTTTTGGCTCATCAATAAATCTGGATAAACGGATTCATGAAAGATTGCTTTTGCGCTTTGAAGCAAAACATTATTATGCTTCAGAGAAAATTTTCATTATTAATAATCAAGCAAACAACAATAATTACACTTTTACAAGTGCTCTTTGTTTTCAATTTTAAATTATTGATTTTTCCTTTTGAAAAAATCAATAGCTAATTGATAACCAATCAATCCAAATCCTGAAATGCTTCCCGCACAATTTTTACCCATATAAGAAACATGACGGTAATCTTCGCGAGAAAAAACATTTGAAATATGCACTTCAATTACAGGCGTTTTAATTGCTGCAACAGCATCTGCAATAGCAATTGATGTATGAGTATAAGCTCCTGCATTTAATATGATGCCATTATAGCTAAAGCCACATTCATGTAACTTATTGATTAATTCGCCCTCTACATTACTTTGAAAATAATCCAATGATAGTGTTGAGTTTTGATTTTTTAGATCTTGAATGTAATCTGAAAATGAAGTGTTCCCGTATATACTTGGCTCTCGTGTGCCCAGTAAATTTAAATTGGGACCGTTAATTATAATTAATTGCATATTGTAAAACTAAAAATTAATATTAAATCCTGCTCTGTAAACAAGCGGTGAATTAAATGGCCCGTAAGTGTAAGGCGAATTTGGAGTAGGAATAAATTCATACATGATTAATAGATAATAACACGTATTTAAGCTTAACTCGTTCCTGATGCCTAAACCGGCTAAATTTACATCTGCTATAGTGCGAGTTGCTTTACCAATTGAAAAATTATCCGGAACACTTAAAACATCATATTCAGCTTGTAAAAACAAATATGGTAGTGGTTTTATTCTAATAAAACTTCCTAAGCCATAAAAAGTATATTTATAAACGAAGTTTATATCCCTTACAGTTATATTGGTAAAAATCCCTTGCAGCCCAACGCTTAAATATTTGTTAAACTTATAGCCTACATTTGGTGACAAGTCAATCAAACTTCCATTGCCAGTAAATTGAATGCCTAAATTACCACCAAAGTATAAACTGTCTTTCCAAGAAATTTGGGGTTTAATTTTAGCTGGTCTGATTTTTTGAGAGCCTTGCCCAAAAAGCATGCTGATGCTAAAAAAAATGAAGGTTAAAAAAAATAAGTATCTTCTAAACATTTAAGTGTAAATTTACTAAAATTCATTTCTAAAAAGAATTAAGATTTATTTGTTTATGCAAACCGCAATCATCACAGGCGCATCAGGAGGAATTGGATTTGAACTTGTTAACCGATTTTTAAATTCAGGCTGGAGAGTAATTGCTATTTCAAGAAATAGCAAAGAATTAGAGAAAATAAAAAGCGAACACATGGTGTTGCTTAAAGCAGATATAAGTATTAAACAAGAAAGGGAAAGAATTGAAAAAATTTGTTCTACTTTTTCGGATATAAACATTGTTATCAATAATGCTGGCGCATTTCTAAAAAAAGATTTTTTACTAATTACTGAAGAAGAATTAAGCAATGTTTTTAATGTAAATGTATTTGCGCCTTTTCATTTGATACAAAAATTAATTCCAATTTTAAACACAACAAATCGAGCGCATATTGTAAACATAGGTAGTATGGGCGGCTTTCAAGGAAGTGTGAAGTTTTCGGGATTAACAGCATACAGTTCTTCTAAATTTGCAATTGCAGGATTAACAGAATTGTTGGCAGAAGAATTTAAAAACGAAAATATCTCTTTTAATTGCCTAGCAATTGGAGCAGCGCAAACCAAAATGCTTGAAAAAGCTTTCCCAGGATATCAGGCGCCTGTAAGTGGTAAAGAAATGGCCGATTTTATTTTTAATTTTGCCACTCAACAATCAAAATTTATTAATGGTAAAGTCATTCCGGTATCTGTAACTACACCTTAATTTTTAACTCTTGGAAAAAGAATATTCATCAACACCTGATAATTGCATTTATGGTATAAGAGCAGTTATGGAAGCTATAAAAGCAGGAAAAGAAATTGATAAAATTTTAGTGCAAAAAGGTTTATCGAACGATTTATTTAACCAATTAAAAAAAGAAATTGCAGGGAAAGAGATTCCCTATCAATTTGTACCTCCTGAAAAAATTAAACGATTAAGTAATGCAAATCATCAAGGTGTAATTGCCTTTTTAGCGAATATTACTTACTATAAAACAGATGAATTACTACAAGCTGTTTTTGAAAAAGGCAAAACGCCTTTTGTGTTGATTTTAGATCGAGTTACTGATGTAAGAAACTTTGGTGCTATTGCTCGAAGTGCCGAATGCGCTGGAATTGATTTTATTATTATTCCTTCGCGCGGAGCAGCTCAAATTAATTCTGATGCTATTAAAACATCTGCAGGTGCACTACATAGAATTCCGGTTTGCAGAGAGGATAATTTAAAAAACACTATAGAATATTTAAAAGAATCGGGACTTAAAATTTATGCCTGTCACGAAAAAACAGAAAACACTATTTATAGTTTTGACTATACTGAACCACTTGCAATTATTATGGGCTCAGAAGAAAATGGCATCTCCGGTGAGTATTTAAAACGATGCGATGAGCAAATAAAAATTCCTATGGCTGGTACAATTTCATCCTTAAACGTTTCTGTTGCAACAGGAATTGTTTTGTTTGAAGTTTTAAAAAACAGGTTAAAAATAAATTAAAGTCTTTACAACATTTCTTTTAGTTGCAGTAAGTTATTTATTTGAGGCACGAGTTTATTTTCAATATCGTTGAGTTTACGACTGAAATAAATAGAGTTCATGCCAAATTGTTGAGCCCCTAAAATATCTGCATCCCAATCATCTCCAATCATTATTGTTTCTGATTTTAATGCTGAAAGGTGATTTAATGCAAATTCAAAAATCCCTGGATTTGGTTTATTACATCCTATTTCTTCTGAAATAAAAATATTTTTGAAGTATTTTTTTAAATTACAATTTTCGATTTTAATGTATTGAATTTCTTTAAACCCATTTGTAATGATATGTAATTGATATTTATTGCTTAAATACTCAAGTATCTCAATTGTACCTTCAACTAATCCTTTTTGTTGTGGAGATCTCAAAATGTAATTTTCCTCCAATAACAATCCTAATTTTTGATCATCATGCCCAAAATATAACATGGTGTTTGTAAATCGTGATGATCTTAACTGTTCTTTTGTGATGGCATTTTTTCTGTACAAAGCCCATAAATCTTCATTAACCAGAAGATATGTTTTATAAAATGCATCTGGCAAACACATACATTTTTCAGAAAGCTTGAACTCTTGAATAAGTTCGAAAATTGTTTTTTTGGAGTTGTTTTCAAAATCCCATAAAGTGTTATCTAAATCGAAAAAAATATGTTTAGTAGAAGTGTACACTAAATACCATTAATAGGATGTAGAAAGCAATAAAATGAGATACTAATTAGGGTTAACTCAAAAAGTACAATTTAATTATTTCTAAGTAGACCCTAATTAAATAAGAAATTAATTTCCTTTATAAACATAAACGTTAAATACAAATGGAGAAATACGTTTAATTTGTTCGCTGCGTTTAAGACCTCTTAATGCACTTCGTTTAGAAAGCATTAGATCGTTTTTTAAATCATCATCGTGAATACTATTAATGATTTGGTTAATGTAGATAGATTTACTAGCAAAACTAGTTCCTTCAGCATTTTGGTTTTTACCACTCACTACTCCAATAACATTGCCGTATTCATCGATTAATGGTCCGCCGCTATTGCCCGGATTTAGAGGTATAGAAATTTGGTACATATTTGTATCTCCTAATCGGGTTGATGAGGAAATGGAACCCTCGCCATAAACAATATCCTGAGAAGGATAACCTAATGTAAATACATTTTCACCTAAATCACTTTCTATTACTTTAAATGAGTATGGTAAATCTCGAAATTTTAAAGCATCGCTGCTATCTATTTTTAAAACAGCAATATCTAAATGACTGTCAGTATATACAATTCGTGCGGATAGTCTATCTGTACTTTCATTTTCAATAAAAATAGAATCATTTCCTTTAACCAAGTGCAAACTTGTAATAAAATACCCTTTATTATTGATGGCAAACCCAGTTCCTGAAAAATTAGCAGGGGTTAATATATTGTTTTTCTTTTTTTCGTTTTTCGAAATTCCTTTTATGATTTGATTTTGTGAATTTTTTATGGCGCTAACTTCACGTTTTAATTCTGTATAATCCGAAGATTGTTTTTTAGATAAAAAGCCGCCCGCATTTAATGCATATACAGTTAAAATAACAGTAAATAATGCAACTGATGCCGCAATTGCAGAAATTTGGAAGTAATTTTTTTGATTCTTGTTTATGTGCTGAATATTGTTTTCTCCAAATTCCTGGTGGTGTATTTTTTTAAGTTTATTCTTAAAATTTTGATTTCTTGCATTTTCCTGTATCACTAAAACAAAGTTTTTATGGTAGTCAAATTCTGTTTTTAAAGACGGGTCTTGCGATAAACGTTCTTCAAATGAAGTTCTCTCTTCTTTAGAAAGTAAATCATTTAAATACATATCAAATAAATCAATATTTCTCATTTTTCAATCATTAAAATACAAACGTTTTAAACGTTGTAAGCATTTATACTTTTGATTTTTTGCATTGTCAGCATTGGTATATCCAAATTTATCTGCAATCTCTTCCATACTCATCTGACGAATGTAAAAATCTTCGATTAGTGTTTTACACGGCTCACCTAATTCAAGTAAACTCGTATTCATTTTGCTAAATTGAACTTCTTTTTCTACATGTTCACTTACTTCATTAGAAACGTCAACATAAGAACCTTCGTCATCCTTTAATTTATATAACGACTTGTTCTTATTGAGCTGTTTAAGCCATAATCGTTTAGAAATGGAATAAATATACGTTTGCAATGAACACTGTAGCTCAAAGTTATTTTTTTTACAATTATTATAAAGAACTAAAATGGTTTCCTGGTAAATATCCTGAGCTTCTTGCTCATTACCATTGTTGTTTAAAACGTGTTTAAGGACAGGAGGATAAAATTTTTTATATAAAGCGTTTAAAACTTTATCATCATCTAATTTTAGTCCCGCAATAAAATCACTGTCCGAAAATTGTTTTTTAACAGCCATAAGCCATTCAAATTCTTAATACTTTAATTATGCAAAAGTAACCCAATTGGTGAGATTTACTAAAAACATCTGTTTTTAATGATTTTTAAAGTAGATCAACAAATTAATAATAAGATTAATTTAAACTTAATTCGCCTCTTAAGTTTTTAGATAATAATTCCTTCTTTTTAGTTAAGCTTAAAGGAAGCGCAAGCACATACATTAATTTAGTTACTGCGGCTTCAAGAGTAATATCCTCCCCGCTTAATACGCCAACTTTTTTCAACAAAGAACTTGTTTCGTATTTTCCTTGTATTACACTACCTTCTAAACATTGAGTAACATTATAAATAATGATATTATTTTTCACGGCTTGTGCAATTTCATTAATAAACCATTCTTCTGTTGGAGCATTACCTGCGCCAAAAGTATGTAATACAACCGCTTTTAGTCCTGTAATTTTTAAAATGGAAGAAGTTATTTTTTTGCTGATACCTGGAAAAAGGGGAAGAATAACAATGTCATTGTCCAAATGCTTATGTACAATTAATTTCTTTTTATTTCTTTTTAAGATATAATTCGAATTGTATTCAATATTCACTCCAGCTTCAGCAAGTACAGCGTAATTAGGTGATTTAAATGCGTCAAAGTGTGCAGCATTATATTTTAACGTTCGATTACCTCTATACAATTCATATTCAAAATAAACAGCTACTTCGGGTACTGCAGGTTGGTTGTTAATTTTGGCGGCAGCTATTTCAATTGCAGTAATTAAATTTTCTTTTCCATCTGTTCTAATAATTCCAATTGGCAACTGCGATCCGGTTAAAATAACAGGCTTTCCTAAATTTTCAAGCATAAAGCTGAGTGCAGAAGCAGTATATGCCATTGTATCTGATCCGTGCAAAATAACAAAACCATCGAATTTTTGATAATTTGTTTCTATGATTTCCGCCAATTGAATCCAAATTCGCGGATGCATATTGCTACTATCAATAGGCTCTTTAAATGAAATGCTTTCTAGAGTAACAGAAAGGCGCATCAACTCTGGCACCTCGTTTTTTAAATGTTTAAAATCAAATGGCTTTAGTGCACCTGTGGCATGGCTCTGCACCATGCCAATAGTTCCACCCGTATAGATTAATAAGATTTTAGCACTCATGATAATAAAAAACTAACAAATAGCTTTTTATTTTAATTAATTAAAACGGTAAATCGTCTTCAGCAGTTGTTTTACTGAAATCGGAAACAATAGCCGTTGCAGGGTTAACATCTGCAGTGGTAGTTGCTTGTGTCGCTGAAGCTGATTTTTGATTTTGAACACGCTCAATTCTCCAGGCATCAATAGTATTAAAGTACTTTACATCGCCTTGCGGACTTGTCCATTCTCGTCCTCTTAAATTAAACGAAACTTTAACTTCTTCACCTACATTGTAATTATCGATAATTGATGTTTTATCTTGCGTTAATTGAAATGTAACATGTTGTGGATATTGTGATGTTTGATCGATTGTTAGTACAAACTCTCTTTTTTTGAAGCTGTCTTTTACCTGTTGTGTTTCTTGTTTTACTTTTAAAATTCCTGTAACGTCCATTTTTCTTGATTTTTTATATGTTATTGATATTTAATTTTTATAAAGAATTAATGCCCATGCCTCTTTAACTTTATTTTCGTTAAGGAGGTTTTTAACCTTTTCATGAAGTTGATTATCATCGAAAATTCCGTTTGCAACTTCTTTCATGTGATTAATTTCTTCGGCATCTGGCAATACTTCTATATTACCTAACATCCCTAAATGATTTCCTGTTAGTACCGTACTGTTTTTTATTTTTGCAGGAAGGGCATCTACGCCAATTCCTAAGGTTGTAATTGGCTTTTCTAACTCAAATAATGCGTCGCCGCTTGCTCTGCAATACCAATTACCTCCCATGCGAGCCACTAAATCTATTTTTTGCTGATCAATGTTTTTTGTAGCGCCAAGCACTTCTTCATTAATATGAATCATTTGGACTTCAGAAAAAATTAAGTTCCCTGCGCCACCCGTTTTTCCTAACTCTTTTACTTCGGTTACTTTACACTCTAATTGCACAGGAGATTCAGCAACTCTGAATGGTTTAACCGTAACAGATGGAATTTTTGTAAATCCTGATTTTATAAATTCATCTGTTCCTTTTGAATAAGGACTACTGGCCAACGACATTTGTTGAACCATATTATAGGTTACAACATTAATTACTACTTCAGGCACCTCTAAAACATTATCATGAGAATGTTTTGTTTCACCCGTTCTACCGCTTCTGTTCGGTGAGAAAATTAAAATTGGCGGATTTGATGAAAACACATTAAAGAAACTGAATGGTGCCAAATTAGGACGTCCTTCTTTATCAATTGTACTTGCAAAGGCAATTGGCCTAGGTCCCACAGCCCCCATTAAATAAGCATGGAGCTGAGGTATCGGAAGTGTTTTTGGATCAATACTTAACATTATTCAAAATTAAGGCATTCCTTTTAAAATCTCGCAAGTTAATTGCTAAAGAATATAAACAATTTTAATTGTTTTTGACAATTTGTTTAAACTAAAAAGCCGCGACATGCACGGCTTTTTAAATTGAATCTAAAGGTTGATTATTCTTTTAAATCAAACGATTCTAAAAACTTTGTTGTATAATTTCCTTTACGGAATTCTTCATTTTGCATTAAACGTAAATGAAAAGGAATGGTAGTTTTGATGCCTTCAATAACATATTCACTTAACGCGCGTTGCATTTTAGAAATGGCTTCCTCACGAGTTTGTGCAACGGTAATTAATTTGCCAATCATACTATCATAATTTGGAGGAATGGTGTAACCACTGTAAACGTGACTATCTACACGAATACCATGACCTCCGGGAGTATGAAGTGTTGTAATTTTTCCTGGCGAAGGAATAAAATTCATAAATGGATTTTCTGCATTAATACGGCACTCAATAGCATGCAACTGCGGATAATAATTTTTTCCTGAAATTGGAACACCAGCAGCTACTAAGATTTGTTCACGAATTAAGTCGTAATCAATTACCTCTTCGGTAATTGGATGTTCAACTTGAATACGTGTATTCATTTCCATGAAATAGAAATTACGGTGTTTATCCACTAAAAATTCAACAGTTCCTACGCCTTCATAACCAATAGATAATGCAGCTTTTACAGCAGCTTCTCCCATTGCATCACGTAATTCAGGAGTCATAAACGGCGAAGGAGTTTCTTCTACCAATTTTTGATGGCGGCGCTGAATGGAGCAATCTCTTTCACTTAAGTGACAAGCTTTCCCATATTGATCACCAACTACTTGAATTTCGATATGACGAGGCTCTTCAATGAATTTTTCCATATACATTGCGCCATTTCCAAAAGCTGCTTCTGCCTCTTTACTTGCAGATTCAAAGTTTGGAGCTAAATCTTCTTCTTTCCAGATGATGCGCATTCCGCGCCCACCGCCACCTGCGGTAGCTTTAATAATTACAGGATAACCAATTTCTCTTGCTTCCTTAATTGCCTGATTAACATCTTCCAATAAGCCTTCAGAACCTGGGACACAAGGAACACCTGCTTTAATCATTGTAGCTTTAGCGTTACTTTTATCACCCATTTGATTAATCATTTCGGGAGATGCGCCAATAAATTTTATTTTGTGGTCGCGGCAAATAGCTGAAAATTTAGCGTTTTCAGATAAAAATCCGTAGCCAGGATGAATGGCGTCGGCATTTGTTATTTCTGCAGCAGCAATAATATTTGCCATATTCAGATAAGAATCTTTACTTGGCGGAGGGCCAATACAAACAGCTTCATCAGCAAATTTAACGTGCAACGATTCTTTATCAGCAGTAGAATAAACAGATACTGTTTTAATTCCCATTTCTTTGCAGGTACGAATTACACGTAGCGCAATTTCTCCACGATTGGCAATCAATATTTTTTTAAACATAGTGTTAATTATTTAATGTGTATATTAACTAATGTGCTGATTATTTTAATTATGATTTTTTGTTTTTTGAACTTGAGATAATTTTACCTAAAATCTTACAAATCACTTCTAAATCTAATAGTATCTTATCGTTTTTTAAATATCCCATTTTAAAACATATTTATAACCAGTATTTCGTTTCCTCGGCTTCCTTAGCAGCAATTTTTAGTTTATGAATAAAGTCAGCCTTGCTTTCGGCGCTTTGCGACTCATAAATATTTGCTCCAATGGAAGTACCAGATTTACTTAATTGATTAGCAATGGTAAATTTTCTTTTTTCCTGCAAATCATCCGTTAATTTTAAAATTTCAATTGCAAAATTGAACGAGTGTTTTAAAATTGGATTATCTGCTTGATTATAAGTCATCCCACTATCCTTTACAAATTAATTTAAGGCTGTTTCATTAGCACATTAACCAATTAGCTCAATTATAAATTAAGAAGGATCTACTAAGAATAACGGCTGATCGTATTCAACTGGTGTAGCATCGTTAACCAACACTTTTACGATTTTTCCTTTAACTTCACTTTCAATCTCATTGAACAACTTCATTGCTTCGATGATACAAACTGTTTTGCCAGGAGTAATTTCATCTCCAACATTAACAAATAACGGTTTATCAGGCCCTGGAGAGCGATAAAACGTTCCGATCATAGGTGATTTAACGGTTACGTATTTACTGTCATCATTTGCTGGCACTGCAGGTTTTGCCTCTGCCGATTTATCTGCTACAGGAGAGGGAGAAACAGCTACAGGAGCTGGAGCTGCAATTTGCTGAACAGGAGCAGGAACAGCTGTTTGATATACAACTGCCGGAGCATCTCTACGTGTGTTAGTTTTAATTACAATTTTAACTTCTTTTGTTTCTAATTCCACTTCACTAACTCCTGATTTAGATACGAATTTAATCAGGTCTTGAATTTCGTTTAGTTTCATTTTTTAATTGTGTTTATTGTTAGTTGTTTCTAAATTAATATGCCCAGGTAACCCAAATGCTTCCCCAGGTGAATCCGCCACCAAAGGCAGAAATAATTAAATTATCGCCTTTTTTAAGTTTATTTTCATAATCCCAAAGCAACAATGGTATTGTTGCTGCAGTAGTGTTTCCATATTTTTCTATGTTCATCATGATTTTTTCTTCCGGAACACCTACTCTATCGGCTGTTGCATCTATTATTCGTTTATTTGCCTGATGTGGAACAAGCCACTGAACATCATCGCCTTTTAAATTATTTCTTTCCATTACCTCAGCGCTCACATCAGCCATGCCTTTAACTGCAAATTTAAAAACGGCCTGACCTTCCTGACGTACGTAATGTAGTTTATTATCTACTGATTCGTGTGAAGGAGGATAAGATGATCCGCCACCTGGCATATACAATAAGTTTCTGCCTGATCCGTCAGCTTTAAGTACAAAATCCTTTACACCAACATTTTCGTTTGTTGGTTCTAAAAGCACTGCTCCTGCACCATCTCCAAAAATAATACAAGTAGCCCTGTCTGTATAATCAATTATACTCGACATTTTATCGGCACCTATAACAAGTACCTTTTTATATTTTCCGGTTTCAATAAACTGAGCTCCTGTTGCTAAACTGTAAATAAAGCCTGAACATGCGGCAGATAAATCAAAACCCCAAGCGTTTTTTGCGCCGATTTTGTCGCAAATTACATTAGATGCAGATGGAAAACCATAATCTGCAGTGATTGTACCTACAATTACTAAATCCAACTCTTCAGCGCCAATTCCTCTTTTCTTTAAAAGAACCTCAACTGCACGCACACACATTTCAGACAAACCTTTTCCTTCGCCTTTTAAAATTCTACGTTCTTTGATTCCTGTGCGAGAGGTTATCCACTCATCGTTTGTATCTACCATGGTTGATAGTTCATCGTTTGTTAAAACGTAATCTGGAACGTATCCGCCAACGGCTGTAATTGCTGCTCTTATCATGGTTTAGTGAAATACTTGTTTAATTTTTTCAGGTAATCCTGCTTTTGCCACATCTTTTGCCTGAATCAACATGTTTTTAAATGCAAGCGGACTTGAAATTCCGTGAGCAATAATCGCAGTTGAATTGATTCCTAAAATCGGAGTTCCTCCGTAAATTTCATAATTAAATCGATCAAAATACTCATCCGATCTTCCTCTTTTTAATATAATGCGGTAAAATGACTCAGCCATTTTTAATACAACATTCCCAACAAATCCTTCGCACACAATAACATCAGCTTTATCATTAAAAAAATCTCTCCCCTCTATATTTCCAACGAAGTTAAAATCTTTTGTTTCTTTCATTAGATTATAGGCAGCTTGAGCAACTAAATTGCCCTTTTCTGGCTCTTCACCAATATTAAGCAAGCCCACTTTTGGTTTTTCTATTTTAAGAACATTTTCTGCATACAATGATCCCAAAATTCCAAACTGATATAATACATCCGGTTTGCAATCTGCATTAGTGCCAACATCTAAAATTAAACCATAACCGCCGGATAATTTTGGCAATATGGTTGCAATGCAAGGCCTTATTACACCAGGCACAGCCTTAACAGAGAACATACTTCCTACTAGCATAGCGCCAGTATTACCTGCGCTACAAAATGCCTGGATTTCGTTTTCTTTTAACAATTTAAACCCTACAGCAATGCTTGAATCTTGTTTGTGAGTAAGTGCTTTTGTAGGATGTTCTCCCATTTCAATAACCTCCGTTGTGTGAACAAACTCAAAAAGGTTACAATCAAAATTTACTGAATTGAAATATGCTTTTGCTTTATCGGCATCTCCAATTAGTACAATTTTAACCTCTGGAGGAAAATGGGATACTGCTAACATTGCTCCTTCAAGCTCATTTTTAGGAGCATGATCACCACCCATGATGTCAAAGCCAATTTTCATTTATATTTTAAATTTTTTTTAAAGCGCTAAAAAACGATTTTTTTTAATACAATCCTATTTAAAAAACAGTAAGTTTTTCACTTTTTTTAATAAAAAGATGGGATTTTGACGCTAAAAACAAAAAAAACAGGCTTTTTGGCCTGTTTTTCATAAAAATTGTTTGCAAACAATTATTTAGTTTTTTCCATTACAACTTTTCCTTTGTAATATAATTTACCCTCAAACCAATGAGCGCGGTGCATTAAATGCGTTTCGCCGGTAGTTGAGTCAACAGACAAAGTTGCTGCTGTTGCTTTAAAATTAGCTCTTCTAGTAGCTGTACGTTGTTTTGAATGACGTCGTTTAGGATTAGGCATTTTATTAAATTTTTAATTGTTTTTAAATTTTACTTTTTTTAGTTCTTCCCAGATACTTTCTTGAGATGAATTTGGTTCGTCCTCAACCGAAAAATTATTTAATTTTTTTAAAGTTTGTTCATCACATTTATACAATTCACTATCAATTTCACATGGAACTCTTCTGATCGGAAGTGAAATGGTAATGAATTCATAAACATATTTTGTTAAATCCACTTCGGATTCTCCGAAAGGCAAAACAATTAAACTGTCATTGCTTTCAGATACGTCCCCGTGTTTTAAGTACATGGTTTCGTGAATCTGAACAGGTAAATCAAAATCACCTGCACAACGATCACATTCAATACCAACGGTACCTTTGATGCTAAAATTCAGTATTATAACTGAATTTTGTTTTAAAAAATCAATTGTCAGATGTACATCTGCTTTTTTGATTTCTGAATATTCAAACTGTTCAAAGAACTTGTTCTTTACCTGATATTCAAATAAATGAGAGCCAACTCCTAAACCACCAAACTGAATTATCAATCTTTCCGACTTCATTTTTTACTCGAAAAAGGACGGCAAATATATAATTTTTTTATAAACAAATTATAAACTTAAGCAAGATTTTACAAAAAAGATTAGAAAAAAGGATTTAAAAGCTCAATAATTAAAATTTCCTTTCAATTCACGAAGATTATTTCTTTTGTCCCAAACTTTTAAAACATACGTATTATTTCCTTTTGGAATAGAGTTATCTAAATTACAATAAAGCTTTGCACTTTTGTTTTCATACTCTATATAAACCCATTTTCCATTTATATAGAGTTTAAAATCTCCAACTCCACTTAAATTGTCTGAAACCGCAAACTCCAATCTGTGGGCTGTACCTTTTTTGGGTTTTCTAATTTCAGAAGCCTGAGGTGGAACACTGTCTGTAGCTACATAAAAAATACCTAATTTTTTTGATGTTCCAATTACGTAATCTCCTTCCATCTGTCCTCCGCAATAGGCATTGGTGTTTTTTTCAACTATACATAATTTTGAAGTATCTGCTACATTTGCAAAGGGTTTAATTTTAATTGTAAATGGCAAAAACAATGCATGAACATTTACATCCACTTTATACTGATAACTTTTTTTGTCTTTATTTAGTTTATTTAAATATATATCCACATCATTAAAAAAAGTTTTTTCTTTAAAAAGAGCCTTTGCATCGCCTTCAATCAATGATATTTCTTTATTGCAATCGTATTTTCTTAAGGCTTTTGGTTTTAACTCTGTATGTTTCTTTCTTTTTATGGTGAAATGAGTAATGCTTTTATTGCCATTTGCATCTGTTAAAACGAGTTTTGAATCATGTTCGATGGTATCTTTTAAATATAACTCACCGTTACTTTTTAATGTTTTAAAAATTTTTAAATCTTCGTTTTTGCTTAAAAAACATTTTTGAATTTTTTGTGATTGCAAATTCCCTAACTCAGTAAAACAATTAATGTATTTTGATTTATCAAATGCAATTGTATCAAAAACATGCTTATAATAGGATGCACCATCAATAAATAATTCTGCGGAGTAAATTTGATTTGAAGATCCATTTATGATGTGCTGATCAAATGCATTAAAGCCAAAACCTGAGCATTCAGGGAGCAAAATTGTTCCGTCTAAAAAAACCTCTTTTGTTTTGCTGTTGCCTGAAAGTGTATTTTTAACCTTATTTCCAAGTATATCTTTTTTTGCAATTATTGTTGGCAGATTTAAATCAGTAGTTTCAAAAAAATAAATCCGTTTTAAGTCAGGTGCAACCTCATCAGAAAAATCAAAATAGGAAAAAGGATTTAAGGCAGCTTCCGTTTTTTCATCTCTGATTTCAAAATGTAAATGTGGCGCCTGCGATGCACCTGTATTTCCTGAATATCCAATAATTTCAGACTTTTTTACAGGCAGCTCTGATTTATCGGGATAAACTTCAATTTCAAATGTTTCTTTTTCTTTTTGTTTACTTCTGATGTATTTCTCAATTTTATCTGCAAAATGGTGCTGGTGCGCATAAACACTTACAATGCCTCCGGGATGGGTAATGTAAATAACCTTTCCATAACCAAATGTTGATGCTTTAATTCTTGACACATAACCATCATCAACACTATATATAGGTATATTTTTAGTTGGATCAGTTCTTAAATCAAGTCCGGCATGAAAATGATTTGGTCTTAATTCAGCAAAATTTCCGGTAACAACTATGTTATCTAAAGGATAGGCGAGTTTACGTTGAGCAAAAATAAAATTAACGACCGATACAAAAAAAACTATGTAAAACTTCATGTGTCTATTGATTTATAACTTGATGATATAAGTGTTCATAAAGCGGAATTATATTTTTAATATCATATTTACCAGCCTGTTGAAAAGCCTGTTGCTTAAAAAGATTTAATTTATTCTCATCTGCTAAAATAGAAATTGCATTTTCTGCCATTTCATCTACATTTCCAACTTCGCTTAGATAACCCGTTTCTCCATGTAAATTAACCTCCGGTAAACCACCGGTGTTTGATGAAATAACCGGAATTTTCATTGCCATAGCTTCCAATGCAGCCAATCCAAAACTTTCTGTTTCTGATGGTAAAATAAATAAATCGCCAATACATAATAACTCTTTCGGATCAATAATTTTTCCAACAGAATGGATATCATTACATGTATTCAATTCTCTGCAAAGTTTTTCAATATTACTTCTCTCAGGTCCATCTCCAATTAAAATTAATTTAGAGGGAATTTTTTTTCTGATCCGGTCAAAAACACGCAACACATCATCTACGCGTTTTACGGCTCTGAAATTAGATACATGCACAATTATTTTTTCTCCGTTCGGCGAATAATATTTTCTATGGCATTTATGAACCTGCGAGATGTTTTCGTATTCGGTAATATCAATAAAATTGGGTATTACGTGAATCTCGTTTTTAATTTTAAAAATACTCTGTGTGTCGTTTTTTAAACTTTGAGATACCGCAGTAACCGCGTCACTCTCTTCAATTGAATATTTAATTACAGGTTCAAAACACGGATCCTTACCAACAAGAGTAATATCTGTCCCGTGTAATGTTGTTATAAACGGAATATTTATTCCTTGTTTAAATAAAATATTCTTGGCCATTAATGCTGCTGATGCATGAGGTATGGCATAATGTACATGAAGCAAATCTAGTTTTTCATATTTCACTACATCAACCAGTTTACTTGCTAATGCAGACTCATAAGGTTGATATTCAAACAACGGATAATTAGAAACGCTTACCTCATGATAAAACAAGTTTTCATTGAAATGATTTAAACGAAATGGCTGAGAATAGGTGATGAAATGAATTTGATGACCCTCTGATGCCAGCGCTTTTCCCAACTCGGTTGCAACTACTCCACTACCCCCAAAAGTTGGGTAACATACAATACCTATTTTCATTTTGCGCTTACTCATTTTGTTTTATACATAAGCAAATTTAGTTCTTCTGCGCATGTAGTTTTTTATGATTAACAAAAACTTAAAAACAATAGAATCTTAAAAACAATACATGTATATTTGTTTTTATGTTTTTTTATTTGTCAAAACTTTTGGTTTTTATCATTTCTCCGCTCACCTGGATTTTTACATTATTATTTTTTGCCTTGTTTCTTAAAAATCCAAAACACAAAAAAAAACTTTTAATAGCATCTATTATCGTTTTTTATTTTTTTTCAAACTCTTTTGTTTTAGACGAGTGCATGAGGTTGTGGGAATTCACAAGTAAAGACTTATCAAACAACGAACATTACAATGCGGCTATTGTTCTTGGCGGAATGTCGTCTTATGATCCACGATTGGATAAACCACAATTTAGTAATTCTGCTGACCGTCTTTGGCAAACTCTTCCATTATTAAAAAACGGACAGGTTAAAAAAATAATTTTAACAGGAGGTTCTGGAAGCATTCTTCATCCTGACGAAAAAGAATCAGGTATTTTAAAAAAATATTTGTTGAAAATTGGGATTCCTGATAGCTTAATTATCATTGAAAACGAATCTAAGAATACAAGAGAAAATGCATTGTTTACAAAAAAACTGTTAGATAGTTTAAATCTAAAATCGAACTTTCTTTTTGTTACATCTGCTTTTCATATGAAAAGAAGTATTGGAACATTTGAAAAAGTAGGATTAAAAAATATTCGCCCGTTTTGTACAGATAGATATAGCGGACCTCGAAAGTTTGAGTTTGACCACTTATTCATACCTAACACACATGCATTAGATAAATTTACACTTTTAATACATGAAATAATTGGTTATGGTGTTTATAAAACTATAGGCTATATCTAAACTAGTTTAAATTTATTAGCACATTCTAATGTGCAGGTTGTCATATCAAAATTTAAACTTATTTTTGCAAATTCACTTTTTTGAAACGATGCACATTACAGAAGTTATAGAAAGCCAAGTTAAAATAACAGAAACCAAAAAACTATATCCTTTCCAGCAAAAAGCAGTTGATGATATATTTTCTAAATTACTACAACTTCCGCCTAACGCCAACTTATTGTTTCAACTTCCAACAGGGGGTGGAAAAACCATCATCTTTTCTGAAATAGCATTTAGATACATTCGTCAGTTTCAAAAAAAAGTTCTTATTCTAACACACCGAATAGAGCTTTCAAAACAAACATCTGATGTATTAAAAGAAAAAGGCATAAAAAATTTACTTATTAATAGTGCCATTAAAAGCTTGCCAAAAGAAGATGAATATGAAAGTTATACTGCATTGGTTGAGACTTTAAATAATCGTTTACAAGAAAGTAGTGAGTTTTTAAGTGGAATTGGTTTGGTAATAGTAGATGAGGCTCACTATAATTCTTTTCGGAAAATATTTCATCATTTCGAAGACATAAATATTTTAGGTGTTACAGCAACTCCTTTAAGCAGCAACAAAAAATTGCCTTTGCGAGATACATATAGCGATATCATTATTGGTGAAAGTATTTCCAATTTAATTTCTAGTGGGTATTTATGCGAAGCCACTACATTTAGTTACGATGTCAATTTAAGTACACTCAAAATTGGTTCAACAGGTGAATTTACGGTGGGCTCATCCGAACTTTTATACAGTTCGGCTATGATGCAAAGTAAATTAATTGATGCCTATGAAGAAGTTGGACTTGGAACAAAAACATTGATTTTTAACAGTGGGATTTTATCTAGCAGAGCTGTATGCGAAATGTTTAAGAAAAAAAACTATCCTGTTCGTCATTTGGATAGTACATTTACCGATAAAGAACGGGCAGATGTTTTGGATTGGTTTCGTAATACACCAAACGGAATATTAACATCGGTTAGTATTTTAACCACTGGTTTTGATGAACCTGCTGTTGAAACTATTATGCTAAACAGGGCTACCAAGTCTTTAACACTTTACCATCAAATGATTGGGCGCGGATCTCGTATTTTACCTCAAAAAAAATCATTTAAAATTATCGATCTAGGCAATAATGCAAGAAGATTTGGTTTGTGGCAATTACCGGTAGACTGGAAACATGTTTTCATTGCACCTCAACTTTATCTTGAAAATCGCTATAAAGATGAATGGGATTTTGAGATGGAGAACGATTACGAAATGCCTGAAGAAATTAAGCAGCGTTTCTTAAGTTCGTCCATGGAGGCATTCGTTGTCAGAGACCGTTATTTAAAATGCGTACGAAATGGTGTAAAACCTCAGCAAGTTTTGGAGGAATCAAACGAAGACCATTTTTTACGAATTAGAGAAAACTCTAGTAATCTGGAAGAAGCTTTTGAGCTTTTTCACTTACTCGACGAAGAAAAAAAATACCGCATCAGGCAATTTTGCAAGTGCATTAATGCTACTGAAAATTATGCTGACTGGCAAATACAAACCTATAATAGTAAATTGAGGCGTAAGATAATTTCTTGGTTTGCTGTATTAGCGGATGATTAATGAGTAAGAGATTAAACTCTTTATAGTTTTTTTACGTTTGTTTACACACAATTAAACCCAAATCTGCCTACGCATTTGGGTTTAATAGGCAAGAAAAATTCATAGTAAATACAACTTTTTTAGTAAACCCAACTTACACTTTAAGGGTACTTTTTGTTCCAATGTGCTCATAGTTGCTACTTAACCATTTATCACAGGTTTTGTAACCTAGCTCTTTTAAAAACATGATGAAATTCCAGGAGGTATTTAACTTTGAAGAAAGATTAAGCTGACCTAACTCATGATCAGCACTAATATTATGAAGATAAACAGGACTAAGTTTGCCATCAGGATTAATTCCTTTTTCGAGAAGCTCTTGCTTGTATTGAATCATTTTAAGTTCAAGCATTAATGAAGAATTAAAGCTTAATTCATTAACTCGATCTCTAATTTCTTCAATAGTAGAAGGTGCTGCTTTAATGTTTTTTGGATTTATCTGAACTAATAAAACATCGTTTGTTTCTTCTGTATGTTCAATTAATGGCTCAATTAAAGGATTACCCATATAACCGCCATCCCAGTAATGTTCGCCATCAATTTCTACAGCATCAAACAAATAAGGTAAACATGCTGATGCTAATACAGCCTTAGCTGTAATTTCTTTTTTACCGAAAATTTTTGCTTCACATGTTTTTACGTTTGTGGCGCACACAAAGAGTTTAGGTGGGCTAATTTCCTGAAGCTCTTTAAAATTAACCACCTCATTTAAAATTTTCTCGAGTGGATTGTATTGCAGAGGATTTAATTGTTTAGGAGTAAAGTTTTCTGTGCTGAAACTAAATAACTTATATGTGGGTGAAAAATCCATATTGCCAGGACTCAAAATTGCATCAAGCCAACTTGGTTGTAATGGAGATAGTTTGCCAGCCTCTGATATTTTATGCCAGAATTTTACTAAAGTATGTTTGGCCAAACCCTTACCGCCTTTTTTAAGACCGTAAATAGCACAAACGCCATTCATTGCTCCCGCACTAGTGCCGCATATACCGTCAATTTCTAGTCGTTCATCATCTAAAATTCTATCAATAACTCCCCAGGTAAATGCTCCATGAGCACCACCTCCTTGCAGAGCCAAATCAATCTTTTTTAACATAGCTTTATTTATTTATTCAACTTTTCAAGATTTTACTAATCAGTTGAAATAAAGATAATAAATAAACAATCTTCTTTCAGTAAAAAAATAAGAATTTAATGTGCTAAAAATTTACCCATTCAAATCACCGTAATTCAAGCGTGTTCCTTTTATTTTTAATACCAATCGAAGAATTAATATCATAAAAGGCACATACATAAACACCTGTCCAATTTCAAAATGATTTAGAATAATGATAGAACGTTTTTTTAATCGTTCGCTCATGATGTACATGGCAGGAACTAGAATTAATGTTATAATCGTTGCAAATGAAATTCCGAAAATCATTGTCCATGATAATGGGCACCATAATGTAACGTTATCGCAGCCAAAATAAATTTGATTTTAATAAAATTTACACGTATATTTACATTAAATAAAACACGTGCGATGACAACTAAACTTACATTAACAATAGACGACTCTGTAATAGCTATTGCAAAAAAATATGCTAAACAAAAAGGGAAAAGCCTATCAGACATAGTTGAAAATTACCTCATGTCCTTAACATCTAAAGAAAAAAAGGAAGATAGTATTTCTCCTAGAATTTTAAAACTAATGGGAGCTATTGAATTACCAGAAAACTTTGACTATAAAAAAGAATTGACTAAAGGTCTTGTGAAAAAATATAACAAATGAAAAATATTTTCCTAGACACTAATGTGTTAATTGATTTTTTTGCTGACCGAAAACCTTTTTCTATTGAGGCTGCCAGATTGTTTAACTATTCATTTATAAAGAAAATCAAAATTTATATTTCAGCCGTTTCTTATAATAACATGTATTATATACTACGACAGTCATGTTCACATTCGGAAACAATTAAAATGTTAATAGAACTAAACGAATGGACAGATATTGTTGATGTCACGAAAGAAGTAATAAACAAATCTCTTAAATCAGACTTTAAAGACTTTGAAGATGCTATTCAATACAACTGCGCCAAATCTTTAAATAAAATTGATTTTTTTGTTACGCGAAACACAAAAGACTTTAAAACAAGCTCATTACCAATACTGACACCAAAGGAAGCGGTTGCTTTAATTCAAAGCACCAGCAAGTAACATACATGAAATTTGCAACATATCTAGGGTCTGCTCAAACCTTATAAATGTTTTTAAATAAAGAGTTTTGGAGCGTTTTTCAAAAAATAAATGCAAGGTATTTACAGTAAAACAATAAAAAACCTTGCATTAATAAGTTATGATGTTCTTTTTTTAACCGTCAAAAAAAGAACCAAAAAAACTCTCGACTAC
Source organism: Bacteroidia bacterium (assembly GCA_044352985.1). Classification (GTDB taxonomy): domain Bacteria; phylum Bacteroidota; class Bacteroidia; order B-17B0; family Aurantibacillaceae; genus JADJDM01. The sequence goes on from JBILCU010000001.1 coordinate 189,393, forward strand.
TAACCACATTCCCTCCTTTCTCCAAGGGAGAAAGGCGATAAATTTTGGTTGCAAAATTTATTTTGTTACTAAGATATTAATCATCCCTCTCCAAGGGAGAGGGATGAGAGGGAGAGGTCAATCAACAATGTTAGGTCGAATTTTTATTTTTAACAGCGCGTAAGCCATGAACAAACGCGGTGCCGATTCGGGTGAATACTTTTTTTAGGGCGGCCAGGTGGAATGGCTGACCGTTAAAAAAAAGCAGAGAGCGAGCGCAATCGTTTGTTCTTGATTTTTCTTTGTTACTTTCTTTAGATCAAGCTAAAGAAAGTAAGCATTAAAAATAGAAAAGAGAGTTTTTGAGCGAACCCTACATAAATATGATAAAAGAATCTATGCGTTTATGTTAATTGTTAAATTAACAGCGAGATCTTTTACCCATTCAAATCACCGTAATTCAAGCGTGTTCCTTTTATTTTTAATACCAATCGAAGAATTAATATCATAAAAGGCACATACATAAACACCTGTCCAATTTCAAAATGATTTAGAATAATGATAGAACGTTTTTTTAATCGTTCGCTCATGATGTACATGGCAGGAACTAGAATTAATGTTATAATCGTTGCAAATGAAATTCCGAAAATCATTGTCCATGATAATGGGCCCCAAAAAGCAACGTTATCTCCACCAAAATAAATTTTCGGATCTAATTTAGTTAACAAGGATTCAAAGTCCATATTTAAACCTACTGCAAGTGGTATTAAACCTAGAACTGCGGCAGTTGCTGTTAAAATAACTGGCGTCATACGTGTTCTTCCTGCATCAATCGTTGCATCCCACAAACTCATTCCATTAGATCGCTGCAACTCGGCAAATTCAACCAATAAGATTCCGTTACGTACTGCAATGCCTCCTAAAGAGATTACACCTACCATGGTCATTACAATACTTAAATCCATTTTAAAAATTCCGGTACCAAGCAATACGCCGATAATACTGAAGAAAATCTCCGACATAATGATCAAAGGTTTACCAAATGAATTGAATTGCAATACCAATATAAATAACATCAATGCAAATGAAAAACCTAGTGCTTTAATTAAAAACCCACCTGTTTCCTTTTGTTCTTCTTGCTGCCCAGTGAATTTTATTTTCACCTCTCCAACCGATTCGTAACCACTTGCTGCTTTTTGAATTTTAGCAACAACTTCATTCTCGTTAAATCCTGTTTTCACGTCAGAGGCAAGTGTAATTACACGCTCGTAATTTTTACGTTTTATACCTCCGTAAGTTTGAGTATAAAAAATATTACAAACAGAGGATAAAGGAACTGATCTCAAAATGCCTCCAAGGTTCATATCACGGAAAGTAACTTTTAAGTTTTTAATGGTTTCAATATCGATACGTTGATCATACTTGTAACGTAACTGCACCGGATATTCGTCATCTACATCTCTAAATTTTGTTGCTTCTGCCCCAAAAACTGCGCTTCTTATTTCCATGGCAAGTTGGCCGGTAGAAATTCCTTCTCTGTTTGCACGTTCTCTGTCAATGTCAAAAACAATTTCAGGTTTGTTATCTTCTAAATCTTTTTTCAACTCTACAACACCTTCTACTTTTTGATCATCCAAATAACGTTTTAAATTATTTGCGTTTACCAATAAATCTTCTAATTTATCTCCTGCAATTTCAATATTAATTGGTTTAGAAGTTGGCGGACCAGCTTGCTCTTTATTTACAGCAATTTCAGCACCAGGAACATTCCATTTTAAATTTTGTAATTCCTGCAAATACTTTTGTGTTGATTCACCATCACGTAACCCAAAGCGTACAAAGTTGATGGCAATCTTTCCTCTGTTTGGATACTTATTCTGGTCTTGATCTTGTGGATCGGTAACGCCAACTGTTACGTTAGTGATAATCGACTCAACAACTTTATTGTCTTTACCAATCACTGAATCTACTTTCTTTTCTACAATACGCATTACACTATTGGTATAAGTTGGATCAGTTCCAACGGGCAATTTCACATATACAAAAATGTTATTAGGATCTCCTTGCGGAAAGAAAACAACTTTTGGTTTTCTGATTGCGAACACCATAATTGAAACGGTAAAAATGATAAAGGTTAGCATAAGTGGTCTCCATGGCTTCACTAAATTCCAGATTAAAAATTTAGTGTAACGATTTTGAAAACCCGGCCAGATTTTAGTTTGCCAAGCGTCAATGGCTTTGTACAGTAGTAAACGATGAAGTATCATAAATAATCCTAAAAAGATGACCAAGTTACCAATGAGTGCTTGTCCATTTAAATGAGCAATGACAGCAACGAGTGTGTAAACAATCAAAAGTCTTCTTCCTTTTTTACTGATTTTGCCAAATTCTTTAGCTTCATCATGATGAGATTTCATGAAATCAACAGCAAAAACCGGATTAATGATATAAGCCACAAACAATGAAGCAAGCAAACAAATGATTAGTGTAATGGGTAAAAAGAACATGAACTTACCTATGATTCCTGTCCAGAAAGCCAATGGAATAAAAGGAGCAAGTGTTGTTAATGTTCCTGAAAGAACGGGAAGGAAAACTTCGCCGGCAGCCATTTTAGCTGCTGTTTTTATATCGCGTTTGCCGTTATCGAATAAACGATGTGTGTTTTCAATTACCACAATAGCATCATCCACCACAATACCTAATGCCAACAAGAAAGCAAACAACACAATCATATTCATACTAAACCCAATGCTTGGCATAATTAAAAAAGCAATAAACATGGAAAGCGGAACAGATAAAGCAACGAAGGTTGCATTGGTAACACCCATGAAAAACATCAACACAAATGTTACCAAGATGAATCCAATAATGATGGTATTAATTAAGTCATGAAGTGTTACTTCTGTTTTATCAGATTGATCGCCTGAAATAGAAATGTCGAGTCCTTGAGGAAATTCAGTTTTTTCCATGTCTGCAATTATTTCTTTAATTTTTTCAGACGCTTCGATTAAATTCTCACCTGGACGTTTGATAACATTTAAAGTAATTACATTTTTTCCCTTACTGCTACTGAAACTTTCCTGTTCAAGAAAAGAATCTTTTACATCAGCAATATCTTTTAAATACATGCGTGCACCACTTTGTGAATTGATGACCATGTTTTTAATTTCCTCAACGCTCTTAAATTCTTTTTTAATACTCAAAGTTCTTTTCATTCCATCCATTGGTATATTTCCAAGTGTAATGGAAATGTTTTCAGAACTTAAAGCACGTTGCACATCACCCATTGTAAGTTGAGCGGCCTGCATTTTATACATATCCAGATTTACCTGAATTTCTCTATCGAGCACACCAACTAATTTAGCTTCATTAATTTCTTTCAATCCTTCAATTCGTTCCTGTAAATCTTCCGCGAATTTTTTTAATTTATTTAATTCGTATTTACCTGCAACATTGATGTACATGATTGGAATTTCGCTGAATGCAATTTCCTTAATCATGGGTTCGCGTGTAAGTGAAGCGGGCATATCGGTACGCGCATCATCAACAGCATCTTTTACTTTTAGTTTTGCTTTGGCAGGATCAACTGAAGTATTAAATTCAACAACAATTACAGAAACATCTTGCAAGGAATTACTGGTTACTTTTTTAATGCCCGCAACCGATTTTAATTTTTTCTCAATCGGTTTTGTAATGGTGTTTTCAATATTAGTTGGTGAATTTCCGGCATTTACAGTTTGAACATAAATGGTTGGAACAGTGATATCAGGAAAACTTTCTTTAGGTAAAGAAATGTAGGAACTAATCCCAATAATGGTGATGATAATAGTAAGAATGTAAATCGTTATCTTATTATCTATTGCCCAGCTGGACGGCTTAAACTCTTTAAATGTGTTCTTCATGTTATTGTTTTATTTCTGAAAAATATCAATCAACAATTACTTATTTAGCATAAGAAATTTTATCTCCTTCATTAATGCTGTCGTAACCTTTTAGAATTAACTGGTCACCTTCTTTTAATCCGGTAAGGATTTCCATCATGCCGCTGTATTCTTTTCCGATTGTAACTACACGTTTTTCTGCTTTATCAGCATTGGCAACGTAAACAAATTTTTCGCCATCCATACTGTTTTGCAATAATTTCACTGGAACTGAAATCATAGGTTGAGCAGAAACGTAATCATTGATTTTTAATTTTGCTACCATATTTGGATGATAAGCTTTTTTGTTATCCAATATAAGTTCAACCATAAATGTTCTACTTATGTTACTGATCGAGCGAGCAGCAAAATTGATGATTGATTCGATGGAATCATTCATGTCGGCAAAATAAACTTTTACCTTATCGCCTTTCTTTACTCTGCCCGCGTAAATTTCTGCCAATTCAGCTTTAACTTTTAAGTTAGAAAAATTAATTACACGAATAGCTGGAACACCAGGAGCAATAGCTTGTCCAACCTTTACGTCAACTGCATCAATCGTTCCTGAAATGGGAGAAATGATTTTTGTCATTCGGTACTGTTCCTGTAGTGTAGCCATTTTTTTCTCTAAACTCTCTTTAGTAGTTTTAGCTTGTAAAAACTGAATTTCAGTACCGATTTTCTGATCCCAAAGTGATTTTTGTTTTTCGAAAAGTTGATTGGCTAAATCTAAATTGGTTTGCAAATCGCTTATGCTTTGAAGAATAGCACGTGCATCAGTTTCTGCAAGAACATCGCCTGCATTTACTTCATTGCCAACTTTTGCATAAATGCGGGTTACAGTGCCCGGAATTTCAGAAGAAATACTAATGTTTTCATCAGCATCTACTTTTCCTTGCACATCGATGTACGTTAAAAACGGGTTCGCTTTTAATTGGCTGATTTCAACTAAACTTGCTTTAGTTGCTGAAGTATCTCCTCCTTCTTTTTTAAGTTCGGTTTCAAGCATTGCGATTTTTTCGTTTAACCCATCGCGTTGTTTTTTTAGTGCTTCTAATTCTGATTTTTTATCAGGCGCAGAGCATGCTGCTAGAAGAATGAAACTTAATGTTGTTGCTTTTAAAATTGAGTTCATATTTTTATAGTTCTTGTATATTATTTATTATTTCTAGTTTTTTATTTATTATTCCTGGTTTCTTTTTTTATTTTCAAATCCTAAATCTGAATTCATAAATTTTACTTATCTGGTTCTCGCCCTTGGACTCCGCTCAGGATGACAGCTCGAACTGACAAACTTTTAACTTTTCCCTCCCCTAACTCATCACTTATAACTCATCATTCAATTAAATCTAAATTCTTAAATCTTAATTTACTTCACATTCCCCTGCGCTTTATCCAAATCAATTTTTGCAATGATTAAATCATACACTGCGCTTAAATAATTTGTTTCTGCTTCTTTAAGTGATGTTTCAGCATTTAATAATTCTATACTTGAACCAACGCCCGCTTCGTATTTTTTCTTGGAAGTATCAAAAATTGATTTTGCCAATTCTTTGTTTTTTTGTTGAGTTTGTAAACTCACAAATGCATTTTTATAAGCAACTCCTGCAGCCGTGGTTTCCATATCAATAGCTGATTTTAGCATATTCATAGTGTTGCTTGTTTTCAATAAATTAATTTTAGCTTGCTGTATGCGATAATATTTTTGACCACCATTGAAAATAGGCACATTAAGTGTTGCTCCTATTAAACCAATAGGGAACCATTCTTGTTCTGTATCAAACAAGTCGAATTTTGTTCGCTGTGCATTACGTTGATAAGCTCCGTATGCAAATAAAGATGGTAGATGTTGTAGTTTATAGCGTTTTAAATCCAATTCGTTAATTTTTTGTTGCGATTCCAACAACATAAATTCAGGACGAGATGAATAGTTTGGTTTGCTTTCGCCTGAACTAATATCCTGAATTTGTTCTGCTTTTAATCCATCACTTAATGTGATGGGGTCCTGAATTGGATAACCCATTTGGAATTTCAAAAGTGTTTCGGATAAGCCGATTAATCGGTCAACTTTTTCTTTTTCTGTTAGTAAATTGTTATAGGTTAATTCTAAGCGGTCAACATCCAATTTCTCCACAAAACCTGCTTTATTCAATGCTTTCGTATCATCAAATATTTTTCTGATTCGTTCAATGTTTGCATCAAGCGTTTTAATTTTTTCGCGATTAACCAAAACAGAGTAATATGCTTTTGAAACATTTACAACGGTTTCAATTTTGGATCTGGTTAATGATTTTTCAGAAAGCAATTTAAATTCTTTTGCAGCCTGTAATCCTACCAAATAATCACTGCTGAAAATAAGTTGCGAAACAGAAATACCGGCAGAAGCATTCCATTGCGTACCAAAACGAACAGGGATGAATGTTCCGGCTGGAGCACCAAAAAACTGACCTGGTAATAATGAAGTTGGTAATTCTACGTAATCTTTAATATCAAAACTTCCGCTAATTTGTGGTAAGCCCAAACCAATAACTTCTTTATTTCTGTAATCCGCAATTTTTTTATCCAATTCCGCATTCAAATAATTTCCATTGTGTTTGGTGGCATATTCAATTGCCGATTGTAATGAAAATTCATTGCCCGTTGATGTATTATCTGTTTTTTGGCTAAACGCATTAATAAAACTAAAACACAACAAAATAATTGTAGTGAATACTTTATTTTTCTTACTGTTGTCTATTTCCATAATCATTTAAATGATGTTTAATTATATTTCTTTTAGTTCTTTGTATTTATTAATTAATTTATGTCCTTTCAACGTGCAAATTCCATATAAAAAATGTTCTGTTAATGCTAATTGCACATTCAATACATTAAATTTATCAGGGGGATAAACAGTAGGATTAAAAGCCATCTCAACTTCTTCCATACGTAAACGTGCTAAAATTTTTGCGTTAGCGTCTTCTCGAACAATTCCATCTTGTTTCCCTTTTTCAATGGATTCTTCAACTCTCCCTATCACAAACTTATCCTTAAATTCCTTCATCAAACTCCATGATTTTGGATAGTATTTCTGCAATTCATAAATGAGTAAAGGATTAATTTTACTCAATCGTTCTGTCATGCTTTTCATTACCTTAAACACTTCTTCAACAATATTGGCTGATTCATTAAAAATGCAGGTAAAGTTCTCCTCATCTCGCTTGAAATGCTCTTTCATAAGACAATGCACCAATTCGTCTTTGTCTTTGTAATGCAAATAAATTGTTTTTTTACTTACACCAATGTGCTTTGCAATATCATCCATGGTAACAGATTTCACTCCCAGTTTAAAAAACAATTCCTGGGCACCAGACAATATTTTAACTTCTTGATACATTTTTAAATTCGGGCACAAAACTAAGGAAACTTTTAATGTATCAAAAGTTTCCAACCATTTTTTATAAAAAAATAGATGATGTTCAACAATTCGGTGTTTATAATATCCTTATTTCAACTAAAAAACTGCTTAAAGCACCACTAACTTTAGTTGCATGATAAAATGGGGTGCATTACACTTATTTTCATTGTCATTTTTTTTGACAGTTACTAATTTGTTATCGCAACCTTCTGAAATTAAAAATACACCACAAGAATACATTCTTCAATATAAAGAAATTGCCATCAACGAAATGCTTTCTCAAGGAATTCCTGCTAGCATAACCCTTGCACAAGGCTTATTAGAAAGTGGGAATGGAAATAGCGCATTATCAGTTTACGCTAATAATCATTTCGGAATTAAATGTCATAAAGAGTGGAGTGGGCCTAGTTATATTATGGATGATGATGCAGAAAACGAATGCTTTCGAAAATACGAACGGGTTGCTGATTCGTATAAAGATCATTCCTTATTTTTAAAAACACGATCCCGTTATTCTTTTTTATTTGAGCTACCAACAACAGATTACAAATCATGGGCAAGAGGATTAAAACTTGCAGGTTACGCAACTTTACCAAGTTATGCAGAAGAATTAATTGAGTTAATTGAAAGGCATCGATTGTATGAATATGATAAGCTGCAAGCACTAACCGCAAAAACTATAAAACCCGAACATGTAACATTAAAAGCTGAAATTAAACCGGTTTTAAAATTCAATAAGTTAAAGTTTATAATTGTAAAACCCGGAGACACATTTTATAAAATTGCAAACGAGCAAAATGTAGAGATCAAACAATTGCTTAAGTACAACGATATGGATGAAAAGGATAAATTAATTTGCGGCAGTAAAATTTATCTCGAGACGAAACACAATAAGGCAATGGAAAATTATCATGTTGTTTGCAAAGGCGAAACCATGAAATCCATATCGCAATTGCATGGTGTAAAATTAAAAAGTTTGTACGCTAAAAACAATCTGAAAATAGGGGAAGAGCCTACTATTGGTGAAAAATTAAATTTGAGATCCAAAAGAAAAAAGCATAACTAATTATGCATAAACTTCGTTTAGCCACTCATTATTTAAAGTATCTATTTATAGCAGTTAATGAGCATGGGCTGCATTCCCCTTTCATGTTTCATTTTGCATTAAATGTCATTTATTTAGAACATCCTTTTTATGACTTTAAAAATCTAAATAAAATAAGAGAAGACTTACTTGAATCAAAAACTCGATTAACGATAGAAGATTACGGAGCCGGTTCGATACATTTTAAAAAAGAAAAAAGAGCTATTAAAGAAATTGCAAGGCATGGAATAACATCAAAAAAAAACGCAGAGTTATTATATAGAATAATAAATTTTTTGCAACCTAAAAACAGTATTGAATTAGGTACTTCTTTAGGTTTAACAAGCTTATACCTTGCCACGGCGGCAAAACAATCAACATTATTTACCATTGAGGGTAGTGAATCGTTTTCAAGATTTTCAAATGAACTTTTTCTAAAAAATAACGTCAATAACATAAGAAGTATTCATGGGAAATTTGAAACAGAATTGCCTAACATTTTAAATAAAATAGATAAAGTTGATTTTGCCTTTGTTGACGGACATCATGATAAAGAAGCAACAATAAAGTATTTTCATCTTTTACTCGAAAAAACACACAATGAAACAATCATAGTCTTTGATGATATTAATTGGAGTAAAGGAATGCAAGAAGCATGGGAAATAATTCGGAAAAACAGTCGCGTAAAAATTAGTGTTAATTTATTTTTTATGGGCATACTTTTTTTTCGAAAAGAACAAAAAGAACAAGAGCATTTTATAATTAGATTTTAGCTATTAAATCAACAAATCAAAACAATTTGATTTTTTAGTTCATCCTTTCTATAAGTTTTTTATTTTTATAAAAATAACAAACACATTGAGCCCATTTTCGATAGATATAAGTAAACAAGAAGTTAAAACTGAATTTGATAATGGCACAGAACGTTTTCATTTTATAACTTGTTGGGTTGGAATAGTTTTAAATCTTATTTGGGCAATCAGCGATTACGTGGTTTTCCCTGAACGATTTTCAGATTTTTTAGTATTCAGGGCATTAGTTTCTATTAGCACTTTGTTTATTTTGTTATTTAAACATAAAATAAAAAATGGCATTTATTTCTGCTTATTTTATTTAGTGTTGGGCATATCTATTCAAAATGCTTACATGTGGAGTTTAATGGATGCCGTTCACTTTAAACAACACACCTTTGCCTATATTGCACTTTTTATTGGCGTAGGAATGCTAGTACTATGGGAAATCTGGTATTCTGTTCTGCTATTTATAGCTACATTAATAAGTAATTTTATTTTTATTAAAATAAACAGCGAGCTAAACTCAGATGATTTTTTAATTAACGGAGGTTTACTTACAATTACTGTTGCGCTATTTTCTGTATTCTTAATTCGTTCGAGATATCGCTTAACAATTAAAGAAATTAAAAGCAGACTTGAATTAAGTAAATCAAAAGAGCTATTGCAAGAAGAACACAACACTGTTATACATCAAAAAAAAGAAATTGAAGAAAAAAATACCGAAATAGTAAGCAGCATAAGATATGCAAAACGGATTCAATTTGCATTATTGCCACCGGAAGAAAAAATGAATGAAATTTTAAAAGAGTATTTTGTTTTTTACCAACCAAAAGATATAGTTAGCGGTGATTTTTACTGGGCAACAAAAGTTATAACAACCCGTTTTGAAAATGACGATTCAGAAATTTATTTAATTGCTGTTGCTGATTGTACCGGACATGGAGTGCCAGGAGCATTCATGAGTTTAATCGGAAATAATTTTTTAAAGCAATCTGTAAAAGAAAAATCTATAAATACTCCCGCGCAAGCTCTTGATTTTTTAAATGCCAATGTAGTTGCTACTCTCAATCAGCACACTACTGATGCTCCCGTTCGTGATGGAATGGATATTTCATTAGTAGCTATTGAGTTTGCAACAAAAAAATTGCAGTATGCTGGCGCTAATAATCCCATTTATATTCTTAGAAATAAAGAATTGATTATTTTAAAACCCGACAAACAAGCAATAGGTTCAGTTTCTGAAGAATTAAAAGCGTTCACTAATCATGAGTTTGATTTACAAACAGGAGATTTAATTTATATGTTTACCGATGGATATGCTGATCAATTTGGAGGTCCGGATGGAAAAAAATTAAAGTATAAAAAATTTCAAGATCACTTAATTACTGTTTCAGAAATACCAATGTACGAACAAAAAAATTATCTGAAATCAAAATTTGACGAGTGGCGAGGTACAACAGAACAAACAGATGATGTGTGTGTAGTTGGAATTAAAATAACATAAATAACACATGAAATCAAGCAATCAAGCAATTAAAAACTATATAGATTCTTTACCTGAAGAGAGAAAAAATGCAATTGAAAGCTTAAGGAAAATTATAAAAGAATATGTTCCGAAAGGCTTTGAAGAAACTTTTAATTATGGCATGATTAGTTATGTAGTTCCATTATCCATCTACCCAAAAGGGTATCATTGTTCTTCGGAAACTCCACTACCTTTCATCAATATTGCCTCACAAAAAAGCCATATTGCAATTTATCACATGGGTATTTATGCGCAACCCGAACTATTAAATTGGTTTACTAATGAGTACACCAAACTCTCCAAAAAGAAATTAGACATGGGCAAAAGCTGCATCCGTTTTAAAAAAGTTAATGAAATACCTTATGATTTAATTAAAGATTTAGTTACAAAAATGAGTGTAACGGAATGGATACATCTTTATGAAAAATCATTTATTAAAAAGTAATACTTCGTTTTTAAAACAATATTTCATTCATGAATGAATTCCCGCTTCATATACAAGCAATCATAAAATCAATGCCTGAAGAGCCGGGTGTGTATCAATATTATGATGTGGAAGGGAAAATATTATATGTGGGTAAAGCAAAGAATTTAAAAAAACGAGTGAGTTCGTATTTCATGAAAGAACACGACAATCAACGTTTACGATTACTCGTTAAAAAAATTCATGAGATAAAAACAATCATTGTAAACAGTGAAATGGATGCACTGTTACTCGAAAACAACTTAATTAAAACCCTCCAGCCTCGCTACAATATCAATCTCAAAGATGATAAAACCTATCCTTGGGTAGTAATTAAAAAAGAACCTTTTCCTCGTGTATTTTATACTCGTAAAAAAATTCAGGATGGATCAGAATATTTTGGACCATTCCCGAATGTTAATTCGTTAAGAGCATTGCTCGATCTAATACCTCAATTGTATAAATTAAGAACCTGTAGCCTTGATTTATCGGCAAAAAAAATTGATACTGCCAACTATCGACCTTGTTTAGAGTTTCATATCGGAAGATGCAATGCGCCTTGTATTAAAAAACAAGATGAAAAAGAATACTTGCATTTCATAGCTGAAATAAGGCAATTGCTAAAAGGAAATTTACAAGCTTTAATTAAAGGATTAAAAGAAGAAATGATGAAACAGGCAGAAGCATATGCGTTTGAAGCTGCTCAGGAAACTAAATTAAGGATTGATTTATTAGAAAAATACGAAGGAAAAAGTTTAATTGTTAACCCGTTAATTTCAGACGCTGAAGTATATGGGTTTTATGATGCACAAACAACTGCATTTGTAAATTTCTTTAAAGTAAAACACGGAACAATTATACAGGGGCAAACCATAGAATTACAAAAGAGATTAGATGAAAGCAAGGAAGAGTTACTCACTTTTGCCATAACTGAAATAAGGCAGCGTTATGAGAGCAATTCTAAAGAAATAATAGTTCCTTTTGAAATTGATTTTCAGTTTCCTGGTGTAGAAATGAACGTTCCAAAAATCGGCGATAAAAAAAAGTTAGTTGAGCTATCTCAAAAAAATGCCCGAACACTTGCTTTGGAAAGAGAAAAACAACAAGCCATTATCGATCCTGAAAGTTCAACAAATCAACTCATGCAGCAAATGATGAAAGATTTACGTATGAAAGAAGAGCCAAGAAGAATTGATTGTTTCGATAACTCTAACATTCAAGGTGCTTATCCAGTAAGTGCAATGACTGTTTTTATTGATGGGAAACCGGCGAAAAAAGAATATCGTCATTTTAATGTAAAAACAGTTGTTGGTCCAGATGATTTTGCCACCATGGAAGAGGTAATTTACAGAAGATACAGCAGGGTATTAGAAGAACAACAAGATTTACCACAGTTGATTGTTATTGATGGTGGCAAAGGTCAGTTAGGAGCAGCTATAAATAGTTTGAAGAAACTTGATTTGATGGGCAAATTAACGATCGTTGGAATTGCCAAGCGTTTAGAAGAAATTTATTTTCCCGGCGACCCGTATCCTTTGTATATAGATAAACGATCAAAAACCCTTCGTGTTTTACAACACATACGCGATGAGGCTCACCGTTTTGGCATTACACATCACCGTTCCAAAAGATCAAGAAGTATTATTAAAACAGAACTTTCAGAAATAAAAGGCATAGGAGAAAATACTGCTCAAAAATTATTAAACGAATTTAAATCAGTAAAAGAAATTTCAAAAGCTACATTTGATCAATTGCAAGCAGTTGTTGGAAAAAGTAAAGCAGAGGTAATTTTAAGTTTTTTTAGTTCTAAATCTACTTAAGGTAGGACCTCAATAGCTACTTCGTTTCTTCTGTTTATAAAATCCCACGGGGCATTGTATCCCATGTACAAATAACTGCCTACCGATTTAATTTGATTTTGTTTTAATGTTTCTTCCAATTGTTTGCAATATTTTTCAATTTTATCATCAGATGAATATCCGCCAAAGCGTATAACTGCCAATGTTTTTTCAGCTTCTTCTGTAATGAGTACATTGTTCGAACTTGGTTTTGGCAATTGATCTTTAGCATATTTTTTAGGCATCACAAAATACATGCTTGCCGAATCGCTCATGTTCATTACTACGGGAGAAGTCATGGCTATTTTCTGGTTTTTTTCATTACCCCCAAAAATATAATTAGCTATTGTTCTAAAACCATTGCTTCCTTGTTTTTCAAAGGATTTATTTTCTAAACTCGTTTTAGCAATAATCATTTTAGGATATAATCTTATTTCAACATCTCCGTAAGTTTTTATCACTTTATAATCAGGAGTTTCAATGTCTTTTTTAAACGATGCTAGTGCCATAAATAATGTGATTATTAAACTACTTATTATACTTATCCAGATTATTTTATTCATGTTCATTTATTTTATGCAAGATATAACAAGCTTTAGAAGATGTATCTAAAAAAATCATAAATTCTTTGGGCTTAAAACTTTTGAGAAAGAGCTGAAAAATATAAAATTAATTTTCAAAAAAACTTATTCAACTTAAAACACCCCTGCTTCAATCTGCTTAATGGCTTGCTCAATAAGACGATCTTCTCCATTAGGATCATATTCACTTTTTAGGTTAGAGCCAAATAATCGGGCTAAACTTTGCCACATAAATGCAGAAAAACTCCCTCTTAATTGCTTTACTAAATCAAATGAGGTATTTCCGGTTTCTCTGTCAATCAATTTAATTAAAATCTTTCCCTGATTTACACTTAGGTTTTTTAATTCTTCACCAAACTCTTTTTGCAATTGTTTTTCGGCCGCAGCCATATATTTTTTACGCACTTCTTCATCGGGCATATTTTTTAATTCACGCTCGTAATGTTTTAAACGAGCTGCAGCCATTATGGCGTAAGGATATACTTTTTTTACGTTATGCTTTAGCTTCGTCCATTGTTCGTATTTGCGTTTAGTTGCAAATGGCATTTGTTCTTCTACAACCAACCATGGAAGAGAAAAGTATGCAAAAGTATCAACTCCAACGATAATACCCTGAGCTATAATAGGTTCTTGTTTTTGTTGGAAATTAGTTTGAGTAAAAGCAGTTAAAGAATAAATCAAACAGGCAAAGAAAAAAATGACTTTCATGTTGATTGTTTTGAATTTATTCTTTTATACGTAAAAAGTAACCTGAAATGTTATCTCAAATTTACTCTATTTTTTTTCCATTGTGAAATATTAACAGTTGAGCTATTTTCAGTATTTGTTTTAGAAGCAGTAGATGAAAATAATTCAGCGGCCATCCATGCTGCAATTTCCTCTTCGTCTTTGTGTTGTTTTTTCAGCATTTCGGGTTGGTAATGATGCTTGATGAAATTGGTATCAAAATCCCCTGAAACAAATGCTTTGTGTTGCAACACAAACGAACAGAAATCCAAGGTTGTTTCTACACCTACAATTTTGTATTCGCTGATGGCACGTAACATTCTGTCGATGGCTTCTTTTCTGTCTTTTCCGTGTGTAATTAATTTGGCAATCATCGGGTCATAATAAATAGGAATATCCATTCCTTCTTCAAAACCATCATCTACCCTAACGCCTGTGCCTTTAGGAATTTTATACGTATGTAATTTTCCGATATCTGGTAAAAAGTTATTTAGCGGATCTTCCGCATAAACTCTAACCTCTAGCGCATGCCCATTTATTTTTAAATCTTCCTGTTTAAACGTTAACGTTTCATTTCTTGCAATTTTTATTTGTTCTTTTACAAGATCCAAGCCTGTTATCATTTCTGTTACCGGATGTTCTACCTGTAAACGGGTATTCATCTCCAGGAAATAAAAATTGAGTTGATCATCCACTAAAAATTCTACTGTGCCTGCCCCGCTATAATTACATGCTTTTGCTACATCAACGGCGCATTTGCCCATTTTCTCACGTAACTCAAGAGTAAGTACAGAAGAAGGAGCTTCTTCAATTACTTTTTGATGACGACGTTGAATAGAACATTCGCGTTCAAATAAATACAAGGTATTTCCATGATTATCTGCCAGCACCTGTATTTCAATATGGCGCGGCCCTGAAACAAATTTTTCGATAAATACAGCATCATCACCAAAGGCTGATTTAGCCTCGCTCATAGCAAGTTTCATCTGCTCTTCCACATCTTCAACACGTTCAACCAAACGCATACCTTTTCCTCCACCACCGGCAGAAGCTTTAATTAAAAGCGGAAATCCGGTTTCTAACGCTACTTTTACAGCTTCTTCCAAATCTTTAATAGCACCTTCGCTTCCAGGAACCATAGGCACATTGAATTTTTTTGCTGCCGCTTTAGCGCTTAATTTATCCCCCATCATGTCCATTGCTTCGGCACTCGGGCCAATGAAGGTAATTCCGGCTTCTTTTACTTTGCGTGCAAAATCAGCATTTTCAGAAAGAAAGCCATAGCCGGGATGAATGCCATCAACCTGTAATTTTTTACAAACCTCTAGAATGACATCGCCTTTTAAATAACTTTGATTGCTGGGTGGAGGCCCTATGCAAACAGCTTCATCAGCATATTTTACAAATAGCGCATTTCTGTCGGCTTCCGAAAAAACGGCAACAGTTCTTATTCCCATTTCTTTAGCACTGCGCATCACGCGTAATGCAATTTCTCCTCTATTGGCAACTAAAATTTTGTTCATATTTAAAAACTACGAGCAACGAAAATAAGCAATCTTTAGGCATTCAGCCAATTTTTTATAATGAAATCTCCGTATTCCGACAAAATAGATTCGGGATGAAACTGAACACCATAAATTGGTAGTTGTATATGTTGTATGGCCATTATTTCATTACTCATGTCTTCAGCTACTAAAAGGAGTTCTGAAGGAAATGTTGTTTTATCAATAACCCAGGAATGATACCTCCCTACTTTAAATTGCTTGGGACAATTCTGAAATAATTTACTTTCTGCAACAATTTTTATTTCTGTGGCTTCGCCGTGCACCACCTGATTTAAATTTTTTAATGTTGCTCCAAAAAATTCGCCAATGGCCTGCATGCCTAAACAAACACCAAGTATTTTTTTATGATTAGAAAATTGATTTAACACTTCGGGCATAATTCCGGCATTTTTTGGTAAGCCCGGACCAGGAGAAAGAACAATGGCTGAAAAACCAATAATTTCATGAATAGTAATTTCATTGTTACGTTTTACAACTATTTCCTCATCGGTATGTTTTTCAATTAAATGATAAAGGTTGTAGGTAAAACTATCGAAATTATCCAGCAACAAAATACTCATGAATACAAATGTTGTGTTTTTTATTGAGAAAATAAGAAATCACAAAAATTTTTAATCAATGGTTTCGTTATTCAGTTTTAGTGAATAATCTTTTATATTTATATCCTGAAGTTTTGAATCAGCTAAAACACATACTATTTTTCTTATTTCTGTTTATCGCAGGTAATATCTTTGCTACGCACAATCGTTCGGGCGAAATCACCTATCAATGGCTTGGTGGCAATCAATATAAAATCCGTGTAACAACTTATACAAATTACACTTCGCCTTCCCTCGGTGCCGACCGATGTGTGCAAACTGTTTATATTAGTACGTTAAGTGGTTTTGTTTTAGATAGCATTGAATGCCCTCGAGTAAACGGCACTTTAAATTGCCAAAATAATGGTCCTGCAACCGCTAAAGATGGTGAAATACTAGATCCTGGAACGGATAGGTATAAGAAAAACGTATATGAATGTGTTTATGCTTTTAACTCTGGCGCAACTTATATCATTTACATGTTTGATCCAAACCGAAATGGTGGAATTATAAATATCTCAGGGCAATCCGACCAACAACCATTTGCATTAGCAGATACTTTAAAAACTTTTAATATGCCGGGTTTATCTGTTAATTCAACCCCGGTTTTATTAAATCCGCCAATTGATGAAGCTTGCGTAGGCAAACCTTTTATTCATAATCCCAATGCCTTTGATTCGGATGGTGATAGTTTATCGTATAATCACTCCATTATTTTTGGCGAATTTGCTCAACCTGTTCCAGGATATATACCAGCAACAGCCTATGGCATTACTATTGATCCGGTAACTGGTGATTTTTATTGGCCTAGTCCACAGCAACAAGGAGAATACAACTTTGGCATTTTAATTACAGAATGGAGAAAAACTTCCGACGGCGATTATGTTAGAGTAGGAAGCGTGTTACGCGATTTACAAATTAATGTGGTTACCTGCACTAATAATCCACCTCAAATCGCAAACATTCCTGATGTATGTATTCTTGCCGGCACTAATTTTAATCAAGTTATAACTGCATCCGATCAAGACAATAATGCTATTGAATTATCTGTAACCGGGGGCCCATTTTCCATATCATCGGCGGCAACATTTACTTACACTTCTGTTTCCGGTAATTCAAGCGGCACAATGAACTGGACTCCCTCTTGTTCTTCAGTAAGAAAACAACCTTATTTAATTACTATAAAAGCTAAAGACATACCATTTGGTACACAACCACGTTTATCTGATTTTGAATCATTTTTCATCCGTGTTGTTGCTCCACCACCACAAAATGTTTCTGCAAACCCTTTAGGTACAAGCATTGTTTTAAACTGGAATGCCCCTTTAATTTGCAATCAAACAACAGGGAATATAATTGTTTCATATTGGGTTTATAGAAAAGACGTTTGTTCTACCATAACTGTTGATCCTTGTGGTGACTTTGACCCCGAAGCAATTGGGTATTCTAAAATAGGCACAATTAACGCCATTGCACAACCATCTAATTTTAGTTTTACTGATAACAATAACGGTAACGGATTATCTCAAGGAATTGATTATTCATACATTATTATTGCATTATTTGCTGATGGTTCAACAAGCGTTGCATCTTCTACTGTTTGTGCCAAGCTGGTTAGAAATGTTCCTATCATAACCAATGTAAGTGTAGATACAACAGCAATTGATATGGGTAAAATTCATGTTCGCTGGACAAAACCCATTTTAAAAACAGTTAACAATAATGGGTTTGATACGATTTTAAATCCTGGCCCTTATCGTTTTGATTTGATTCAAAACATCACCGGTCAAACAAATGAAAGTGTAATTTATTCTGTTCCTCATCTCTATTTTTCAGAATTTTCATTCTTGCAGGATACTTCCAAAATCATTGAAAATCTGAATACAGATGAACTCGGTTATTCCTACAAAATAAATTTTTACAGTAACGGAAATTTTATGGGTTCTTCTCAAAAAGCGTCCTCAGTAAGATTACAAGCAATAGGTATGGCAAAACGAGTGCAGCTGAATTGGACATCATCAACGCCTTGGATCAATACTTGGTATTTCATTTACAGAGAACAATCAGTAAATAATTTTATACTCATCGATTCAACGCAAACTAAAAGTTATATTGATACAGGTTTAGTTAACGGGCAAAGCTATTGTTACAAAATAAAATCGAAAGGAGCTTATTCTGATCCAACGATTTTAAGTCCATTAATAAATTGGTCGCAAATTAAATGCGCAATTACTGTTGATAGAGAGGCCCCTTGTCAACCAACTATTGTTGCTGCTTTTGGTAACTGTGAAACGCAAACAACACAACTTAACTGGGCAAATAGTGATGTGGCTTGCAGTTATGATATTCAATATTACAATTTATATTTTACCCCTTTTATTGATAGTCAATTTGTAAAAATTGCCACCTACCCAGCAACAGTAAATTCTTTCGTTAGCGACTATTCAAGCTCCATTGCAGGTTGTTATGCCGTTACAGCGGTTGATTCGTTTGGTAATGAAAGTGCATTATTACAAAAAATGTGTGTTGACAATTGCCCGGAATACGAATTACCTAATATCATTACAGTGAATGGTGATCAGGTAAATGATGTTTGGATTCCAATTAAAAACAAATTTGTAAAAGAAGTTGATTTACATATTTATAATCGTTGGGGGAATTTAATTTATGAAACAACTGATGCAGCAATTGGTTGGGATGGAAAAGTTCAGCAAACAAATAAAATATGTGCAAACGGAACTTACTATTACATCTGCGAAGTAAAAATGATTCGTTACACCGGAATTGAAACAATTAAACTAAAAGGTTTCATCGAAGTCATCAGTAATCAATAATGGCTCAGCGCATTTTAATTGCACCGCTTGATTGGGGACTTGGACACGCCGCCCGTTGCATACCAATTATTGAACAACAACTGCAAAACGGAAATAACATTGTTTTTGTTGGAACAAAACAGCAACACGAATTCATTACTTTACATCAACTAAAAGTTCAATGCGTTGATTTATTTGGCTACTCAATTCATTATTCTGCTTTTTTACCACAATGGATAAAAATTGCGCTACAAATACCTAAAATTCTTCGTGCAATAAAACAAGAAAAAAAATGGTTGGATGAATTGTTGACCAAAGAACATTTTGATTTAATCATAAGCGATAACCGATACGGATTGTATAGCAATAAAACAAAATGCATAATGCTAAGCCATCAGTTAGCCCCTGAAAGCCCTTTTTTTAAAGAATTTATTCATAATAAAATTGCTTCATTCGTAAACCGTTTTGATGTATGCTGGATACCTGATGATGAACAATTAAACTATTCTGGGAAATTATCTTGTAACAAACGAATTAAAATTCCAATAAAAAAAATTGGTTTACTCAGTAGATTAAAACCATCGAATGAGTTTGGTGAAAAAAAATACGATGTGCTAATTCTACTTTCCGGACTTGAACCTCAGCGCAGTATTTTGGAAAAAAAATTATTGAATGAACTCAAAAAAACCAATTTTAAAATTTGTTTAGTGAGAGGAACAATTGAAGAAAATTTTTCACAAGATGGCGTCACGGTTTATCATAAAATCAATTCGGAAAAAATAACTCAATTGGTTCATCAATCTAAAGTGATTATTTGCAGAAGTGGTTATACAAGCATTATTGAACTTTTGCCTCTTACTAAAAACATCATTTTCATTCCAACTCCCGGTCAAACAGAACAAGAATATCTTGCTAAACACCTGAATGAAAAATTTGGTATAGATTATTTGGAACAGAAAAACATTCATTTGATTACCAAATCTCTGGCTATTTCTTAAAGGCAGGTATCACATCTATAATAATGAAGCTGTTTTATCTTTCTGAAAGAAGTGAAGAGTCTAGAAATAGATGTTTCCTTCGCCAGCATGAACAAAGAATAGACGGCTGATATGCTCGAAAATACCCATTTATGTTTTGTGTTTTTTACCCTCAGTCTTTCCGACTGATTACCTTCTCAATGAGAGCGAATTTTAATTTTGAGAAATGAGAAAATTTATTTTTTTGTATTGCTATATTTTGTAGCTTTATTTTATTTTTTTCGTAGTAATTAATTTTTTAAAGAAATACATATGGACTCAAACCCATCCATTCAACCAACAGCAATTACTATTCATGCTATTTCTACAACTATTGCGCTAAATCTACCATTAGTTTCATCAAACATCAGTGCGGGGTTTCCGTCTCCTGCAGATGATTTCCTGGATAGTTCCATCGACCTCAACAAAGTGTGCATTAAAAATCCTACTACCACTTTTTTCGGAAGAGTAAGCGGCAACTCAATGAAAGATGTCGGAATTCATCATGGAGATTTAATGATTATTGATAAAAGCATATCGCCTAAAAACGGTGCCATTGCAGTATGTTTTATTGACGGCGAGTTTACCGTTAAAACCATTAAGCTAGAATCGGATTGCTGCTGGCTAATTCCTGCAAATGCAACATACAAAGCGATGAAAGTTACTAAGGATAACGATTTTATCATCTGGGGAATTGTTACGCACGTTATTAAATCATTTTAATGTTTTCTCTCATTGATTGCAATAATTTTTACGCCAGTTGTGAGCGTGTATTTTGCCCTTCTCTTAATGGGAAACCCGTTGTTGTTTTATCCAATAACGATGGATGCGTAATTGCAAGAAGTAATGAAGCAAAAGCAGTGGGCATACCAATGGGCGCCCCGGCTTTTCAATATCAGCCATTATTCGATGAGAAAAAAGTGCATGTTTTTTCGGCCAACTTTGCACTTTATGGCGACATGAGCTCGCGCGTAATGTCTCTGATTTCCTGTTACTCTCCCGACATGGAGGTCTACAGTATAGATGAGGCTTTTTTAAAATTTGATGGCTATCAACGCTTTAACTTTACTGAAATAGGAAAAGACATGCGCCGGAAAGTACTTCAGGGAACAGGTATTCCTATAAGCGTTGGATTTGCTCCTAGTAAAGCGCTTGCAAAAGTGGCCAATAAAATCGCAAAAAAATTTCCGGAACAAACAGGAGGTGTTTACTACATCAATAACGAAGCGGCTCGAATAAAAGCACTGAAATGGTTGCCGGTAGAAGATGTTTGGGGAATAGGAAGAAAGCATGCCAAACGACTACACCTCATGGGCATTAAAAAAGCATACGATTTTACACAACTCTCCGAAATATGGGTGAAGAAAAACATGTCGGTGGTTGGACTTCGTTTACAAAAAGAACTTCAAGGCATTTCTATTTTAGAACTGGAAGACATTAAACCTAAAAAACACATTGCAACAACCCGATCGTTCGAGGAACACTACACCAAACTTTCTGACTTAACAGAGCGCGTATCCACTTTTGCCGTGTGTTGTGCTGAAAAATTACGCAGACAACAATCGCATTGTAATGCAATAATGGTTTTTGTGCACACAAATGGTTTTCGGGCAGACCTTCCGCAGTATAGCAAAAACTGTGTAATCCAACTTCCTTATGCTACTAACTCAAGCATCGTCCTTGTGCATTATGCCGTAAAAGGCTTGCAGATGATTTTTAAGCAAGGTTACCATTATAAAAAAGCCGGAGTAATTGTAATGAACATTACTCCCGAAAACAGCTGTCAAACCAACCTTTTTCAGCAAGCCCATCCCAAGCATCAGCAGTTAATGGATGTTATTGATAAGATTAATCACATCAACGGATCACAAAAAATAAAATTGGCTTGTCAGGATTTAGGGCGCACCTGGAAAATGCGACAGGAAAAGTTATCGAAACGCTATACTACACGATTGGATGAAATAATTACCATACATTTGTAACATGTGCTTTCACTCTCAACAAAGTAAATCAGCCACCGTATTAGAAAATCGCTTTAAAGCAAAAATAAAATTTCCTGAACAAAAAAAATATCAGGGAATCTATAATGGATTTATGTATCCGGAAACACCTGTAATTATTGATAAAAATCCTGAATACATAAATAATTATCATTGGGGCTTAATACCTAACTGGAGTAAAGATGATGGAATAAAAGCTTACACCTTAAATGCCCGAATCGAAACACTAAAAGAAAAAGTGTCCTTTAAAAATGCGGTCCAAAATCGCTGTCTAATATTAGCTGATGGTTTCTACGAATGGCAATGGCTAGATGAAAAAGGAAAGAAAAAACAAAAACATCTTATAACGCTAAAAAACGATAATTTATTTGCTTTTGCAGGAATTTATTCCGTTTGGATAAATAAAATTACGGGTGAAATAAGAGACACATACAGCATTGTTACTACTGAGGCCAACGAATTAATGAGTGAAATTCATAATAGTAAAAAACGTATGCCGGTAATACTAACCGAAGAGCGAGAAAAAGATTGGCTAACAGGCGAAGAAATTGAATTATTTACAAAAGAAAGCGTTGATTTAAAAGCTGTTCCAATTTAATGTGAAGTAGGCAATTTTGTTATAAATTTATAAGAGAACAGCAAGAACAAAATAGGTATCAAAAAATTACTTATTTTCATCATCTGAATTTAATAATCTATGAAAAAAATTAGCTTACTCATTTTGCTTATTTCCTTAAGCGTTAGTTTTAATGTTCAATCGCAAAAAGTAATCGCGAAACCAAGCGAGGCAAAATTAAATTACGAATCGGTTCCGAACGACCCTTTAAATGCACGCATCTACACGTTAAAAAACGGATTAAAAGTATACTTGAGTGTTTATAAAAATGAACCACGTATTCAAACACTAATCGCCGTAAAAGCAGGAAGCAAAAATGATCCTGCCGACGCAACCGGTTTGGCACATTACCTTGAACATATGATGTTTAAAGGAACAGATAAATTTGGGACAAAAGATTTTCAAAAAGAAGAAGTGTTTTTAAAACAAATAGAAGCGTTGTATGAAGTGTACAGAAAAACAACAGATACAGAAAAACGCAAGAAAATTTATCATGAAATCGACAGTGTTTCAGGTGTTGCGGCAACTTATGCGATAGCAAATGAATACGATAAAATGGCTGCTGCTTTAGGTTGCAAAAACACGAATGCATTTACTTCTGTTGAACAAACCGTTTACATCAACGATGTTCCTTCTAATCAATTAGAAAACTGGTTAACTCTAGAGTCAGAGCGTTTTCAGAAAATTGTGTTGCGTTTATTTCATACCGAACTGGAAGCAGTGTATGAAGAAAAAAATCGTGGTTTGGACAGCGATGATAATCAGGCATGGGAAAAATTAATGGCTGCAGTTTTTCAAAAACACAACTACGGTCAACAAACAACCATCGGAACAATTGATCATTTAAAAAATCCTTCAATGACCGAAATCAACAATTACTTCCAAAAGTATTATGTGCCAAATAATGTTGCTATTTGTTTGAGTGGAGATTTAGATCCTGATCAAACCATTAAATGGATTGAAGCCAAATTTGGTAACTGGCAACCTAAACCGGTAGATGAATATAAATACGAAGCTGAAAAGCCAATTGAAAAACCAATTGCCATGGAAGTGTTTGGCCCGAAAGCAGAAAACATGATGATGGCATTTCGTTGTGGCGGAGCAAATTCAAAAGATGCTGATTTAGCAATGATGTTAAGTTATATTTTATCAAATAGCAAAGCAGGTTTATTTGATTTAAATTTAAATCAATCACAAAAAGTTTTATCCAGCTACTCTTATTTTGAAAAAATGAAAGATTACAGCGTGTTGCTTTTTGGTGGAGAACCTAAAGAAGGTCAAAAACTGGAAGATTTAGAAAAATTGTTTTTAGAACAATTGGATAAAGTAAAAAAAGGCGATTTCCCGGATTGGTTAATTGGAGCTATTATCAACGATATTAAATATTCTGAAACCAAACAAAACGAAAATAATTTTTCGAGAGGAATGAAAATGGCAAGTTCATTTACGTTCGGGCAACAATGGAGCTATGAGGTAAATCAAATCAGTAGATTGGAAAAAATCACCAAACAGCAAATCATGGATTTTGCAAAACAAAATTTCAATTCCAACTATGCTATTGTTTATAAACGTACAGGAGAAAACAAAGATATTCAAAAGGTAGAAAAACCATCCATTACTCCTGTTCCGGTAAACCGCGAAGAACAATCTCCATTTTTAAAAGCTTTGGTGAATAACAAACCTTCAGAAACCTCGCCTGTGTTTTTAGATTTTAAAAAAGACATTAATCACTTTACCTGTAAATCTGGTCTTCCTGCGTCTTGTTTAAAAAACACAGAGAACAAAACATTTGATATGTATTATGTATTTGACATGGGCTCTAACAATGATAAATTGTTGCCTCTAGCGATTGATTACTTATATTACTTAGGCACATCTAAATACACACCTGAACAAATACAACAAGAGTTTTACAAATTAGGGGCAAGCTTCTCTGTTAATTCTGGTGCCGAACAATCAAGTGTAAGCATGAATGGTATCAGTGAAAGTTTTGATAAGGCATTAGATTTATTAGATCATTTAATTACCGATGCAAAATTGAATAATGAAGTATTGGAACAGTTGAAACAAGACAAACTAAAATCAAGAGAAGACGCTAAGCTGGAGAAAAACATTATCCTTCGTTCGGGAATGTATAATTATGGTGTTTACGGACCAAAAAATCCGTTTACCAATGTGATGAGTGATGAAGAATTAAAAAACGTAAAAGCTGAAGAATTAATCAATAAAATTCATGAATTGTTTGCTTACCCACATCACGTGTTGTATTACGGGACAAAATCAAAAGAAGAGTTGATGGTCTCTTTGGATAAATCACATAAACTTCCTGCTGCTAAAAAAGAAATTCCGCAATCAGTAAATTTTACAGAACAATCAACTGGAAACACTATTTATGTAGTTGACTATGACATGAAGCAAGTAGAGATCATTATGCTTGGAAAAGGAGAAACATTCAGTCCGGAACTTGCGCCTGTTGTAAATTTATATAACGAATATTTTGGCGGAAGTATGTCGGGTATAGTGTTTCAAGAGTTACGCGAATCGAGAGCACTTGCTTATAGTGTATCATCAAACTATCGTTCATTAGGTAAAAAAGACAAACCTTATTACTCTTATTCATACATTGGATCACAATCAGATAAATTAGCTGAAGCATTAAGTGGCATGAGCGAGTTACTAAATGAAATGCCGCAATCTGATATTTCATTCAATAGCGCAAAAGATGCAATCATTTCTAAATACAGAACCGAGCGCATTACTAAAGCAGGTATTTTATTCAATTTCGAACAATCAAAAAAACTAGGTATTGATTACGATATTAGAAAAGTGATTTTTGAAAAAGTTAAAGACATGCAGTTTGCTGATGTGAAAAATTTCCAAAGCAAGAATATCAAATCACTACCAAGCACTATTCTAGTATTAGGCAAAAAAGATGCCCTTGACATTAAAACTTTAGAAAAATATGGTAAAGTAACCTATCTTTCTTTAAAAGAGATTTTTGGGTATTAATTTATAATTTGGTTATTGTGAGAATATAATCTTTATGTGTTATTCATGAGAGTATTATTATTGATAGTTATTGTATTTACTTTTTCATATTGTGCACAGACAGAAGACAAAAACACATCCACGACAATCAATAAGCTAATTTCAGCAGATACCACATCAACACCTGAAAATACTGTACTTTCGTTTCTCAAATGGTATAAAGACAATGGACAAGGTATTGCAAACGACCTTGTTTTAAATATCGGGATCAAAGACAGGGATTCAACTAAATTTTATTCGGTCAATTTTCAAGCAACGGAGAACTATCTCAAAAAATTGAAAGAGACTAGTAGTATTTCAGATAAATATGTGAACAAGTGGCGTGAGTATTTTAGAAAATGTGATCAGCATTTTAAAAACAATCCTACGAATGAAGGCCCTCCTGTTGGATTTGATTACGAGTTCATTACGCTTAGCCAGGATGACCCTGGCCTTAGCGTTTTGGAAAAAGCAAACCTGTCCGTAATTAAAAGAGATAAGAATTCATCGATAGTTCTAATTAAATTTCCTTCGACTTATCAGTACAACTATTATTTGACCAAACAAGGGGCGCATTGGCAAATCGACGATATTGAATATATTGCCAAATAAGCTACGCATAACAACAGTTAAAACGGCGAACCAACGTTTTTTAAATTGGCTAAAAGCATAAAACAAGAGCTTCATGACGGAATGAATTTTAAATAAAATGCATGTTGACAGATAAAGTAATGTTACCCTTTTGCGTTTAAACCGTTAGAAAAATTGTACAGTTTGTACGCTGATAAAAACTCCAATTATTTTTTCCATTAAAAGAATAGAAGTTAAAGTTGGTGATTTAAACTAAAAGGTTGATGATATTGAAAATCATCTTCGTTATTAAAATTTTTTGAGTTAAAATTAAAAAATCGTAAATCGTTGATGCTTTGTCATCCCGACAAAGGAGGGATCTTTTATTGTAGATCCTTCACTTCGTTCAGGATGACAATGTTTTTATAAAAATCCTGGCTATTGTGTTTTGCTATTTTGATTCAAAAATAAATTGTAAATCATCAAACTCTAAATGACCATCGACTAGTGACTGTTGACTTTAGACTTAATAAAAAAATCGTAAATCGTTGATGCTTTGTCATCCCGACAAAGGAGGGATCTTTTATTGTAGATCCTTCACTTCGTTCAGGATGACAATGTTTTTATAAAAATCCTGGCTATTGTGTTTTGCTATTTTGATTTAAAAATAAATTGTAAATCATCAAACTCTAAATGACTATCGACTAGTGACTGTTGACTTTAGACTTAATAAAAAAATCGTAAATCATTGATTCTTGTCATCCCGACAAAGGAGGGATCTTTTATTGTAGATCCTTCACTTCGTTCAGGATGACAATGTTTTTATAAAAATCCTGGCTATTGTGTTTTGCTATTTTGATTTAAAAATAAATTGTAAATCATCAAACTCTAAATGACTATCGACTAGTGACTGTTGACTTTAGACTTAATAAAAAAATCGTAAATCGTTGATGCTTTGTCTTCCCGACAAAGGAGGGATCTTTTATTGTAGATCCTTCACTTCGTTCAGGATGACAATAAAAAATTATAAATAAAGTCGCGGTGCTTCGTGACCCTCAGCAACCGCTAAAAATCAAAAAATTGTAAATCTGAAAATCGTAAATAATTGCTCTCACTTAGGCTTCGCTCAAAGTTTACAACACTTGGTGGCTGAGGTTCTCGAAGCCACCTTTTAACGTTTTAATATGCGGTGCTTCGAGATTCACGGTAATTGATAAAAAATAGTAATTCAATTAAAAGAGTTAAAGCAACTCTTTTAGTTTACTCACTACAAAATCAATTTCTTCTTTTGAGGTGTATTTCGAAAAAGAAAACCGTACAGATGGTCTTTCCATGTCTGCTCCTATTCCTCTTAATACATGCGATCCCTGATTGCTCCCTGATGAACAAGCGCTTCCGCCAGATGCAGCAATGCCGTGTATGTCTAAGTTAAACAGTAACATTTCACCTTTATCTGATTTTGGAAAACAACAATTTAAAACAGTATATAAGCTATTTTCGTCGTTTTCACCATTGATAACAGTTCCGGGGATTTCGCTTTCTACTTTTTTACGCATATAGGTTTTTAGTTCCTGGATATGCTGCATGTGTTCAATCATTTCGGCATTACATATTTCTAATGCTTTGGCAAGACCAATAATGCCTGCAACATTTTCAGTTCCTCCACGCATATTGCGTTCCTGAGCACCACCATGAATAAACGGATTGATTTTTAAATTATGGTTGATATATAAAAAGCCAACACCTTTTGGCCCATGAAATTTGTGAGCAGCACAGGTTACCAAATGTACTTTTAACTCGGGCAAATTCATACTGTAATGCCCCATAGTTTGAACAGTATCGCTATGGAAAATTGCGTTATACTTTTCGCAAATTCTGCCCACTTGTTCGATTGGCAATAAAGTGCCAATTTCATTATTGGCATGCATTAAGGAAACAAAACTACGCTCATTGTTTTGCAAAAGTGCTTCTAAATGAGCTAGATCAACATTACCTTTATTATCAATATTTACCCAACTTAATTTTATCTTTCCTTCTTTTTCTAATACTTGTAAAGTATGTTCAACAGCGTGGTGTTCAATTTTAGAAGTAATTGCATGTTTTATGTTGTGTGTGCTGATGGTTTGAACAATGGCCATATTATCTGCCTCCGTACCACCACTTGTGAAAAAGATTTCGGCAGGTGTTACATTCAATAATTTTGAAACACTTTTTCGCGCAGTTTCAATGGCTGATCTGGTTTTTCTACCAAATGAATGAATAGATGAAGGATTACCAAATTCATCTTTTAAAAAAGGAAGCATTGCGTCAAAAACATGTTCGTCTAATTTTGTTGTAGCTGCATTATCCAAATATATTTTTTTCATCATCAGGTAAAATTAAAATTTTAAAATGTCATCTGAAATCCAACCCTGATTCCAAATGGTGTTTTTAATTGCTCGTTATAAGTTAAGCGCCAAAATCCATCTACTCTGAAAAAACGGAAAATATTTTCAACCCCTGCGCTTAATTCCTGGTATGGCACTTGTCCAAGAGCTTTTAAAGTAGTTGGAAAAACAAGTTCCTTTCTGTTGTTATTATTAACACTGCCAAAAAGCACTTTATAGGTCATCACTTCTCTCCATTTTAATCGTTTAAGCAAAGGAATTTTATTAAATAATAAACCTTCAAAATGATGAAACAACCATATAGAAGCATACTGATCACTTGCAAACTCATAAAAATTCATCATATTGTACGACATATAATCGTAAACATAGGTTTGATTTCCTCCATGTAATTCCATTAACGGATAAGGTACTGCCCCAAAAATTTTTCCAGCTTCTAAGGTATAATCTGTATAACCTAATAATTGCCCTAATCGAATACGATCATTAACGTTAACAACCACTTTTTGATAATCGTATTGCCCTTCGTAAACTTGACGTAATGATTTAGTATAACTTAATTGCAGAATTGGATATCTGGTACCTAAACTTGTTCTTGTAAAATCACCATTGATGTATTTTTCATCAAAAGCAAAACGAGTTGTAAATCGTATTTCACTAGTTCTAATGAATGGTTTCATCGTGTTTTCACCATCGGAGTTTTGAAATGTGTATTGAAACCCACCAACAGGAGAAAGTTTTCGATTAACAAAAGTTAGTCGATGAGAAAATCCTTGAAACCATTCGTGATCAAACCATACTTGTGTTTGTTCAACACGAGTTAAACTATTTAAAGGTGTTCTCCTAAAAAAGGAAGCAAAGAAATTATCTTGAGTAAAGCCATTTTGACTTTGGCCTAAAATTTCTAAATCACTTTTATAATTAATCCCTACCATTTGTCGGAATGGTTTTTTTGATAAAAATGTTTTAAAACCTCCTGAATATTTCCACTTTTCATCTTGTAATCCATAAGCCACGTATCCACTTAATTCGTACCATCTGCTAAACTGACTGGAAGTTCTTCCTCCAAAACGTAAACGAGTTCCTTCTAGCTGATTATAACTTAATAAGTTGGAGTAAGGCCCAATTTCAAAGTTCCCAAAGGTTTTATAGCCGGCAACTATAATACTTATAATATCTACCCAACTCCTATAAATAGGAAGCGTTTGAATAGTATCAATCATCTTATAAATTTTTTGTTCGTTTGCAGAAAGCGAATCATGCCGAGATTGATTCCAAAAATCAGCAGATTTTTTGGTAGCATCCTCAGCTACCTGTATGTTATCGCCAAACTTAAAAAAATCTAATGATTTTGGTTGATTAACAACGATGTTTTTATAGGACGTGGTTTTACGGCCATAAATACCAACGCCTTCTTTTTTACTTATACCAATATCCGGTTTAAAATCAATTATTAAACGATCTTTTTTCAGCATCCAAACAGAATCTTCTAAGGTAAACTCTTGCACTATGGTTGCTGCCGTAATAAAATTAATGTTAGCATCACTTGGGATACTCATTTCCAATCGCTTTATTCCAAAAGTGGTATCGGCAATCCACATATTCCCGCTAAAAAGTAACTCTTGTTTTCTTCTGGGTTTAAATCGTATGTGATAGCACCATTTCCCATCAATGTATAAACTATCTTCCAAATAAAATTTATAATTGAAAATAGCAGCATTGCATATTGGTGATTTAAAATTCTTGCCAAAAACAATAATGTCATTATCGTAAATGTTTACATTTTGGTACATATCTCCCATCACCTGAGAAATACTTTGATTTTCAAATCCGGTTAGTTTACTGGCTTTAATAACTTCTTTCTTTTGCTTTGGATCATCTCGATAATAAAAATCAGATAAGGTCTCTACCATAAACAAAGGTAAAAATGGTTTTTCAGCCGAGTTGCTGCTATCTACATTATCAAAAATAAACTTAACGGGCTTGAACCCTTTTTTATCTTTTAAGTTTTTAGGTAAATTATTTAAATCAAATTCCAGTTTATTATAAGCTTCATACTCATATCCGGAGAGTTTTCGCTTATTGTTGTACTCTTTACGTTCTATAGTTTTTTTAATGTATTTGTGTGCAGGATTTTCTCCCGGGTTTATTACTACTTCGTTTAAGCTAACACCTTCTTCAAAAACTTCTAAAGGAACATTGATTGTTTGGGTACTGTTTATTTTAACAAGAAAAGAGAACCTTTTGTAGCCTACATAAGAAGCTACTATAGAGTCTCCCGGCAGCTTACTGTTAATGGTAAAATTACCATCAAAATCAGATGTAGCACCGCTATTTGTGCCTTTTAAAATAACATTTACAAACGGAAGTGGTTCTTTTGTTTTAGCATCAAATACTTTACCTGAAATGATGGTTTGACTAAAAGATAAGCACGAAAAAAAAAGGGTAATGAATAAAAAATAATATTTATGATTTAAAAGCATTTTCACCTATGCTATTTATTCTCAGTTGCAACCAATTCTTCCCAATATTCAGCTGCTCTTCGCGTATGCGGAATAACAATTGTTCCGCCAACAATATTAGCAACTGCAAATATTTCATATAGCTCAGCAGTAGCTACTTTTTGCTCAAAA
This sequence comes from Bacteroidia bacterium, assembly GCA_044352985.1. GTDB lineage: Bacteria > Bacteroidota > Bacteroidia > B-17B0 > Aurantibacillaceae > JADJDM01. The sequence goes on from JBILCU010000001.1 coordinate 220,905, forward strand.
CATTTCCCAAGATGGTATTTAATGCAATCATCGCAACGCAGAACCATACTGGCAACCAATCCAAGCATTTCTTTAGTTTTAACATCTAATGCTCCTTCTGCATACGTATTAGAATCGAGATTAAATAAACGTTTGATGACTAAATTATCTTTTGATAAAATTACATCATTCATTTTTGAACGATACTCATTAAATTCTTTAACTGTGTTACTCATTTGCTAATGTTAGTATTCCAAAACTAATAAATTCAATGTTAACGATTGTATTTATTTTCTACATATTTAGCAACAAAAATACTAATCTCGTATAGGCAATAAATAGGTATAAATACCAACATTTGAGAGGTAATATCAGGCGAAGGAGTTATAACAGCTGCTAAAATTAAAAGCACAACTACAGCATGCTTTCTGAATTTGCGCATAAAAGCAGAGGAAAAAATCCCAAATCGCGTAAGGAAATAAACCAAAATGGGCATTTCAAAAACCAACCCGGTTGCCAAAGTAAGCGTTGAAACCAATGAAATGTAATCATCAATGGTAGGAAGTGTTTGAATAAATTTTTCGGTGGTGATGTTGTAGTTACCTAAAAACTGAACCGACATGGGCACAATGATTAAATAAGCAAAAGCAATTCCAATTAAAAAAAGCAAAGAGGAAATTACAACAAAACCACGCACCGGTTTTGCTTCGGTACTTTTTAAAGCGGGTTTAATAAATTTCCATAATTCATAAAGAATATAAGGAAAGCCAAGAATCAATCCTCCTAAAAATGAAATCCACAAATGCATGGTAAATTGCCCGGATAACTGATTGCTTATTAATGAAAAATTTATCTGATCAACACATAACCCTTCAATGCCTCCAAGTTTTTTCGATAGCTCACAAAGCTTACGATAAGTGATAAAATCAACTCTTAGGGGGCCAAAAATTATTTTTCCAAAAACAAAATCCGGAAAACAAAATAAAACGATGCCCAATACTAAAACAACGATAACAGACCTTACCAAGTGCCAACGAAGCGCTTCGAGGTGATCCATAAAACCCATTTCAGCTCCAGGGTTGTTACTCTTATTAAATAGCGACATAAAGCGTCAAATTTACAAATCATTTCTGGCAAATATTTTGTTTTATCGACTTAAATTTGAAATTTTACAACTATGCTTTACAAAACACTCTTTTTTTTAATTGTTTTCAATTTCCTGAATACCAATTTTCAGTTAATTGCTCAAAATTCAGAACAACCAAATGATGTAAAATGGGTATCCTTCAAAGAAGCCCAGGAATTAAATAAAAAACAAGCAAAACCATTTTTAATTGATATTTATACCGATTGGTGCGGCTGGTGCAAACACATGGATAAAACAACCTATTCTAATCCAGGATTGGCTAATTACATCAATACTTATTTTTATGCTGTTAAATTTGATGCCGAAACAAAAGATACGATTGTTTATAATGGAGAAAAATATTGGAATACAGGTACAGAAAAAAAATCGCCACACCAATTAGCCATAAAATTATTAAGCGGAAAATTATCCTATCCATCTACCATTTTTGTAAATAATAATTTTCAATTTAACCTTTTGTCTCAAGGCTACCTTGATGTAAAAAAAATTGAGCCGCTTTTAATTTATACCGTTGAAAATGTTTTTAGAAGTACAGCTTATGAGTCCTTTTCTGCAAAATTTGAAAAAACATTTTACGATACCACAAAAAATAAATTTGAACCCAAATGGCTTTCAATTAATGAAGCTTTAAGCAAACAAAAAACAGAACCGAAAAAAATAATTGTTTTTACCAATGCAAATTTTTGCAATTCGTGTAGGGTGATGAAAAAAACTGTTCTTGGCGACTCCACAATTAGTAAATATTTAGATAAAAATTATTATTTGGTTGATTTAAATGCCGAATATATAGATGATGTAACCTTTAATGAGCAAACCTATAAAGTAGGGCAAGTTGCTAACTTTCCCTTTCATCCGCTAACATTAGCATTAACCCGTAATAATTTAGTTTTCCCTTCAATTAGCATAATTGGCGAAAAGCAGGAATTATTAGACGTAATTCCATTTTATTTAAATGAAGACATAACTTTTCCAGTTCTTCAATTTTATGGTGAAAACCATTTTAAAAGTACAAAATGGGATGATTTTTTAAAATCATTCCGAACAACTAAAAAATAAGTTTTCCAAAAACAGAAAAACTAAATTTTTTAGTTTTAACTTTAGTGTATGGAGTTAACAACTATCAAACAACTTGCAGAAGATGATCGGCCTCGGGAAAAAATGCTTTTAAAAGGTAGCAGGGCATTATCAGATGCGGAATTAATTGCCATTTTAATTGGTTCAGGAAATAAAAAGGAAACAGCGATTCAGTTATCACAACGTATTTTAATTGATTGCAAAAATGACATTAATCAATTAGCACGATTAAGTATACAAGAACTTTGTACGTATAAAGGAATTGGAGACGCAAAAGCAATAAGCATTGCAGCTGCTCTGGAGTTAGGTAGAAGAAGAGACAATAAAACACCTGAAGAAAGAGCAACCATTACATCCAGTCAATCAGCCTTTCAACTTTTATCACCTGTGTTAAGAGATTTGCCACATGAAGAATTTTGGATATTGATTTTAAATCGTGCAAATAAATTGATTTCAAAAGAGCCGGTAAGTTCAGGCGGAATAAATGCCACATTAGTTGATGCCCGAAAAGTTTTTAAACCTGCTATTTTGCAAACAGCATCGTCTATTATTTTAGCCCATAATCATCCATCGGGCAACACAAAACCAAGCGAAGATGATATAAAGCTAACGCGTAAATTAAAAGATGCGGGGAAATTATTTGATATAACTGTTATTGACCACATTATCGTAGCAGAAAATACCTATTTTAGTTTTGCAGATGAAGGTTTATTATGAGTAAAGAAGAAGATAATACAGAGAAATTATATTATACCATTAGTGAAGTAGCTGCTTTGTTTAGTGTTAACGCTTCGCTTATTCGTTTTTGGGAAAAAGAATTCCCTGCTATTAAACCAACTACTAATAAAAAAGGGAATCGACTTTATACAAAAAAAGAAATCGAATTAATTCGTAATATTTACGATTTGGTAAAGGAAAAAGGCTTCACTCTTCAAGGAGCAAAAGATCAACTAAAATCAAGTAAAACCAAAAAAAAACCATCAGATACTAAAAAAGAAGTCGTCGAAAATTTAATTGATATCAAACGTAAATTACTTGAACTACAAGGAAAATTAAAATGAAATCTTGACACAAAACACTACTTTATAATCTTCTCTGAATACTAATAATTAATTTAATCATGAATTACATCACCAACGAAGGATTAACCATGTATTATGAATTACATGGAAACATGAAAGCCAATAAAACCATTATTTTTTTAAATGGTTTATCGCAATCAACATTGTCATGGGGTTTAGTAATTCCATATTTCAAAGACAATTATAGGGTTCTTCTTCTTGATCAGATTTTACAGGGGCAATCAGATAAAAATAGTGATTGGAGAAATTTCGATCAACATGCAAAAGACGTGTTTGAATTACTTATTGCATTACATATAAAACAACCCATCATTGCAGGTTTATCTTATGGAAGTATGGTTGCACAACATTTTGCTGTTCGTTACCCAAACGAACTTAGCAAGTTAATTTTAATGGCAACCCTTGCGCATAAGACTCCTTATTTTGATGCTATCGGCCATGCTTGGTGGCGGGCATTAGAGGCGGGCGGTTATCCTTTAATGTTTGATGTGATGTTGCCAAACGTGTTAAGTGAAAATTATTTTAAAAATCCATTAATTCCAATTAATGTGATGAAAGATGCTCGTTTGCAATCCGGAATGGATAGTACTTCATTGATTAAATTAATGAAAGCGACACAAGAACGAGAAGATTACCGACCAATGTTGAAAAACATTAAAGTTCCTACCTTAGTCATGCAAGGCGAAAAGGATTCTTTATTACCGCCTTTGTTTGCAGAAGAAGTTCACAAAAATATTTTCGATTCAACACTTTTAATTATTAAAGACGCCGGTCATACTCTTAATTTAGAAGCTGTACCTGAAATCAGTAAACAAATTTTACAATTTGTTGCATAATGGATATTCCCAAAATTTTTAAATCATTTAAAGGCTTGGTTGCCGCTCAAACTAATCGCAATAATCCATTCAGATTACCACAACATATTATTTCTGTAAGTGATTTGAATTTAAGTGATGAACAAAATGAAAAAAATAAAATTAATTTTTTTAATGAGCTTGGGATAATTGAAAGTCAAATTACCTATACTAAACAAGTTCATGGTAACGCAATAGCATATGTAGATCGAGCTCAATACCTTGAAGGCTTTGATGCGCTGATTACCAACAAGAAAAATATTTTTTTATTGGTAAGTATTGCTGATTGTACACCTGTTTTAATTTACGACTCAATAAATAATGCTTTTGCTGCTATTCATGCAGGATGGAGAGGAACCGAAAAACAAATTGTATCCAAAACATTAAAAAAAATGAATGAACAATTTGGAACAATTGGCAAAAATTGTTTCGCGTACATAGGTACATGTATCTCTGAAAATTCCTTTGAAGTAGGAGAAGATGTTGCAATGCTATTTGACAAGCAATTTGTAGTTAAACAAAAACACAAATGGCATGTAAATCTTAAAGAGGCTAATAAAAGCCAACTCATGCAATTTGGCTTACCCACCAATCAAATTGAAATCTCTGAACATTGCACGGTAACAAATAACAACAACTACTTTTCTTACCGAAAAGAAAATGGAAAAACAGGAAGATTATTTGCCTTAATTGGCATGAAGCCTTAAAGCCAAATTAGTTTATATAAATTTATCTCCCTTTTGGACTTTAACGTCATTAACAAAATTACGAATTTGTTGCTCGTCGGTTTTTTTACAAATCAAGAGGGTATTTTCAGATTCAACAACGATATAATCTTCCAAACCTTGAATTACTGCCAGCTTATCTTTACTCACATTAATGATACAGTTTTTAGAATCATACAACATTACATTTTTACCCACAACTGCATTGTCTCCAGGAGAATGTTTTACATGTGAATACAAACTACCCCAGGTTCCTAAATCACTCCATCCAATTAATGATTCTCTAACGTAAACATTTTTTGCTTTTTCCATTACCGAATAATCAATCGAATTGCTTTTGCATATCACGTAAGCCTTTTTAATAAAAGAAGCTTCTTTATCTGTATTGTAAAATTCTGTCCCATCTTTAAATACCTGAAACATTTCCGGATCATGCTTTTCAAATGCATTAATAATTGATTGCGTTGACCAAATAAAAATCCCTGAATTCCATAAAAAGTCGCCGCTTTGTAAAAATGATTTGGCAATTTCTAAATTTGGTTTTTCGGTAAATGTTTTTACTTTTTTTATTCGGTGATCCTTTTCTTTTGTTGGCGAATCAATGTATTGAATATAACCATAACCTGTATCTGGTCGGTGCGGCGGAATGCCTAAAGTGATTAAACTATCTTCTTTTTCTGCTTTTATAAAACATGACTTAATTGCTTTTTTAAAAGTATCTTCTTTAGTGATTAAATGATCAGATGGTGCAACAACAGTTACTGCCTTTGGGTTTAATTGATGAATTTTAAATGAAGCATATGCAACACATGGTGCTGTATTTTTTCTTGAAGGTTCAAGCAGAATATTTGCTTGAGGAAGCTCAGGCAATTGTTCACTTACTAAATTTTTATATGCCTCACTGGTTACTACATAAATATTGTTAATTGAACAAATATCTTTAAATCGATCTAGTGTCTGTTGAATTAATGTTCTGCCTGTGCCGAGAATATCTAGAAATTGTTTTGGTTTGTTGGCTCTGCTCATAGGCCAAAATCTACTTCCAACACCTCCGGCCATTATAATACAATATTTATCTTTCATTTTATGTACTGTTTAATAAGGGAAATTAAACATCTTTACCGATGTTTAATTTCAAATATACAAGATAAAATTAATTCGAAAATTATTACAATACATCTGTTAGAAAAATAAATTTAAACTTTGGTACAAATTTATGATTCGTTTACGTGATTTAAATTGTTAAAACATCAACTCAAGAGTTGAATTTCATCAGTTACTAGAGCAACAAATAGTTTATTCTCTTTTAGGTAGTTCTTATGTTTAATTAATGACCCCAAATTCAATTTTCCAATAATATAATTGTAATCATTGCTTTTATACGTTTCTGAAACATCAATAAAATTTAATAATTCAACATCTTTTGGTTTTGAATATCTAAAATAAACATTCAAAATCACATCGTTTGTAAATCCTGAAGGGTGTTTTTGCAAGTGTTTTTTAAATTCGTATTTATATCCATAAGATAGAGCGGAAACATCTGATAAAACTGCCGCTCCTGTTGGATAGCTTCCTGCGCCTCTTCCTTGCTGGAATTGTTCGCCTGAAAAACGGCCTTCAGTAATTACTCCATTAAATTCATTGTCTACATTAAACAATTGATTTGTTGATTTTATAAATTGGGGCAACACAAAAGCTGTAACGGTATCATTTGGCAAACGCTTTATTACTGGGGTTAATTTGATTTTGTATTTTTTTTCCTGGGCATATGCAATATCATGATCTCCTAACTCTGTTATTCCAATATTTAATACGTCATCAGCCTTTAAAATTATCCCGAATGCATGCAATGCAATGATTACCGCTTTAAATTTTGCGTCAAAACCTTCAACATCGTTTGTTGGGTCACTCTCTGCAAAGCCATTATCCTGTGCTTGTTTTAATGCTTCAGCATAAGAAAGTTTTTCGTTAATGGTTTTAGTAAGAATATAATTGGTTGTTCCATTAAAAATACCGGTTACTTTTTCAAGGTCTTCATTGTCAAAATATTCTTCCAATGCACGAATAATAGGAATACTGCCACATGCGGAGGCTTCATATAATAATGAAACTTTATTTTGCTGCGCTAATGTATACAGTTCCGTTAAATGTAAGGCTAGCATTTTTTTATTTGCAGTTACTACGTGTTTTCCTTTACTTAAAGCTGTTTTTACAATGTTGTACGCTTCTGTAGCATCATCAATTAATTCTACTACAACATTGATGGATTTATTGTTTAGAATTTCCGTTTTGTCAAACGTTATTTTTGAAGTATCAATTGTTCTGCTTTTTTCTTTGTTTTTAACGCATACTTTTACAATGTCTGCCCTAAAACCTGTGCTGTTGTTTAGTACGTGATATAGCCCTTGGCCTACGCATCCAAATCCAAATAATCCGATGTTTAATGATGTGCTCATGTGTTGTTTGTTGTTTTATAAAATTCGTTAATAATTGTTGTAAGTTGTTTTGTTTCTAATAAAAAGCCATCATGACCATAATCAGAATAAATACTTACCCACTTGCTGTTTTTGATGTGTTGATGTAAAAATTCTTGTTCAGATGGCGGAAAAAGTAAATCGTTACTGATGCTTATGATTAAGGTTGGTGCTTTTATGTGACTTAAGGCATTTTCAACAGAAGCTCTTCCTCTACCTACATTATGAGAGTCCATAGCATTAATTAGTGTGACATAAGAAAAGGCATTAAAGCGTTTTACTAATTTTTCTCCCTGATAACGCTGATAACCAGATGCTTTAAAATCTTTTGCTAGCTCATTGCTTGTTTCTGACTGCGTATTAGTATAAGGCAAATAATTACGGTAACTAATGAGCGCAATACTTCTTGCAGCTGCAAGTCCTTTTTGCCCAGCATCCGGCTTTTTTAACTGATAGCTTTCATCTGCAACTATTGCCATGCGCTGACTTTCGTTAAATGCAATGCCCCAAGGCGAGTGCTTTGCATTAGTTGCAACCAGCACACAACGTTCAAAAACATGAGGATGAAGGATGTTCCATTCAATAATTTGTTGCGCACCTTGTGAACCGCCAATGATGGTGTGTACTTTTTCAATTCCTAATTGTTGCCTTAACATTTCATGTGCATTTACCATATCGCGAATGGTCACAAAAGGAAAATCGTGATATAAATTTTTTTCAGGATTAGTGGGGTGAATAGGGCCAGTTGTTCCATAACACGAACCAAGATTATTAGCGCATATTATAAAATAATCCTCGGGGTTATAAAAATCATTTTCTCCAAATAAACCAGGCCACCATTCAAACACATTACTGTTTGCAGTAAGCGCATGAACTACCCAAATAACATTGTTTTTTTCTTTGTTAAGTTTCCCAAATGTTTGGTATGCAATTTCAATTTCATCTAGCTGTCCGCCCAACTCGAATTGAAATTTTTGTGATAGTGTAATTGTATTAAGTTCCATGGTATATATATTTTAAATTTTTAAAAATAACAATCAAGCAGCAAATTTTTTGCCTTTGATTAAAAATATAAAACTTAATACTGCAGTAATGTGCGCTCATATTTTACATTTATCTTTCCTCTTTTGTGAGGTGGGATTTAGCACCGGTTTTCCAATACTGTTTTCAGTACTTATAGTTGGTTGCCAGCGGATCACAGAGCCCATTCTCTTACCGCATCTTGATAAATTAAAACGCACTAAGCGATTTAATTCAGGCGTAAATATAAATTATTTTTTTTGAAGTTTCCAATTCTTTGGCAATTTTCAATTTAAAGCCAAAAAATAAGACGATGATTTAATTGCAAAATAAAAGCGACGAAAATATAGTTAAGCTGTTTGCAAATAGCTTTAGCTCTTATTTTTCGGTTAAGCTCCAGGCCTCAGGTTTATCAGAAAACAACACTTTTGTTTTGCTCCAAACTTGATTAAACAATTCGGATTGTCGGTATTTTTCTAATGATTGTTCGTTATTCCAATAACTATATGTAAAAAAAACAAACGGGCGATTAATGTCGTTTAGCAATTGCAGATTACTGCAACCATCAAAATTACGAATATGATGTTTATTTTCTGTAAATAAATTTAAAAAATCATTCACCTTTTCCGGATGAAAAGTCATTTTAACAATTCGAATAATCATGAATAAAACTCTATTGGAATTTGAAATTCAGTATGCATTAGAAAATTTCTAGGAAACAACAACTGCTTGGCAGAACCATTATTTAATGCTATTTCGAGATAACCTGAACTATTAAATAACGCTAAAGGCTCATTGTGCTCTACATCATCATATGCTGTGCATATTTTAGAAATTCTGGTGTTTGGTAAAAAAATAGTGAATTTTCTTCCTTGGCAAATTTGATCAAAAAATACTTTTTTTACATTTATTATTACGTTTCCGAAAGAATCAATATAAATACATCTTCCCGTTATAGAGTCCTGATTGGAAACCGGCTGAAAATTCAGACTTTGAACAATATCATTAACTTCAGTAGCTATATCTGTTACAAATATACCATTAGCCAAATCTATAGCTGCCTGAGCTAATGGATCGCGGGAAATAAATATGCCATGTGTATATTTATCAGCATTTAACTCGTAATAAACAACTTCACTTCCATCATAAAACAAACTAAATAATCCGTTATCCGGACAAATGATGTATTGATTTTTATAATAAACAATAAGATTTTTTTTAGTCTTGAAATTAGCTGAACGAATACCCAATATGTGTATAGAATTTTTAGGAAACTCATAAAATGCGTTTCCAAATATATAAGCAGCTTGCTGCAAATTGTATTTTTCCAATTCGTGTGAGATATCAATTAATTGAATATTTTCTGATTTTTTAAGAATATACGCCTTTAATAATGCCACGTAATGATCGCGGCACCCTAAATCGGTTGTTAGCGTAATAATAGCCATCAAAAAATAATTAAATTTGTTCTAGTTAAGCTTCAAAAGTAATTAATAATTTTACCTCTGAAGAAATTGAAAATCGTAAACATTAACAGAATTATAAACAAATAACATTGAGCGAAAAAATTATTGCCGTTGAAGCGGTTGAGCCTGTTGAACTATATGGTGTTAACGATCATAAACTAAATTTATTAAAAAGTTATTTCCCAAAATTAAAGATAGTTGCTCGCGGCTATTCCATTAAACTTATTGGTGACGAACCTGAAATTGAAAAGTTTGAAAAGAAATTTGATTTGCTTATCGAATACTATCATAAAACAGGTGTACTCTCTGAAAGTGCAATTGAACGTCTGCTTGGGCAAACAGGAGATAACATATTGGAAAAACTAGAAAATGAAACGACCAGCGATGTAATTGTATTTGGTAACAGCGGAATGGTGATTAAAGCCAAAACGCCAAATCAACGTAAAATGGTTGATGGCATAAACAAAAACGACATGTTGTTTGCAGTTGGGCCCGCGGGAACTGGAAAAACCTATACTGCTGTTGCATTAGCTGTTAGAGCATTAAAAAACAAAGAGGTAAAACGAATTATTTTAACTCGACCTGCAGTTGAAGCAGGCGAAAATTTAGGTTTTTTACCTGGAGATTTAAAAGAAAAACTCGATCCGTATTTACAACCTTTGTATGATGCTTTGTACGATATGATTCCAATGGACAAACTGAATCAGTTGATTGAATCTAAAGTGATACAAATTGCTCCTTTGGCTTTTATGAGAGGTAGAACTTTAGACAATGCGTTTGTGATTTTAGATGAAGCGCAAAATACTACTGAGAGCCAGATGAAAATGTTCCTAACCCGAATGGGTGCTAGCGCAAAGTTTATTATTACCGGTGATGCAACGCAAGTAGATTTGCCCAGAAATCAACCTTCCGGATTAATACAAGCATTGCGTATTGTAAAAAACATTCAAGGCATACAAGTAATTATACTAGATGGTAACGATGTTATTCGTCACCGACTTGTAAAAGAAATCGTTTCTAAATATGATGTAGAAAAAGAACATCTACTTAAACAACAAAATAAAGAAAGAGAATATAAACCGAAAACAAACACCAATCAATAGTAGAATAAGATGAACGTTTTAACCACTACCAATTTTAATTTTCCTGAACAAACAAAAGTATACAAAGGCAAAGTTAGAGATGTGTATACTATTAAGGAGAAGTACCTTGTGATGGTAGCTTCTGATAGAATTAGTGCCTTTGATGTTATACTTCCAAAAGGCATTCCTTTTAAAGGTCAAGTATTAAATCAAATTGCTGCTAAATTTTTAAAAGCAACCGAAGATATTGTGCCTAATTGGTTAATTGAGTCTCCTGATCCGGTAGTGAGCATTGGTAAAATGTGTAAGCCATTTAAAGTTGAAATGGTAATTCGTGGTTATTTAGCAGGTCATGCTGCACGCACATATAATGCAGGTTTGAGAGAATTATGTGGTGTAACTTTACCTGAAGGATTAAAGGAAAACGATAAATTACCTCAACCTATCATCACGCCTACAACAAAGGCAGATGAAGGACATGATGAAGATATTTCACGTGAAGAAATTTTACAACGCAATATTGTTAGCGAAGAACACTACATACAATTGGAAAATTATACTCGCGCCTTGTATCAACGTGGTTGTGAAATTGCAGAACAACAAGGATTATTATTGGTTGATACCAAATACGAATTTGGTTTGTTTGAAGGCAAGGTGATTTTGATGGATGAAATTCATACTCCTGATTCATCGCGTTACTTTTATAAAGAAGGTTATGAAGAACGTCAGAAAAATGGTGAAGAACAGAAACAATTGAGTAAAGAATTTGTAAGAAGATGGTTGATTGAAAATGGCTTTCAAGGTAAAGAAGGGCAATCTGTACCAAAAATGAATGATGCTTGGACGAACGAGATTTCGGAACGTTACATTGAATTGTATGAAAAAGTTGCCGGTGAAAAATTCATCAAACATCCAAGCAGCGACATTGCACAACGAATTGAACAAAACGTAATTCGTACATTAGAAACGTTAAAATAGTTCATGAATTTAATCTCGCTTTTTTTCATTTTTGTATTTGTTGTTTCGGCATTTGGAATTTTGCATACCTATTTTTTTTATCCGGTATGGATGATGTTGTTTACAAAAAAAGAAATTCAGAATGATAATCTACATGAAGAAAGTGATTTAGAAAATTTACCAACCGTTGCCATTTTATTTGCTGCATACAATGAAGAAAGTGTCCTTGATGCAAAATTAAAAAGCACATTCAACACCTCTTATCCTTTAGATAAGCTAAAAGTTTATGTCGGCTCTGATGCCTCAACCGACAGAACCAACGAAATTGTAAAACAGTATGCAGAAAAGTATCCAGAATTAAAATTAATAGAGTTTCCAGGCAGAACAGGTAAGGCAGGCATCATTAATAAACTAGCAGAGCAATCTAATGCTGAACTTTTTATTTTAACCGATGCCAATGTGTTGTTTTTTGAAAACACAATTTTTGAATTGATAAAGCATTTTAAAAATAATAATGTGGCACAGGTTGCTGCTAACATTATTAAAGTTTCGCCAAGCAAACAAGGCATTGCTTCTCAAGAGATGAACTACATACAGGTAGAGAATAAAATTAAGTATGCCGAAAGTTTAAGGTGGAAAATCATCATGGGTGCTGAAGGCGGTTGCTACGCTATAAGAAAAGAATTTTTTGCACCGGTTCCGAAAAACTTTTTCATGGATGATTTTTACATCACCATGAGTGTGATTGAAAAAAACAAACAAGTGTTGTTCGAGCCCAATGCCATTTGCAATGAAGATGTTCCAACTAGCAGTAACGAGGAATTTAAAAGAAAAGTAAGAATCTCAATCGGTAATTTTCAAAACCTAATGCGTTTTAAAACATTGCTATTTAAATCCAATGTTGGTTTTGCGTTTTTATCGCATAAACTCTTGCGCTGGCTAACTCCGTTTTTTTTAATCATCACTTTTGTAAGTAGTTTTTTTCTTTCGTGGTTTCATAATCTGTTTTTCTTTTTCTTCATAGCTGAATTATTTTTGCTTTTATCTCCTGCATTCAGTGGCTTATTTGGAAGAAAAAATTCAAAAGGCCCTATTCACTATGCGTCCCATTTTGTAAAAATGAATGTCGCATTATTAAAAGGTTTTTTTATTTGGCTAAAAGGTGTTGAATCAAATGTGTGGCAGCCTACTAAAAGAAATAATGATTCTTTATAAACTAATCGCTAATTTCTGTAAATAGAAAATGACACACTAATTCATTGCTGATATGTATGTCACTCTTTTAAAAAACATAAATCTTATTTAGTATATTTATTTAATATTTTATACCATGTTTGACCTTCCGATAGTTACGTTTACGGTTTTATTCTGTTCAATCGGTTTTTCAATTCATGCATTTAAAAACAGAGACGTATTTGATAAATACCTTTTTAATGCTTATGCGATAAAGCATTACAACGAAAAATATCGGTTTTTATCACATGCATTTTTACATAGCGATTATCCTCACTTAATAATCAATATGTTTGTACTTTACTCCTTCGGTAGAATATTAGAAAGCGGTTATTTTCCTCTTGTTTTTGGTAAATTCTCTACTTTAATTTTTATATTACTCTACACGGGTGGAATTTACGCTTCTTCAATAGTAGATTATTTCAGGCATAATGAAAACAGATATTATAATGCTGTAGGTGCAAGTGGTGCAGTAAGTGCTTTAGTTTTTAGTGCAATTCTATTAAATCCAAGCAGTAGTATGGGAATTATTTTTATTCCTTTTATACGTTTACCTTCCTGGGTATTTGGCTTACTTTATCTTGCTTATAGTTTTTATATGGATAAAAATAAAAACGACCAAATTGCACACGGAGCTCATGCATGGGGTGCAGTTTTTGGTTTTATATTTACAGGTTTAATGGATTTACTGATTGCAAATCCCGAATTACAAGATCGGATTTTTAATTTATTCATTCGTCAAATTATATCGGTTTTTTAAATGAAAATTACTTTTTTAGGAACAGGAACTTCACAAGGTGTACCACTTATAGCATGCGATTGCGTAGTTTGCAAATCTGTTAATGAAAAAGATAAACGATTACGAAGTTCGATTTTAATTGAACATAACGATTCTATTTTTGTAATTGACTCAGGACCAGATTTCAGGCAACAATTATTGAGAGCAGAAGTAAAAAAATTAAATGCTGTAATTTTTACGCACGAACATAAAGATCATATTGCAGGATTAGATGATGTAAGAGCATTTAATTATTTGCATAAAAAACCGGTTGATATCTGGGCAACAAAACAAGTTCAAGAGGCTATAAAAAGAGAATTTGCTTATGCATTTAGTGAAATAAAATATCCAGGAATACCTGAATTAAAACTAAATGAAATTACTAACGAACCTTTCACTATAAATCAAACACAATTTCTTCCTATTGATGTACTTCATTACCGTTTGCCTGTAAAAGCTTTCCGAATTGATAATTTTGCCTATGTAACGGACGCTAATCACATCATTTCATCTGAAAAATTAAAACTGAAAAATTTAGATGTTTTAGTAATAAATGCACTTCGAAAAGAAAAACACATTTCACATTTTACTTTTCAGGAAGCGATTGAAATCGCAAATGAAATTGGAGCTAAAAAAACATACTTTACTCACATATCACATCAATTAGGTTTACACGATGAAGTTAGTAAAGAGCTTCCTTCTTCTATTGATTTAGCATTTGATGGGATGAAAATTGAAATCGAATAACACTATCATTTTACAATTTATAGCTTTATTTATTAATTAAAATTACGTTTCTTTGAGTAGTATTTTAACCTATGGAAAACAAACTTTTTATTTATAACACATTTTCAAAAAACAAAGAAGAATTTAAACCGGTTAATCCCGGCCATGTTGGCTTGTATGTTTGCGGACCAACAGTTTATAGCGATGTGCATTTAGGCAATTGCCGTACTTTTTTATCTTTTGACATCATATTTCGTTACCTCACTTTTTTGGGCTATAAGGTTCGTTATGTTAGAAACATAACCGATGCCGGACACTTAGAAAGTGATGGTGATGTTGGTGAAGATAAAATTTCTAAAAAAGCGAAATTGGAACAATTAGAGCCAATGGAAATTGTTCAACGTTATACGGTAGGTTTTAGGCAAGTGATGGAGCAATTTAATATTCTTCCGCCAAGTATTGAACCAACTGCAACGGGGCATATTGTTGAGCAAATTGAGTTGGCAAAAAAAATTATTGAAAACGGCTATGCTTACGAAAAAAATGGCACTGTTTATTGTGATGTAGAAAAACTAAATCAGTTATATAACTACGGTCAGTTAAGTGGTAGAAACCTGGATGATTTGCTTAACAATACACGAGATTTAGATGGTCAAGAAGATAAAAAAGGGAAACTCGATTTTGCTTTGTGGATCAAAGCAAAACCTGAACACTTACAGCAATGGCCTTCTCCATGGGGAACAGGATTTCCCGGTTGGCATATTGAATGTTCGGCCATGAGCAGAAAATACCTTGGCGAACAATTCGATATTCATGGGGGCGGAATGGATTTGGCTCCAACTCATCACACCAATGAAATTGCACAAAACATGGCATCATGTGGCAAAATGCCTGCTAATTATTGGATACATACCAACATGCTTACAGTTAAAGGACAAAAAATGAGTAAATCATTAGGGAATAGTTTTTTACCACATGAGTTATTTAGCGGAAATCATCCTTTACTTAGTAAGGGCTACAGCCCAATGGCTGTACGCTTTTTCATGCTACAAACGCATTACAGCAGCACCTTGGATTTTTCGGATGAAGCTTTGCAAGCTGCAGAAAAAGGCTTTAACCGTTTAATGGAAAGTTATAAAACATTACAAAATTTAGTCTCAGGAAATCAATCAAGTGTTGATGTAAAAGCTCTTCGCGATAAATGTTGTGCTGCAATGAACGATGATTTCAATACACCTATTTTGCTTTCACATATATTTGAAGCTGTACGCATTATTAATTCAGTAAACGATAAACATGAGCAATTAACCGCTAATGATATACAAGAATTAAAACATATGTTTCAGCATTTTGTAATAGACGTGTTGGGTTTAAATGCAGAAGAGAAATTAAGCAAACATACCGAAGTGCTAGATAAGGTTGTAAAAGTTGTTCTTGATATGCGCGTTGAAGCTAAACAGCAAAAGGATTTTAAAACATCAGATACATTACGCGATAAACTTTTGGAAGCCGGCATTAGAATTAAAGACACAAAAGAAGGAAGTACCTGGGCATTGAGTTGATACTAAACTAATAGCAACAAATAAAATAGAATTTATAATTTTACATAGAAAATTTAATTATAAATATTGATTTTGATAAAATGAAATTGGCGCAGCAAACACAAACAAAAGCGTTTAGAAATGACGAAGCCTTGGAGGCATTTTAGCTTTTGTTTGTTGGTCGCAATTTATTGCGATTGCCTTGGCAATTTCTCGATTTTTCTTTGATACTTTCTTTTGATCAAGCAAAAGAAAGTATATTATAATTTTTAATTATTATAGTTACAAAATCATGAATAATAAAATAACCCAATTCCGTTTATTAATTACAACATTAATTTCATTTACATTTCTAATCGGATGCGGACCGGAAAAAACAGAAGAACAAACAAGTGAAAATAAACCAACCGAACAAGCAAAGCCGCGCGTTGTTCCACCTGATTTTAATGCTGATAGCACATACACATTTATTCAAAAACAAGCAGAAATGGGGCCAAGGGTGCCAGGCTCAAAAGCGCATGCAACTTGTGTAGCATGGATGAAAGATAAACTTACCAAGTATGGAGCAACGGTTATTGTTCAGGACGGAGTGGTAACAACCTTTGATCAAAAAAAATGGAATGCTAAAAATGTAATCGGATCATTCAATCCTGAAAATAAATCCAGGATTATGCTATGTGCTCATTTTGACTCTCGTCCTTTTTGTGATAACGACAGCCTTTCTGCAAACAAACAAAAAGCTTGTCCTGGAATAAATGACGGAGCAAGCGGAGTAGCTGCATTGCTTGAAATTGCAAGAAACATTTCTATCAAACAACCAACTGTTGGAATTGATATTGTACTTTTTGATTTAGAAGATTATGGGCAACCGGAAGGCACATCATTCCAACCAATGGAAAATAGTTGGTGTTTGGGATCACAGTATTGGTCAAAAAATCCGCATAAACCGGGCTACTTTGCTAACTATGGCATTTTGCTGGATATGGTTGGTGGCAAAAACGCAACATTTTACAAAGAAGGAAATTCGATTTTCTTTGCTTCACCAATTGTAGAGAAAGTTTGGGGAACTGCATCAACCTTAGGGTTCGGAAACTATTTTGTACAGGAGCCTTATGGTGAATTTATTGACGATCATGTTTATATTAATAAATTAAGTAACATCCCAACTATTGATATCATTGCGTTTGATCGTTCGGGCGGACGCTTTTTTTCACACCATCACAAGTTAGGCGATGATATGAGTAACATTGATAAAGCAACATTAAAAGCAGTTGGGCAAACTGTTTTGGAAGTAATTTATAACGAAAATTAATTTATTACTCCGCTCCTCTGCACTCTTTTGGTTTTTGTTTAATTAAAACAGAAAGTGTAACTCCATAATAAAAATACCAGTCCTTAGTGTTTGGGTTACCGCGTAATTTACCAGTGTTATTAATAATTCCATCGCTGCTGCTTGAACGATTACTTAATAAACCTGCAGTGCTTCCTTTTTCTTTTGCCAGCTGAATAGGATCTACGTATTTACCCCCAACATCATCTAAATAATCAGTAAATGTTTTACGTGGAGACCATTCTACTCCAAGAGCTACACGATTAGCCACATTCAATTTAAAACCGACGCCAAATGGCATTCCGATTTGAGTTAAACGATAGGGTTTTTGATTCGGATTTTGAGTTGTTTTTTGTCCTTCGGTACTGAGTCTTCTCAGCTCCACCCAATTATTGCCAACATTAGCCATTGGGTTAAATCGAAATACATTTAATCCTAAAAAAACATAGGGACTAAAAACAAATTTTTTACTTCCAATTAAATATTCAACAAAATTAAATTCGCTAATTGCATAAGCTTCGTAAACATTACTTTTAAAATTCAAATTTCTTTCCAGCTGATCACTATTGATTGATTGCGAATCATCCGCTTCAATTTGGCCAATTTGAAGGCCGCTTCTGAATGAAAATCGAGAACTATAATTAAATCGATAAAACGCACCAATTGCCGGACTTTTTCCATTAAAATGATTTCTGGTATTTATATCGCCAATGTAATACGTTGAACCTAAAAACAAACCAATATCGTGTGAGTAAAAATCGCGATGATTATTTACCTGTGCAATTAATTTACTAGTTGCGCATAACAAGAAAAAAAGATAAAGTACTTTTTTCATCCTATGTTTAATCAACGAGATAAAATATTAAAAATTGCATGAATCAAATAACTGTAAATTAATTAATGGTTATTCGGTTCTATTCTTTTTAAATCAATTTCTGGGTGAGGATGTATAACAAGCGGGAATTTTTCAATTTTTATAGAGCTACTATCTAAACCAAAAGCTCTACCCTCAGATAAACTGAATTTTTTAAGCAAGAAATACATGTCCATAATCACGCGCTCATGCCAAGGTAAATCATTATCATAAGACAAGAATTTTTCAATTAACACAAATTTAAAATCGCCAATTACATTATTTCTGTTTAAAGATTCATATCTACTCGTAATATCTACTTCTCCTCTTTTCACCATTTCCTGAACCACTTTACGGAACATGTAATTAATTTTTGGAGCAACTTTAAATCCTAAGTTAAAGTCAATACGAATAACATCTTCATGAACAAACTCTCTAACCTGATATTCCATCAAATTTGGTTCATCCATTACATTCACATGTACAAACCAATAAATATCGGCCCGTTTTGGACGTTTTTGTAAAATAGAATACATGATTTTTGATTCTACTTCATCAGGACGTGAAGAGTTGGTTAGATAAACCAAATGTGTTGCATACTTGGGAATAGTTAAATCATTACTTAACTCTGCTAATACATCTTTATACTTCGCAACTTTTACAAATTCGGTATAGTTTTTACGAATGTTTTTAGCAACATACCACACCGTCATAACCAACGCAAGAAAAGTAGCAATAACAAGTGTTACATATCCTCCATGACTGAATTTACTTATGTTTGCCCAAAAAAAGGATAACTCTATTGTTAAATATACTCCAATAATAAAAAAAACTAAAAGTCGATTAAAACGTTTCATTATTAAAAAATAAGACAATAATATTGTTGTCATTATCATACAGAGAACAATTGCTAAACCATATGCAGCCTCCATATTACTTGACTCCTTAAATCTCCAAACAATCATTATACATCCAAATAGTAACAACCAATTTATTGAAGGGATATACATTTGACCTTTTAGCTCAGTAGGGTATTTGATTTTAACTTTTGGCCATAAATTTAAACGCATGGCCTCGTTGATTAATGTAAACGATCCGCTAATTAATGCTTGCGAAGCAATAATAGCTGCCATTGTAGCAATACCAATTCCAATTGGTAAAAACCAATCAGACATTATTAAAAAAAATGGATTACCCGGATTGTTTGGAGAACCACTCAATTCAATTAACGTTTTACCTTGATTTGAAATTAAATAAGCTCCTTGACCAATATAATTTAATACTAAAGTGGTTTTAACAAATATCCAACTTATTCGGATATTCTTTCTTCCGCAATGCCCCATATCACTATACAAAGCTTCTGCTCCTGTAGTACATAAAAATACAGCGCCAAGAACATAGAAACCTTCATGATGAATAGAAAGTAATTTAATTGCATAATATGGATTCAGAGCTTTTAGTATAGATATATCAGAAAGCATTTGTATGATTCCTAATACACCTAACATTCCAAACCATAAAAACATTAATGGACCAAAAAATTTCCCTATAAACTTGGTGCCAAATTGTTGTATAACAAAAAGGACAATAATTATAGAAATTACAATAGGGACAGTATTAAGATTTGGATTAAATGTTCGCAAACCTTCAATTGCTGATGCAACAGAAATTGGTGGCGTAATTATTCCATCAGCTAATAATGCTGAGCCGCCTATTATTGCAGGAACAAGTAACCATTTCTTTTTACATCGTTTTACCAATGTATACAAAGAAAAAATTCCTCCTTCACCTTTGTTGTCGGCCTTTAATGTTAGTATAACATATTTAATTGTTGTTTGAAGTGTAAGTGTCCAAAATATACAAGAAATAGCTCCCAATACAATTTCAGCGCTTATTGGTTGATTTCCAATTATGGCTTTCATAACATAGAGAGGAGATGTGCCAATATCACCGTAAATAATTCCTAATGTTACAATTAAACCACCTAATGTAATTTTATTAATGTGGTGGTGCCCAGAATTATGATTTTCCACGTAGAATTGATTTTAGAAATGCAAATGTATAGGTTTTTTTATCGTATTATTAAGAATTTACTTGAAAATCAAGTGTAATAAATAATCATTGCAGGTAAGATTACACACTTATTTTCATAATTGCCCTAAACAAACCTAAATCATCAAAGCGATCGGGCTGTTCGTATTTCATGACGCGCTTACGCTCCAATGCTTTTCCAGTTGCATCGCCCATGGCAATGGCTTTATAATGCGATTCCCATTTGTTTTTTTCAAAAAACGCATCCACGTTACTTGGACTAGTGAATACAAGTATGTTGGTGTCTTTATCAATAATAACAGCATGTTTCAAGGTTTGATAAACCGGCAAATTAATTGCATTTTCTTTTTTCACAATTTGGTTTTGCACGCTTTGCATGCTTTCTTTAGCAATGGGAAATAAAATCTTGGCATTTCCAACTAAGGAAGAAAATTGTTTTCCAATTAATTTGGTATCGGTTGATTGACCAATGAAATCAGCTCTTTGATTAAATTGGCGTAGTTCCATAGCAGTTTGTTTGCTGATGCAACCAAATTTCACTTTTTCAATTTTAGGCTGCTGCTGAAAGAAAAATTTTACCGCATGCTTGCTGCTGAAAAAAATCCAATCTGTTTTTGGCAACTCTGCAAATTGAATTTGTTTAAATTCAATTAATGATTTACCATTCACCTCAAAATTTAAACGCTTCAAGGCGTTTGGTAAGTAATCATGCTGCCTAAAGTCTTTACTCACAAAAACTTTTTGTGATTTTATGTTATTGATGTGATCAACGACTTTCTCTGGTAAGTCGGCCGGATAATGCGCTTGAAACAAAACCTGTACAGGTTGTTTATCAAAAGAAGTTGATTTTGATACCCAAACATTAAAAACTTTACGTTCGTCTTCGGTAAAATCAGTTTCGCAATATGCGCCTAGTGGTAGTTGACAACCACCATCAAATAAATTCAATATTCTTCTTTCTAATGAAATACTTAACTGAACATTTTCATCGTTCAGCTCAGCCATGGTGCTTTCCATTTCAGCATCCTGTTCGCGAATTTGCCAAGCCAACACGCCCTGAGCAGGCGCAGGTATAAATTCTTTAGGATCTAATTTCTCTACATGCAAATCGCTCAGGTCTATTTGTAATCTTTCAACACCAGCAGCTGCAAGCATTATAGCATCATATTGCCCATCGCGTAATTTTTTTATACGCGTAGGAACATTGCCTCGTAAATCTTCAATAATTAAATCAGGTCTAAATGCAAATAATTGTGATTTTCTTCGTGCAGATGAAGTTCCTGTTTTTGCATTTTTCTTTAAATGAAAACGCATTTTTTCATCTACGCATTCTTTACGAATCAATAACAATTCAGAAGGATCTTCTCGTTGCGAAACTGCTGCAATCATTAATCCTTCAGGGCTTTCAGTTGGTAAATCTTTATGGGAATGAACCGCAAGATCAATTTCTTTGTTTAGCAAAGCTTCTTCCAATTCCTTAGTAAAAAAGCCTTTGCCTTCTAACTTATCAAATGATGTATTCCATTGTTGAGAACGATCACCTTGAGTAGAAATAATTTTTAATTCTACCTGATGCCCTTTTTTCTCCAATAAATCTTTAGTGTAATTAGCTTGCCAAAGTGCAAGTTCGCTGCCACGTGTGCCGATAATGATTTTTTTTGCCATTAATGCTATTGGTTTTCTTTCAACAATGCTTCTTTAGCTGTTTTCATGGCAACGGCATTGTATTTTTTTTCCATGTATGTAATTACCTTATCAAGTACTTCTCTGCTTTGTGAATCAAGTAAGTTGATGTCTTTGGCAAAAACTTCATTTATTGCAATTTCTTTAATTGCTTTTACTTTTTTAGGAATTTCGCCAAAAGCAAGTTCAATAGAGCGTTCTCTGCATATTTTCAGGAAATCATCCAAACGCTGATTGATTAACTTTTCGCAGGAATTTAATTCTTGTTCACGTTTTAACAAGTTTTGTTTTGCCTGTTCGTTTAAGGTTTCAACTGCAATTAATTTCACTTCATATGCTGCTAAAATTTCTCTATCGATATCATTCGGAACAGCCAAATCAATAATCACTTTTTTTGTTTTATCACCTGCAAGTAATTGCTCGTATATGTCTTTTGTAATGATTGGCACTTGAGATGAAGTGCAAGTAATCAACACATCAAAACCTTTTTTGTAGTTTTTTAAAGAAGTTAAAGGATAAGAAGTTCCGCCTAAATCATCAGCTAATTTTTTTGCTTTGCTTTCGGTACGGTTAAACACAACAAAATTTGCAAACATATGTTTCTTTAAATACTTGCACAGGTTAGTGTTTGTTTCACCAGCACCAATAATTAAAACGCGCGCATCATTTTTAATATTTAATTGTCTTAACTGACGGTAAGCCAAAGAAACAACAGATACGGGATTTTTTGAAATTCCAGTATTCGTATAAATGTCTTTTGCAGTTTCTATAGTTTGTTTAATCAATAATCGGATTAAATCTCCAGTTAAGCCTAACTCATTACATAGCTCATATGATTTTCTTACCTGAGTTATTATTTCTCGTTCACCAATTACCAATGAATCTAAAGAGGATGCAACCTGAAATAAATGTTGAACAGCATCAGTACCACTAAAAATTAAAGCTGATTTAGCTAGTTCCTTTATTTTTGTAAGATCTGTATTTGGCTGAATGGAAGTTAGTAAAGAAACCAATTGTTCGTTTGAAATTAACTCATTACTTCTGAAAATCAGTTCTACTCTGTTACAGGTAGAAAGATACATTAACTCTTGTAAAAAATAAGTTGATTTAATTGAAGGAAGTACTTCTCGCTGTGTTTCTTCAGACAAGTGAAGCAAGCCAATATTTTCAATACTAGCGTTTTTGTGTGTAAATGCAACAACTTGAAGCGAGTTCAACATAGGTATGTAAATTTCAGAACAAGTTGACATTCTTTTGTCATGATATTGTCATTAAAAACAATTTAGAAACAGTTTAAATAAGAATCGATGGATTGTTCAACTTAAATTACTGAAATTCATTCCAATAAACAACAAAGTTATCCAGCTATAACTAAATGATATTTGTCAGTTTTTGTTTACTAATTTTTTCGCTGCGAGAATGTGAATTGAAATTACTTTTTTGAGCAGACTTAAAATAAACTGATGAGCTATTAAAACTCATTTAAATAAATTAAAACATTAGAATAAAACTTGTTGTTCATTTTTATTACACTTTTATTTTATATCTATATATTTATTGTCTTTTAATTATAGTATGTTAAGTTCTAATCATCTTCATATCGGTAAATTCAACTTAATGCGTTTAATTTTGTGCACTCAACTCACCTTATAATTAATAGTAGAGGACAATTCCTCTGAGATAAAAATACATTTAAATAAATTAATTTTTCTTTTAAAAATGACAATTGGAAAAGAACTAATTCAAGAATTAACATTAGAGGCAGCGCTAACAAGACGTTATTTGAAAAATGTTCCTTTCGATAGACTTGATTTTAAACCGACAGAAAAATCCGAAACATTAGGGCGACTTGCAGTTCACGTAGCAGAGATTATTGCTTGGTTGATCTCAGTAGTTAATACAAATCGGCTAGACTTCATTGACTTTAAGCCCAAAGATATCAAATCGACAGAGGAACTTTTATCATATTTCGACACTTTGCTTGTAGAAGCAATAAAATCTTTAGACACAGTTAAAGATGAGGAATTTGAAGAAAATTGGTCAATGACAAATGGTGAAGAATTATATTTTACATTACCTAAAAAGCAAGTAGCTCGACTTTTTTGCATGAATCATTTGGTTCACCATCGGTCTCAACTGGGTGTTTATTTGCGAATGTTAGATATTATTGTTCCAGCAACCTATGGACCATCTGCGGACAACTTTGACATAATTTTAACTAATAAATATTAACGCATTTTGGAAACGTAAGCAGAATGTAAGTTGTTTCCAAGTTATTTGTTTTAATACCAAACATGCGACTTCTTTTTGGGTGTTAGCGCTCAAATGTTTAATTTCACCAAGCAAAATGCGGACACCTTTATGGAAACAAATAATTTCATAAAACATTAAAATAAACTCAAATGTCTCAGGAAATAGATCCTACAATTTTATTAGATATTGTTTCTACGGTAATGCCTTACGGGAAATATGAAGGCACTCGATTGTATAAACTACCTGTTTCATACCTCGAGTGGTTTAATCGAAATGGCGGGTTTCCAAAAGGAAAACTTGGAATGCTTTTAGAAACACTATATGTTATAAAATTAAACGGACTTGAGTATTTATTGAAACCAATTATTGAAATGAAAAAGTTGTAGAAAAAAATAGTTTGCACAACTACAACATTAATATTACAACCAACCTTCTTTTTTAAAATAATCAATAATGGCTTCGGTCATTAATTTATTTTGTTGCTTGCCTTCTAAAAAAGGAATATTTTCTTTTTTATTCCAGTGAGGCCAACCATCCTCATCTCTTCCTGCAAACTCATAAAAACCATATGGTTCAAGTAGTGTACAAATAGCAATATGCATTACCGATAGTTTTTCATCTTTTTTAAATTTACGAAATCCCATTCCCAATTCCTGAACACCAATTAAAAAAAGTATGCCATCAATTTGTGGTTCTTCACCTGTAAATTCTTTGAATTTATTCAGGATAATTTGCCAATCACTAAGTTGTTTTTGCTGTTTTTCTATTTCCATTATCTTTAACACTGCAAATTAACTAAAAAATGAGTTCACTCACTGAAAAACGCTATTTTATTGCAGTTCTGCCCCCACACAATTTAATAGAAGAAGTGGAAGCTATAAAAGATGATTTTGCACTTAACTATCAATCAAAAGGCTCAAAAAACGCACCTGCTCATATTACTTTACACATGCCCTTTTTATGGAAGCAGGACAAAGAAGAAAAACTATTAGCTGAACTTAGTCAACTTCAAAATAATGCATTACAATTTAACATCGAATTAAAAAAATTCTCACATTTTGGTGATCGGGTAATTTATATTGATGTTGTTAAAAATGAAAAATTATCTGCTTTACAAAAAATGGTTGTTGATGTAATGAAACACTTATATATTTTTAATCAAGCGGAAGATAAAAGAGGATTTCATCCACACATAACAGTTGCATTTCGTGATTTAAAGAAAGAGCAATTTGTAAAAGCATGGGATGTATACAAAGAAAAAACTTTTAACCGAAGCTTTACCTGTTTTTCGTTTACATTATTACGACACGAAAATAAACTTTGGAAAGAAATTCATACTTTTAATTTGAAGCATGAATAAAATTGCATTAACACAATATATAAAAGAAGAAAGTAAACGATTAGGTTTTGAATATTGTGGTATTTCAAAAGCTCAGTTTTTAGAGGAAGAAGCTCCTCGTTTAGAAGCCTGGCTTAGAAATAATCATCAAGGCAATATGCATTACATGGAAAATCATTTTGATAAACGATTAGATCCACGCTTATTGGTAGATGGAGCAAAATCTGTGATTTCATTATTATTAAATTATTTTCCATCTGAAAAACAAAATAACGATGCTCCAAAAATTTCTAAGTATGCATACGGAAATGATTACCATGATGTAATAAAATCTAAATGCAAAACGCTTTTAAATTCACTACAGGAAAAAATCGGAGATTTTAATGGAAGATGTTTTGTTGATTCTGCGCCCGTAATGGATAAAGTATGGGCAGCAAAAAGTGGATTGGGATGGGTTGGTAAAAACAGCAATATCATCAATAAAAAATCAGGTTCATTTTTTTTTATTGCTGAAATTATTTGTGATTTGGATTTAGTAGAAGATGTTGCTATACAAGATTATTGCGGAACCTGTACACGTTGTATTGATGCTTGCCCAACGCAGGCTATTGTAAAACCTTACGTAGTTGATGGAAGTAAATGCATTTCTTATCTCACCATTGAACTAAAAGAAAATATTCCTAATTCGTTTCAATCACAAATGGATGATTGGATGTTTGGTTGCGATGTGTGTCAAGATGTATGCCCATGGAACAGATTCAGTAAACAGCATGAAGAACCTTTGTTTAATTCTCAACATGGTATTTTAGATTGGGATAGAAAACAATGGGAAGAAATTACCGAAGAAACATTTAAAAAAGTATTTTCGAAGAGCGCAGTAAAACGAACAAAATATAAAGGCTTACAACGCAATATTCAATTTTTAAAAAGAAGAAATGACTGATTTAAAACAACCTTATTACTTTGATAACAATGCAACAACACCAATTGATGAAAGAGTATTGAAAACCATGTTGCCTTTTTTTAATAAGTATTATGGCAATGCATCAAGTACTACACATGTTCAAGGAATTACTGCACGACATGCAGTTGAAGAAGCGCGATTAAAAACAGCGCAATTAATCAATGCAGAAGAAAATGAAATCATTTTTACTTCAGGAGCAACTGAAGCCATTAACATAGCATTAAAAAGTGTTTGGGAAAACTATTCTAAGTATGGCAAACACATCATAACCGTTAAAACAGAACACAAAGCAGTATTAGATACGTGTTTGTATTTAGAAAAACGCGGTGCAGAAATAACTTATTTAAATGTTGATGCGGAAGGTTTAATTAACCTCGATGAATTAAAAGATAAAATGCACGATACAACTATTTTAGTTGCTGTTATGCATGCAAACAATGAAACAGGCGTAATTCAACCCATTGAAGAAATTTCAAAAATTGTCCATCAATACAATTGTTTATTGTTGACTGACGCAACTCAGTCGGCAGGCAAACAAATGTTAGATGTTAATGAGTTGGGTATTGATTTATTGTGTTTATCTGCGCATAAAATGTACGGGCCAAAAGGCATAGGAGCTTTATATGTTCGCAGAAAAAAACCACGTGTACAGTTAGCAGAATTTATCCATGGTGGCGGGCATGAAAAACAAATTCGTTCAGGCACATTAAATGTTCCTGGTATTGTTGCTTTAGGAAAAGCATGTGAATTAGCACAATATGAATTATGGGATAATAATACACATGTATCTAAACTACGAGCATACTTAGAGCATCAGTTACTGGAGATTGAAGGCTTACGAATTAACGGAAGCACAAGATATCGACTGTACAATACATCAAACATTTGTTTTCCAAAAAAGAGTAGTGCAGAATTAATTGGTAAATGGGGTTCTCTTTTTTCGGTTTCAAGTGGCGCAGCATGCGCATCAGGAAGCAAAGAAATTTCACACGTACTTAAGGCTATGCAATTAAATGAGGAAGATGCAAACAGTAGTTTACGTTTCAGCTTTAGTAAATACAATACTTTGGAAGAAGTGAAAGATGCAGTAAGCTTTATACTTACTGCTTTTAAATGATTTAATTTATTTTTTCAATTGATTGAGTATTCTTACAGGCATCCAACATTTTTTGTATGGCCTCTCTTGAAAAAGTTTCATCTTTTAAGTTCTCAAAAACAAATGTTCTATCGCCAATTTTTGCAGAATGAAAAAAATGAAATTCTGAAATATCTGCTATACCAGATTCCCACATTAATGTATTTGGCTCATCAATAATGTATTGTTTAACCTGAAGTAAATCTGCATTTTTATTATCTTCTTTTTTTGAAGCAGTAGTTCCACCATCTTCAGTTATTGAAATCTGAAAATCCTTGCCGCGCTTTACGTGATAGGAACCAAAACTTGTTTGTATAGTATCAAGTGCGCCTAAGTTTGAATCTGGAACAAGTATATTTAAATTCATTCCACTTGAGCTGATATCAACATATTGCATACCTGCAGGAGCAATCAATACATTCTTTTTTTCATCTGTATGATTACAAGAACTTAAAACGCTTAGCGCTAAAACGTACAATACTAAAACACTTAATTTATTAAACATATTTAAATTGAAATTAAAATTATTACTCTATTCAAAAACAAATATTGGTAAAACCTATTAAACTAAAAAGTCCCGCCAAGCGGGACTTTTGAAAGAAGCAATGAAAAATTATTTTTTCTTAGCTGCTGCTTTTTTTGGAGCTGCTTTCTTAGCTGCTGCTTTTTTTGGAGCTGCTTTCTTAGCTGCTTTTTTAGGAGCTGCTTTTTTTGCTGCTTTTTTAGGAGCTGCTTTTTTTACTGCTTTCTTAGCTGCTGCTTTTTTTGGAGCTGCTTTTTTTGCTGCTGGTTTAGTTGCCATGGTTTTTTGTTTTTTGAATTGTTGATACGAAGAAACAAAAATTTTTAGTGTTGAAAAAAAAATGAACGATTATTTTATCAACATGTTTTTGTTAAGAATGACAACATGAGTAATCATACTATCAACTTAACTTGCTTTCAATTAAACATGATGCCTTGAACGCCTTTATTAAAGATGCATACAGAAGGTTGATGTAAACACACAATGAAAAAATAAAATCAATAGTTACATCATAATTCTAATTCACTTTATCCGTATTCAAAAAATTATTTTTTATATAGTGCTATAAAAACACATTAAAAAAAACATAAATCTATTTTTGTAAACCAATATAAAAATAAAAGATGCTCTGAAGCGCCCATAAACATTAATGTTTAGAATAGTAAGTAACACAATGATTAAATTTCATATATAGATTTTTATTTTTTTTTAGTTGTCATATGGTATACGCCATGTATCTTCATTTTTTTTGTGCGCGAAGCACATGGCTATTTCATAATTTGTTTTTAGACTTATACTCACTTAACATTGAACATAAAGAACAATAATTATATCATTGAAGATTAAATTAATTTATTTTTGAATCAACAATCATAATTAAGTTTAAACTAAAAAATAAATGCATAACAAAGCTCAATTACTTTGTATTATAATTTTCACTTTAACTACACTAGTTTCAAATGCT
The DNA here is from genome assembly GCA_044352985.1 of Bacteroidia bacterium. GTDB lineage: Bacteria > Bacteroidota > Bacteroidia > B-17B0 > Aurantibacillaceae > JADJDM01. Next base: position 250,139 of record JBILCU010000001.1, read on the forward strand.
CAAAAAAATTTAGCTATAGACGCAATTATAAATGAATATAAAAATGATAAGTCACTTGAAAGTGCAAGCATTTCATTTTGTGTATTAAACGCATCAACGAGCGAGATAATTAGTGAATACAATAGTAAAAGTGCTTTAATTCCAGCCAGTACTTTAAAAGTAATAACAACCTCTGCAGCACTTGGCGTGTTAGGTAAAGATTTTAAATACGAAACAAAAATTGCTTATTCAGGGTTACTTGATTCAATTAATGGTGTATTAAATGGCAACTTAATTATACTCGGTAATGGTGATCCCACATTAAACTCAGAGTTTTTTAATTCATCAACAAATAAATTAAATAGTATAAGTGAGTGGGCAAAAAAAATTAAATCGCTTGGAATAAAAAGAATTAAAGGAAACATCGTGGTTGATATTAGTTGTTTTGAAAATAATTTACCTGACAATTGGATTTGGGGTGATATTGGAAATTACTTTGGCTGTATTGCTAGTGGTATTAACTATAAAGACAATAAAATTAAACTGTACTTTAAAACAGGAGAAAAATCGGGTGATTCAACAAGTATTATTAAAAGCATTCCTTTTAATCCACAAATCACATATATTAACAAAGTAAAAACAGGAGGCACTGGAGATAACTCTATTTCGTATGGTAGTATTTTCCAAAACAAAAGATGGTTAACGGGTAATTTACCGGCTGATAAAAACAACTATGAGGTTGAAATAAGCATGCCCGATCCTGCTTGGCAATTAGCTTATGATTTAAAACAAGCTTTAATTAATGAAGAAATAAAAATAGGTGGCGAATTAATTGTCAGTGATGAAAAAATAAACTCAAGTCAACTACTATTCATTCATCAATCATCAAATTTAACCGACATCATTCTTCAAACTAATTTGCACAGTAATAATTTATTTGCAGAAAGTTTATTAAAAACAATTGCATTAAAAAAAACAGGATTTGGCAGTATAAAAGAAGGTATACGTCTAGTTAATGAATTTTGGGAGCAACGTGGTTTAAATTCAAACCATTTATTTATGACTGATGGAAGTGGGCTATCCAGAAGCAATACTTTGTGCACATCTTACCTTAGCAAATTACTTTCAAAAATATATAGAGATAAGAATTTATATGACGTAATAAATAATTCTTTTCCTGTTGCAGGCAAAAATGGTTCGTTAGCTAATTTATGCAAAGGCTCCTTTGCTGAAAATAATTTACGGGCAAAAAGTGGCTACATAAATAGAGCAAGAGGTTATGCTGGGTATGTAAAATCAAAGTCGGGAAAAGATTTATGCTTTACGGTATTATTTAATAATTATAATTGTACAGCATCAGAAGCAAAACAAAAAATAGAGAAACTATTGATTGCAATTGCAGAACTTTAAATAAAAATATTTAGTTCAAAAAATGTAATTTAGCATGTATTTAAAAATATGACAAAGAATAAAAAAAATATCAAACCTTTAAAGATTGAAGAGAACATTAGTTTCTCCCTTTTCCCTTTTAAAAATGCAAAATGGGCGTATGTTATTTTAGCTATCATCGGAATTAGCTTTTATTACAATACCATTGATAATGAGTTTGCCCTTGATGATGGAATCATCATTCATCAAAATGAATTTGTTATGAAAGGAGCTAAAGGCACAAAAGATATTCTCACGCATGATGCATATTATAGTTTTTACCGACAGATGAATGCTGAAGATCAATTAGCAGGCGGACGTTATCGACCATTATCTGTTGTTAGTTTTGCTATAGAACAAAGTTTTATTCGCACCTATCCTACCGGATTATTTGATGCTTACAAAGACATCAACCGAAATGGTGTAATAGATAAAAACGAATACAACAAATTCGTTGATCGCAACAACAACAACAATATGGAGTTAGATGAATGCGTCGAATGTTGGGACATAAATGAAAATGGCAAAATGGATGCGCCTGAAGATAAAAATCTCAACGGAAAACTTGATGAAGGTGAAGACATAAATGCAAATGGTAAATTAGATTTAGAAGGGCCAGAAGACATTAATGGTGATGGATTAGTAAACAAAACCGATTGCCATGTAGAAGGAGTTGCCTTAAGGCATTTTAACAACATGTTGTTTTATGTTTTATCCATTCTTGTATTGTTTGGGTTTCTTAAAGATTACCTATTTAAAAACAACTGGGATCTTGCATTTTTAACAACACTTTTATTTGCTATTCATCCATTACATACAGAGGTAGTTGCAAATATGAAAAGTCGAGATGAAATTTTTTCATTTCTGTTTATCATTCTTACATTCATTTACACATTCAAATCACTTGAACTTAAAAAGACAAAGTATTTTATCATTGCCGGCTTTATGTACTTTCTAGCTTTATTAAGTAAAGAATATGCATTTACGCTTGTAATCATTATCCCATTAATGATTGCCATTTTCCGTCCGGAGATGATTGATTTAAAACATAAAAAACTTTGGGCATTGTTTGCTGTATTCTTAGTTACTGCAGCCATAATGTATGTAATGAAATCTAAAAAAATTCCATTCTATATTTTAATCGGCATCTTCTTTTCAATTGGGTCTATATTCGCATTAATGAGTGAATATAAAAACAAAACTTTTTTAGCATTAATTAGCTCACTTACAATTGCATTTATTATATATATGTGTTTCCGTTTATTCTCTGTAACATTAAAACCTGCTGTTCCAGATACAGAAGTATTGAATAACCCATATCTATTTGCAAACACTGAAGAAAAATGGGCGACTAAAATTTACGTGCTATTAAAATACCTTCAATTGCTTTTTTACCCTAACCCACTAAGTTCGGATTATTCATTTAATACCATTCTTTATAGAAAATTCAGCAGCTGGGATACATTATTGTCTTTATTTACTTACCTCACTCTTGCTGGCTTAACGTTATGGTTATTCATTAAAAAACATCCGGTTTCATTTGGTTTAATTTTCTTTTTCGGAAACTTATTAATGATAGGTAATATATTAATGGATATTGGCGCTACCATGGGCGAACGTTTAATTTATCATTCCTCATTTGGTTTTGCAATTTGTATTGCTTGGTTACTGGTTGAGGGTTTGAAAAAAATCAAAATAAATCATATGTTACATAAATCACTTTTAATAACCCTTTCATTATTATTAATAGGTGTGTTTGGTTATAAAACTATTATCAGAAATGCAGAATGGAAAAATGACATTACCCTATTTACAAAAGATGTTCAAACTGTTCCTAATAGCGTTTTATGCTTGGGTAATGCAGGTGCACGATGGATTGACCTGTCAGAAAGACCACAATATAGGGATAGTGTACAAGTGCTAGTAAATCGCGCAATGGGTTATCTGAAACATGCGCTCGAGTTACACCCAAAATATGTAAACGGATATTTGAATTTGGGATTAGGTCAAATGAAATTAGGTCAATTTGATTCAGCTTATGTTACCTGGAACAAAGCGAAAACATTGTATCCAAACAATCCATTTCTTCAATCGTATTTCCCTTATCTGGCAATTAATTTCATGAATAGAGGAGTAAATATAGGTCAACAAGGAAAGTTAGATGAGGCCGTTTCAGATCTAGAAAAAGCTGCTCAGTGCAATCCAAATAACTTTGATATCTGGTACAATTACGGCGGCGTTTACTTTACTAAAGGTGATTTTGAAAAGGCAAAAATTGGATTTGAGAACGCATTAAAACTTAACCCAAATGCCGAGAACGCAAAGAATGGATTAAGTGCGGCTAATGCGCAATTAAGTTTAAAAACTATTACAACAACTGGCGTTACCGCATCCAAATAAAAAAAGTATGCAAAAAATTTTATTGATAGATGATGAGAAAAGTATACGCAAATCACTGCGTGAAATACTTGAGTTTGAAAAATATAAAATTCAAGAGGCTGAAGATGGTGCTAATGGATTACATCTTGCTCTAAACGATAATTTCGATCTTGTATTGTGCGACATTAAAATGCCTAAAATGGATGGACTTGAATTACTATCTAAGTTTAACGAACATCATTTAGAATCGCCAATAGTAATGATGAGTGGACACGGTTCTATTGAAACAGCAGTTGAAGCCGTAAAAAAAGGGGCTTATGATTTTTTATCAAAACCAATCGACTTAAATAGATTATTGGTAACAGTTAGAAACGCAATTGAGAAAAAAGATTTAGTAACAGAAACAAAAACACTAAAGAAAAAAATCAACAAATCGTTTGATATTATAGGAGAATCAAAACCTATCAAAAACATCTTGGAGATGATTGATAAAATTGCACCTACAGAAGCACGTGTTTTAATAACAGGCAGCAATGGTAGCGGAAAAGAATTAGTAGCTAAACGAATTCATGAAAAAAGCAATAGATCAAACGGCCCTTTAATAGAAGTTAACTGCGCCGCTATACCAGGTGATTTAATAGAAAGTGAATTGTTTGGTCACGAAAAAGGGGCATTTACCTCAGCAGTAGCAACACGCAAAGGCAAATTTGAATTAGCTGAAGGCGGCACATTATTTTTAGATGAAATTGGTGACATGAGTTTGTCCGCTCAAGCAAAAGTATTACGTGCATTACAAGAAAATAAAATAACACGAGTAGGTGGCGATAAAGAAATCAAAGTAAATGTACGCATCATTGCAGCAACTAATAAAAAACTGCAACAAGAAATTGCCTCTGGAAATTTCAGAGAAGATTTATTTCACCGATTAAGCGTAATCGTTTTAGATGTTCCGTCTTTAAATGATCGGTTAGATGATATTCCTTTACTAACAGAACATTTTTTAACACAAATTTGTATCGATTACGGAATGGCTAAAAAAAGCATCAATAAAGATGCTGTTAAAGCGTTACAAAATATAAACTGGACGGGAAACATACGTGAATTCAGGAATGTAATTGAACGATTAATCATTTTGGGAGAAAAAATAATTAGTGAAAACGATGTGAAACAATTTGCTAATAAAGGCTAAGTTTTTTTCAAAATAATCCAGCCTATGAAATATCTTTTGATAGCGTATTCACGCTGTAAAAATCAATAAAGTTTCCTTTTTCGTCAAGTTTTAAGGCGGATAAACAATTCCCTAAGTAAGCTCCTGTATCAACATTCCATGTATTTGATTCAGGATAGAAGATCGGTTTTTTATTTTGATGTGGAGTATGACCTATTACTTGTGTTTTAAATAGTTTTTTAATGGCTGATTTATTCCATAATATGCTTTGAGGATCATCTTCATCCAAGTAGTTTTCAGACATACTTCTTCCTGCATGAGAAATAAATAAAAAATCATTTTCCCAATATAAAGGTAAACGCTGCATCCACTCAATATCAGTTTTAAAATCTAAACTTTCTAAATGATACTGCCATAATACAGATTTACCGTATTTATTAAACCATTTTTCATGGCCAGCACCAACAATATGTTTTATTGCCATAAACTCATGATTACCTTTTAAAAAAACTGCCTTGTGTTTTTGCTGGAGCTCTTTACAATACATGATTGTTTGAGGAGTATGATTTCCTCTATCAATTAAATCACCAACCTGAATTAATACTTCGTTTTTTTCATCCCAGTAGCGCTGAAGCAAGGATTTAAATGTATAATAGCAACCGTGTATATCGCCTACTATGAATAAGTTCACAAAATGATTTTTACTAATATAAAAATTCTGCTGTAAAGTTCATGTTAAATATTTTTATAAGTATTGAAATGAATTAGTAGATTTGACTATGACTGCTCCACAACTTCAAGTTGATGATTTTATAGAAGAAAGTAAAAACAATTTAATTATTGATGTTCGATCTCCTGTAGAGTTTTTAAAAGGGCATATTATTGGCGCTGTTAATGTTCCACTGTTTGAAAATGAAGAGCGTTCAGAAATTGGAACATTATATAAACAGCAAGGAAAAGAAAAAGCAATTAGCAGAGGACTTGAAATTGTAAACCCAAAAAAGCCAAATTTTATTGAACGAGTAAATCAATTATCGGAAAATAAATCGGTATTTGTATACTGCTTTAGAGGCGGCATGAGAAGTAACAGCTTTGCATGGTTTTTAAATACTTATGGTTACGATGCCAAAATTTTAAAAGGTGGTTATAAAGCTTTTAGGAATTTTGTTTTAAATGATTTTATTAAGCCTAGGAAAATAATTTTATTGGGAGGTAAAACAGGAAGTAAAAAAACGGAACTACTTGAACAATTGAAGAAAGAAGGTTTTCCAACTTTAAATATTGAAGAACTTGCTAATCATAAAGGTTCTGCTTTTGGCAGCATTAATCAACACAAACAAGAACCACAACAAATTTTTGAAAATAAATTATTTCAAAAATTACAATCATTAAACAAACATCATTACTTAATCATTGAAGATGAATCACAAACACTAGGTTACAATAAAATACCTCATGCTTTTTGGCTGCAAATGAAAAAAGCACCAATCATAAAAATTAATTTAGAAATCAACGACCGCTTAAATCATTTGGTAAAAGAATATACAACAATAGATAAGCAATTACTGATAAATGCCGTTAATAAAATAGCTCAACAACTTGGGCCTTTAAATACTAAAAAATGTATGCAATTTATTCAGGAAAACGATTTACATAGTGCTGCTGAAATTTGTTTGTACTATTACGATAGAGCTTATGAATTTAAATACGAAAAAAAGACAGATGTAAAAATTATTGAATTAACTATCTGTAATGAGGATTTTGAAAATAACATTGAGCAATTAAAACAAATCATCTACAAGCTAAGTAATCATGTCGATTAAATTAACACAATATAGCAAAGCATCCGGTTGCGGTTGTAAAATAGCACCTTCTGAGCTAAGGGTAATTTTAAAAAATTCAAACGACCAATCTTCATTTGAAAATTTAATTGTAGGTAATCAATTTAATGATGATGCAGCTATTTTAAAATTTAATGAAGAATTTTCGATTATAAGTACTACTGATTTTTTTACACCTATTGTGAATGATGCATTTGATTTTGGAAAAATTGCCGCCTGTAATGCCATCAGCGATGTATTTGCGATGGGCGGAAAACCATTAATGGCTGTTGCAATATTGGGTTGGCCTGTAAATAAATTACCATCTGAATTAGCAGCACAAGTTATTAATGGCGCTCAACAAATTTGCAATCAAGCACAAATACCTTTAGCAGGCGGACATAGTATAGATGCTCCTGAACCATTTTTTGGATTGGCGGTAAGTGGACAAATAAAAACAAGTAACATTAAAAAAAATCATGCCATCCAAAATGGAGATGTTCTTTATATAACAAAACCTTTAGGTATTGGGATATTAAGCTCCGCAATAAAAAGAGAATTAATAACAGAAGCAGAGTATAATGAGTATTTAAAGTTAACCACTGATTTAAATAAAATTGGCGCTTTATTAGGCGATTGTTCTTTTGTTAATGCGCTAACCGATGTAACCGGCTTTGGTTTAGTTGGGCATTTATATGAAATGATCAAGCCAAGTTCGTTTAACGTAACATTACAAAAAAATAAAATTCCAATTTTAGAGTCTGCATTAAAATATGGAAGTCAGTTTGTTTATCCGGATAACACAACTAAAAATTACAACGCATATTCTTCTGTAATAAAAGGAATGAAAGATTTAGACATGCTTTATTATTGCGATCCTCAAACTTCAGGAGGATTATTAGTTAGTGTTAATGCTAATTACAAAAATGAATTTGAGAATTTACTTAAATCTGAACATCAATTTTTTTCTGAAATCGGATATTTTTCAAAAAGTGAAGATTCAAAAATATTTTTTGAAGGATAAACAACAACATTCAACTTTAAAAATACTAAGCCTATTTCTTTAATCACGTCGAAGATTTACTTGCTACACTTTACGCACTTAGAAATAATTTGATTAAAAAGAGTTTACTAAGAACGATCAAATTAAACGAATTTATCTTTCATTTTTGGATTTTAAAAAACTACTCCAAATAAAAATAAGCAATGAGTAATATCATTTCTTACAATGATGAATTACTTGATATATAATGATTTTTATCTGTTTTATTTGCTTAATAAGTGGTTTATTTATTTTTTCATGTCAACACAAGTGAGTGAACAAAAAACAATATGTGAGAATATTCTAGAAACATTGGATGAAGCCGTTTTTAGCATCAATCAAAATTGGGAATTTACTTTCATTAACCAAAGATGTATTGACTTAATGAACGATTTTGAGATTCAACCATCACTAGTAGGAAAAAAAATTTGGGAAGTATCTCCCTGCCTAAAAAACTCATTATTTGAATCCACTTTTAAAAGCGTCATGTTAAATTCAAAAACACAAACTTTTGAAATTCAATCCAACAATAAAGAAAATTGGTACGATGTAAGAGTAAGCTCCTTTAATGGAGGAATTACGGTGTTAATAAAAGATATTACTGAAAAAAAACAAAAAGAATTTGAGTTAAAAGTTTCAGAAGAGCGCTTTGCAAAAGCTTTTGAACTAAGCCCCATTGCCCTTTCTATATTTAAAATCCAAAACAATGCATTTATTGATGTTAATAAAAGTTTTCTCGATTTATTTGATTTAAAATACGAGGAAGTTGTCGGTACAAGTCCAAAAAAATTGGGCTTTATGAAGTACATGCAAAAAACAGAAGGCGAAAACAAACTAGCTGATTATAGTCTTAAAAAAAACCAATTTAGCTCCACATTCAATAAAAAATCAGGTGAATCTATTCATGTTATTTGTTCGTTACAAAATTTTAAAATAAATGGTCATCCTCATGTATTAATGTCTATGCATGATATTACAGAATTAAAAATTGAAAGGGAAACCATTAACCAAATGAATGTAGTTCTAGAAAAAAAAGTAAATCAAAAAACCATCGAACTATCCAAAGCCCTTAAACGCGAAAAACAAAACAATGAATTAAAGTCACGCTTTGTATCAATGGCTTCTCACGAATTTAAAACCCCTTTAGCATCATTATTACTTAGTACATCCATTCTGGAAAAATATACAAAACCTGAAAACAATGCTCATCTTGCCAAACATTTTAATCGCATTAAATCATCCGTAAATAATCTAAACGTTATTTTGAATAATTTTTTATCTCTAGATAAAATTGAAAAAGGAATGGATGAAAAAACAAATAAAGTATTCAATCTAAAAAAAATGATTGAAGAAGCAATGGATGAAATGAATGGGCATTTAAAAATTGGGCAGAAAATAAATTTAAAATATAATGGCCAAGAAGAAATAAATCAAGATAATAAAAAAATATACAATGCTTTATTAAATCTCATCTCAAACGCAAGTAAATATTCATTACAAGAAAAAAACATCCATATTATTGCTCATATAGAAAAAAACATGGGCATTGTTTCTGTAAAAGATTATGGAATGGGAATTCCAAAAAGCGAACAACAAAACATATTTACTCTTTTTTTTAGAGCTAAAAATGCAGAATACATTAAGGGAACAGGTTTAGGATTAAGCATAATTAAGAAATATATGGAACTAATTGGCGGAAGAATTTATTTTACCAGCATAGAAAATGAGGGTAGTCAATTTTCAATTGAATTCCCAATCATTCCTTCACCTTGACCCCTGTTTTAAAAAATAATTAATATTTAAATGTCAACTTATTTCAGTAAGGAAAATAGTAAACAAAAAAGCCGTTTCAAATGAAACGGCTTTTTTAATGAGCGATTAATAATAAACTGGTCTTCGTACTTCAGATAATTGTTTTGCAAAACGAATTACTTGGCGTGTGTAACCATATTCGTTATCATACCATACATACAAGATTGCATTTTTCTTATCAGGAGAAATAATCGTAGCTTGACTATCGAATACCGAAGGGCATGGATTTCCGATAACATCTGTAGAAACCAATTCGTTTGAAAAAGCATATTGAATTTGCTCTACCAAAGCACCTTGTAATGCATATTTTTTAATAGTTTCGTTTACTAAATCTCTATCCACTTCTTTTTCTAAAGTAACATTGATGATAGCTAACGAAACATTAGGAGTTGGTACACGTACTGAGTTTGCAGTAAATTTACCTGCTAAATGAGGAAGCACTTTCTTTAAAGCACTTTCAGCACCTGTTTCTGTAATAACCATATTTAAAGCAGCTGAACGGCCTCTGCGGTATTTTTTATGATAGTTATCCAATAAGTTTTGATCGTTGGTATAAGAATGAACAGTTTCAATATGACCTTTAACAATTGATAATTCTTTGTCAACTACATAAAGTATTGGCATAATTGCATTTGTTGTACAAGATGCCGCAGAAAAAATAGAATCGTTTAAATCAATAGTTTCTTGATTTACACCATAAACCACATTAGGTATATCTTTAGCCGGAGCTGTCAATAATACTTTAGAAACACCTTTTGCTTTTAAGTGGCGGCTTAATTCTGCTTTGTCTCTGAAAACACCGGTGTTATCAATTAACAATGCATCGTTAATTCCATAAGCAGTGTAATCAACATCTTCCGGGTTTTTTGCATCAATCATGTGAACGGTATGTCCGTTAATGATTAAAGCTTTATTTTCTAAATCTTCGATTACTGTTCCAGGGAATGGCCCGTGTACAGAATCTGTACGTAACAAATCAGCACGTTTAGTGATTTCAATGTCGCTGTTACCACGCGTAACAATAGCGCGCAAACGTAATTGTTCTCCTTTACCTGCCTGTGAAATAATTTCACGCGCAGCAATTCTACCAATACGTCCAAAACCAAACAATACCACATCTTTTGGAGTAATGTTGTGTTCTTTATTAATGAAGTCGATTAATTTATTATTAATAAATTCAGCAGCTGATTTAAAATTTGCTTGTTCGTTATGCCACTCAAAAGCTAATTTACCAATATCAATTTTTGATGGACAAATGTTCGCCTTCATGATTTCATTAGCAAGCATTGCTGTATCTGTAACATTAATTGGTTTTTTAACAATATTTTTCGCATAAAGATGCAGGTTCATGATTTCACTATTGCTTCTATCAACTAATTGATGACGGAATATTACTAATTCAATTGATTTTTCGAACCAAAGTTTACCAATAGCAGAAATTAAATCAATTGCAGCTTTCTCTTGTTGAATCCAATCGTTTAATTGGCCTTCATAGCCTGCCGCATTTGTTTTTTCAATAGTTTGTGCGCTCATTATGCAATATTATTAAAAGGTTAATTTTTTTAGAGGATGCAAAAATAAAAAAACCACTGTTTTTTCAGTGGTTTTTTTCATGCTTTTTTTAGTTAATTTTTAACCAAGGTATTGCTGAAGCAATTTGCTTCTTGAACTGTGGCGTAAACGGCGTACCGCTTTTTCTTTGATTTGACGAACGCGTTCGCGGGTTAAATCGAATTTTGCGCCGATTTCCTCTAAAGTTAAGCCATGATTGATTCCAATTCCGAAGAATAACTTTACTACATCGCGTTCACGCTCTGTTAATGTGGAAAGTGCGCGATCAATTTCACGAGATAATGATTCGTTAATTAATGCTGCATCTGCTCTTGGTGAATCGCTATTCGCAATTACATCCATCAAAGTGCTTTCTTCGCCGCTAGCTAATGGCGCATCCATTGAAACATGGCGACCAGAAACTTTCATCGTGTCGGTAATTTTATCCTGAGGTAAATCCAATAAATTTGCTAACTCTTCTGGTGTTGGTTCACGTTCAAATTCTTGCTCTAATTTTGAATAGGCTTTGTTTATTTTATTTAATGAACCAACCTGATTTAAAGGCAAACGAACGATACGAGATTGTTCTGCCAAAGCCTGAAGGATACTTTGACGAATCCACCAAACTGCATAAGAAATAAATTTAAACCCACGAGTTTCATCAAAACGGCGAGCAGCTTTAATTAAACCTAGGTTGCCTTCGTTTATTAAATCCGGTAAACTTAAACCTTGATTTTGATATTGTTTTGCAACAGAAACCACAAAACGTAAATTAGCTCTGGTCAATTTTTCTAATGAACGTTGATCTCCATCACGAATTTTCTTTGCTAACTGTACTTCTTCTTCTGCAGTAATTAATTCTTCTCTTCCAATTTCTTGTAAGTATTTATCCAAAGAAGCACTTTCTCTGTTGGTTATGGATTTGGTAATTTTAAGTTGTCTCATGTATTAGGAAATTATATTAAGTGATGCTTTTTAGTTTAAAATGGGCGCGAAATTACAAAATTAAAGTCTGATTTCAAAATGCAATCATTATCCTGTATAATGTTTAATATCATTGGTTTACAATCCAAATCCATAATACGCTTTAACACCATTAGGATAAATACCTTCAATTAAAACACCGCCTGCTTTATCTTGCAAATAATCACTTAACTCTTGCACATTGGTTACTTTTTTTCTATCAATTGAAGTGATAATAAATCCTTGCTTTATACCTGCGGATGCTAATTTACCGTTGGTTAGCTTAGTAATTCGCAAGCCATTGCTTATACCCAGTTTTTTTAATTCATCTTGTGATAACGTTTCAAAGCTTGCTCCTAACGACTGTATGGATGTGATTTCCTTCTCTTCCTTTTTAATAAAGGTAACATTTCCATCTTTATTTTTTAATGTAACGGGCAATACAATTTCTTTATTTTCTCTAAGCAGGCATACATTTATTTTATCTCCAGGTCGAAACTTCCCAACTTGTTCCTGAAGTTCAGGTACATTTTTTATTACTGACCCTTCAATCTTGGTAATTATATCGCCAATTTTTATTCCTGCTTCTTCTGCTGCGCCCCCTGAATTAAGGCCATTTACATACACACCATTTAATGCGTTTAATTTTTGTTCTTTAGCAAATTTAGCATCTATGTCACGAATGCTAACACCTATAAATGCGCGCTGTACGGTTCCGAATTCAATTAAATCTGCTACAATTTTTCTTACAATATTTACCGGTATTGCAAATGCATATCCGGCATAAGAACCTGTTTGTGAAGCAATAGCTGTGTTTATTCCGATGAGTTCGCCATTTGGATTAACCAATGCTCCGCCACTATTTCCGGGATTTACTGCTGCGTCTGTTTGAATAAATGATTCAATAGGAAACATGCCATTGGCAGGATCGTTTTCAAAAATATTAATATTTCTTCCTTTTGCTGAAATAATACCAGCAGTAACTGTGGAAGTTAAATTAAATGGGTTACCAACAGCCAGCGCCCATTCTCCAACTTTAACTAAATCCGAATTACCATAATTTAAATAAGGCAAATCGGTTTCTTTAATTTTTAATAATGCAACGTCCGTTTGTGGATCTGCGCCTACTAATTCAGCAGTATACGTTCTTTTATCATTTAAAACTACCTCTATTTTACTTGCACCATTAATTACATGGTTATTGGTTGCAATATAACCGTCTTTTGAAATTATTACCCCCGACCCAGATGATTGCTGAATACGTTGTTTTGGCTGATTAAAATAATACATGTGAAAAGGGTCGTAAGTAAGATTATTAGTAATCTCCTGAGTTGTAGTTTTAACATGAACTACTGCATTTACACTTGTTTCTGCTGCTGCAGTAAAATCAACTGTGCCAATTGGTAAATTGTTACCTGAAGTTAAAGTTACCGGAGTTTTAATTTTATACTCATTCAGCTCGGAATGCCCATCATTTTTGTTAAATTTTTTTTCTACAAAAACTGCGGTTAATCCTCCAAAAAAAGCAGCAAATAATACCCATACTAAATTTTTCATGCCAATTAATTTTATGATATAAACGCAAATTTAAAACGGGTATTTGCTGTTAATAATCTATTTAACAATGCTTAACAGCACTGATTTTATTTTGTAATTTTGTGAACCTATATATGGTGTTATACTCAATGAGTAAATTAAGTCAAAAAGTTCAGGTTTTTATTTTTGGAGCCACAATTGGGTTGCTTGTTGCAAGTTTATTTTTCATATTTAAATTGGATACATTATTTTCTAAAGTAAGTTTGTTTGAATCTGGCGCAAAAGCTAATGTTCATGAAGTGGAAGTAACTAAAGAGGAAACAAACAATGATGAACAACAAAATTACACAACTGCTGACTATAAAACTTCTAAAAGAAATAACACTAGTTCTTACATTAAAAGCGATTCAGTTGCCATCAGTTCAAAAAGTGGATATATAAGTGCGGAAGAAATTTCATATATCGAAGATGACATTAATGTATTAAAAGAAGAATTATTAAGTGTAAAAAACATATCGCTTAAAGATTTTGACGACAAACAAACCAATAGAAGTGATTCTGCACTGTATGCAATTAGCGGGATAACTTCAACTAATAAATCTGATTTGTATTTAGTTGAATTTTGGAAATCACCATTAAACAGTAAAGGATATAAAATGACAAGGAACAGAATTCTTGTTTATGGAATTAAAGAAAATACTGATTTAAGTGTTGCGAAAATTAACGAACAGTATTATTTAAAAAACAATACTGAAGTTTATCGTTTAAACTACTCTCCTGAATTTAAACCTATGGAGAAGGTAAATGAAGAACTCATCATTAAAAAATTCAATTGAATTTATTGCAAGGCTTCGCTGTTCAAAATCTAGGCGAAGCGAAAAAAAGCGGAACCTTAAATCAACAAAGATAATCCGGAGTTAGATTTTACCTGAGCACTGTCAAATGTGCTTTGCACATTTGAGTTAATCAATCAAAACAAAGTAGAAGGTAACTAAATAATATTTTTTCAGTAAACCCTAAATAGTTTTTAATTACAAAATAATTTTTTGAAAAAATTTAACAACCACTTAGTATTCAATAATTACTTTTTGAATAGTTAATGTACCGGCGGAGTCTTTTATTTCTACAAAATAAACCCCGGGTTTAAGAGTATTTAACTGTATTTTTTCACTAGAAGATTTACTTTGTAATGACCCCACTTTTTTACCCAACACATCTGTAATCACAACTTCATTTCCTTCGTTTAAACCGGAAATTTCAAAAGTACCGTTATTTGGATTAGGATAAATACTGAATAAATTTTGTTCATCAGCGCAACTTACTGTTTTTATTGGGTACACTTTTATTGCACCATTAAAATCATGCTGACTTAAACGATAGTAGGAAGTGCCTTTAAATGCTAGCTCATCAAAAAACTGATACGTGTTTTGTAGATTGGTTGTTCCGTTACCATTTACCCTACCCACTTCATTAAATAATGAGCCATCTTTACTTCGTTCAATGGTAAAATAGTCGTTGTTTAATTCGGATTGTGTTGCCCATTTTAATTGAGTTTTATCTTGATTACATACTGCTGTGAAATCAGTTAAAACAACAGGTAGTGGGCCTAACCTATTTCCTGCAGCACCAAACTGACTAAATGATGATAAACCATTCCATGTAAAACAATTATTGCTTGTATATGTATAAGTACCCTGTGAAACAGCATCGGTAAAAGTACTACCATTAGGTTGATACCAGGTAAATCCACTTTTTTTAATTGGAACTAAATCGCTTTGATTTTGTGTTCCCAATATAACATCATTGTTGACATAAAATAAATTAATGTTATAATCATAATTAGTTATGCCACTTGGTTCTATTGTCCAGTTTCTATTTAAAAAAGTGGTATAGTCGCTTGAGAGTTCGGGATGTTTTGCGTTTTCAAGACGTAAAGAAAGATATGAACCTGAAGCAAAAGTAGCAGATGAAAAATCAATAGTAACAGGACTATATTCAGCAGTTCCGGTATTGTCACCTACAGGAAAAGTAAATGGATCTAAACCTGAACCTGAATTAAAAAACTTTCTTAATTCTCCTGTACCTTCAGGAACAATCATTGCACTAACACTAGGCGTTCCTTGTATTGTGGCATTTTCGCCGAGACTAAGGTAATTATTGCCTAATATTAATTTGCCATTTGTTAATGTTAATGCGCCTGAAACATTAACAGGAGTAGATAAATTTATTCCATTTGAATTATTTAAAGTTAAATTATAAAATGTTGTGTTAACGCTGCCTCCAATAGTTTGAGCAGAAGTGCCATTAAAAACAATGGTGCTAGAATTTGGAGTAAATGTCCCATTATTTGTCCAATTACCAGATACATTTAATGTTGCGCCATTTGCTAAACTTAAAGTAGCTCCCTGATCGATAGTTAAATTAGCTGCATCCGCACTACTTGAAATGGAAGGACTATTAGGAACACAAGTTTGAGGATTTGTAACTACAATGTTCAAACTATTAGTTGGAGCACCTGTTGCTGTTGTGTAAGAAGTAGTGCTTGAAGAGTATTGAAGCCAATTACTAGGTGTAGACCATACTGAACTTGTTAATCCACTCCAAACATAATCGTTGTTAGCAACTGTAGTGTTTACACTTACGGTTGGGGTGTTTACTGTTATGGCAACTGAATTAGTTGTAGTACAACCAGCAGATGAAGTTGCAGTTGCAGTGTAGGTTGTGGTAACTGTTGGTTTTGCATAAACTGTTGAAGCAGCTGTTCCGGTGTAGACATTAGTTGTAGAAGCATCTGAAAATAAACCTGTAGTTGAGGACCAAGTAATAGTATTAGGCAAATAGGTCCCAAAATACATTACCGGTTTATTTGCGTTTGTAACCCCGCCAGTTGTCAATGAACATTGACCTGCACCACCACCTGATGTTGTGGAGATTATACTAGGTGTTAACACTGCCACCGTACTAGTAGTACCTCCAGCCCCTTGATGACATATATTTATTAATATATTAGATGTTCCATCCCAATCAAAAGGAGTTTGGAAGTTGTGTGTGTTTATTCCTGTAACAGGTAAAATATTTGTTCCTGTATAAACAGTTGTAAAAGCTGGAGTTTGATAGGTTGCAGATAAAACAGTTAATACGGAATTTGCCATGCCAATTGTGTAATTCGACATTGTTCCAGTTCCAGCAGTTATAACATTAAAACCTAATGAGGAAATTGTTGTTGGGCCATTTATGCCTGCATTATTTAATTCTATTTTGGTAATTAAATATTGAACTCTTGACTGATTAGCAGCACCAACTGCTTGTCTGTAAGGTGTATTAGCTGCGGCCGAATTTGCTGTTTGTGTTCCAACCGTAATTACTGTTGAAGTGCTTGAAACATTTAGCGTTGAAATGGTCCCGTTACAAATAGTTGATGAAGATGGATTCAAAACTATTGAACTAGGTACTGGGTTGACAGAGACAGAAACCGTAGTGTTTATATTACAACCATTATTAGCTCCACCACTTGCATCAGAAGCACTAACTGTGAAAGTAGTTGTAGTTGTAGGTGAAGCTGATACTGATGATCCAGAACCTAAACTGTTTGACCAGATGTATGAATAACCAGAGTTTGTACTATTTACTGATAAATTTGTTGATTGGCCAAAACAAATAGTAGTTGAAGAAGCTGACGCTGTAATAGAAGGTGGAGTATCAACTGTTACTTGAACTGTTGATCGTGAGGATTCACATCCAGTTAAAGGGTTAACAACAGACACAAAAAATGATGCAGTAGAGGAAACTGTAGTAGTGTATGTTGTGGTGGTAGAAGATTGCAATAATGTTCCCGATGTTGCAAGATCATACCATTTAAATATAGGTGAAGAAAAAGTATTGGGATCAGACACTGATGCTAAAGGAATACCATTACCACATTGAGTAGATGAAGTGGCAACAGGTGAATTAGGTAAAGGATTAACCGTAACAACTGCGCCATTTGAAACAATAGGACATCCATTTACTGTAGCTGTAGCAGTATAGGTAGTTGTGGTTGTTGGACTAACGGTAAGAGGGTTCGTTGTTCCTGCTACTGATCCGTTTGACCAGGAATAAGCTGAGGGGGTTTGAGGAATGTTTCCATTGAATATAAAAATAGGTCTGTTTGTTCCCGTACCATCAGCTGTAGTGGATGCCAACATATTCGCAGGTGTTTGTGAATCTTGTTGATAGTAAGATGATGAAGTAAATCCAGCCGCAGCTACATTAATTGAACTTGCAGTAGAAGTAGTTGCAGCAGGCACTCTGCTCCAAGAGAATGTAATTACGATATTGGATGTTCCATCCCAATTGAATGTAGATGCAGAACCTACTCCAGTTCCAAAAGCTAGTGTATTTAATACATTTGCCGAGGGAGTATAAGCATTATCAGTTCCTGTGGCCAAATAAACTTGGGTTTGGGAAGCCATACTTATAAAGGTTGTTGTCATTGAGGATTGTGATGTTTGCCCCACCCAAACCTGAAACCCTTGGTAGGTTTGACCAGATGTTGTTGGGGTATATCCCAAAGAGTTAATTGCTCCTACAGATAAGCCTAAAGCTGTAAGTTCCGAAGCTCGAATAATATACTGAGTTTTACAACCACCCCAACCTCCTGGAAAAAATGTGGCTGCTGTTGTTGTGCTAGTGGTAGGTGAAGTTCCTAAGGTAACATTACCAGATTTATTAACGCTCAAACTTAAGCTCGTATTGCTTCCAGAACAAATCGTTGATGGAGTAGCAGATGCTGTAGCTGTGATTCCTGCATTTGGATCAATAACAGTAACAATAACATTTGAACTCGATACACAACCTGAACTCGACTCATTGCCATTTATTTGATAAGTATATGTACCGGTTGCCGTTGGTGTAACTGATAAAGCAGATGACAAGCTTCCAGATGAAGTTGACGTCAATCCGCTACCCGTACCTGCAGACTGCCAAGTTAGTGTGTAATTATTATTACTTCCTGTTTGAGATACCGAAAGACTTATCGATGAGCCTATACAAACATTGCCAGTTGGTGAAACTGAAGCTGTAAGGGCATCTGAAGCTGTCAAAGTTACTGTACACTGAACACGACCACTTTCACATCCTGTGGCATCTGTTACTGTTGCCCAACGATTATATGTTCCTGCTGTTAATCCTGTTTCAGTTAGTGTAGTTGATGAAGCGCCTACAATAGCTGTTCCTCCTG
Organism: Bacteroidia bacterium; assembly: GCA_044352985.1. GTDB lineage: Bacteria > Bacteroidota > Bacteroidia > B-17B0 > Aurantibacillaceae > JADJDM01. Next base: position 269,035 of record JBILCU010000001.1, read on the forward strand.
TTGATGTTGTATACCATTTTATAGTTGGACTTGAAACCAGTGTTGTAATACTGAATGTTGCCGATGTACCACATTGGTTAGCCGTTGTAGCATTTGTTGGACTTGTTGCTGGCTGATTAACCGTAACAGCTGCTCCATTTGAAACAATAGGACATCCATTTACTGTTGCTGTAGCAGTGTAGGTAGTTGTGGTTGTTGGACTAACGGTAAGAGGGTTCGTTGTTCCTACTACTGATCCGTTTGACCAACTATATGCAGTGGGTGTAAGAGCAGTATTCCCATTAAAAGTAAATCTTGGCCTAATGCTGTATGTAGTTAAGTTACTAGTTAAATCAATACAAGTAGAAGTGCCAGATGACGCTGAACTTAAATGCGTGTGAATTGTAGAAATATATGAAGTATTATCAACTGTTGCTGTGCTTGACATTGTTGCGCCACTTGCTGAGTTGCCATGACATATTTCAATTACTATATTCGAAGTGCCGTTCCAATTAAACGGCGTAGAGAAAGTAATGGTATTTAAACCAACAACAGGTGTTAATGATCCTGCCGAAAAAACAGTTGTAAAAGTTGGTGAAAGGAATGCAGCCATGTTTGTAGCAGAAGTATGTCCCATTTTCAAAGAAAATGTTGACATTGCCATTGTTCCGCTTGTAATATTAAAAGCAAGTGAAGTTATATTTCCTGCTATCAATCCTGAAGCCTGTAATTCAGAGGCTAGAATAATATATTGATTGTGCGTATTAGACCATAAACTATAAAATGGGTTTGGGTAGGTATTACTTGTTGTTGCACCTGAACCGACAGTTGCAGTACCTGACACCCCAACGACAACACTTAAGCTCGTATTGCTTCCAGAACAAATCGTTGATGGAGTTGCAGATGCTGTAGCTGTGATTCCTGCATTTGGATCAATAACAGTAACAATAACGCTTGAGTTCGATACACAACCTGAACTCGACTCATTGCCATTTATTTGATAAGTATATGTTCCGGTTGCGGTTGGTGTAACTGATAAAGCAGATGACAAACTTCCAGATGAAGTTGATGTCAATCCGCTACCCGTACCTGCAGACTGCCAAGTTAGTGTGTAATTATTATTACTTCCTGTTTGAGATACCGAAAGACTTATCGATGAGCCTATACAAACATTGCCAGTTGGTGAAACTGAAGCTGTAAGGGCATCTGAAGCTGTCAAAGTTACTGTACACTGAACACGACCACTTTCACATCCTGTGGCATCTGTTACTGTTGCCCAACGATTATATGTTCCTGCTGTTAATCCTGTTTCAGTTAATGTAGCTGATGAAGCGCCTACAATAGCTGTTCCTCCTGTTGATGTTGTATACCATTTTATAGTTGGACTTGAAACCAGTGTTGTAATACTGAATGTTGCCGATGTACCACATTGGTTAGCCGTTGTAGCGTTTGTTGGACTTGTTGTTGGCTGATTAACCGTAACAGCTGCTCCATTTGAAACAATAGGACATCCATTTACTGTTGCTGTAGCAGTATAGGTTGTTGTGGTTGTTGGACTAACGGTAAGAGGGTTCGTTGTTCCTACTACTGATCCGTTTGACCAAGATAATGCTGAAGGGGTTGGGGGAACATTTCCTGTAAATATGAATCGTGGTCTACCGGTTCCTGTTGTAGCACTTGTAGAAGCTAGCATTGTGGCTGGAGTTTCACTATCTGCTTGCCTATATGCAGAGCACGTAAATCCTGGAGCATCATATTTCATTGTTGAAGAAGTAGATGTTGACGCACTCGGTACTGAACTCCAAGAAAACGTTAGTACGATATTTGACATGCCATCCCAGAAAAAACTATTTGACGAACCAGTTCCGGTTCCAAATGATAATGTATTTACTGTATTTGCAACTGGTAAATAACCATTATTTGTTCCCGTTGCCAAATAAACTTGAGTTCCATTGGCTATAAAAGTCGTGTTTAAAGTTGTTGAGGTTGTCGTATTCAACCAAAGTTGAAAACCTGTATAGGTTTGCCCTGCCGTAGTTGGTTCAAAAGCGATGGCGGTAATATTTCCCGCAGATAAGCCCAAAGCTGTTAATTCAGACGCTCTTACCAAATATTGAGTTTTAGCTCCTCCCCAACCTCCGGGTAAAAATGAATTATTAACTCCCGATGAGGTTAAGGAACCCGCACCCAATGTAACAGTTCCACTTCTAGTAGTAGTAACACTCAAACTCGTATTACTACCAGAACATACAGTAGATGGAGAAGCAGATGCTGTAGCAGTTATACCTGTGTTAGGTTCATCAGTGTAACCTGTTCCTGTAAATGATCTTGTGGCAACAGCATTTGTTGCAGAAACCGACCAAGTAACTGTTCCTGTTGAAGGAGAAACTGTTGGAATAGTTGCTGACCATGTACCTGTTGATGATAATGAACCCGTGCCAGCAGTCATTGTGATGTTTTGTACTGTACCGCCATTTACCTGATAAGAAAGTGTTGGTGCAGCGGTAAGAGTTCCTTGTGGATTCACATTTACAAAAATAGCTCTAGATACATTGGTGCATTGTGTTCCTGAAGGTGTTACGGAATTTGCAGAAATTTGAGGTACAGCGGCAACAAAATCACCGGCATCTGCTCCAATGTCTATAGGAGTTAAGCCAGAACGAGTTTGCCCATCGTAATCATCAGTAACTGATAAAATGGAAAAACCGCCGCTTTCCACTACAGTTGCAACAGATGGACTAATATGCAAATCAGGTGTGGCAGATGTTGGCGCAATAAATTGAGGATTGGCATCAAATGAATTCACATCCTGACCTGTAGCAGTTCTCCAAAGTGCGATTGAAGTTTGATCTACAGAATTGAATAATCCAAAAACGCCGCCTGTACCAGTTGCCTGGAAGATATTATAATTTGATGTTAAACCTGATGGATTAGTAATAGTACCTGCAACTGTTATTGCGTAATGTTTTCCTGTTGAACCATTATTGGAACGTGCATTGATAAAAATATTGTTTTGAAAGGCTCTTGTGTTTGTTGTTACCGCACTATTAAACGCAAACGTATTGGCAGCATTCGCTGTTGGTGCTCCAGCAATATATATAGAATTATGATAATAATTGTTAGTTCCAACTGCATCATTTATGCCGCGAATATTAATACCATTATTCCCACTTCCAATGCTTATCATATTGTTCTGGTAAGTAGTTGTGCCGCCGCTCACATTGATGCCGTAATTAAATCCAGTAGCTGAAGTTCCAGCTGAACTAATACCATAAATTATATTTCGTGCTACGACATTTGTTCCGGAAGTTGCGCCATTATAATGAATGCCAATTACACCGGTAGCATTTGCTGCTGAATTAGTATTACTTAAAGTGTGTACAGTGTTTTGAGAAACGGTTGAAGAGCCCGTCATTCCTGTAAATGACATACCCAATACAGAACTACTTACAGTTGTTCCAACATTAGTACAAGCAATAGAAAGATTTCTTACAGTATTGCCAGTTACAGAAACCGTTGTTCCAGCACCAACAACAATTCCTCTTATTTGTGTATTGAAAGTGGTTGACCCATTTCCAGTCGAGGCATTATTCAAATTAGCAATTGTATTCCCGGTGATAGTAACACTTGTGGCAGCTCCACTTGATGAAATACCAACTACACTTTGACCGGTAGTACTTGAGTTACTACTTGATGAATTAATGCTATTGGCGGTTGTTGTGCTTCCTATGGTGTTGCCTGAAATAGTTAATGTACCAGTTACTGTAGATACAATCCCTGTAAAACTGTGACCTATTGAAGTTGTTGAGCCAGCTGCAGTAATAGATCCAACATTATTGTTAGATACAACTACAGTTCCGGCTCCCTCAACTCCAATACCAACACTTATTCCGCCAGTTGTAGAGATCGTTGAAGTAATATTTCCTGTACCTGTAGCACTTCCTATTGTATTGGCAGAAGTATTTCCGATATTTAGACTTCCGGTTGAAGAATAAATTCCAATCCAAACTCCAGGAAGTGTCGTAACTGCACTAGTTGAAGACCAATTAAAATTAGCTATCGTATTACCTTGAACGCTTGCTGTTATAGTTGTGCCAACAGTTAAGTTAATTCCAATAAATCTATTTGCAAAAGCTCCAGCCGATGTCCAAGCTGTTCCTCCTGCAGTTGAATTACCCCCGCCGATTATATTGTTTAATATTACACAACCATTATGTGTATTGTGATTAATATTAATTGCTGTATGGGTTGCGCCTGTGGTGTAAGTTCTGGTTGCTGTTTGATAAAAACTATTGCCGCTTATCGTCCAATTACCATTACCATTAGCAACCAAAATTCCATTTGTAGCAGAACCTGTAACAAACTGATCATGAATTAAATTATTTGATATGGTAATATTATTATTTGCTGTTGCTGCTGCTCCATTTCCAGTACCATTTGCATAAATAATATTTGCCGCCGTACCACTACCATTCAAATCACAATTATCGATGGTATTATTATCGTTACCATTTGCTCCGGTTGTGGAACTAAAAAGAATTAATCCAGATGTTAGCGAAGTAACACTTGATGTTACACTACAATAATTTACAGAGTTGTTTGCGCCATCATTAATAAACCTGATAGCCGGAGCACCACCGGTGTTACCAATTGCCAAGTCTCTTGCACCAGTTCCTCCAGGTCTTCCATCTATTCTCCAAAATTGACCGCCATTGATATCTATTGTTGCAGTAGCGTTAGTAGAAGTAATGCTTCTCCCCGTTGCTCCTGAAGCAGGACGAATTGTAACAGTATTACTGGCACTCATACAAGTAAAACCAGAATTAGTCGAATTAGTTAAAGTAATTGGAAAATTCTCTCCTGTTGATGTGTAGGTAGAATTTAGCTCAAGAAATACATTCCCAGAAACACCTCTTGCGCCAATATCTTGAATTGCTGAAGTTAGGTTGGAATAATTGCCAGATGGGCCTACGGAATAGGTGCCGGTTAGTGGTGATGAAGAACAAGAGCCTGATGTTTGAAGTGAAATGTCATCTATAGCAAGACCCGGAGCAGTTCCACCAGCCCCATCATTTTTCCAAGTGAAAACCAAACGCATTGTAGAATTGCTAGAGGTATTGCCTATGGTAGACTGTTGAATATATATGGTTGAAGTTTGACCAGTTAAAGCGCCTAAATTATACCGACTAAGAAGAGTGGCAGTTCCTGTACCTGTCCATGATGGAGTTGTACTAGTTGAGCTTGGACTTCCTGAGGTAGGGGTCAGTGTTGTAGGACATAAATAAACTAGGAGTTCGTCAAATGTAGACTCCCCACCAGCACACCAACGAAAACTCAACTGATTGATAGCATTACCAGCAGGAAAAGTGACATCCCTGTAAAAATGTGCTGTACTAGCTGTTGTGGTTCCTGATCCCCCAGCCCAATTATTCGCTGTGACGCTGCTCGAGATATAAACGCAATTGCTACCTGTACGAGCAAAAGAATAAGAGCCATTTGTAAGGTTAGCTGTACCGGTGTACCATGATAAAGCACCATTAACGCCAGTCCATCCATTATTTGCAAATGTAGCTCCACCACCAGTTAACTCAAAACCACCTGCTCCTGTCGGAGAAATCAGCGTTGTCTGCCCCCACCCCTTATTTGTTACAAAAAAAGACAGCAAACAAACCATGGTGGTAGTTAAAGCAGTATTTAAAAATAGCTGTTTAATGTTTTTAGATAAACAAGCTAATTTATTATTAGAAAAGACAGAAGGTGTACTTTTTGCTTTCATGAGCAGAATTTTTATTGAAATAAACAAGGTTTATAATAGTAATTTTGCAATTATCGCTCTCCCACAAAGCTTATTAATAAAGCATTTAGCCATCAATGCCACATGTTATAAAATACTATAAATAAACTATGCTAACGAATTTAACAAATAGTTAACAAAATTCAAAGTATAGATTAAAAAACTAATAACACTTCTTTACTTAAAACTACTCATTACAGCTCTATCAGTATTTTTTGGGTATTTATTTCTCCTGAGGCATTTTTTATCACTACAAAATAAACTCCCGGCTTAATGCCTGTAAGTTGTAGTTTTTCTTTAGCAGATTTACTTAGTGTTGAAATTACTTTTTTACCCAACACGTCAAATACATCAATGCAATTGCCTTCACTTAAACCACTAATTTCAAAGTCTCCGGAATTGGGGTTAGGATAAATTATAATTTCATGTTGTTCGTCATCGCAACTTGTCACTTTTACAGGATAAATTTTTGAATCTCCATTAAAATCAACTTGATTTAACCGATAATAGGATGTGCTAGCCAAAGCTTGCTCATCAAAATACTGGTAATGATTTACCACATTACTGTTACCGTGGCCTGCTACTCTTCCAATTTCATGAAACAACAAGCCATCGGCACTGCGCTCAACACCAAAATAATCGTTGTTCAATTCGGATTGTGTAGTCCAATTCAATTTTACTTGTTGGTTTTTGCAGGCTGCTGTAAAATCAGTGAGCTCAACGGGAAGTGGATTTGTGCCTCCTGATTTATTTGACAATGAAAAGCGACTAAATGAAGTAAAGTTATTTGAAGTAATACTTCCTACTGAATTTGCTGTAGCTGTTCCTAATCCTCCAATATCCGACCAGACACTTCCTGAAATACTTGCCTTGGCAATTGATAAATTTTGATAATTGCTAACTCCATCATCTGTTCCATTTGTATTGCTATAATACATTTTAATTGTAGCAGCGCTTAAATTATTCGTAGAGCTTGGTATTCGTTCAACATCTACATAATGCACATGGGAAACACGTTCAAAACCGGTTGGAAGAGTCCAGCCTAAAGCATTTGCAGAACCATTATACATTTGCGCAGTATAGGTGTATGGTGTTGTAGAATTATGGGTTACATTAACTTCTACAGGACGCCAATCATTTGTATTGCCTAAAGGAAACTTAAGGTTTTGGACTGTTGTGCTTGAAATTTTATACGCCATTGGTCCATTAACATAACTACTTGCGGAACCAATTGTAGTAGAGGCATTGTAAGTTGCGTTTATTAGTAAAGTAAGCAAATTTGCTGATGTTGTGTTTATTTTACCATTTGTTAGTGTAAGCAGGTTATTTACCTGTACAGAGTCGTTTAGCTGCAATTGACCTGCCGATTTATCAGTTGTTAAATTGTAAAATGTTTCGCGTGTATTAGATGTATTAATTGTTTGCGTTGAAGTTCCATTAAAATTAACAGTTCCGGTACCGCAGGTAAAAGTTCCGTTATTGGTAAAGTTTCCTGATACATTCATAATGCCGTTACCCATAGTTACACTGGCACTAGGTTCTATAGTAACATTTTTACCATAAACCGTTGAGCTGCCCGTGTTAGGGAAATTACTTACGGGGCAATTTGTACTGGTTGCAGGTATAATTACATTTGGTGTTGACGTAGCTGTAGGAGCGGCGTTTGCAGCACTATATGTACTTCCATTAAAGGTAACCCAATTGGAGGCGGTATTCCAGTCGGAATTAGTAACTCCTCTCCAAACATAATCGGTACTTGCTATTGAAGTAGATGGAGCAGGATTGTTTACATTTAATGTAACGTTATCTGTAGCAGTACATCCGTTTCCTGTAATTGTTAAAGTGTATGTAGTAGTTGCAGTTGGTGTAGCAATCGGATTTAATATAGTACTTGAACTTAAAGATGATGTTGGACTCCAGGCATAAGTAAGCGGCGTTTCACCTGTTATAGAAATATTATCAATATTGAAACCAGGAACAGTTCCGGTTGCTCCATCGTTAATCCATCTAAAGCCTATGTAAAATGATTGCCCGTTTAATCCTGCAGGTAAAGAAAGATTGCTTACTGTTTGCCAACTGGTTTGGCCAAAGTATTTAGTGCTTGAGACATTTGTCCATGTTGTTCCATTTGTTGAATAAACTACATATCCGTAATCATAAGGTTGCCCACCATTTAACCCATCATCTAATTCACCATAGGCCCTCCAATTAAAATTCATTTTTAGATTGGAAAATCCGCTCGCATTTATTAAGGTTCCATACCAAGCAATTTCATCTCCACTATCATCCCAAGCATAATCGCACTCTGAATAGGAGAAGCCATAACTATCATTCATATTTAAACATTTTGATCCTTGAGGTGGAACGCATGAAGTATTGATTTGCCAATAGGTAACCGTTGAAGTAATTTCAGTTTGTTTCCAGGAATTTCCCGAACCTGGTAATGTTCCTGCGGTATAAGATTCAAAATTTTCTGAAAATATAGTTATTGGCGAAGTAGTTGAGCCATTTAAGGTTGTATTTGCTCCTATGCAAACACTTACATCAGAACCTGCATTAACATTGGAAGGTGATGTTTTAATATTTAATGCGCTACTTGCATATACAGTATTTCCGGGGCCTGCATTATAACCGCAGGCTGTTCCATTGCTTGCAAACCAAAAACAACTTTCTCTTACCACATCAAAAGTTAAATTATTTGAGCCTGTTGTGGATGGAGCAGTTATTGTTAAAGAATATGTAGCGGTAGCGCCTGCAGCTAAATTTTGCGCATCAACTCTTACAAAATAATCACTTTCTGCATTCCACTTAACTCCTATATTAAAATCAACTCCACTTCCATCTGTCCAGGGCTGTAATCCATTATTTTTAATGGTAACTGTAACTTGCCTACTTTCTCCTGTGCACCAATCTGAAGAACCAACATTCATGGTAACCCATTGGGTTATATAATCGGGTGTATAACACGAAACGGTTGCTGCCCAACCTGAACTTGTAGTACTGCCATCAGAATAAAAACGTATTGTTAAACTTCCATCAGATGCTGTTGATGTAACTGTTCCTGGCGAGTTTGTGCCATCATAAGTTCCAATTAATGAAGCGCCTGTTGAATTTCCGTTGTATATGTAAAAATAATCGTAACCAGATTCCGTTGAGAATGAAGTAAAAGTTAATCTTGCTTTTCCACCACTTGTTGAAGGATAAAATGTAACAGTATAATTTTCATCATTCGAGTAGCTTGATCCTGAACCTCCTGTATCATAAAATGTTCCTGAGCATGTAGTATATTTTACAGAATTAGTAAACCCTGCAGGAACTTGCATATTAACTGGGCTAGCCATAGATGAAGAAACTGAAACCCTTGCGCCACTTGAATTTTCATAATACTCTAAAACCAAATTGGTTGAGCCACTTAAATAAGCTGAACCTGTTAGTGTTCTGTATCCATGATCAGTCCAATCATTAATCAACCATGTTGCTCCTCCATCAACACTTAATCGAACACCATCATCCGCTCCAACAGTAAATGTATAAACCCCTGCAGTATACGATTTAGTCATTTTGTACCTAGTTGCAAAAAGATCAGAATTAGCCAAACAAATATTTGTTGTTGCTCCGCTTGGAGTTCCTGTTGACATATCTCTATCAAAATTTTCATTCTCTGTTACATAACCTCGATAATTAGAGAAAGATCCTGCTGATGAACTATTATATACATAGCCTATCCATGAGTTGCTACCATAACTTGATTGATCTCCAGGAGGTTCTGCTACTGAAATGTAACGATTTGTTCCATCGCCATAACAAGAATTAATATGTGCATTTGCATGCAATATGTAAATGCCCGTTGAATTTATTTTGTAATTAAAACTTGTGAGATTATTAACGTTATTTTGACCAGAAACTTGATTGGCAGATGTAATGCTGCCATAACTCATTATTTCCCAATCAGGAGCGACAGACCAACCACCAAAAGCAGTTGTATTATCTGAGTAAAAATACGTTATTCCGCCTTGGTTATTAAAACCGCTTTGACTTACAGAAATAGTTTGACCGGGACATACAGTAATTACGTCACCGTTATTTGAGTTTCCATTAACCGTAAGTGTACCCATAGTTGGCTTTGTATGAATTGTGCCACTTACAGATATATTTTGAGTGATTGCATTGGTGCTTGAAAAAGAAATAGAACCGGAGGCAGGGCTCGAAGCAAGTGCTGACATACGGGCATATAAAGTAGTTGCGTTAATTGTTCCTGCAGCACCAAAATTAACACTTGAATAAAAATTAATATTATCTGTTGAAATCTGAAAACCAGTAGGTGCTGTTGCTGTAATTCCAGCTTGCATATCTGTTCCTGAAACAGTAAAACTTTGAGATGTTGAAGCCGTATTAGCACATGCTGAAAAAGCAGTAAGACTTGATGAAATTGTAATATAAGGTAAAGCAGCGCATGAACCAGTATAGGATGCAAAAAGTGCAAAACCACCATCAACAGAACCACCATCAGAAGTAAATCTTACAGTTAGCACTTTTCCAGCACTTCCAGTATAATTAATTAATCCAGATCCGTTTGTATAGGTTGCTAAAACAGTTCCTGAAATACCGGCGCCTTCATAAATTCTAATATAGTCACAATTACAGCCAGACTCAAGGGCATACCTTCCAATAATATTTATTTGGGCTGTTGAACTTGCAACATTATTAAAAACAATATAATCGTTTCTACTATTACTATAACTTGCATTGTCTCCAGCGTGATCTTTTATAATAGCATTTGAACCACAAGAAACTGTTGATGTAGTTCCTGAAACACTATAATAAGTTGGGCAGGTTTGACTTGTAGAATATGTAACTGTTAATGAAAATCCTGATGCAACTGTAGAGCCATCTGAAGTAAGATGAACGGTAAGGGTTTGTCCGGAGGTGCCTGTGTAACTAATAGTGCCAGTACTGTTAACTTTTGTTTGTAAAACGGTTCCAGAATTTCCATATCCATCCCTGATATAAATATAGTCGTAATTACCTCCTGTTTCTAATGCATAAGATCCGGAAATTGTAATTGTTGCGCCTGGCCTACCCGCTATTGTAATCCATTCATCAGTGCTATTAGAATAGTTACCTGTGCCTCCCCGGTCATAAATTGTTGTATTACAAGCAACAATATTACCAGGATTTAAAGCTGCGTTTTGCCCCCACCCCCTCAACTGTAGGCTCAAAAAAATCAGCAAGAAAACAAAATAATGTATTCGTTTATTAAAAAATAGTGTATACCGAAATAGCGTTTTCATTACTTATTAATAAAATGTCTAATTTTTAAAAAATCACAAATTATAAATTAAACTAATTTAATAAACTTTTTAATTAAATAAAAAATATAGGACCAAAAATTAAACAAAACTATTTTTGAAACAAGAATTAACTTGTGTTTGTATATCATACGTATTTAAAATACATTTAGTTACTTTTAATTTTTAAAATCACACACATGAAGTTTTATTTAAGCTTACTATTTGTATTGTTTTGCTTTTACTTGCAGGCCCAAAAATATCACCGAGTTAAAGTCAATCTTCAACACCAAAATAGTAATCAATTAGCTCAAATAGGTATAGCTGTTGATCACGGCGAATACAAAAAAGGCATTCATTTTATTTCTGATTTATCTGACGATGAAATTGAAAAAGTAAAAAATAAGGGCTTCAGTTATCAGATATTAATACAGGATATAGAGCAACATTACATTCAGCAAAATACTTCATTAAAAAATTACAACCCTCACCAGTCTACACTAAACACAAGTGGTTGCAAAACCTGCCCACAGTTCCAAACGCCAGCTAACTTTAATTTAGGCAGCATGGGCGGTTTTTTTACTTATCAAGAGATGTTGAATATTCTAGATAGTATGGCCGCTAAGTTTCCGCAACTGATTTCACAGCGACAAATTATTGATACTACTCACACCATAAATGGCAATCAACTCTTTTGGTTAAAGATTAGTGATAATCCCAACAGCAATGAAACAGAACCGCAAATTTTATATACCTCATTGCATCATGCGCGCGAAGCGGAATCATTATCTCAATTGATTTTTTACATGTGGTATCTGCTAGAAAACTACAACACTAATGATGAAATAAGATACCTTATTGATAATACTGAAATGTATTTTATTCCATGCGTTAATCCTGACGGCTATATTTATAACGAAACCACCAACCCTAACGGCGGCGGTATGTGGCGCAAAAACAGACGCGATAACGGTGATGGAAGTTTTGGCGTTGACTTAAATCGTAATTACGGAGAGCATTGGGGTTTTGATGATAATGGCTCATCTCCCGATCCTACATCCGACACCTATCGAGGAACAGAAGGTTTTTCGGAAGTGGAAACAAAGCTGGTTAGAGATTTTTGTAATGCACATCAATTTAAACTAGCATTAAATAATCATACTTATAGCAACTTATTAATTTATCCTTGGGGTTACATTGAAAGCTTTCAAACACCGGATTCATTGATTTTTCAAAACTTTGCAAAGCGCATGACTAAGTGCAGCGGCTTTTCCTATGGCACCGGAAACGAAACGGTAGGTTACTTAGTAAATGGAGTAAGCGATGACTGGATGTATGGCGAACAACAAAGCAAACCCATGATTTTTGCTATGACTCCCGAAGCTGGAAATTCTTCTGATGGATTTTGGCCAGCAATTAATCGTATTGTAGATATTGCTAAGATTACCATGGATCAAAACATCACACTAGCCAGACTTGCCGGAAAATATGCCGAGACAGAAAACTTACAAGAGAAATTCATTACCTCAACAAATGAATTTGTAAACTATAATTTTAAACGGCTTGGGCTTGAAAACGGAACGTTTACTGTTTCTGTTATTCCAATCACTCCAAATATTTCCACTATTGGATCAACTAAAACATATATGGATCCAACGCATTTACAAAATGTTCAAGACTCCATATCCATCACTTTACAAAACGGATTACAGCAAGGTGAACTTGTAAAGTATATTCTTGCAACGAATAACGGAAGCTATTTTCATTATGATACCATCACGCAAATTTATGGTCAGCCGATTATTGCTTTTAACAATAATTGTAACTCTTTATCAGCTTTTACAAATTCAGGCTGGGGAATTTCAAGTAATCAGTTTGTAAGCGCTATAGGCTCTGTAACAGATAGTCCAAACGGACAATATCCAAACAATACAAACGAAATTATTACAACGACCGATTTTATTAGCCTAACAGACGCTTTAGCTGCAACGCTATCTTTTTATGCGAAGTGGGATATAGAAAAAGGTTATGATTTTGTAGAACTGGAAATTTCAACAGACGGCACAACATTTACTCCCATTTGCGGAAAATATACGGTTGAGGGAAGCGAATTCCAAAACAATGGGTTGCCGCTCTATGATGGAAGACAACTGGAATGGATAAAAGAAAACATTGATTTGTCGGATTACCTGGGGCAGAACATTAAACTTCGTTACAGTATTGTTTCAGATGGTTGGGTAAATGGCGATGGTTTTTATGTAGATGACATCAAGGTGTTAAAAATAAGTAATACCGTTGGGCTATCACAATACAATTTGCAGAAAGATTACCTGTTTTATCCTAATCCCGCAAAAGATGAAATCACTATTGTTTCAGGTTTATTAAATCAACAAAAATTCTGCACCATTAAATTACTTGATGCTTTAGGAAAAGTTGTTTTAGAAAAAAAATCAAATGAACCGAGCACTCAACTATTGGTTAATGAATTGCCTAATGGTGTTTATTTTTTAGAAATTACCAATGAAAACAATAGGAGCTTTCATTCGCCTTTGGTAATATTGCGATAAAAAATAATTTCATTGATTTAAACCCGTGAAAAAATTAGCAAACGCCGAACTTGGAAGAATAAGTGTTGAGGAATTTAAAGAGGCACAAAAAACGCCTATTGTAATTGTCTTGGATAATATCCGAAGTTTAAACAATGTAGGCTCAGCCTTTAGAACAGCAGATGCTTTTTTACTGGAAGCCATTTATTTGTGTGGTGTTACAGGAACCCCGCCAAACCCTGAAATTCATAAAACCGCACTCGGGGCAACCGAATCGGTAATATGGAAAAAATACTCCTCAACTCTCGATTGCATAAAGGAATTAAAAAATAATGGCTATACCATTTGCTCCGCCGAGCAAACTCAAAATTCAATACAATTACAGCAATTTCAACTAAGTAAAAACGAAAAATATGCCTTGGTGTTTGGCAACGAAGTTTACGGTGTTGAGCAAGAAATAATCAATGCTTCGGATAAAATAATTGAAATCCCTCAGCACGGAAGTAAACACTCTTTAAACGTAGCTGTAAGTATAGGTATTGTTTGCTGGGAATTTGTAAAACAATTTAGGCACTAAACCGTGTAACAAAATAGCGTTTAGCTATTGGCAATAAAGTTTCTTGTAATGGAACTTTTACTGAGCAATTAAAAGCGTATACAGCAGGATTTGGTAATTCTTTATGTCTTTCAATTAAATCTATTTTAATGTTTTCATAAGAAGTACTTAATGAACTTTGATACTGCTCAACTTCTTTTACATGTAAAGCTCTGTATTTTTTTTCATCGTAATTTACCAAACTCATTTCGTACTGATAGGCATAAATGTCTTTTTCGTTGGTATAATGCAACAATAGATAACCAGCGTCTTTATGTAAAGGACTAATACCTACGGTTTTCATGTTCATGTGTTCTTCCACCCATTCGTAAATAGTTTTTCCATCTTGTATATTTTGTGCCAACAAAGGCATCGCGTAATCTACAATTTGATTAATAGTTTCAAAAAGTTCGTTCTGATCCTCCTTATTTTTATAAGTTAACTTCCCGTTGATAAAATCAAACCCCGTTAAATCTTTAGGCTGATGCTCTTTTAGTTCTTCTTGGCTCTTTTTTAGTAAGAATAAGTTTTTATAATGATCAATGAGTTCTGCTAAATCAGGATAAATTTTATTGGCACGATAATTTTCTTTTACATCTTGTAAATATGCCAACAATAAATATTGCTTTAACTCAAAATCAACATAATTTTCAGTTAACCAATCTTTCGTTAATTTTCCCATTTGTCAGTAATTAATAATCAATTATACTATTCGATTAAAAAAATGTTTCATTGTATTTGTTAAAACTAGATTGTTAAAAATTAAAGGGATGAATAATTAAGTAACTCAAAATAATTAGTTGCTTTGTTTCGTTAATTTATATCGTTTTAAATTCATTAAAAACACCTTAAAATATGAAATCAAACATCATAACTATCTCAACCTTATTACTCGTTTTTTCTATAGCATTTCAATCTTGCGTGCCTGGTAAAAAATTTGAAGAAATGGAGGCACGAGAAAAATCTTGTCAAAGCGAATTAGCTGCATTAAAAATGAGCACTCAGCAAATGGATGAAAAATTGAAAAATTTAAATGAGGCTTTAGCTAAAGACATAAAAGAATTAGAAGGATTAAGAAGAGATACGGCAATTGGTGGTTCAAGTTACAGAAACCTTACTGTTAAATACGATAAACTAAATACACTCAACGAACAATTAATGGATAAATTGAATAAATTGCTATCCAGCAGCGAACAAGACAACGCAAAATTGAGTGGCGATTTACAAATAACCAAAGAACAATTACTTAAAAAAGAAGATGAATTGAAACTGCTGGAAGCACAATTGAAAAAACAACAGGCGGAGTTAGAATTACTTTCATCTCAACTTAACAAACAAAAAGGCGATTTAGAAATCTTGTCTGCTCAATTAAAACAACGAGAACAGAGAGTGAATGAACTGGAAACAGTTTTAAAAAATAAAGACCAAGCTGTACTTGATTTAAAAAAGAAATTACAAGACGCATTATTTAATTTTGAAAACAAAGGACTGACTATTACGCAAAAAAACGGAAAGGTGTATGTTTCTATGGATGAAAGTTTATTGTTCGCAAGCGGTAAAACTGCTGTTGAACCAAAAGGAGTGGAAGCATTAAAAAATGTTGCAAAAGTATTGGAGCAAAATAAAGACATCAATGTAATGGTTGAAGGACATACAGACGATGTGCCGATGGCTGGTAAAGGTGAAATAAAAGACAATTGGGATTTAAGCGTGATGCGAGCAACATCGGTAACTAAAATCATGCTTCAAAATGCATCAGGATTAGACCCGAAACGAATTACTTCTTCTGGAAGAGGAGAATTTTTTCCAATTGATCCGGCTAAAACAGAAGAAGCGAGAAAAAAGAACAGAAGAACTGAAATTATTCTAACTCCTAAATTAGACGAATTATTTAAAGTACTTGAAAGCAATTAAGTTTAGTGACAAATTAATGTGCAGATTTTTATAGGTAATTAAAATCAAATCCACTAATTTTCAATTTGAAAAAATAAATCAAATGAAAAAAATAATTTTAATAATGCTAATCACTCTGATTAGTTTTAATTATGCAAACGCACAATACAAAAACGTTACAGCAGTTGAATTTAAAAGTTTAATTGAGAAACAAAAAGGTGTTGTTATTGATTTAAGAACACCTGACGAAATAAAAAAAGGAAAAATAAAAGGCGCTACCGAAATTGATTTTTTAGGAGTTGACTTTAATAAAGAAGCAGATAAACTCGACAAATCAAAAACCTATTACTTGTATTGTGCAGGTGGAGGCAGAAGTGCTGATGCTTCAGAAATTCTTATATCTAAAGGATTTAAGCATGTGGTGAATTTAGAAAAAGGATTTGCCGATTGGAAAAAACAAAATTTTGAAATCGAAAAAAAACCGTAAGCATTGTCTGAAAAAATTAAACGCATAGCCATTTTAGGCAGCACCGGAAGTATTGGAACACAAGCTCTGGATGTTATAAAAGCAAATCCGCAACATTTTTCTGCTGAAGTGCTTGCAGCGCACTCCAATGCAGATTTATTAATTAAACAGGCATTAGAGTTTGATCCGAACGCAGTTGTAATTGTAGACGAATCAAAATACCTTTTAGTAAAAGAAGCGTTAAAAAACACAGATGTAAAGGTATTTGCCGGCTCAAAAGCATTGGAACAAATTGTTGAGATGAGCAGCATAGATCTTGTTCTTACTGCCATTGTTGGTTATGCAGGATTAGCATCAACTCTTAATGCTATTCAACATCAAAAAAATATTGCCCTAGCTAATAAAGAAACGCTTGTGGTTGCTGGCGATTTGGTAACCAAACTGGCTTTTGAAAAAGCAGTAAATATTTATCCGGTAGACAGCGAACACTCTGCCATTTTTCAATGCCTAGCAGGTGAGTTTGAAAATAAAATCGAAAAAATTTATTTAACCGCAAGCGGTGGCCCATTCAGAGGTAAAAACAAAGAGTTTTTATCGCAGGTAAAAAAAGAACAAGCCTTAAAACATCCCAATTGGACAATGGGTGCAAAAATCACCATCGATTCTGCATCGTTAATGAATAAAGGATTGGAAGTGATTGAAGCAAAATGGTTATTTCAATTAAAGCCGGAGCAGATTGATGTAATTGTACATCCACAAAGTATTATCCATAGCATTGTGCAGTTTAACGATGGCAGCATGAAAGCACAAATGGGTTTGCCGGACATGAAATTACCAATTCAATATGCAATGGCTTATCCTCAGCGTGTTCTTAGTGATTTCCCGCGATTCGATTTTTTAAATTATCCGCAATTAACTTTTGAAAAAGCTGACACCTCCACATTTAGGAATCTGGATTTAGCTTATCAAGCAATGAAACAAGGAGGAAATAGTGCTTGCGTTTTAAATGCGGCAAACGAAGTGGTGGTTGATGCATTTTTAAAAGATAAAATCGGTTTTTTAGAAATGAGCGATGTGATAGAAAAATGTTTGATACAAGTTCCATTCATCAGTAAGCCCACATATGAAAATTATGTGGAAAGTGATAAAGCTAGCCGCGAATTAGCTGCATCATTAATTTTCTAAATTGTTTAGAATAAACAACTTTACATTCTGAAAAAAATTAAATTACGATGCTAATGTAATGAAGTATGTGTTTTTTAAATCTTCATTTCATTCTGCGTAAACAAAGATTGCTACGGAAGAGCACATTTGAAAACCTTATTTTAATAGTGAATTATTCTAAACTGAAATAGGACTATTTTACCATTGAGCTTTTACAGACGAAATGCTTCCTTGAATACAAATTTTAGAAAATTATTTTTTGGATTTTCTGTCTTCCAAATAGCGCGAAAAAACCCTATGATTATTTTAGATTTTTTTTTGAGTTTGTTTTAATTATAAAAGAAATGGCATAAAAATTCAAGCACTAATAATGTCCTGCTTGACTTATCTTTTAATAGCAATCTTTTTACTAACGGTTCCATTTTCACTGCTGAGTGTAACTGTGTAAAGTCCTTCCGGAATATGCTGAACGGAAATGACATGTTCTTCAAACGAATTTTTAATGTTTGTTTTTAATATTTCCCTACCTATTAAATCCACTATACTTACAGTTAGATCATTTGAATATTTAAAATAAGGCTTAATACTGATTTTATCGTTTGCAGGATTGGGTGTAATAACAAAATTGTTTTCGCTTTGTGCTTTTTTAATGCCAATTTCAGCGGGCACTTGTATGCAACTATCTCCAATGATTTTTGTTACCGCTTCCACATTTTTATTTACAACATCAATAATATTACTAATGCAAATCATAGAATCTGTTAATGCAGAATAATGAATACGGCAAAGTGTAGTAGGCACATATTTACGGTTAATAGCCGAATCAACATAAGAGATCCCAATTACTTTGTTGCCTCCAACTGTAAATTCAGGAACGATTGGATAGTCACTTGAAGGGATTTTATTTTCTACATTCAATATTTCAATTCCACTCATAGTAAATTCATAAGCAAGAATTTGATTATTGGGATTGGTAATGCTGATATCTACAAACTGATTTACTACATCAAGTGTTTCTACACTTAAAATAACGACTTCATTTGGGTTAGTTGCGCCTCTTGGGAATGTACATAATGTATTGTTGTTTGCTCCGTGTATTGCGCATTGATTAACTAAAGCAGCATCCCAAACGGTAATGCTACCGCTTGCATTTAAATCGTTACAATTGGTTGGTATAATTGTAGCTGATAGATTTTGTGAATTGTAAATCATTGCATCATTTGTATGATGAACATTGTTTGAATCCAAATCGCCTTTTTCTCTGCCTCCTCCGCAAATTCCTCTGCAATCAATAGTAGAATTGCCATAAGGAATTCCAGCACAATCCACATAGGTTGGACAATTTGCCAATTGAGTAAATGATTTAAATCCATTCGCATCCTGACTGATGTGAATACAAACCTGGGCCCAATTGTTAATGTAATTTGTTTCGTAGTGGCCCAAGGCATCAGGGGATTGATCCCAGTTTACTTTAACAGCAAGCGTATAATTGCCGGTATCCACGTCGGTAATATCTATCCACTGACAACTTAATCCTGCCCCATAAATATCGGCACAGCCTGCAGTAATTCCCATATTACTACAACCATATTGTGCCGGTATGCCAACCGGGCATTGTAAATCCATCACACAAAATCCGTTTTTACGGCCAATAGGTAATGCATTGCCATCAGAATCGTATAATATGTAATCGGCATAACCTTCGTAATGTGCGTGACCATGGCAATTAATAAAATTAAACTGACTAGGATTGTTTTGAGGATTGCCAATGTAGTAATCCTGCTGACCAATATTTTCAATACGTGTATCAAAGCGCAAAATAGTTCTGTTTCCATACCCTGCAAGGCAACCTTCAACAACCTCACAATTAGTAGCAGTTGTATTTCCAATGATTAATGAATTACGTATACTTTGCTCATCTATTACTAAATCAGGGCCTACACAACTTGGGTGCGGTGCATAATAACATGTGCCACTATCTGTCGCCATTGGGTTGTAGTTACAAGCGCTCGGATCCATACAACCAACAACAGCTCCCGTGTAATTAATGGCAAAATAAATACTATCTGTGCAAGTTGAATTAACATCACCAACGCGAATTAAATAGGTAATACCTGCACTTAGCGCAGCACTGATAACTGCTTTTTGTCCGCAGCCACCTTGGTTGTCATCATAATATAAGGATCCTACGTTTGTGTTATTAATGTTGCCATTGCAATTGGAATACACCCACAATTTTGTATCGCAGTTATTTTCAGGAAAACAAGTAGTTATGCTATACATTCCGCTAGCGTCTGGCGTAAAACGATACCAAAAATCTCTGGTTGGTGCAATGTAAGAACCAGTGTCAACATTAAGAGCTAAATTACATGAACTACCAGGAGGACAATTAAAGTTAGTTGTTTCAGATGTTGTAAAATTGCCACCGGAAGCAACAAGCTGCCCACCATAAGTAACAGAATAAGAACCCTGTCCGAAATTACAACAAATACCATCTCCATAGGAGTCTCTAATGGTAAATGTAATGCACTTTGATGAATCAACACAAATACTTCCGCCTGTACTTCCGCCTGATAAAATAACCGCGCCGGTATTGTCTTTTAAATCCCAGGTTGTTTCCTGAGGATAATTATCGGGTGTGATACTCACCATTACTTGTTTCTGATGATCGAGGCATGGGCCATAATATTGCAGCTCCCATTTAATTGGACCGGAGCAATTTTGATTGGCATCTCCAACACGTATAATATAATTTGTTCCGGCAGTTAGCTGGGTTCTTATTTTTGCTTTTTGTCCGCATGTTGAATTGTTATTGTTGTAGAACAATGTTGCTGCAGATGAATCGTTTCTTACTCCTAAGCAATTGGCATATACCCATAGTTTTGTATCACAAGTGTTTTCGTTAAAACATGAACTAATATCGTAAACACCGCTTACTGTAGGTGTAAAACTATACCAATAGTTTCTATTAGGAGCAGTATAAACCCCGGTATCTACAGCTACTGTGTTATTACATGTGACACCAGGAGGGCAATTAAAACTTGTTGTTTGTGATGTGGTGTAACTTGCACCGCTAGCAACAATTTGTCCATCCAAACGAACACTGTATGCGCCATTTCCATAATTGCAACAAATGCCATCACCAAAGCTATCCAAGATGGTAAAGGTTAAACAGGTTGAGGCATTTACGCATAAAGTATCGCCAACACTTCCACCTGATGCAATTGTATTTCCGGCTAAATCTTTTAAATTCCAACTGATTTCCTGTGGATAATTATCCGGCACAATTAAAATTAAAACTTGTTTTTCATTGGAAGAACATTGTGCATTTACATTTATTTGAAAAGTAAAAACAGCAAACAGTATTAGTAAAAAATATCTCATGAAAAATGGTTTATACCAAACATAAGAAAACAGAACGTAAAATACAAATGTTAATAAAGCCGTTGATTATATTCGGTAATTCTCATCTGCAACTTATTTTCAGATTTTATCTTTGAAGAAAGAGTTTTTGTTATGAGTAAAATTCGTGTAGGAATTATTTTTATGCGAAAGTTCAAATAGCTTTTTAAATTAAATTGAAAAAAACTAATCCTCAATTTTAATCAGTTTTGTACAAACTTGTGAGCCATTTTCAAAAGTCACTTTCAAAATATAAAAGTTGTTTTCTAAAGCTGAAATATCAATTTCATGCTTGGAATCAAATGAATTAAGTAAAATTCTTGTTCTACCACTATTATCAACAACTCTAATTTCTGAAACCTTAAGTTCACCATCATAATTTATAGTAAACTTATCCGAAATTGGATTAGGAAAAACTTTCAATAAATTATTCTTTTTTGAATCTGGTAATCCAACAAAGAATTCCGGGCATATTTTCGCAATAAGTTCATTCCATCCATATCCTAAGTTTGAGACAGGGTTTGAAAACTGAATGTCATATCCGCTAAAGTTAAATTTCTTTTTAAAATGTCCGCTAACTATCAAATCACCATTTCTATTTAAAGCAATGCCATCAGCATAACATATATTTGATGAATCAGATTCCAATAGCATCGAAATAAACTCACCGTTTGAATCGAATTTCACAAAAGCCATACTATTATAATAATCACTCCAGGTATTTCCAATATATGTTCCATTGAAATTAAAGGTATCTTTCAAATCCATTGAGGTATAAATAAATCCATCTTTAAACTTAATATCGTTAATTATAATATTATTCCAACTGTTAGAAATGGCACTTTTCACCCATGCAACATTTCCTAATAAATCCATCTTTGCAATAAAAGCTCCTCCTGTGCCACTTGGAGTATTAAAAACATAAGGAGGAAATATATGACCACTTCCAAATCCGCCAGTAATATAAATATCATTTTCACTGGTATAACTTTTGAAACCTAAATTTGGATTATTATGAATGTATTTTACCCAATTACTTGAAAAATTTAAACTATCGAAAGATGCAATTATGTTGAAATTTTCACCGGATGGATTATTAATTATATTTCCATCAATGTTTAAGTCTGTTGCGCTTGTCATTGTTGTAACAATTAAATCTCCGTTACCCCCAATACTAAAACTACCGGAACCTTCACTACCATTTGAACCGAAAAATTTCGAATTGATTAGATTACCTGAAGTGTCTAATTTTGCAATAAAAAAATCAGTATTAGAGGCAAACGGTATTATTGATGTATAATGTGTAGAATCAGCCAATGTTAAGTTATCTCTAAATGAACCCGAAATAAATAATCTGTTATTTACTTGTATTATATTTATACTTACGGCTGAAGTTGAGCTGATAGTTTTATGCCAAATATAATTTCCTTCTGAACTAAATTTTACAATACTTACATGTTTATTATTTGTTAATGGGGAAATAGGGCCATATCCATTTAAAGTCAAAGCACCCATACCATATACCAAAGCATATACTTCATTATTACTATTTGTTACAGCAGAATTAACTGCGCAATAATCGCTAGCGCTGATAAACGATTTTGCCCAAAGTTCATTCCCGTTTTCATCAGTCTTCAATAGTATACCTCTTTGTCCTCCCTGATCTGGAATATTTATACTTCCATAATTAAATCCTGTAGAACCATAATCAACCTCGCCCCAAGCTAAAATATTATTACTGCTATCAGATAATAATCCATAGAACTGAGTTTCTGCATCACCTTCAGTGTATTTAAGCCAATCAATACCACATTGCGAATTTACATTCAGCGAAAAGGCAATAAAAATTAATACTATCAGTTTTTTCATATGTAGATGTTTATTGTTTTTTAGTTCCATATGTTATACGTCATGTATCTTCACTTCGACAAGCTCAGCGCAACGCATTTGTGTTTGTGCGCAAAGCACATGGCTATTTCATAATTCTATTATCAAATATAAGTAAATTAAAGTAAATTAATATTGGAAAGGTTAAGTTTATAAATGATTTTGTTAATAAAGCAGTTGATTATATTCATGAAATCTCCTCTGCAAAACTTTAAGGGGTTTTATCTTTGAACAAAGACATTTTGTTATGAGTAAAATTCGTGTAGGAATTATTTTTGGCGGTCAGTCAAAAGAGCGTGAAATATCCTTTGCAGGTGGCAGAACGGTATATGATAATTTAAATAAATCCATTTTTGAACCCGTTCCCTTGTTTGTTGATTCATTCGGAAATTTTGTTTTACTCGATTGGAATTTTATTTATAAAGGCAGCATCCGTGATTTTTATCCTCCAGTAGAATTTTTACCAACTCTTCATTCCGATTTTCAATATTATGCTGAAAACCTTGGAGATTTGAATAAAACAGAACAAATCAAACTCATTGAAAAAATTGGAAAACCAATCTTAGTTGATGAATTAAAATCAATCATGGACCTTGCTTTTCTATGTTTACATGGGCCTTTCGGGGAAGATGGAAAAATACAAGGCTTATTGGAATACTTAAAAATTCCATACACAGGTTCCGGAATTTTACCATCAACCATTGGTATTGATAAAAGCGTACAAAAAAAATGGATGGTGCTTGCCGGATTTAATTCCCCTGCATTTTTTACAATCGACAGAGCTCAATGGATAAAGGGTAAACAAAATAATACCTGGGAAAAAGCAAAAAAAGAAATTGGTTTTCCCATGGTAATTAAACCTGCAAATCAGGGTTCATCCATTGGAGTTAGTATTGTCAATGAAGACAATGAATGTGTGTTTTTAAGTGCCGTTGAAAAAGCGTTATTTACCAAATGGATTGATGTAGCAAAATGGAAAACGTCCGATGCTGAAACTAGAAAAGAATTTATCAAACATTTAACTGATATTCGTGAAGGAATAGGACTTCCAATCATCATCAATAATCAAACACTATACAATCCGGAAGAAGTTATTGAATGTTTAAATTCTCTACCTCTTGATGAAAAAGGAATCATTGCTGCTGCAGTTGATGGAGAAAGCACTGTGATTGTAGAAGGGTTTATTGAAGGTAAAGAATTCAGTTGCATTGTGCTGGAAGACGAGGAAGGGAAAGCAATTGCTTTGCCTCCAACTGAAATACGAAAAGGAAAAGAGTTATTTGACTACAGAAGCAAGTATCTTCCTGGCTTAGCCAGAAAAATTACACCTATTGAAGAAACCAACGAAACTATTGATGCCATCAGAAAAGAATGTGAGCGTTTGTTTTACACTTTGCATTTTGATGTATATGCACGTATTGATGGCTTTTTAAGTAAGGATGGAAAAATATTTTTAAATGATCCGAACACTACTTCAGGAATGATGCCATCATCATTCTTCTTCCACCAGGCAGCGGAGATTGGATTGAACCCATCACAATTTTTAACTTACATCATTCGCACTTCATTGGCAAAACGTATTCAGCAGGCAAAAGGTGATACCGCTTATGATAAAGTTTTTAATCAATTAGAAAATTATTTGCAACATCAACAAAATGTTGGTTCTAGCAAAACGTATGTAGCTGTTGTGCTTGGTGGCTATTCATCTGAACGACATATCTCGGTAGAGAGTGGAAGAAACATTTATGAGAAACTAGCCTCTTCAGAAAAATATGCACCAATACCAGTATTTTTAACTGGTAACAGTGCTAACCATGAATTGTATAAAATTCCAATCAATGTATTATTAAAAGATAATGCAGATGATATTAAAGAGAAAATTGAAAATTGGAAAGTGCATGACATGGTAAAGAAAATCATAAATGAATGTTCTTCCATAACCAAAAAATATGCTTCTGCAACTGCAATCATGCAACCGCAAAAGTTGAATTACGAGCAGTTGGCAAAAGAAGTGAAACAAGTATTCATTGCTTTGCATGGCAGACCAGGCGAAGATGGAGACATTCAGGAAAAACTAGAGCAAGTTGGCTTAACTTATAATGGTTCTGGAAAAGAAAGTTCTTCTATCACCATTGATAAATTCAAGACCAATGAAATTCTTTTAAAGAATGGTTTCCTTGCTGCAAAACATTGTTTGATAAGTAAGGAAGAATGGAATTCAAACAAAGTAAATATTCAATCCGTTTTAGAGAATGAATATAAATTCCCATTGATTGCAAAACCAGTTGATGATGGATGCAGTTCGGCAGTTAAAAAAATAAAATCCTTTACCGAATTTGAAGCCTTTGCAACATTAATTTTTAGAGTTGAAGAACAATTCGATACAAAAGCAGCCGATATTTTACACATTAAACAAAAAGAAGAATTTCCGAGGAAGCAAGTGATTTTGGTTGAAGAATTAATTTCAAAAAAAGATGCGCGTCACTTTTTAGAAATCACAGGAGGAATGCTAACAAAATTTAATTCTAATGGCGAACTGGAATACGAAGTGTTTGAAGCTAGTGAAGCTTTATCAGAAGGAGATGTATTGAGCTTAGAAGAAAAATTTTTAGCTGGGCAAGGCCAAAATATTACGCCTGCACGTTATGCTAAAGATCCTTTAGAACGTCAAAAAATATCTGATTATGTTAAATCAACATTAGGAGCAGCGGCAAAAGTCCTTCAGGTAGTAGGTTATTGCAGAATAGATGCTTTTGTTAGGGTATATGATAATTTAAAAACAGAAGTCATTTTTATTGAAGTAAACAGCTTACCCGGTATGACTCCTGCAACATGTATTTATCATCAAGCAGCAATAAATAATTATAAACCTTACGAGTTTATTAATAACATTCTGGACTTTGGCGCTAAACGATTAGTGATTGGGAATACTATAAAAGCAGTATAAAACAAATTTAACGACTTTCGTTACAAACTATAAGTTAGATTTTATTCTTGAGAAGCATTTATTTCCTTTTCTGATTTAGGTTGACTAAACCTCAATCCCAAAACTATCTCGTGAGTTCCGCTACTGTAATTTCTTAATCGTGTTGTAGTATAATCAAACGAGTAACCCACCATCATCCAGTTTTTATGAAGATAGCCAAGCATTACTGATAATGCATCTTTCGTGCGGTAAGATAATCCTAGCCAAACCATTTTCTTATAAATACCCCGCACGCTTACATCTACTTTTACAGGTGCTGGAGATACGTATTTAACTAGCATCGAAGGTTCTACCTGAATATCATCATTGATATCAAAAGTATAACCCGACATAAAATAATAATGAGGACTTAACTTACTTAATCCCGTAGATTCGGTTCCATCAATATTTATGGTAGAGCGATAAAACTGAGGCATCGATAAACTCACGAATAATTTTTTACTATATAAATACGCGCCCGCAGAAAAATCCGGAACGATAGCATTTTTGTATTGAGCAATCATTACCATGTCGGTGTTATCCTGTAATATCAATTTATGTCCATCAACAGCGTATTGTAATATACCTGCGCTTATTCCTAAATTCAACTGATATTCGTTGTTAATTTTTAAATGGTATGCATAAGAAAAATTTAAACCCACTCTTCTAGTTGGGCCGGTTATATCAGTAAATAAAGTTCCTCCAATTCCCATTTTTTTATTTTTAAATGGACCATGAGCAGAAAGAATATAGGTGCGTGGCGCATCAGTAATACCTTTCCATTGGTAACGGTTATTCGAACGACAATCCCAAAAAGTTTTATTCTTTCCGGCAATAGCTGGATTAATTACAAAATCATTCAATAAGTACTGTGAGTACTGAGGCAATTGCTGAGCAAAAAGTCCATTACAGAAAGTTGTTAGTACAACTAACTGCAAAACTATTTTTAAGTATTTTATTTTTGCGCTCATCATTTAAATATGGTTAACGGACCAGTTATCGGATCAGGATATTTAGCATCATTTAATTTAATGACATAGTAATAGGTTCCTACCGGTAATGGTTTGCCTTTAAATATTCCATTCCAGGAGTTATCGTAGCGTTGCTTGTAATAAAGTAATTCGCCCCAACGATTATAGATTTCTACTTCATTATCCGGAAACTTATATATTAAATCAATTGCCCATACATCATTCTTGCCATCTCCATTTGGTGAAATACCATTTGATATGACTATTTGCGGAGTTACTTTTACCTGAATTGAATCTTTAGCAGAACATCCTGTTAATGTATCTAATACAGTTACCACATATGTTGTGGTTACCGTAGTACTCGTTACCGGGTTAGCAACTGAATCGTTATCTAAAGTTAAATTAGGTAACCAGCTGTAAGTGCTACCGTTGATGTTTGATGTAGGGCTACCTCCTATTCCTTTTATCTCGCCCTCTAAAATATCTAGATCAGCCCCTGCATCTACAATTGGTAAAGCGTTTATTTTAACAACAACTGTATCTGTATCAGAGCAACCGGCAGAATTTGCAACTATTAACTGATAAGAATTATTCCCAATAGGCGGTTGAACTGATGTTGAATCATTAATAGAAATAGTATTATTAATTTGTTGTTCAATCCATTGATAAGTTAAACTACCAATGTTAGTGAATGAAGCAGAAGCATCCAGTAAAGCAGTTTGACTAAAACACAATTCAACATCATTTCCTGCATTTGCAGTAACTGTATCAACAGTTCCAATTTGGAATTGAATGGTATCAGTACAGGCAATTGAATCTGTAATTACTAAGGTATAATCTCCGTAAAAAACGTTAGTTAAATCTTGGGTCGTGTCAACACTTCCTTCAATCCAATGATACGAATAATCTGGAATACCACCACTTACACTTACATCAATTGCTCCGTTAGGAATAGAACTACACGAAGAATTAGTTACAATACCTGAACTAATAATTGATGGAGGATCAATCAAAGTAATTGACTGCTGAACACTGCAAGAATTTTTATCGGTTACAGTTAAAGTAAAAGTTCCGGAACATAAACTGTCTGCTCTGGAATTATTTTCAGAAACAGGTTGCCACTGATACGAATAAGGTAATGTTCCACCAAAAACAATAGCATTAATTGTTCCTGTACAAGTTCCAAAACAGATTGGGTCAGCCGTTACTGGATTACCCAATAATAAACTATCCGGCTGCGTAATTTCTTTGGTGATGACTGAGGCGCAACCTGTTACCGCATCGGTAATAATCGCTGAGTAGTTTCCTATACACAAATTAGAAATTGAGGTATCGGTACTGTTATTGTTCCAAAGTATATTTACTGGATTTATGTTTACAATACTCAATGCTATGCTTCCATCACATAATCCATAACAACTGATTGAACTATCTATCACAGTTACTTGTGGAGAATTGATGTCGCTTAGTGTTAGCGTAAAGCTTTGTGTACACAATAACGAGTCGGTTATACTCACTTCATAAACTCCTGCTCCTAATCCTGTTGCTACATTCGTGTTGCCTGCTACTGGTGGGTTCCATGAGTAAGTCAGTGTTCCAGTGCCACCGCTTACATTTAATGTAATACTACCGTCATTTGCATTACAGTTTGGCGATACTACTTGTGGCGTTACCAGTAATTCGTTTGGTGATAGAATGTCTATTTGTGTGCTACGGGTACAATGATTGGCATCGGTCATTTGTATAAAGTAAGTTCCTGCGCAAAGGTTATTTAAACTGTTTGTGATGGCATTGTTGTGTGGCCACAGATAAGTATAATTTGGCGTACCTCCTATTGGCGTTACGCTTGCTGTTCCATCGCAAGACTCAAAACAGGTTTCATTGGTGGTAGTGATTACTTCTCCGCTAATGCCTTGAGCATTGCTTATCGCAAAGTTTACTGTTTCATTACAACCATCGGTGTCGGTTATGGTTAATTGGTAAACGCCTGCGCATACTGAAC